>JAGLOO010000064.1 GCA_023138875.1 Bacteroidales bacterium
GAGGCAGGATCATTAGACAAATAAACCCTCCTGTACCCAAAACCCTCGTGGACATTATTGTTTTCATCCACCCAGTTACCCAGACTATATATCTTAAGATAGTAAGATGTCCCAGCGAGAAAATCATAATGTACTTTGTACGTCTGTCCAGTTCTCAGATTAAAGTACGTGCCATGATTTAGATCAGCATCGAACTGGCTGGTACTCCCTCCACCACCTCCAAATTGAGTTGGCACATTCGGGGCCTGATCAAACCTGTCTCTGGCCTCAGGTCGAGGTCGACAATGATTTGAATACATCATAGTACTCGTTCCAATATACGTCTGATATCCACTTGGGTCTGTATATTTAAGGGGATTATTCAGGACATAAGCATACCTGTTAAAACTATTCGCATACCCTGGCAGTTGAACAAACGGATCCGGACTTAAGAACCTTCCCAGTATCGGGTCATAGACCCTGCCATTCATATTGATCAGGTTGAACTCAGTCAGGTGTTCATGGCCCGTAAACCCTCTTCCTGCAAACAGGTCTCCGGTATACCTTTCAGTCCAGTTGGCCGTATCCCTCGGAGTGCCCCATGCATTGAAGCTGTAGTTCTTTACTTCACTGGTTGTTGCATTTACTATTGTTGTCAAAGAACCCAAGTGGTCGGAGAGGACATAATACATGGTATCATTCCCCGATCCTTCCATAACAAATATAGCAGTTAATCCATTGCCTCCATGTATGTAATGATATTTTTTTAGGCCTGAAGAGGTCGAGTCTTCCTCATAATCCACATCAAAGTACTTTACTCTTTCTACGCTACTGTTCCTTGTCTGGATGGTCTTTATTCGTTGGTTTCCCAGACCATATATGAAGTCAAGCTCAAGTGGAATTCCTCCAGAGAGAGTGTCTGAGATTAAGGAAACTTTGTTAAAGCAGTTGTAGGTGATCCTCTGAGGTGGAGGATAATACAAAGTATCGGGATTATCGATAGATGTAAGCGCATGAGGCCCTTCATCTTCACCATAATTAATAGAAGCGCTCACCCCGGTCTTTGATGTGATGTTACCACAGTTATCGTAACCCATGGTTAGATCAGCGGATGAGACATGCGATCCATCCAGATAATAATCGATACTTGTCAGGCGGCTCAGATTATCATACTCAAATAACTCCTTTTGGAGAGTGTTTACATCCTCACGAGAAGACAGGTTCCCCATATCATCAAACCCATACTTCATATCCATGAGTGTACCTGTAGTAACGCTGTTAAGCTCTCCGTGCATATTGTACGTAACTGATGTGGAGTTCCCGCCCTGTGAATATGAGGTAATCTGTCCTAGGGCATTGACATCAGAACAGCGCCAAAGCGTAAGTCCGTTCCCCCTTACCTGATCCAGATCGCCATTGGAGGTATACATATACTCTATCTCAAAATCTGATGGATATGTTCTTGTCATTGGTCTACCAAACCAGTCGTAGGTATAGGTGTTGGTAAAGGTTTTGTTCACCCCTGTTCGTGTCTCAGTAAGTAGCCTCCCTAAATCAGAATCATATGTAAACAACTCCTGAAGCGAATGATCACTGTTGTAGACAGAATCCACCTGTCCAAAAGCAGCGGAGGTAGTATCAGTGATATAGGAATAGAATATATCCCCCCGGGCATCGGTTAGCCTGGTGGTTCTCCCTACCGCATCATACAAATAGGTTGTTGTATCATCCTTTGCATTTATCTGTCTTAGCAGTTGTCCAAACGCATCATAGAGCGAGGTGATGGTTCCGGCATCCGGATCGGTGATGGAAGTCCGATTACCCTGAGCATCATAGGTGAACTTAGTACTTGTGGTTGAATGATTACTGGTGTAAGTCGAATCAAGTTTTCCATCAGGCAGATAAGTATTATGAACAATGTTTTCAAGATTGTCCTCACTCTCAATGGTCTCGCTCAGTGAATTGACCTTCTTGCGAACCTCCTGGGTATCTGATCCCTTAACTGTGGTAACGGTGGTTTCAAGGTATTCATAGTCATATGTTGTAACAGATGTATCCGGAGAAGTTTCAGTTAAAACCCTTCCATAACTGTCATAGGTGATGGTTGACCAGATTGTATCGTCAGAAGAGAAGTAGGGCATGGATTTTCTCGATACGCGGCCCTTAGTATCATACTCTGTATCTACATAGATAGCATCATCATTAAAACCCGTGGCAACAGATCGAAGTATCCTTCCCCGTTCATCATAAAAGGCCAGAACAGGAGTAGACCCAGAAGTGTTAGCCCATCCATAGAACAACGCTCCTGCAGGTGCATCTGTATGATCAACAGCCCATAGTAATGCTGAGCCCTTCTCTATCAGATCGGGGTGTATTGTCTTTTTCTTTCCTCCAAATGGACCATATTCAAAATTTGTTGCCTTTCTGTTGGAACCTTTCTGAGACTCCAGCAATCCAGTCGAGTAATCATACTCATATGTCGTCTTATGATCAAGTGGACCAGTCTTTGATAATAAGAACCTTCCATCATCAGAGTATGCCAGGGTAGTTTCTATTGAATCCACCGAAAGAGTGGCGCCACGTTTTCCGGATGTTGCTATTTTCCTTGGATTTCCAAAGGAATCGTAATTACTATATGTGGTTATTAGTTCACGATCGGTTTCATAAAAATCGATTTTCCGGGTAGGGTTCCCAGAGGTGGATTCATATGCGTAATATGTACTGTCTGTCTCGCTACTACCATTTCGGGTATAGGTCTTGGTGACATATTGGGGTGAAGCACTCACATGCCAACCAGCACTAGCATATACAAACTCTTCCGTAATGGTTGCCTCACCATCCACATCAGTCATCTTATTGGAAACTAATCCATCGTTGTTGTACTGATACGTAATAGTTGTGGTTGTTCCGGCAAGAATATTCTTGACCTTTACAGAATCGGTCTCAACTCTGAACTTATGTATATCGATGCTATCAATGGATATATAATATGTTGACCGCTGAACACTATCCGTCCCTGACTCTAGAAGACTCGTAACAGGATAGGTATGAAAGAACCTGGTATCATAATCAGAAGTAGAGATCTGGGAAGTATTTTGCAGGTCGTTTTCAATAGTTGTTTCCATAAATCCAAGGAATCCTTTTCCCTGAAGATGAATCTTGGCACCTTCATAATCATATTCCACATAAGACGAGTCCGCTACTCCATTATCGGACGAGACTGAACTAACCACAAACCAGGGAGCAGTTAAATCAATAACAGGGAAGGAAGCATCGCTTTCGGAGGTATAAACAGAAGCATCGGTCAGCGCTTTGTAAGAGAACCTGGATTCAATACCCATTCCATTGGTAATGGAAGAGATCAGTTTTCCTGGCTTGCCGGACGTAACAAAACAAATCTGCTTATTCGTGTCTTCACTCACCAGATCGATGATCCCATCACCGTTGAAATCGCCTTCCAGCAGGTCTTCACCAAACCTATAACCGCATTCTTTAACCAGATAGTCATATGAGATTGAATCGCCTATGTACTCAGGTTCAAACTTATAGAATATACTGATCAGAGTATCTTCGGTCAATAGTAGTAATTCGTTTCTTCCATTTGCATCAATATCTGAAGCAAAAGCTTTTGTCACGGTATTGTCATAGTATCCAAGGCTTAATCTGTAATCCCTTCCAGAGAGATGATCAATGTAGAGTTCATGACCTATGCTTTCAGGGACATCAACATATGTGTAAGATCTATAATTCGCCCAACATTCGTCATTATTATTACCTGAACAACTATTCTCAAGGAAATCGTCATAATCGTCCTCTAATCCATAAATACCCAGGAAATTATACCATTGAGTACCGTCCCCCATGGTACATCCGCCAATTGAGTCGCAATATTCTTCCCATAAAGTGGAAAGGCTCACCGAGACCTGTTCAAATTCCTCATCTCCAAGTGCAACGTATCCAGAGATCCCGTCTCCATTCAAATCGATCGAACCAAGAAAAACATCGTTTACCGTTGTTTCTAACGCAAAGCTGTCATTCTCTGGCTCGTATAGCATCAAGTGAAAAAAGGTACTGCTATCCTGAATATAATCATAGTGTCCATCTCCATTGAGTTCCATCCATTCAGGATCAAGCTCTGTGCCAATAACAGAAGTTAGTTTGGAATATGAGTCATCGATATACTGTACCTTTCTGTCAATGCAGAAAGGACTGTAACCATACCCCAGGATATCGGGGCAGAAGTACATACGTATCGGCAAATCAATATTTGTTCCGTATTTCAAACCCCTCACACGTTCGGCCGAGTTTGACGTAGAGATATCAAAATTAATGAACCTGCAGATGCTGTAATCTAAAGGTATTTGACTAGGATTTTTGTATCCGGAAGAGTCCTGGCAGATATTTTGAATATAATCAATTTCGTTGAAGAAGTCGCAATTATCATTGATATAAGGAACCAATGATTCCCATTCAAGAACCTCTACAAATAATTCCATAATACCATCACCGTCATAATCACCCGCACTCACATTTTCAATATCTGCCGGGGAAATGCTAGTTGGGATTGTAGGACCACTATAGTTGCAATCCAGGAGAAACATACCCCTTAGATTATTCCATTTCTCATAAAGATATGATCTTGGAAGATTTCCGGATTCGGAAGGAGAAGAGCTCAATCCAGATGAGGATCCTTCGTATATAGAATATGTGTAGTTGTTTAGCGAAACAATGACTAGATCTGAGATTCCATCCCCTGTAAAATCCCCTGAAAATTTAAGACTATTTGATCCTGAGTTCAACGAGATAGATTCAGTAGTTTGATCAATATCAAAATCAGGTGCTTCCCAGTCAACAGTAGTTGCATTAAATCGGTAGTTGTCTTTGTCGTACTGGATGATTTCATTGAGGAGTGATTCATCAAGAGAGTTATCGTAATGGAAGCCAAAGCTGCCAAGGTATGTATTGTTTGATTCAATGGATATGCTATCAAGTAGCTGCTCATTTAGTATCAGATCATCGTGGATATATCCATAGCTGATATCTTCTCGCGTGGTATAGTGAAACGAGATAGTATTTACCGGGGATGATGAAGTTATCCCCCCATATTCAATTTCGGACAGAAGAATCTTACCAATACCTTCATCCTTATCATAACTGTATAAAATAGCATTTCCATTGCGGTCGTATACCTTGTTTAGCATCCATTTCCATTGGGTATTATCGTCCAGTTTAAGTCTTGAGTCCGAGGTATTCCCATATTCCAGAGTTCTTCCATCGGGTGTTTTGACAATGAAATACATAGAAGAACCGCTGCCGCCTCTTGTTATTTGAGTGTTTGAGGCAATCTCCGTTCTGTAGCTTTTCGCATTAAGACCAGAGTCACCTTCAACCACCAGTCGTTGTCCATCCCAAACCACTCGGCAATCCTCATCTGTTGCGGATATTGACGAAGATTCATTGTCATAATACCTTACTTTTCCTGTTGCTGTGATTGAAGAGATACCCCCAAGGTTCCACCCTCTTCCCATAATTCCATTGCCGGCCGAACTGCTATAACCAACAGACAATTGAGGAACCATTCCTTTATTACCCACAGGTACCTCAATGGGTATAGTATAGGTTGCGGCTCCTGTCGGGCTAACTCCATGTTGTCCCCTGATGGAACCAACAACGTAGGATCCATCAAGAATCCCAGCGGAATCAATTTTGGTTCCGGGAGGCAGGGTCTCGTCTGGTTCCTCGACATTCCATGGATCGGCATTAGCAGTAAAAGCTCCATTCCCGTTGGAAGAGAAGGTAAAGCCCGCGTTTAGTGATATGGAGTTATGTGCATAAACCTCTACGTTGTCATATGAAGAAAATACGGTATCCAAAGTTACCGATTGGTTGTAAATGACTGTGTCCTGCGCAGAAAGATAATATGAGATACTGAAAAGAAATAAGGCCAGTTTGATATATTTCATGGGATGAAAAATGTTGTTGGGGTCAGTTTTTAATAATGATCCATTCTTTGTGCCTGTTACCGTAGAATAGCTTCAGGATATATGTGCCATTGGTAAGGGAAGAAACATCTACCTGGTTAACTTCCTGGAGGGCATTGACCTGTAAGATCTGCTTGCCGAGATTGTCAAACAGGATGATTTTCCTGTTATCTTCTTCCAAGGCATCATCATTTAGCGTGACAAAGATGCTGTTCGATGCAGGATTGGGATATACATTGAGACCCTTTTCAAACTCTGGCTCTTTCACTTCTTCATGTGTCACCTGAGCGCTTTTCTGCCCTCCGCTTTCATAATAAATGACACGTTCAGTTCGGTTACCTGCAGCATCATAGCTAAACTTGATATCACTTACAGTCTGTGCACATAGGGATGAAGAAAACAGTGACAATCCGATAATGAGAGTTATATAACTTTTCATTTTGACCGGCTTTTTATAATCAGTTCATATTTATTTCGCCTCAAGTGTCTTTATCCTTGCTTCGAGGGATTCAATAATTTCCTGTTGTTCTTTAATAGCCTCAACTAAGTGCGGGATCAGTTCCAAGGTTTTTATGGCCATTCCGTCTTCCTGCTCTGACACCAGTTCCGGGAATACTTTTTGTACATCTTGAGCTATAAAGCCAGTAAAAGAGTTTCTTGCTTCATCATTCTTGAATTTGTATGTCACTCCTTGCAAGCTGGTTATCTTGTCTAATGAATTAGCTTTCAAATCCTTTATATCGGTCTTTAATTTCTCATCAGACATGTTGTTAAATGTGCCGTAGATGGTCAGGGACTGATAAGCTGTAAGACCGGAATTAAATCTACCTGCACCATCAGCTGTTATTGCGTCAACCGTGGAGCTGCCGTTGATGTTTAAACCGGAGAATGTTGCGCTGCCATTTGTCGAGATACTCCAGTTGTTACCGTCTATGAGATTGCCTCTTAAGTGAATTTGATCACCTGACGAGGCACCAAGATATGTATTCGCAGAATACAAGTATGTAGTACCAATTTCAGATGTAATATAAAATGAGAGACCAGTAGTCGCACTGCCTTTCCCGATCCAGAAATATGTTCCATTTGAATACATTTTCAATCCCTTGGTTGCATCACCAAGAAAAATCCCATTGTTGTCAGCTAGAGAAACAGTACCGTTTACAGTTATTCCCGTTGAAGATGTGGAGAGCTTAACAGAGTTGTCGTAATATAAATCTAGAGCACCGTTTAATGAATATAATAAGCCTAATTCCGTTGAGCTTCCGATGCCTATTTCAGCCCCGCCAGCCGTAGAATATAAACGACTATGATTTGCTCCATAGGTTGAGTGATTATCACTGAATACAGCTAATTGAACGTTGTTTCCAGATGCGTCCAAACGTATATTTGCTCCGGCAGATGTACCTGAATTGTTATTTTGACCTGAAAAGAAGTCTTGTACTGCATCAGTATCAAGCCTTCCGTAAGCCTTACCTGTGATTGTTACACCAGTGCTTGTTGTTTTTAGTTTTTCGGATATTGAACCAGCAGCAGAACCGTAACGTAGACTTGCATTATTTGTGCTTAAATATAATAAGGCATTTGGTACAGAATTTCCGATACCGTTTGTGGTAAATGCTAGTACTCCACCAGCTGTTCCTGCTGTAATATAATTAGATGAGTTCCTGGAAAAATTTATCGTCTCTGAATTATAGTTAGCCTGATATGAGCCATTGGTAACTACAATCCCATTATCAACTTCTATGTCATTGTCAAAATATACCTTGTAATCGAAATTATTTGCCGGAGGTGGATCGGGAAAGGTAATACCTGAAACGCCGCCATTGAAGACGACATCATCAAAAAATACAATCGTATCTATACCTGGATCAATTGTATCACCTATAGAGGTTCCTCCATGATTCCATAATTTAATCTGTGCATTGGAGTTCGCATAAAGGGCAAAAAAGCCCAACATCATAATGAAAATAGATTTTTTCATATCAAGTGAAATAGGTTAAATATATTTTTTCAAAGAGTTTGATCGAGCAACAGGAGAACACTTCTGATGATGAGCTCAATTCTCTTATGATTAATTCCTTTCTGGCTTTGGGATGAAATATATGCTGATTCACTGCAACCTCATTGCAGTGGGCCAAAAAATTTCATAAATATCCAATATAAAGACGGATTTCACTCAAGTACTCATAGCTTAGGTTATATGTATTGTATTGAATATCAGCCCCTAATTCTTTAAGAATCTTAAGATAGTTGTATAATGTTCGAACCGATATTCCCAGTCTACACGCAAAATCCTCTGGGGTTCCGGTTTTTCTGAAACGTATCAGCTGATCCATCTGGGATAAAGCTGATAATAGCTTTACCGACTCCATGGTCCTCTTTATGGGGTCAGGCTATAATTTTTTTTCTGGGTAATATTGCCCTTTTGGCATTGAATTCAGAAAATATCAAAGGTGGGAAGTGAGTTGTTATATTTATATAATAACTCATGCTATTCTGGTCTCTCGAGTCAGGTTGTTTTACTAGTGCCTCACATAATGCAAAGGCAAAAATCCAGATATGGAGTGTAAATGTCCTAAACAAAACAAATGCCATCCAGGCCAAACTTTCCCCAAGGATTCCGCTGCCTGACTGCCTTGCTTCGTCAAAGGCAATAGCTTCTTTTGTTGCCTCCACGATATTCAGTACAGGACCATTCACTGAACCGGCTAAACATTCTTCACCGTGCCGGCATTCTCCGGCAACCTTCTGTCCAGCACCGGGGAAATAATGATTAATAATTCCACATACCAAAATGTAGGAAGTCTTGCCAGGGTTGAATTTCAAATAATTGTAATTGCAATTAGTTTTGTTGATTTTTTTCAGAGGTTTACGGGTCCGATCATAGCTCCAAGCATATGGAGCACAAGAAAAGAAATTTTTCATAATTGTTGAAGTTTTCTAGATTTATGAGAATTCCACGTGGTTTAATCAGAATCGGGAAGATTTTGTTACCTGGTTTTACATATGTTGTAAAGCATAATAAATATCATTTTACATGAAGGTCTCATAAAAGAAGTTTCTCCGCCCGGTTTGCCCATTTCCAAAAGTACGCCCTTCGGGCACTCTACTTTTTGAAAAGAGCAATGGCCAACCCTTCGAAACTTTGGCCCGCGCGCAGGAAATCAGGCGATCGCAGCAAAGCTTACAAAGATGGATAGCATCCCAGGTAAGTGTATTGTTTTGCGGAACCGGAAAGGGATTTTTATCCCGGCTTCATGGATTTCTCATTACCGTTGGGGCCGAAACCGCCGTAGTTCAGCAGGTTCAACCTTCTTCGAGGGAGAAGAAGGTTCGAACTTCGTTCAAAAAAGCCGAAACTATAGGACTTCTTTCAGATTTTGGAGGGTGTCCTTTTTTTTACCACCCCCTTATAGACATTTCGCCGTCCAAGTCAATTTGGGTAGCAATGAGTTCTCCTATTCCAGAAAAATACTATTGGATCAGGTTTGAAACCGCATATAAAGGGATAACGGTTATTTTGCCATATTGTGAGAAATTTTCAAGGGATATCCTGATTCCCTTAGATGATTTTTTCTCATCAATAAACAGATTCAGACTCTGCATCTTCCCAGTACTACCTGATTTAACCTCAACGGGTACGACCTGGGAATCTTGTTCTATTAAATAGTCAACCTCAGCGCTGCTCCCTCTTTTTTCCCGGTGCCAGTAATACAATTGTTTTTTTTCATGCACCTGGCTGTATTTTATCAATTCAACACCTGCAAATGCTTCAGCTATATTGCCTTTATTCATCATGTCTATGTTTTCCGCAATGATTAAATCTGTAATCCTTAATCCTGCAATTTGCTGAAAAATACCACTATCATGTAAAAGGCATTTAAACTTTTTAAAATTTACTTCAGAACCCAATGGCACTCCCTGCCCGGAAGAGTGGTATACTTTATAGACAAGCCCCGCCATTTCTAGCAGATTAAGGGCTTCTTTTGCCTGTGCCGGATTCGATAGGGAACCGGCCTGAGAGTAAATATATTTTCCACCTGCCTGGCTTACTACCGAGTTCATTACTTCGCGGAGGCGTAACACCGGAATCCGTCTTTTATACTTTGCAAAATCGTCATAATAAGATGTAGCAATGTCCGATAATACATTTTGCACTGATTTCATATCAGCACTATTGCCGATGAAAGTCTTGACGGTCTCTGGCATTCCTCCAATCAACAGGAAATATCTTAAATATTCCTTAAGTTTTCCATGGAATGCAGGATTAAGAGGATTTTCGGGTGAGGCATCCTTTTTCAATTCAATTAATGTATCCTCCTCGTTAGCCATCAGAAATTCATCAAATGACATAGGATACATATATAAAGAACGGATGCGGCCAACTCCCCAGGAAGTTAAACCGGAAAGAGCAAACTCCATCAAGGAGCCAGCTGCAATCACATGCAATCCTGGTTTTGACTCATAAAAGAAGCGGAGCGCTTGTATAGCTTTCGAGCAGCTTTGGATTTCATCAAAGAATAAAAGAGTCTCTCCATCAATAATTGGAATCCTAAAATAAGCAGATAAATTTGTGCAAATTCTTTCAGGGTCCAGATTCTGTTTAAAAAAACTTTGTACATCAGTATTTTTTTCAAAGTTAATTTCTACAAAATGGTTGAATTCTTTTGCCAGTTCCCTTACAATAAATGTCTTTCCTACCTGACGGGCTCCCCGTAACAGCAAAACTTTTCGATTTTCGGCTTTTTTCCAATCTAACAACGCATCTAATACTAGCCTTCTCATTATGAGAAACATTAAATAGTCAAGGCTAATATAATAATAAATCATTTAAATATCAAAGCTAATATGACTTAAATACATTAAATAGTCAAGGCTAGAATACCACCCTGGAAAGACAATTTTCTCTTAATGATATGTAATATCAAAATCCAGCTAGTCCGAGATATCCGAAAAAAAAGAAGTTTCTCCGCCCGATTTGCCCATTTCAAAAAGCACGCCCTGTCGGACACTCTACTTTTTGAAAAGAGCAAAGGCTACCCCTTCGAAACTTTTGCCCGCGCGCAGGAAAACAAGCAATTGCATCATTCACGGGACGGGTAGGATCGAGGTTTTTCGTCTGATTATACAAATCTGTCAGCCAGCGTGCATGTACCTCAGGATTTCTCCTTGCCCTTCCGGCCGTCTCATTGGTCGGTTTTTCAATTAAGCAATTAGAGTGATTTATAATCTGTTGGAAACTGGATTTTGTCTATGATGTGACTTAACTTTATTAATTGCATTATAGAACCTCAGGCCTATCTGATCAATGAGAATTATAATAAGCGCCAGAAACAGAAGTGAAGTAATTTCCTGCCAATTGTTAACGAAATAAGTATACGAGCTGGTAAGCACACCGCTGCCATTGATCCATACAAAAACACCTGCTAGTAGGGATAAACTACCCAATACTAACCCAACTTTGAAGGATAACTCAAGTATCAATTCTCGCAGGAGAACTTTTTTCTCAAGTTTTAGGATTGTTTTCTCCGATAAACCATGAGGAATCATTAGGTCATCATTAGATGTCAGCACATTATGTATAAGCCTGTCCAATTCGCCATTTTCTATTTGTTGCTGTGCCATTTCACAAATTTATTCATTATCCATTATAAGTCATCCATTATTTCCGCTATATCCGGGCAAGTGTGATTAGTGTCTCACGTAACAGATTTCGTCCCCGACTGATATAGCTCTTTACCGTACCGTCAGGCATGCCGGTCATTTCAGCAATTTCCCGATAGGAACATTCATCAAGATGGTACAGAGTAATAGCCGTACGATAAGCTGCAGGCAATTTCGTGATGGCTGTCAGTACCACCCGGTTAAGATCTTCCCTTTCGGGTTGTTTCCAGCTTATATCCGGCGAAAAGTTGAGCGCCAGCTCCTGATCGGCATCGCGGCTCTGAAAGTCTGTTTCCTTATTCTTTCATTTTGGCAGATTATCAACTCAATCTGAGCAAGAATTAAACAACAACAAAAATACCCGGATATCACAAAATGTCCGGGTATTTTTTTTTTACAGAGAGTAAAATTACCTCTAAAATTCAGACAACATGTATGATTAGAAAAATGACTAATTTTATTCCAATCCATAAACTATTAACCTGATCAATCATGAGACTATTATTTGTTAGTAATCGACACTCTGTAAATCACATGATGTTCTTGGCTGCATTATTATTATTTGCCCATGGCAGTTTTGCCAGAGCAGACGGCGATAATATTATCATTGGAAAAACAGTAACCATCTCTTCAGAAATTCTTGATGAAGACAGAACCATGCTGGTCTATCTCCCCCCCGGCTATGAACAGGCTACAGAAGAGTACCCTGTGCTATACCTGCTGGATGGGGAGACACATTTTTTACATGGCTCCGGCATTGTGCAGTACCTGTCACGGCTGGGATTGATTCCTCAAATGATCGTGGTCGCTATCACCAATGTGGACAGGACCAGGGATTTCTCCCCCACCCATGATCAAAGATTACCCACATCAGGGGGGGCTGAAAAGTTTTTATCATTCCTGGATAGCGAATTGATACCTCATGTGGATGAGTATTATCGCACAGCAAATTTCAGAATATTGATGGGGCATTCTTTTGGGGGAACTTTTGCCACCTTTTCACTACTCAACAATCCTGAACTTTTTAATGCTCATATAGCTATCAGCCCATACCTTCATTACGATAATAACTATCTTATAAAACAATCGAAGACAAAGTTGAAGTCAAAATACAAAACCCACAAATTCTTTTACATGACCGTTGGTTATGAGATCAATTACTTTGAACCTCTGAAAGAATTCTACACGATCCTGGAAGAGAAATCCGGAAGAACCATCGATTTCCAATATACCATTATGGAAAAGGAGGATCATGGGACCATCCCCCATCTCAGTATCTATAATGGACTGAAATATATTTTTTCAGACTTTATCCTGCCCGAGGCAAAGATAATTGAAGGACTTGTTGCTGTAGATGCTCACTATTCAAACGTGACAGATAAATATGGCTATACAGTTGAAGCTCCGGAGATTACCATTAATATATTGGGTTACAGATACCTGCAAAATAATGATCTGGAAAATGCCATCCATGTTTTCAAAGAGAATACAAAAAGATATCCGAAATCAGCCAATGTGTATGACAGTTTAGGCGAGGCCTACGAAAATAATGATCAAATGGATCTTGCAGAAGTCAATTATCAAAAGGCATATGACCTGGGTATACGCAACAATGATCCAAATGCGGAAGTATTCCATACTAATTTATTGAGAGTAAGGGGTAATAAGCAGTAAATCAGAATATTAATCACATGTTTTCCCGTACCACTCAAAGGTTTGAATAAACGCATCACCGTAACCCATCATATTCAGCTCCCTCAGTTTTGCCCTCGCTTCCTGGAAAGAATTGAACGCCCCAAAGGTATACCTGTAGTAATCATCCTTACAGATGTATTCCCTGATATCTTCCAGTCCCTGAAAATAGGAAAGATCTACAGGGTTGAAATCTGCCAGCAACTGGATGGTAAAGCTGTATGATTGAGAATTCCCCGGATCAATCTGGTCTTGATCGGGACGTAGATTATCCGGCACATAGAGTCCGGTGAGTCCCGCCTCGGCCGGAACCAGACCAGTGATGTGTACAACCACCTGGCGGTTCAGGTATCTTCCCAGCGGAGCATCGGTACCGTCGGGATACTGGTTGCGGGCTATGGGAGCCGTCTCTCCCTTACCTGTTACAGAGATCCTGTCAGTATCCATCCCTTTATCCATTAGGTATTGGGCTATTTGATCAGCCCGTTGCAGGGAGAGCAGCATATTGTATTCAGAGGAACCGGCGGCATCAGCATGTCCGGTAAGTTCTATCCTGGTATCTCCATACTGCAACATGAGGCCTGCTATTTTCTCAACCTCCAGCAAGGCGGTCAAATTCAGGATATATTCATTGTGATCAAAGGGAATGCTTGTAAGTATTTCTGTAGATGTTGGTACCGGGGCCGGAGGAACCAATATGTTTTCTTCCACCTGTTTATTCAGCACCTCCTCAATCTGGTCGGTGACCGGTGGTTCAATTGCCTTGGCAGCTGTTGTGATCTCATGTGGTTCAACAACCACAGCAACTGTAGTGGTTTCCGGTTTCTCAGTGACAATCTCACCTGCAACCGGCTCTTCCGGCTCCAGTTCGATGACCATGTTAATGGTGTTTGTAGTTGGATCAGATTCTCTCCGGACCGCATAATAACCCTCCAGCTCATCCCATCCGGGATTGAAAAAGAGATTTTTTCCTGTGTTGTTTACAGGGTAACCCAGGTTTTGAGGCTCCCCCCACGTGCCATCCTCGCTCAACTCTGAAAAATAGATATCCACCCCCCCGATGGAGGCATGTCCCTGCGAAGAGAAAAAGAGAATTGAATCATCACCGGATATAAACGGAGTATGTTCCTCATACGTGGTATTAATGACCTGGCCAAGGTTAGTAGCAACGCCCCATACGCCTTCAGCATCCTTTCTGGACATATAGATATCAAAGCTACCAAAACCGCTCCTCCGGTCACTGGTGAAATAGAGCGTATTCCCATCTTTTGAGATGCTGGCATGGGTTTCGGAGGTTCTGCCGTTGATATTAGAACCCAGAGGTTCTGCTTCCGACCAGCGGCCACCTTCAAACCTGGATACAAAAACGTCCGAATGGGAGTAAAACTGGTGTACCAGGTACAGATCTTTTCCATCGTATGAAAGGCTCACCGGATATGTCTCTCCGACCATGCCTATTTCACTGTTGATTACCCTGGGTCTGGACCACAATCTGCCACTCCGTGTGGTTATCATTATTTTCTTATCTGAAGGGTAATCAACAAGAAAGATCAGGATGTTGCCATCACCTGAGATCACCGGATTATTACATGAAGGCAATTCATCATCAAAATGATCAAGGACACTCTGGAACTCAAAGGAGGGAGGATTGCCCACTACCTTTTCTGCCCTTCCGCAGGCCTGGATCTGCAGACCGGCATATTCCAGCTGCCGGGGATCTTCATCAATTCCCGCGTCCATGTATTGTTCATAATTCCGGACGGCATTATCAAAATCATTGTGCAGATGATAGGCCTGTCCAAGTAAAAAATAGGTCAGCACAGGTGCGCCAAGCTCTTTATGGGAACGCTCCTTGTAGGACTGGGTTACACCCGTTACAGCTTCCTTGAGGTAAGTAATAGCCTGCTGCTCACTACCGGGGATATTCAGGCAGCAGGCACCACAATGGAACAGAATATTGCTGTTGCCCGGATCAAGCGTAAGCAGGTTCTTGTACCTGTTGAATGCTTCTTCATAAAATTCGGTCTGGTAAAGGTACTCCGCATCGAAAAAGATCCGTTTGAATTCTTTAGAATGTTGTCCGCTGACAGCCACTGCAGCTGTCAGGAACATGAACATGAAAAACTTTCTGAATATCATCATAAGGTAAATATAAAGGATAACCGGATTGATCAGTAAGACTTTTATCCACAGAGTTTTCTAACTGATGACCCGGCAGATAGTTACTGCAGCTCTCTGATCCTTACTTCAATATCCTTTTCATCCTTCAAAAGTTCGACCAGTTTCTCCGGATCGGTATTTCCGTAATGATACGGGTAAAGAATGGCGGGCCGCAGCGCCAGGGCCACATCGGCCACCATTTCCGGGGTCATGGTATAGGGGAGGTTCATGGGAAGAAAAGCAATCTTAACATCTGTCAGTGCCTTTAATTCCGGAACATTCTCCGTATCGCCTCCGATCAACACATTGGTGGTTCCAAATGACAGCAAATAGGCATTTCCCTCTCCTTTAGGATGGTAGGGTTCACCATTGGATCTCTTGTGTTTTATGTTGTAGGCCGGATATGCTTCAATCCCGACCCCAAGAATGGTCTCCATTTGATTGTTGCTCATTACGGTAGCCTCGAAATCCTCAAACTGGTCAAAGCAGGACTGAGTCATCACCACCCTTGTATCACTTTTCAAGATGTGGTTGATGGCTGTCGGGTCCAGGTGATCACCGTGCTGGTGGGTGACAAGGATCAGGTCTGCATCAGGCAAGGTGGCATAATCAGCCTCACGCATGGTGGGATCGATATGGATCACCAGGTCATTGAATTTGAACATAAGGGTCCCGTGTCCAACAAAGAACATTTCAAGGTCACCTTTGGATGTTTTTACCACATCGCTTGACAATTGCCCATGGGTTTGGCTCAAACAGGCTGCACTTATAGCCATCATTAGAACTAAAGATTTCATGGTATTGGATTTAAGTTTTCCTGCAAGTTAAAGCGAAGATTTCAATCTGTCAACTCCCGGTTTTTTTCAAGCAATTTATAGAAGACCGGAACCAGCACAAGTGTAAGCAGGGTGGAAACCAGCAATCCGCCTATAATGGTCCAGCCCAAAGGAGCCCATAATGTTCCTCCCCGAAGGGTGAGTGGCAGCAGTCCCCCAATGGTGGTGAAAGCAGTGAGTACGATGGGAGTCAGCCTGGTCTCGGCCGCCAGCTGCAATGCATCATTCAAAGGTTCACCCCTGCTTCTCAGTTTATTGATATAGTCCACCAGGATGATGGAGTTATTCACCACAATTCCCACCAGGCTGGTGAGGCCTATAAAAGCAGTAAAGGAAAACGTGTTCCCCGTAATCCACAGTGCCCAGATCATCCCGGTTACCGCAAAAGGGATGGCCAAAAATACGATGAATGGTTGTTTGAAGGACCTGAATTGCAGAACAAGAACAGACAAAATGGAGATCACTGCAATCAAAACCGCATTGGTCATGCCTCCAAAAGATTCTGTCCGGCTTTCCAGTTCACCGCCAATCTTATAGCTGTAGCCGGCTGGCATGGGGTAATGCTCCAGTTTCTCGATGATAGGTTCAATCACTTCATCCAGTGTAAAACCGGTTTCAATATCTGCCAGTATCTCGGCGGTACGCTCCAGGTCAAACCTCCTGATGGCGCTGGGTACCTGTTGAAGTTTTAAATCCACAAATTGTTTCATCTGGATCTGCTTCCCTGAAATGGATGATACATAGATCTTATCCAGGTCCTCAACCCTGAAATTCCCGCCATGATCCATCTTTAATACGATCTGGTATTCCTCTCCTGATTTATCCCGGAATTTCGATATCCCGATTCCGGAAACAGCAGTACGAATGGTCCGGTCGATCTCGATGACCGGGACACCAAGCATGTTTGCCTTTTCCTTATTGATGTCGAAAAGAAGCTCTGTGTTGGTTTTTACAAATTGATTTTCAACATTGATCGCACCTGGTTGCTCCCGAATTAAACTTTCCACATCGGCCGAGATCTCTTTCAATACATCAAGGTCCTCCCCGTTCAAATAGATCTGGACCGGAGCATCATATGGAGGCCCCTGTTCGAATTCCTTAACCCTGATACGAGCTCCGGGGTATTGATCAAACTCCTTTCTTAACCCGTACAACACCTCTGCAAAAGATTCAGGGGTATACCTGTAAAGCTCAACATAGATTTCAGCAAATCTGGTATCATACCGCCTTGGGAGCACATTATAATAGATCTGCGGATTGCCATGACCCACATTGGTGGCGTAATACTTCACTTCCGGCATTGTATCAAGCACACCCTCCATATAGCGGGCTACCTGATCGGTTCGATCAAGATTGGATCCTTCAGGAAGTGTGGCCCGGATCATCAGACTGGGCTGTTCTGCTTTAGGAAAAAAGCTGATACCCACATACCGGAACATCCATAGTGAACCCAACAGAAAAACAACCGCAAGCACCACTGTTATGACTGGTCTTCCCAGGGCAAACTTCAGGCTCGATCTGAATGGTTTTTCAATGACCCATCTGAGCAACCACCTTACTCCACGGATCTTTTCCGGATTCTTTCCACGTTCTCTGAACAACCTGCTGGTAATGACCGGAGTAAATGTAAGTGCGATCAACAGGGATATGGTCAGTGTGATCATGATGGTCACGGGCATCGACTTTATAAATGCACCAGTCATATAGGGCATGGCTGCGATGGGCACAAATGCCAGGATGGTGGTAAGTGTGGCGGTAATAACCGGCCATCCGATCTCGGAAGCTGCCAGAATGGATGCCTCCTTCCTGTTATGCCCCTTGTTGATAAACCGGTTAATGTTCTCAACCATCACAATGGAGTTATCCACCAGCATCCCCAGTGCCACTACAAGTGCACCTATGGAGATCTGCTGCAATCCAAATCCGGCCATATCTACAAACCCCAGTCCAATGGTGAGTGACAACGGAATTGCTATGACCACAACGATGGACGAACGAAAACCCAGTGAAAGGAAAATAACCAGTCCCACCAGGATGATCCCCTGCAGAAGATTCATAAGAAAACCATTGATCCTGTTCCTGACTGTTGAGGGCTGGTCATGAATAACCTCAAGATCCATTCCTTCAGGCAATTCATCCCTGAATGATTCGATCAATGGCACCAGTTCATCGGATGTCTGCAACACATTCAATCCCTCCTTCTGACTGATCCCGATAAAGATGGAGCGAAGTCCTCCTCCTTCATCGCGGATCATCCGTTTGGAACCGAACCTGGTCAGGTAATTCTGCTCCTCATAACCAAATTCCACCAGGGCAATATCCCTGAGGTAGATGAGCCTTCCCCGGTATGAGTTTACCACGGTGTTCCTGATCTCATCAAGATCCTGGTATGATCCGGAAGATTTGACGCTCAGACTGCTTGAACCGATCTTCACGTCCCCGCCGGGTATATTCACATTGTTGCTCTCAATGGCACGGGTGACCAGCTCGAACGAAGTATTGACCATGGCCATCTTCTCAAAGTCCAGATGGATGTGGATCTCCTGGTCGGGCAGTCCATACAGCTTTACCTCCCTGATGCTCCTGATCTTCTTAATCTTTTTACGAAATTGTTCTGCTTCCTGCTCAAGTTCGGCAAATAGTGCAGTTTCGGAGATGAGAGCCAGTTGCATCATGGCCATATCAGCGATGCTCCATTGCCACATCTCAAGCTGCATAACATCTTCCGGAAGAGAACTGCGAATGCTGTTTACCTGCTGGACCACCTCGTCAAATTTCTCATCGGGATCAGTATTGAAATCAAACTCTACAGACACTACAGCAAGTCCATCCCTTACATTTGTGATGATTTCATCGATGTCTTCAAGCTCATTGAGTGCCTCCTCCAATGGAAGTGCCACCATTTGCTCAATATCCATAGGACTTGCCCCGGGCATCAAAACAATGATGGAAGAACCGGGCACCGATATTTCCGGGTTTTCAGTTCGCGGCATAACCAGTAATGATCTGATCCCTATAACCGTCAGGAATATAAAGAACATCCATGTAAAGGCGGAGTTATCTATGGCCAGTCGTGGTAGTTTCATGTGATATTAATCATCTTTGATAGATTCAGTTTTGTTTACCAGGTTGACTTTTGAATCCTTTCTCAAATACCTGGCCCCGTCGATAATAACCATCTGTCCTTCTTCGAGTCCTTCCATTACAACGATGGCATCATCCAGGATCAAGCCTGTCCTGATTCTTTTTTTGATGGCTTTCCCTTCCTCATAAATATAGACCACGGCTGCACGGTCACTGGCATCAAGGAGCGCCTCAATGGGAATCATCATGGACCGGTTCGTTCCGGAAGGGTAGATCTGAACACGGGAAATAAAACCGGTCCTGAATTGTGGCAGTGCCACGGGTATCCTGAGCTCAGCCTCATAGGTTCCTGTGACCGGATCGGCTACTGTCCCCAGTTCCGTAACCTCAGCCCATAAAACCGTTCCGGGAAATGCATCCATGGTGATCCTGGCTGAATCCCCGATGGTTATTTTTACGATATCCTTATCGGTCAAAGCCGACCGCACCACCCAATCATTTTCAGTGGAAGCAAATAGAATGGCCGGATAACCTGAGGCAATCATTTCATTGGTTTCCACAACAATTTTTTGGATTTTCCCATCAGAAGGAGCTTTTATCTGCGAATGCAACAGGTTAAAGTCAGCAATCTGTTTCTGCGCTTTCGCCAGTTCAAAAGCTGACCTGGCATTCTGGTATTGCTCCAGTGTGGCCACACTGTCTGTGTAAAGATTTCCTGCCCGGGTCAGGTCCCTCTGCGACTTCTCAAATCCGATGCGTGCCAGGTTCACCTGGGCACTGACCTCGGACAGGTCCAGAACAGCAAGGAGCTGTCCACCCGCAACTGTCTGCCCTTCCTTTACATTGATCTGCTTAATAATCCCCCCCGTCTTGAAACTCAATTTCATCTCAGTCTTGGTACTCAGCAATCCGGTAACCCTGACCGGGATCTTATACTCCATCATTTCCACGGGCCGAACGGTTATGTAGACTGTGTCATTTGTGACAGGATTCTTCTGCTCAGCAGGTTTGCAGCCTGCCAGTAGCAGCAGGAGAGTTGCGATTGAAATGGATCTAAATCTCATTGGATCATATTTAATAGTTTTCCAGGCTATTGGCCCCCATGGCATATTCAAAATCAGCCAGTTGACTGAAATATTCGCTCTGCGCTATAATCGAATTGGCCACCGCGCCGGTCAGGCTGGTCCGGGCGTCGATAAGTTCCAGCAACGGGGACTGACCCTCGCTGTATTTCCTATTGATCAGTTCATAGGCCCTTAGGGCAGAGCGTGTTTGCTTCCGGGCCGATTGAACTGATTCATAGGCAGCCTGGAGGGCATAGTAGTGACTGATCACTTCCAGTCTGATCTGTTGCTGCGTTTCGGCATACAGCTCCTTCAGCTTCTCTCCTTTAATTCTGGATTGCTGAACCTTCTGGTGGTTGGCCGATCCCTGGAAGAGGTTCCAGCGCATCACAAGGGAAGCAAGCATAAAATCATCTTCACCGGTAAAACTGTATTCTTCCCCCTGGAATCCATAATTAACCACCCCGAAAACTCCCGGAATGTTCTTGCCACGATGAAGATCTGTCACATGCCGGTTCAGTTGCCGGTATTGATCAATCTGCTGTAACTCGTCCCTCTTCTGCAGAGCCATCATGCTGGCTTCTTCCAATGAGACATGAACGGGAACCGGAGGTTCCACCATCAATTCAATTGGGGAATCCAGCGAACGGTTCAGCAGGAAATTGAAGTAAGCCTTAGAAGTTTCCAGCATATTGCTTGCCTGTGCCCGTTGGACCTCCACCTTGCTAAGTTCTGAGTCGGATCTGTACACGGCATCAATGGTCACCCTGTCGTTATCAAACAATCGTTGACTAACCCGCAGGTTTTCCTTTACCAGGTAATATGTGGTGTCTGCCAGACGAACCAGGTTAAATGCTTTCTGGTAGCCATAATAAGCTTTGGTTATCTCCTTAATAAGCTCCCGTTTGTAACGGTCAAGATCTATCTTTGATATCTCAACGTATTGCTTCTGAATCTGATAATTGTGGATGATGTCAGAATTGAAAATGGGTTGTACCAGAGACACTTTGGTTTCATGCTCCCTCGGTCGAAAGAAAGAAAACTCCTGATTTTCGATTTGGGGAAACATGTCTGAAGCAGTTAAGTAATTAAGGGTTGAGTATACAGGATTCAACATGTCTCCCACCGGAAACTCGATGGTCCTTCCTCCCCGTGCAACTGTATACCGCGCATTCAGACTTACATCCGGAAAGAACAATCCCCTGGCACCCTTCAGGGCTGAAAGATTACTGGCATAATCCAGCTGCTTTTGCTTCAGCCCATGGTTGGCTTGGAGCCCTTCTCCGATATATGCCTCAAGGATAGGATTCTGCGCGGCTATAATACCTGTGGAGATAAAACAAACCAGGATGATTGAAAGGAATCGCATCATGACTTTATTCCATTGATTACCAGTTCGAAATGACTCTCGTATACACTTGAGGGAGAGAGATCCAGCATCTCTAAAAAAGCTGGTTTCATGGTTACAAACTGCACTATACTTAGAAATTGCATCCACAGGGTATGGGCAATGACCGTAGGTGGAATATCGTCCCTGATCAATTGCTCCCTGACACCCTGTTCTACGATCTGAACAACCATTCCCACGGGTGAATCCCTGTAGATCACTTCTTTGATCTCCCGGGCACTCAAACTGACCTGTAGCAGTTCAAAACCTTCCAGGAACATGATGGACTTCATCTGGTTAGGGTAATTGTTTGAGAATTCGATACATGCACGGCCCATGCTCAGCAGCTTCTCCAGGGCATTCTCTTTCATCGTTTTGATACCCTCTGTTACGGAATTCAAAAGCAATATAGCTTTGTGGGCAACGGCAAGGCGCAGATCCTCTTTGCTTTTAAAATAGAGATAGAGCGTCCCTTTGCTTAGTTCAGCCAGTTCAGCGATATCATCCATGGTGGATCTGTCAAATCCTTTTGAGAAGAATACCTTCTCTGCTGCCTGAATGATCTTCTCCTTACGTTGCTGTTTCTCTCGCTCCTTCCTTTCCTGGATTCCCATGACTTAAAGTTAGATACTGACTATTAGTTATAAATTATAACAAAGTTAACCTTTCTCTTTAATCAAAAAAATTAAAAGGAAACTTTATAAGCGTTGTGGTAAGAAAAATCGCGGTAAAAAAAAGGACGGCTGCTATAATTCGAAAGTAACAGTCTCTGACAGCGGTTTTCGCTTCTCGCCATGCTGTCTGGGCTCAGTCTGTGTTCAGTCTGGGTTTAGAACCGGAACGGTGTTGAAAAACACCATCCCCTTTTTGTGAAAATACGATATAACAACTTTGTGACATTTGCTAATTCGCGTAGCTCATATCGAAAAAAAGCATTCGAAAACAGAGAAGCGAAAGCATAAGCCACAACTGAGTTTCCGGGCTATATCTAAAATATGGACAACGATATTCCATTTTCTAGCACATTAAAGGATATCACATACCTGTTACATCCAAATTTTCAAAAATGGATACTACTTTTATTTTTGGTCAGATAGCATCGGGAGAGTATTTTACAGGAAGAGAATGGTTTACAGAACGACTTGTATCGAAACTTACCTCGCATAAAAACATTATCCTGATATCTCCACGCGGGTGGGGCAAATCATCCCTTGTCAACAGGGTTGGCAGCATCATAACAGACCAAAATTACAACTATCGAACTTGTTATATTGATTTACAATCCGTTCATTCAGAAGAAGCATTTCTAGAAACATTCATGTGTGAATTATCTGCCATTAATGCACCGATTTTGCCGACAAGATACACCCAAAAACAGCAAAGAGATGATATTCTGAATCTCCCTGAATATACCGCAATAAGAGATCGTATAAAACTCATTGTATTTATTGGTAATATTCAGAAGATTGCGCGTTTTAAGAATTCACTTCAGTTCCAACAGAAATTAAGATTAGTCTGGAGACAACATAACCATTGCACGTATTGTTTATACGGCATTAACCAGCTGGTTACCAGGTATTTATTAGACACTCCGCGCAAGCCTTTCCAAACAATGGGCCAAATCTTCAACATGCCAAGGATTCAATTTAATGAGTTGATCATATTCATTCAAAACCGTTTCGAAATTACCGGGAAGCAGATTTCTGAAAAGGTTGCTGCTGTTATCACTCTTAAAGCAAATTGTTTACCATACTATGTTCAGTTATTGGCCTGGCATTCCTGGATCAGGACCAAAAGCACTTGTAATCACCAAATTGTTGAAGAGGCGATCGAACATCTCACACTTCAATTCAGCTTGCAATATCAGACTTTAACTGATAGTCTGACAACGAAGCAGCTCTCCTATTTAAAAGCGCTATTGAGTATTGGTGAAAAGATATGCTCCCGCGATAATTTACAGAAATACAATCTTGGAACATCAGCCAATGTTGCAAGGCTCAGAAATAGTTTGAAAAACAAAGAAATTATTGAAACTGTTTTGAAAGAAACAATCCTACTCGATCCATTTTACAGTTACTGGCTCCAGGAATACTATTTCAGATTCAACTATCAGAATTGAGTCTATGCAGGCAATCCATAACTCAATATCTCTGACAGCGGCTTTCGTTTCTCGCCATGTCGTCCGGGATCGGCGGAATCCAGGGGGTAGCCCACCGGCAACAGAACCATTGGCTCCATATGATCGGGAAGCTGAAGTAGCGCCCGGATTTTCGCCACATTAAAATTGCAGATCCAGCAGGTGGCCAGCTCCAGTTCGGTGGCCTTCAGGGTCATGTGATCGGTGGTAATGGCTACATCGATATCACAATGGTCCTTCCCGTCCTCCTTCCTCTTCCATGCCTGGTTGTGGTCACCACAAATGACAATCACACAGGGTGCGGTTGTGAACCATTCGCGGTGGTATACCTGATATAGTTTCGCAAGGTCATCGGCAGACTGGATCACATAAAAGTGCCAGGGTTGGAAATTCACTGCTGACGGAGCGATCCGTCCGGCTTCCAGGATCATCTCCAGCTTTTCGGCCTCAACCGGACGGGGATCATACTTCCGGCAGGAATACCGCCTTTTTGCAAGTTCAAGAAAACTCATGATTTGTTCTGGTTTATATGTTATAACTGTTTGTTCGCAGAAGGCTAATGAAATAAGCTGCCTTAGCGTTTTGAGCGTAGCGATAAATGCAGTAGCGATTTCAATAGCCTTTCGCGAATCTGTTCTTAAAAAACCCCGGCCAAAAAAAATGGACCGGGGTAAATGAGACATTATTTTGTAAGCTCCCTGGGCTTCTTGCCCTGCCTCCAGTGCTCCTCGATCTTCTCAAGGCTAACACCTTTGGTTTCCGGGATATAGAAATAACCCCAAACCAGTCCGATCAGTGCAACAGCTGCAAAGATCCAGAATACACTACCAATACAGTTGGGGCAAATATCGGACAGATCCTGTCCTTCAGGAACAACAACATCTTTTACATTACCAATGGCACTTGCCATTTTATAGAATGTCCATACAACAAGTGTATTGAAGCCCCAGTTTGACAATGAACCAATGGAAGCACCCAGTCCACGAACCCTGGTTGGGAATACCTCAGTAATGATTAACCAGCCCAATGGCCCGAGGCTTATCGCAAAGAAAGCAATATACACCAGCATTGAAATAACCAGGAACCATTTACCAGCTCCCGGAAGCATGAAACCAAGACCCATGCATACCAATGCAACAGCGATACCAGACAGGCCAATAAAATAGAGTTTTCTTCTGCCCAGTCTGTCAATTATAAACAGAGAAATAATTGTGAAAAGTACATTCACCGCTCCAACAATCACAGATGCAGCAATGGCTGCTTCAGCACCTTCAAATCCTGCTGCCAGGAAGATCTTCGGACTATAATAGATTACGGTATTGATCCCAACAAACTGCTGGAAGAACATGATACCTACGGCAATGATCAGCGCATTTCTAAGCCATGGTTTAAAGATCTCTTTCCAGCTTGCCTGGCTTGCATCGATAGCGATATCGCTCTTCATCCCAGCAATGGACTTGTCGATAAATTCCGGGTCTTCAATTCTATCCAGTACTTTTCGGGCCTCATCTTCGCGTCCTTTACTCATCAACCAACGTGGCGTTTCAGGCAGGAAGAACATTCCAATGAATAATACAAGTGCAGGAATGACCCCAACCCACAGCATAGGGCGCCAGCACTCCAGATTGTTGTTGTCAGCAAGTGCATTGTCACTGAGGTAGGCAGTAAGAATCCCTACTGTAATCAGCAATTGGAACATGGATACCAGGGTTCCCCTTATTTTTGTTGGCGAGATCTCTGATATATACAATGGAACAGCAAAAGATGAAACACCGATAGCCAGTCCAAGATAAAAACGAGAAATCATTAGTTGAGTTACAGATGGTGCAAAGCCTGTCCAGACTGCTCCTGTAGCAAAGACAAAAGCAGATGCCAGGATCACTTTCTTCCGTCCCAGGTAATCAGAAATGGCTCCTGTGGATAAAGCTCCAACAACAGCACCAATAAGTCCCAGGGCTGTTACACTCTCAATCTGTGAATCTGTTAATTCAAAATAATCCTGTAAAAATGGGATCGCACCGGAAATTACACCCGTATCAAAGCCGAACAGGAGTCCTCCAGTAGCCGCAATACTTGCGATCACGATAACGACGCTCTTTTTGCTTTTGTTCTTTGCACTCATAATTATATTTGATTTTTTGATTTTGAAAAACAATAAATATACTGACTTTCATTTAGGATATATCTAAAGTCGCCTTTTTATACTCATTCTATTTATTTGAATTCCTGAACAGAAAATTCAATTAGTAAGCGCAACGATTAAAGATCAAAGGTAATCGGACTAGTCCGATAATGGCACTGAATTCGCTATGCATAAGTACATTGCTGAAAAACTGGAAGCGGAATTCTACTTCGCTCATCCATACTCCTCATGGGAAAGAGGCCTGAATGAGTACACAAATAGGCTCATTAGCAATATATTCCTAAAAAAACGGACTTCAATGATGTTAATGACAATCAAATCAGAGATATAACAATGAAACTGAACAGCAGGCCAAGGAAAAAATTAGACTTTAATTCACCAGGAAGTATTTTTTTGAATAGTTTTAACTTAGAAGTTGCACTTGCCTCTTGAATTTTCTGAACATTGGTCAGAATTGGCTAAGTTTTGAAATACGCAGAATTTTCTTATATTGCATTTACAGCAGAATTATTGACTAATTCCCTCACCGTATGAAGATAAAATACGAACTTGAGTATACAATCAACACATCCCCCAATATTTTATACAACAGGCTGAGCACCCCGGAAGGGCTTTCAGAATGGTTTGCCGATAACGTGAATCTCAATAAGGGGAAATATACCTTCATCTGGGAAGGGACCGAGCAGGATGCTTCAATTTTACAGAGGAAGAGCAACAAATTCATCAGGTTTCACTGGGAAGACGATGAAGATGATGATGCCTTCTTCGAATTCAGGATACATACTGACGAACTCACCGGTGATGTGGCGCTTCTGATCACCGACTTTGCCGAAGAAGATGAAAAAGATGATGCCATCGATCTCTGGGATACCCAGATCTCTGAATTAAAACACACCATCGGCCTTTAACGGCTCCTGTATCAAAATAAGTTAACTTTGTCTTCGTTGAATTTATAAGTACGAATAGGAAGTGGTGTGAAAAAGCTTCATCAACTGGTCATAAAATCTTTTATTGGTCCGCTTATCCTGACATTCTTTTTCGTTGTTTTTGTACTTCTGATGCAGTTCCTGTGGAAGTATATCGATGATTTGATCGGGAAAGGGCTCGAGTTCAATATTATTGCTGAATTCATGCTTTATACCACTGCAACACTGGTACCCCTTGCCATGCCGCTGGCGGTTTTACTGGCCAGTCTGATGACCTTCGGAAATCTGGCCGAAAACCTTGAGTTACTGGCATTTAAATCCTCAGGGATCTCCCTGGTCAGGATCATGGCCCCGGTCATGATCATCTCCCTGGTGATCTCCATGGGGGCATTCCTCTTCTCCAATCATGTGCTTCCTTTTTCCAATCTGAAAATGCGTTCACTGCTTTATGATATTCAGCAGCAGCGACCCGAACTAACCATCAAACCGGGGGTGTTTGACAACACCCTGGAGGGATATTCCATTCGAATTGGAGATAAAGACAACAAAACAAACCTGTTAAGAAATATCTGGATTTATGACCATACCGATAAACAGGGGAATGTGAGTGTGACCATTGCAGATTCGGGGTACATGAAAATGTCTGCCGATGAAAAGCATCTCCAGCTTACCCTTTACAATGGGAAATCATACAGAGAACTTCAAAAGCAAAAAAAAGATGAACGGCATATCAAGAGTTATCCCCATCGCAGGGAAAACTTTGAATACCAGGAAATGATCATTGAAATGACAGGGTTCGGCCTCAACAGAAGCGATGAAAAACTCTTCAAAAACTCGTACTCCATGCTGAACCTGTCCCAGTTGCAACATTTTGATGATTCCCTTACAGAGGATATTGATTTGCTCCTGGATAAACTCAATACCACCATTACAAAAACCCTCAAAGGAAAGCCGAAGGGTATATTGATGAACAAATCCTCCTTTCATCCTGATTCATTAAAAGAAACTCTTGAAACCAGAGAGTTGCGGATCCAAGCGATCCATGTAGACTCTGCATATGCTGAATTAAGCAAGCTGGAAAGGAGAAGGGCCATCAGCCAGTCCATCAAATTCGCCCGTAGCAACAAATCTGTAACCACCTCCAATGTGGGTACAGCCGATTGGAGATACGCACGTCTTAGAAGGTACCAGATTGAGATCCATCGAAAGTTCACCCTCTCCATACTTTGCCTGGTCTTCTTTTTCATCGGTGCCCCCTTGGGCGCCATCATCAGGAAAGGGGGCCTCGGAATGCCTGTAATTGTCAGTGTACTGCTATTCCTGATCTATTATATCCTTTCCATGATGGGAGAAAAGTTTGTGCGAGAGAGCATCATTCCTCCTTATATGGGCATGTGGGCTTCCACATTTATTCTGGTTCCGGTCAGCATCTGGCTCACCTATAAGGCTGCCAACGATTCGGTCATCATGAACATTGAGACCTATTTTGTCTGGATCAAAAAGCTGAGTCAGTGGATGAAAAAACGCTTCCGCGTATCATGAAAATTCTGATCCTTGCCAACAAACTCCCCTACCCATCCCGGGATGGAGGGTCCATTGCCACATTGAACATGCTTACCGGTCTTCGTGATGCCGGAAATGACATTACCTGCCTTTCGCTGAATACCAGTAAACACCGTTTTCCGGTGGAGAGGATCCCGCAAAAGCTAAGTGAAACCATACGGTTTATTGGGATCGATTGCAACAGCTCAATCAGGCCCCTGCGTATGCTCCTCAACCTGCTTTTCTCCAGCAAACCCTATATTGCTGAACGATTCAATGTAAGAGAATATCGGGAAAAGCTTACCGGGTTGCTGAACAATGAGCAATTTGACCTGATCCAGCTTGAAGGCCCGTACCTCGGACACTACATTGACGAAATCAGGAAATGGAGCAATGCTCCCGTTTCTTTTCGTGCCCATAATGTGGAGCACGCGATATGGAAAAGGAAAGCGGCCAACGAACCGGTCGCACTGAGGCGCTGGTATCTTCAAAACATGGCTTTACGATTGGAACGTTTTGAAATGCTGGTAGTCGATCGTTCAGATTGCCTTGTTGCCATCAGTCCCCAGGATAAGGCCTTCTTCAGGAGCAACGGCTACATGCGACCGGCCATCACCATTCCCACCGGGCTTTCAATGGAAGAGTACCCCCAATCAACCCTCCCATCCGATCCGTCTCTGTTTTTCATTGGGGCGCTGGACTGGCTTCCCAACCAGGAAGGGTTGACATGGTTCCTGAACAGGGTATTCGGAAAACTGATTGCAGAAATGCCCCGACTCGAATTCCATATTGCAGGAAGAAATGCCCCGGAACATTTTGTGAAACGGCTCAATCACAAAAATATCTCGTACCACGGTGAAGTGGACGATGCCCGTGAATTCATGCAGTCCTACCACATCATGGTAGCTCCTCTGCTCACGGGTAGCGGGATCAGGATCAAGATCCTGGAGGCCATGGCTCTGGGACGACCTGTGGTTACCACGTCGGTTGGGATCGAGGGCATACCTGCCAAGAATAACAAGGATCTGCTGGTATCGGACGACCCGGAAGGGTTTAAAGATCAAATAATTAGACTAGCAACCCATCCATCAGAATCTGTCCGGTTGGTGTCCAGTGCACAACAGCTGATTAAGCAGAATTTTGATACCTTTGGGCTTTCAACCCGGTTAAGCCAGTTTTTCAAAGAACAGGTATGATTTTTTTTCAGGTAATATTCTGGGTCAGCATCTTCCTGATTCTTTACTCATATCTCCTTTTTCCTGGTATATTGCATCTTCTGGCCAAGAACAGGTCACTGAGCGAGGAGTCGTTCAGCCCCGATGAATTACCGGGAATTTCAGTGCTCATCGCTGCATACAACGAACAGGAGGTTATTGGATCAAAAATTGAATCGATCCTGGCATGTAATTATCCACGGGAACGATTGGAGATCCTGGTGGGTTCGGATGCCTCAACCGACAGAACCAATGAGATACTTCAGACGTTAAGCGATGCCCAACCACGCTTACGTATTTTCCTGTTTGAAGAACGCAGGGGAAAACCGGGTGTGGTGAATCAACTGGTAGAGGAATCGATTGGAGAAATCCTGATCGTAACCGATGCCAATGTGATGCTGGACATTGCAACTCTCCGGGAAATGGTTGGTTATTTCAAGCAAACCGGGACCGGACTGGTGGATTCACAGATGATCAATACCAGGTTGAATAAACACGGGATATCCCACCAGGAAAAATTCTACATCAGCAGGGAAGTACGGATCAAGCACAATGAAAGCCTGGTCTGGGGTACCATGATGGGTCCGTTTGGTGGTTGTTATGCAGTAAGGAAATCATTGTACCTGCCTGTTCCCGGTAATTTTCTGGTGGATGATTTTTATATCAATATGGCAGTTCTTAAACAGGGGTACAATTGTATCAGTAATTTGGATGCAAAGGTTTACGAGGATGTATCCAACGATCTGCAGGAAGAATTTCGACGGAAAAAGCGAATATCAGCCGGAAACTTCCAGAATCTTTCTGCTTATGGCTCCTTATTGTTTTCAAACAAACCTGGAGTGGCCATCTGTTTCTTTTCACACAAGGTCATTCGATGGATCGTCCCCTTCCTGGTGATGGTCACACTGGCAACCTCCATTTATCTGGGTATGGAACTTCTTATTTACAGGATTCTCGCCCTGCTTCAACTCATTGTACTGGTAATCCCATTTATTGATTATTTATTAAGGAAAATTAAGATCCATAGTATACCTTTGCGGTTCATTTCACATTTTGTATTGATGAACCTTGCCCTGCTGGCAGGTTTTATAAGATATATTGGAGGTATTAAAAGCAATGTCTGGCAACCAACAAGGAGAAACCAGGTCTAGGTTAAACACCATAGAGGAAGCCCTGGAGGATATCAGGAACGGAAAGATCATCATTGTGGTGGATGACGAGGACAGGGAGAACGAGGGGGATTTTATATCCGCCGCTGAACTGATCACCCCTGAAACCGTAAATTTCATGGCAACCCATGGTAAGGGGCTTATCTGTGCTGCGCTAACTGAGGAACGCTGTACGGAACTGGACCTGCCCCTGATGGTTACTACCAACACCAGCAACCAAACCACAGCCTTTACAGTGTCAGTGGACCTGCTGGGTCATGGCACCACCACAGGCATATCTGCGTCCGACCGGGCTAAGACCCTGCGGTCCCTGGTGGATCCGGTGACCCGTCCTGATGACCTGGCACGACCCGGTCATATATTCCCGTTAAGGGCCAAAAGACAGGGTGTATTAAGGCGTGCAGGACACACAGAAGCATCGGTTGACCTTACGAAACTGGCCGAATTAAAACCGGGTGGCGTGCTGGTAGAAATCATGAACGAAGACGGGACCATGGCGCGCCTTCCCGAACTGGTCCGCATCGCCGATGAGTTCGACCTGAAGATCATCTCTATCAAAGATCTGATCGCCTTCAGGTTGAATACAGACAGCATCGTTATCAAAGGAACAGAGGTACACCTCCCCACTGAGTATGGAGATTTTAACCTGATCCCTTTCATCCAGAAATCAAACGGTCTGGAACATGTGGCTCTCACAAAAGGAACCTGGTCAGAAACCGATCCTGTCCTGGTAAGGGTACATTCCTCCTGTGTTACGGGAGACATCTTTGGCAGCTTCAGGTGCGATTGTGGAAACCAGTTGCACGAGGCAATGCGAATGATCCAGCATGAAGGCAAGGGTATCATCATTTACCTGAACCAGGAAGGCCGGGGCATCGGCCTTTACAATAAAATGAAAGCTTACAAGCTGCAGGAACAGGGGCGGGATACGGTGGAAGCCAATGTGGAACTGGGTTTCAAAGAAGATGAGCGCGATTATGGGATTGGCGCAGGCATGCTGCACACCCTGGGTATCAGAAACCTCAGGTTGATTACCAACAATCCTGTGAAAAAGGCGGGATTGGAGGGTTACGGAATAAAGATTATAGAAACCATCCCCCTGGAAGTTCAGGCAAACGAACACAACCAGTTTTATCTCGAAACGAAGCGGGACAAAATGGGACATTTCCTGAACATCGCACGTTACGAGAATCCACATAAAAATGGACATTAAGACATTGCGCATTGTCTACATGGGAACTCCCGAATTCGCTGTGGCTCCCCTGGAAACATTGGTTGAAGCACAATGCAATGTTGTGGCCGTAGTCACGACCCCGGATAAACCAGCCGGACGGGGAAAAAAGATCCGCTATTCAGCAGTGAAACAATTTGCTGCCACCCATGATCTGCACATCCTGCAACCCACCAACCTTAAGGATCCAGGTTTTGTACAGTCACTTCAGGAACTGAAACCCGATCTGCAGGTGGTGGTTGCATTTCGCATGCTCCCCGAACTGGTCTGGCGCATCCCCGTGCAGGGCACATTCAACCTGCATGCATCGTTGTTGCCACAGTACCGGGGAGCAGCGCCCATAAACCATGTCATTCTCAACGGAGAAACCAGTACCGGTGTGACCACCTTTATGATCGACGAACAGATTGACACCGGGAGTATCCTGCTCCAGGATGAGACTAACATAGGGGATCGGGAAACAGCCGGGGAGCTTCATGACAGATTGATGGCACTCGGAGCTCAACTGGTGCTGGAAACAGTCAACCAACTGGCAGCAGATGATCTGAAAGCACAATCCCAGGAGAATTTCATAAACCACCTGACAGCACTGAAAAAAGCCCCCAAGATCTACAAGGAAGATTGCCGCATTGACTGGAACCTGCCGGGTAGAGTAGTTTATAATCTGATCAGGGGCCTGAGTCCTTACCCCGGGGCATTCACTTACCTTTCAAGGGCCGAGGGCGAAAAGATCCTCTGCAAACTCTTTTCTTCAGCTTTTAAGGCAGCACAACAACATGAATCTCCCGGCACCATTCAATCCGATGGTAAAAAGTATCTGAAAGTTGCGGTGAAGGACGGATACATTAACATCCATTCCATTCAACAGGAAGGCAAGCGCAGAATGGACACAGCAGCTTTCCTGGCGGGGATCAGTTTGACTTCCGGCCAACCCCGGTTTTCCTGAGCTGCTTCAGGATCAAATCAATGCCCTCTGTCAAATGGTAGTATAGTTTAATGGCATTGATAAATTGCAACTGGTATGACCGGGAGTATCTGCCTGATACGAAAAACTCGAAGTTGTAATCCTCGATCTCCCCCATCGTTATGTCACAAGGTTCCATGTTTTCAAAATGATTGAAAAACCTATTCATCATGAATACGTAACTCTTCCTTGACTTTTCAGAATAACCCTCTTTTTCCAATTGCTGTGCAAAGAACTCGAGCCTGGAACCGGTCACCTTATGCTCGAACCTGAACCACGAGGAGAGTGATTGCCACCAATCTGATGAACTTTTCCTGATGGGTTTCCCCCCGAAAAACTCTATCCTTGTCTGCCTTCCGTCGGGCGGAAGGATCATTCTGATAGGAACGGAATCAGTTTCGGTCATGGTCCTTCATTTCATACAAATTTAAGAACCTTACAGATCAATGTAAAGTTTTGACAGTCAAAAACATTAACATGTTTTAAACATTTTGGTAATATTTTGGTTAACTTCATAAGCAAATTTTCGATATTGAAATTTTATTATATCCTGAATCCATGAAACAAACATATCCTTTAATTGCGATCTCATTGGTCATCTTGCTTTCCGGATGTGCCGCATCCTCATCACAATCCAGTAAAGAAAGAAAAGCTGCAAAAAATGAAAAACGAATGGAGGATTTTGAAAGAACTTCAGTGCTGATCGAAAGCGGAAATTACGTTTACCAGGTCCAGTCGGTCAACCCCACAGGTGGTCGTACGATCCATACAACCTCAATGTATACCATGAAAGCCACCGATGGTACTTTCGATGCCTATCTTCCATTTTTTGGCAGGGCCTACCAGGCAGATTACGGAGGCGATGGCGGGATCAAGTTCAACGGTGAACCTGAGAACCTCGAAATCCAAAAGGACGCCCGCAAGTACACCATCTCGGTCAGTTTTACCATCAAAGAACCGAATGACCGGTTCAGTGTGAACCTTGTGGTCGGATCAAATGGTTACGGTACCCTGAACATTACGAGCCAGAAAAGGCAAGCCATTTCCTATTACGGATTGATCAGCGAGGTGACTGGAGAATAATTCCTTAATTCTCAAACTTAAACTGCATCTCATCCTCTTCATGTTGCTCTTCTGCCGGCTCCAGCTTGAGGATGGGTTCGCGTTTCTTTTTTCGAAGGTATATTTCACTGCCCGCCAGGGGCTGCTCCTCTTCTGCCATCATGTTCATCCTGTAGAGGTGCTTTAATTTGACACCATAGATCTGTGAAATGTCATACATGGTATGACCATTCTCCACCACATGGATCTCATTCCCTTTGGCTGCCTTTCTCCGCTTGGGCTGGAGATAAATGATCTGTCCGGATTCAAGTCTTACACCCCTGTATAGATTATTATACCTGTAAAGCTCATTCCTGTATAGATCCATTTCTTCACCAAGGGCCTCGGGGGTATCTCCCGGTTGGACAAGGATATACTCTACCCCATTGTTGACCAGGACATCCCGGCTGGTGCGATATCCATGATCGGTAAGGTGTGATGTACTGTCAGGGCCGGTCCCCATCCCGCCTTCCAGCACCAGGAGGTCATACCTGTACAATTCATTCTCCTCAATGATCCGGATCAGCAGGTTTGCATAATTGGAAGCAGTAGCATACCCTGCTTTCTTCAGTCCCTTTGCCCAGCCCCTGTAATCATTGGGTTTCAATTCGAAAAGAGATGCATACCTTGATTTTGTAGTCAGGAATTGCGAATGGTCCATATAAGATTCATAGGCTGAAGGATAAGATCTGAAGCATTCTTTGCGTGCATCATCGTCATGGTTGATCTTTTTTCCCGTCCAGTCATGGCACTTGATCCCAAAGTGGTTGTTGGCCTTGACCGCCAGTCGACTGTTCCCGTTATCAGATTCCAGGCAACCCTGTGCCAGGGTAATACTGGCCGGGATCCCCACCCTGACCATCTCCTTCATAGCAAGTTCCGAGAAAGTGCTGATATAAGCCTCCCTCGTCATTTTAGATTTGCCCTGACCATACACATAGCCATGCAGGATCATCCCCAGAACCACCCATATAACTCTTTTCATTTCCATCTGACGCAATGATTTTCGTAAAAATAGGGATATGGGGATCATCTCCACATGTGAGTTTTTAACAAAAGTCCTGCTAACGATCTCCTGGTTATAACTCCCCTCTGCGTTTATAACAAAAATTTATGCTAGTGATAAATTCTGTATTTTTATAGTTTAACACTCCCGAGCATGAAGCAAAAAGTTATTCAGATCCGGATGAAGGAGTATGAGCGGCTGGAAGAACTTACCGAAATGCAGGTCAACCTGGTGAATCGGGCTATAGAATCCGCAGGGAATGCCTACGCCCCATACTCAGGTTATCATGTGGGGGCTGCTGTACTGCTTGCCAATGGTAAGATCGTCACAGGTAACAACCAGGAAAATGCCGCCTATCCTTCCGGACTCTGTGCCGAACGTGTGGCCATTTTTTATGCAGGATCGCAGTATCCCGATGTTCCGGTTTCATCTATTGCCATTGCTGCCATCCGGGACGGAACCATCCAGGAGGAGCCAGTATCTCCCTGTGGTGGTTGCAGACAGGTGCTTTGTGAAAAAGAATTCCTGGGAGCCACCCCCATTGAGGTGATCCTGTATGGTAACCGCAGGATCCAGGTTATTCAACAGGCCACTGACCTGCTTCCTCTTCCCTTCATCCTTCGGAAAGGGGATTAAGCCCTCCTGCCGGGACAATTACTTTACTTTAAAGACCGGGAATATATCCATTTTCGGATAGGGAGCCACAACTTCAACTGTCTCTTTTTTTACCGGATGTATAAAGGAAACCCGCCTTGCATGAAGACTAATCCCCCCGTTCTTATTGCTCCGCCTGGCTCCGTATTTACGGTCACCTTTGATCACACTGCCAATACCCGCAAGCTGTGCCCTGATCTGGTGGTGTCTTCCTGTTTCCAGCAAGACCTCCAGCAGGTGGTAATGGTCCGACGATGCCAGTTTGCGGTATTCCAGCCGGGCCCATTTGGAACCGGGGACCTCTCTGGGATGCACGTAGGACTTATTCTGTTTGGTGTTTCTCGTAAGGTAATGCTCCAGGGTACCGGATTCGGGCTGTGGACACGTCTCCACAATAGCATGGTAGATCTTCTCAATCTCTTTCTCCTTAAACATATTCGCCATTCGGCTCAAAGCCTTGCTGGTCTTTGCAAAGATGACCGCACCACTTACCGGCCGGTCCAACCTGTGAGGAATTCCCAGGAACACCTCTCCTGATTTCCCGTCCCTTACCTTGATAAAATCTTTCAACAACCTGTCCAGCGACACATCCCCCGTCTTATCTCCCTGAACAATGTCAGAAATGCGCTTATTCACAATCAGCAGGTGATTGTCCTCATACAATATGGTCACCGGAGGTTTCAGACCTAGTACTGCTCCTTTTCGTTGGGAAAATTTTTCGACCTAACATCTTCAATGTAGTTCTGAACCGCACCTTTGATCTCCATCTGCAGGTTGTGATAACGGCGCAGGAACCTGGGAGAGAACTCCTGAGTAATGCCCAGCATATCATGCAGAACCAATACCTGGCCATTCACTTCCGACCCGGCGCCAATCCCGATGGTTGGGATGTTAATGGCCTTTGTTACTTCACCGGCCAGGCTTGCAGGGATCTTTTCCAGGACCAGACCAAAACATCCTGTTTTTGCGAGTGCAATAGCATCTGATTTTAATTTTTCAGCCTCTTCCTTGCCTGTGGCGCGCACCACATATGTTCCGAACTTATGAATGGCCTGCGGAGTCAGTCCCAGGTGGCCCATCACCGGGATACCTGCAGAAAGGATACGCTCAACAGATTCCACGATTTCCACACCACCTTCAAGCTTGACGGCACTGGCACCGGTCTCTTTCATGATCCGGATTGCAGAAGCAAGCGCTCCCATGGAATTTCCCTGGTAAGTACCGAAGGGAAGGTCAACCACCACAAGTGCCCGGTTTGTGGCCCTCACAACAGAAGCTGCGTGGTAGATCATATTGTCCAGTGTAATGGGAAGTGTGGTTTCAAAACCTGCCATCACATTGGATGCAGAATCTCCCACAAGGATTATATCTATCCCGGCCTGGTCCACCAGGCGTGCAAATGAATAATCATAAGCCGTTAACATGGCTATTTTCTCCCCCTTGAGCTTCATGGCAAGAAGCACATGGGTGGTGACGCGTTTCACATTCTTGTGCAGGGACATGTTTGAGATTTAAAAGTTCAGTGCAAAGTTTACAATAAATTTCCTTTTGACAGCCAATTTGTCAGTAAACCTGACAGGTCAAGATGAATTAACGGTTACTTTTCGTGTCATATTAGCACCTGGGTGGCCAATTTTAAAAATGGCATAATCTCTGATAGTCAAAAGTCGAAAGACTGCTTTGCAGCAAATATTGAAAGTTAAAAGTAAATAAATATATCATGAGTAAAATTATAGGAATAGATCTTGGAACCACCAACTCCTGTGTATCGGTGATGGAAGGTAATGAGCCGGTTGTGATCCCGAACAGTGAAGGAAAACGGACAACCCCATCCATGGTGGCTTTTGTTGAGAATGGAGAAAGAAAAGTGGGTGATCCGGCCAAAAGGCAGGCCATTACCAACCCTACAAAGACCGTTTCATCCATCAAACGTTTTATGGGAGAAACCTATGACAGGATGAGCAAGGAGATTGCAAGGGTTCCTTATAAGGTAGTGAAGGGTGAAAACAATACCCCCCGCGTACAGATAGATGACCGCAAATATTCACCACAGGAGATCTCAGCCATGGTGCTTCAGAAAATGAAAAAGACCGCTGAGGACTACCTGGGTCATGAAGTATCTGAAGCTGTTATCACTGTTCCTGCATATTTCAGCGATTCCCAGCGCCAGGCCACAAAAGAGGCCGGTGAAATCGCCGGGTTGATAGTAAAAAGGATCATCAATGAGCCTACTGCTGCTGCGCTGGCATACGGACTTGATAAGAAGACCACCGATCTGAAAATAGCTGTATTTGACCTCGGGGGTGGAACATTTGATATCTCCATCCTGGAACTTGGGGATGGCGTTTTCGAGGTAAAATCCACCAATGGAGATACCCACCTGGGTGGTGATGATATCGACCAGGTGATCATCGATTGGCTGGCTGAGGAATTCCAAAAGGACGAAGGACTCGACCTGAAAAAAGATCCCATGGCATTGCAGCGCCTGAAGGAAGCTGCTGAAAAAGCCAAGATCGAGTTATCCAGTTCTACCAAGACTGAAATCAACCTGCCCTATATCATGCCGGTGGACGGGGTTCCCAAACACCTGGTTAAGTCCCTTACAAGGGCCAAATTCGAAAGCCTGGCCGATAAACTGATCCAGTCCACCATCGCACCCTGTAAAAAGGCTTTGAAAGATTCCGGGCTGAGTCGGGATGAAATCAACGAAGTTATCCTGGTGGGTGGATCTACCCGTATTCCTGCCATTCAAAAAGTGGTTCAGGACTTTTTCGGGAAGGCTCCTTCAAAGGGTGTAAATCCGGATGAGGTGGTTGCTGTAGGTGCTGCCATTCAGGGAGGCGTGCTTACCGGTGAGGTCAAGGATGTGCTGCTGCTGGATGTGACCCCGCTGTCACTGGGTATTGAAACCATGGGAAGTATTTCAACCAAACTCATTGAGTCCAATACAACCATCCCCACCAAAAAAACCCAGACCTTTACAACAGCTGCCGACAATCAGCCTTCTGTAGAGATCCATGTACTCCAGGGAGAAAGGGCCATGGCCAAAGACAACAAGACCATCGGCCGGTTCCACCTTGACGGGATTCCACCCTCTCAACGTGGTATTCCCCAGATTGAGGTAACATTCGATATCGATGCCAATGGGATACTGAATGTTTCTGCCAGGGACAAGGGGACCGGGAAAGAGCAGAGCATCCGCATCGAAGCTTCATCGGGACTGTCAGATTCTGAGATCGAAAGGATGAAGAAAGAAGCCCAGGAGAACGAAGAAGCCGACAAAAATGCCAAGGAGCGCATTGATAAACTCAACAATGCCGACAGCCTGGTCTTCCAATCAGAAAAACAGCTGAAGGAGTTTGGAGAGAAGCTCCCTGACGAGAAGAAGACTGTCATCGAAGAAGCGCTGAACAAGCTGAAAGAGGCCCATAAGTCAGAAGACCTGGCAGCCATTGATGAGGCAACTGAAGCTTTGAACAATGCATGGCAATCAGCCTCACAGGATATGTACAATGCAGGCCAGCAGGCCGGTGGGGAAGCTGGTCAGGCTGAAGGCCAGGCTACCGGAGAACCTGCATCAGACAAAGGAGATGATGGTGAGGTGACTGATGTTGACTTCGAAGAAGTTAAATAGATAGATCATCACCGGAAAACGGTTTATAAAGAGGCTGTCTCACTTGGGACAGCCTCTTTGACTTTTGCACCATCCCTTCCAGGAGAAAAACCTTTATTCTTGAAGGGATTGTAAAAGAGGTACCTGACGGAACGGAACGAAGTGAGTTTTGTAGTACCGTTTTACAATCTCTTCAAGGCTCAATTTACATTCTGAAGCGAATGTTATAAAAGCTGCCTTAGCTGGTGCGAAGCACAAGGTTCAGCAGCGTTATAATATTCGAGAAAGGATGCAAAGGTTTTTAGCTATATTTGATCTGCTATGATGAGAGTAATGCTATTACTGATTCTTGCTTCAGGAGCAAACGGGCTGCTTGGCCAGAACCTTGTGGATGAGCAGGGCCGGAAGACCGGACAATGGAAGGTAGAATACCCCGGTGGGAATACCCTTTATGAAGCCAGATTCAAGGAGGGGAGGCCGGCGGGACTGATGGTCCGTTACTATGAGAGTGGAGCCGTTCGGGCACGTATGATGTTCGATTCCGTTGAGGATCGAAGCTTCACAAGGTTGTACTACAAAAATGGGAAACAGGCGGCTGAAGGATGGTTTGTGAATGAAGTGAAAGATTCTGTATGGACATATTTTTCAAAGTTTGACGGGTCTGTCAGGATCAGGGAATCCTATCTGGATGGGAACCTTCACGGTCCTGTCAGGAGTTTTTATCCCAGTGGGATTGTCTCTGAAGAAGTGATTTGGGTGCAGAACAGAATGGATGGTGCGTGGAAACAGTATTACAAAGACGGTTCCCTGAGGCTTGAATGCCAGTATAAAAATGATATGCTGAATGGACCCTACAAGGTCTATTACGCCGACAGTACTCTGAAAGTCAGGGGAGAATACCGGGATAACAAATCCCATGGCATGTGGAGTTATTATGACGAAACAGGAACGGAAAATTACGCCATTGAATTCCTCTTCGGTAAAGCAGTGGAACAGGAGAAATACCTGCAATTGATGGGGGATAGCCTGCAAAGGTTCGAGGTGACAACAGAACCGGAGTTCATTCAACAATAAAACGATTCACATGAAGATCAGACTGGTCGCAGGATTACTGTTTATGATGTCTGTTGCTTCCGCGCAACAGATGGCCGATAACGTTTACTGGGTGTATTTTACAGATAAGAACGGGAACGGGTATGAAATTGATCACCCTGAAGCATTCCTTTCACAGCGTTCTGTGAACAGGAGGGCCTGGCAGGAGCTTGCCATTGATCGTCGGGATCTGCCGGTCACACAGGCCTACGTGGAGGAGTTGGAAGTAATGGGCGTGGAGGTAAAACACATTTCCAGATGGTTGAACGGAATTGCGATGATTAATGCCGACCAGCAGCTTTTCGAACAGGTCCTCGCAAAACCTTTTGTGGATACAGTTGCCTGGGAACCGGATATGAACGACCTCTATTTTCCCCCTGCTCCCAACGGTAACAGGTTTGAGCCACCACTGATCACCCCGCCCGGATATGATTATGGAGTGGCAACCGAACAGATCCTGATGATGGATATGGATTTCTTGCACGACAAAGGCTATACCGGTAAGGGTGTCTGGATAGCTGTCCTTGATGCAGGTTTTCGGAATGTGGACAGCCTGCCTTCTTTTGAAGCCATGATCAATGAAGGAAGATTGTTGGGAACCCGCAATTTTGTGAACGACATACCCATCTTCCGTCAAAATTCTATACATGGTATGTATGTACTATCGACTATGGGCGCTGAATGGAATGGCAATATGATCGGTACTGCACCCCACGCCAGCTATTTCCTCTGTATGACAGAGAATCCGGATCAGGAGACGCGGATAGAGGAAGTGGCATGGATCGAGGCCGCTGAATATATTGACAGCCTGGGATTTGACGTGATCAATACTTCCCTGGGGTATTCCGATTTCGACAGCACCGATTTCGATTATACATACAGGGACATGGATGGAAAAACCACCTATATTTCCAGAGCGGCATCCCTGACTGCTGCAAAGGGGATTATTGCGTGTAACAGCGCCGGCAATTCAGGTGACAAATCGTGGTTTTATATTACGGCCCCTGCTGATGCGGACAACACTCTTGCGGTCGGGGCGGTGGACAGCACCAATGTGATCGGAAACTTCAGCTCGAGGGGTCCCTCTTTTGATGCAAGGATCAAGCCCGATGTAGTAGCCATGGGCGTTGCCACCTGTCTGCAAAGCGTATATGGCGGACTGGCCCGGGGAGGTGGGACCTCTTTTGCTTCACCGCTCGTAGCAGGATCGGTGGCCAGCTTATGGCAGGCCTATCCTGAAACACCCGCAAAAGAGCTGATCCATATGATACGGCAGAGTGGTGACTCGAATAAAAATCCCGATTCAACCTATGGTTTCGGACTTCCCAGTTTTGCAAAAGTTTACTGGAGTATCACCGGTGTTCCAGCACAGTTCATACCCGGACAGATGGAGATCTATCCGAATCCGGCCCGGCAACACATCATGATAAGGTTGCCTGAAGAAAATATGACTGGCAGTTATGATCTGCGCTTCCTCGATATGAGCGGGAGGATCTTGCATTCACAACAGGTCTCAATCCCAGGTGAAGTATACCTGCCTGATGTGCTGATGAGCGGTCTGTACATCGTGGAGGTCAAAACACCACGGGGTGTTTATCACAGCCGGCTAATCAAAGAGTAATGCCTGAAGGTTCATTGTCATTATCGGATCTCCTCCTGCAGGTCAGGAACGTGCTGGGGAAAGAGTTTTCCGGCACATACTGGATCGTAGCCGAGATCCTTGAACTACACGTAAACAGGAGCGGACACTGCTACATGGAGTTGATCGAAAAGAGCAATGAGAATGATACACTCCTGGCCCGCGCAAAAGGGACCATCTGGGCCTCCAGGTACAGCATGCTTCGCCCCTTCTTCGAAACCTCCACCGGTACCGAACTGAAAAGTGGTATTAAAATGTTATGCAAGGCTTCTGTAGAATTTCATGCCCAGTATGGTTTTAGCCTCAACATCACTGATATCGATCCCAGCTATACACTGGGCGATCTGGCCAGGAAGAAACAGGAGGTGATCAGGAAACTACGGGAAGACGGGGTAATGGAAATGAACAAAGAAATCCCCTTTCCGCGAGTCCCTCAGCGCATTGCCATAATCTCCTCGGAAACTGCTGCTGGCTATGGCGATTTTATGGAATCCATCCGGAACAACAACCAGGGATTTAATTTTCACACCATGTTGTTCCCGGCAGTTATGCAGGGAAATGATACCCCGGATTCCATCATCAGTGCCCTGGATAAAGTATTTGAATCGGTGTCTGAATATGACTGTATAGTCATCATCAGGGGTGGTGGATCCAAGGCCGACCTGGAGAGTTATAACAATTACGACCTGGCCTATTTCATTACCCAGTTTCCGTTGCCGGTAATCACAGGGATCGGGCATGAAAGGGATGAATCGGTGGTGGATATGGTAGCCGCCCTGGGTCTCAAAACACCTACCGCAGTGGCTGAATTCCTCGTGGACCAGCTCCTCGCATTCGATTTTCATCTGTCAGCTCTCCATGATAATCTGTCCACCTCGGTAAAGCGGATCGTACAGGTTCAGGTAGCTCAGCTGGAACGCTATTCGAGCAACCTGGAGCATCTATCCAGGGGCTTTCTTCACAAGAAAACAGAACATCTGCAGCAGGTCAGCCTGTTCCTTGGCCGGGAGGTGAATAGCTACCTGACAAGGAAAAAGGATCACCTTACCCTTCTTGAAACCCGCACAGAACTTGTTAATCCTGAGAATATCCTGAGAAGGGGGTACTCCATGACCCTGCTGGACGGGAAAGCCCTGACGGGTATAAAAAATGTAAAACCTGGAGACCTTCTGGAAACCAGGCTTTATAAAGGAAAGATCCTAAGTAAAGTTGAAAAAACCACAGGAAAAAATGGCAAAAGATAAAATGAGTTTTGACAGTGCGGTAAAAGAGATTGAGACGATCCTGGAAAAGATCGAGGGGGGTGACCTGGGTGTGGACGAGCTTGCGGAAAAGGTGAGCCGTGTTACCGAACTGCTGAAAACATGTCGTGACAGGCTTTATAAGACCGAAGAGCAGATCAACAAAATCCTGGGTGGATCCTAGGCTATATATACTTAGCCAGGGTATTCAGCAATTCGTCCACTTTAATTGGCTTGCTGAGATAATCATCACATCCTGCTTCCCTGCTGATCTCCCGCTCACCCGACATGGCATAAGCGGTCTGTGCAATCACAGGAAGATCCGGTCGTTCCTTTTTGATGACCTTTGTACATTCATACCCGTTGAGCAGTGGCATCTGGATATCCATTAAAATAAGGTTCAGGTCACTGTTATTCCTGAATATCTCAAGGGTTTCCTCTCCATCCTTGGACCACAGGATCTCCACCCCGGTATCCCTCAAAGCTTCAAAAAGAAAATAGAAATTGGAATGGTCGTCTTCGGCAATCAATAATTTCTTGTTCTCCCAGGATTTCATTTCAGATGTTCGTGTCCTTAACGCAGCTTCATGCTTCAAGGGTACCTCGTTCCGGGGCAGGGTAAACCAGAATGTGGCCCCTTCGCCTGATACAGATTTCACACCAATCTGACCACCCAGAATTTCGGTCAGGTTCTTGGAGATAGCCAGGCCCAGGCCGGTACCACCGTAAAGCTTTGTTTTGGTCTCGTGACCCTGCATGAAACGGCCAAAGATCAACGCCTGCTTCTCTACCCTGATCCCGATGCCTGAGTCCTTCACATAGAAGAGGATCCCTTCCGAATGCTCCTCAATGCCAAGCACAATCTCACCCTCGTCGGCGAATTTGACCGCATTGCTCAGCAGGTTGACTAAGATTTGCTTGAGCCTGAATGGATCAGTATAGATTGCCAGGTCGTTCACAGGCCAGTCCCAACGCAGATTGATGGTCAGATGATCCTTCCCGGTTCGCTTAACGTTCTGGAGAAACATCAGATGCAATTCTTTGAACATGTCCCTGATTAAGCACTCGGCAATATGAACATTTACCTGTCCTGCCTCTATTTTTGCTATATCGATGATATCATCTATGAGCCGCATCAGGTCATCGGCCCCCTGGTTAATCTGGGCAATAAAATCCCTGCGCTCTTCTGGTGTCAGGCCATTATCCGAAAGCAGATCCGAGAAACCTACAATGGCATTCATAGGTGTCCTGATCTCGTGGGACATGTTGGAAAGGAAAGCTGTTTTAAGCTTGTCTGATTCCTCTGCTTTATGCTTGGCTTCAAGTAATTTTCTTTCAGCCTCTTTCCTGTCAGTGATATTCTTCAGGATAAACACCATCGAATCAGGCTTTCCGTTGCTGGTGTAAATGGCACCACAGGAGACCTCTCCTTCGAATGTCTCCCCGTCGGGTCGTATAATCTGGTATTCCAGGTTCTTCAAATAGCCCGATTCCCAGGTCAGGTTAAAGTCCTTCATGGCCTGCCGCCAGTGCATCCTGCCAATGAAGCGGAAGATTTTCTCACCAAGAACAAGCTCTGACTCCACATTAAAAACCTCCAGGAAGGCGCTGTTATAATCGAGGATCACTGCATTAGTATCCGTAACGATCATCGGATCGGGCGATGATTCAAAAATCCGCCGCTGTTTCTCCTGAGTGGCCCTCAAATAATCCTGGTGCCTGCGCCGGTTAATGGCCATGGCAATCTGGTCACTGGCAAATTCAAGCAGTGAGGCATCCGATCTGGTATAGACAACATCGTCGGTATAGGATTGAATAGCAAATACACCGATGGTCCTTCCTTCATGCTTCAGGGGAACTCCCAGCCAGCTTTTGCACGGCGCACCCACCGGTTCAATCTCACCCGATTCTGTCAGCTCCTTTTCACGGTTAGTGTCCACCAACTGAGCTTCGCCTGTCCTGATCACAAAACTGGTCAGGGTCTTCCTGGCGGGAAACTCGGTGAAGGAGTCCATTTCATCCTTCATAAACGGAAGGGTCAGGGTATCAGTGTCCTCGTTATACAGGGCCAGGAAACAATTGGTCGTATCCAACACCTTGCCCAGGTACTCCCTGATCTTGTAGTATAATTCTTCCAGGCTCTGCGTAGTCGTAACTGCATTTGAAATATCAAACAGCACCTGTTTCACCTGGTCAGCCCGTTTTCTTTCATTGATGTTCTCATGGATACCCATGAGCCTGATGGTATTCCCCTGGTCATCATGCTCTACGGCTTTTCCCCTGCAAAGGATCCAGACAAAATCTCCGCTCACAGTTCTGAGCCTGAATTCGATCTCAAAGGAAGCATCCCGGTTTTTCACACTTGTTTCCACGGCTTGCACAGCCCCTTTGTGGTCGTCCGGATGAAGGAGTGAAGCCCATGTGTCAAATTCATGGGGCAGCTCATCGGGTTTATATCCCAACATGGAAAACCATATGGGTGAAAAATAGACCTCATTGGTAACAACGTTCCAGTCCCATAAACCCAGGTTGTTGGCTTGAAGGGCCAGGTTCAGTCGTTCCTCGCTCTCTCTGAGAGCATCCTGAGACTTTCTTGACTCAGTGATATCCCTTGCCACAGCAACCACTGAATGGATTGCCTCAGAACTACCACCCTCAGGGTTTAACCTCCATTCATAAGTGATAATCTTATTGTTCAGTTCAAGGTCGAATTCAATGGTATGTGGTTTCCCTGACGTAAAGACAGTCTCCAGGGCTTCCTCCCAGATTACTACTTTATCCTCCGGAAAAATCGCCATCTCACGATGGCTCTTATTGATAAAATCCTTGATCTTTATTCCGGTTTGAATCTCTGCAGTACGATTCACATAAACATGCCGGTGGTTGCGATCAAACCGCATGATCACATCCGGTGAGTTTTCAGCAAATGCCCTGAAATGCTCCTGGGATTCACTGAGGGCATGCTCCACTTCCTGTCGTTGCTTGATGACTTTGGAGTACTTCTGGGATGAGTAGACAGATGGTACCAGTTTAGAAAATTGTCCTTTCAACACATAGTCCCACACCCCCGATTTCAGGGTATCTGCAGCCCCTCTTTCATTTTTTTCACCCACCAGGTAGATCAATGGTACATCAGAATAGTAAGGTAGCATCTCCTTCTCCAATACCTCTCTGAGGTTATCAGGAAGGTCAAAATCGGAAATGATCAGGTCCGGGGGATTACCGGTTAACCTGGATTTCAATGTGTCCCGGTCCTTGTACTGGCAGTGATCCACATCAAATCCTCCCTCCTTCAGGGTCAATAAGACATCATCCACCACAAGTGGGTCCAGATTCCAGAAACAGATACTAATTTTCAGACCGGCCATTAGGGTTGAATCAACATTCCATGTTTTCGATGTGTAAATTAATTAAAAAATATTGAATGGACATAATGCTTTTTCAGAATCTCAAACGGATACCTGCCATCAGATGTGTTCCTGCCTGTGGATAAAATCCGTCAAAAGAGCCTTCCATCCCTCCCTGGTAATACCTGTAAATCCACGCATTGGTCTCATATTCCACATTGAACAGGTTCAACACCTGGAGCTGCACGGAGATTTCATTCATGAATTGTGGATAAAACGCATATGAGATCCTGAAATCATTAATGAAGTAAGGGTTCAGTATCCTTTCCTCCGATGAGGTATTATCGATATATTGTTTCCCCACATACCTGGAGACCAGATTCACATGCAGATGCTGAACGGGCTGAAAATCAAGACGGCTATTGAGGATTATCCCGGGTGAAAAGGAAAGATCGGTGGTTCCCAGCTCCTCCTTTACCTGGTAAGATTCGTTGACGGGATCAGACCAGTAATCCCAGTTATCCACATACCCGGTATAATGAAGGATCTTATTCCTGCTGAATGTAATGTTGAAATCCCATTGGAACCATGAGGTAAACCTGGCACTTCCGGCCAGTTCAACCCCTGCCCTGTAACTATCCTTCACATTGGTCATGATGGCGCTTCCCACATCATTGATCTCACCGGTCAGCACCAGCTGGTCGGTATAATCCATATAATATACATTAGCGCTGAGATTATAATCCTGACCCTGGATGGTATATCCGGCTTCATAGTCAACCATGGTTTCTTTTACAGGAGCGGGACCGGAGGGATCTGCATCTACAAAGTTGCTGCGGTTGGGTTCGCGGTTTGCCCGTGCCACAAAAATATAAACTTTCTGGAACCGGTCCACCTGGAGGTTGATTCCGGCCTTGGGATTGAAAAAAAGATAATGATGGTCCTGGGTAATATCCCTCAGGTCATCATCCGCCCCTTGGATACTATAGTCGATTCCCCTGACCTGCAAATCTGTGAAAAGGGAGATTCGCTCACCAGTCTCAAGGTTGATTTTCAAATAACTGTTCCAGTCTGACTTCATACCGTTGTTCTCGTACCACCTGTGGCGGATCTCGCTCTCTCCCGGCTGCCTGATCCAGATCACAGTCCCAAAGTGGTCCCCCTCATACTGGTTCCATCCACCTCCAAGAATGGCACTGAACCTGTCAGTCCGGTAGTGCAGACCGCCCACAAATCCATAGAAATCGTTGTCAAGCCATTTTCTTCGGATCAGGTCACTCTCCCCGATGGTGTCTCCGCCAATAACCACATCATCAAGGAGATATGAGGAAAGCGACTGATCTTCCTTGTACTGTTCATAATAACCGGCTCCCTTGGTGTAGTGCAACGCAACATTTGCATAGAACCTTTCATTGAATGCCCTGGACAGGTGCAACTGGTAGTGATCCTGCCTGTAGTTGTCTACCTGGTTATCATAATAAGCAATGTTACCATCCGGATTTGTATATGCCCCCAGTTCATTGTAAGTACGCTGCGAATCCAGGAGGTAGGAAGGCACCCCGTTCCAGGCCTGATAAAGCTTCTCCTTTCCCGAGAAGGTGATGAACTTTACAAGGGTTTTAGAATCAAAGTATCCTGCTGAGACATAGTAGGATTGAAGATCGGTCCACGACCTGTCAATATACCCGTTAGAATGCAAATCAGACAACCGCAGATCTACCGCAAAATGATCCTTGATCAGACCGGTCCCGGCCGAAATAGCATTTCTCACCGAATGGAAAGAACCAAATGTGCCATCATATATTGCGTATGGCTCCTTCTCAAGTTTCTGTGTCTGGAAGTTGATACTTGCCCCGAAAGCAGCAGCACCATTGGTGGAAGTACCTACACCACGCTGGATCTGGATGTTATCCACAGAAGTGGAAATATCGGGAAGATCCACCCAGTAAACGGAATGAGACTCAGCGTCGTTCAGGGGGATCCCATTGATGGTTACATTGATCCTGTTGGCATCTGTACCCCTGATCCTCATGGATGTATACCCGATGCCATGACCCGCATCGGAGGTGGTGACCAGGGAGGGTGTGAAGGATAAAAGGTAAGGGACATCCTGACCAAAATTCCGTGATGTGATCTCCTCTCTGTCTATAACCGTATAGGCAACAGGTGTTTTCGATCCTGCACGGATGGCGGTGATGATCACTTCCTCACCCATGATGGTGGTCCTGGCCAAACCAATCGTCCCCAGATCCAGATCTGCCGACAGTGTGATCGTTTCGGACCAGGTTTCATAACCTACAAAGGTAACCATCAGGGTGTAGGTACTCCCGGGCAACCCGCCTATAAAAAATGTTCCATCTGCAGAGGTAACAGTTCCCCTGTTTACATCTGTCAGCATCAGGTTAGCACCCGGAAGGGGATTGTTCTGTTCATCTGTAACAACACCGGAAATGGTGTACTGACTGAATGCTGACATGGTCAACATAGACCACATAAACGCCAAGGCTGTTCGCTTCATCGAAATTCGTTTAAATAAAAATTAACATATGATCCTCTTTATCCCTACACCGGCATTACCCGGATCAGGTTCTAAGGGTATAATCTCAGCCTGTTTTTTGAGGCACCCCCTTAGGGAAATTCAGCTATAAAGGTAGTGAATTTAAGATTTACTACGTAACAAATGGATATTTTAATCCACGCGAACTATAATTCGTGATGCAGCAAAATATTGTATTTTTGTGTCAACAAATTTAGAAATGGATCTGGCCGGACACCTCAACCATAAGGTATTTCATATCATCTCCACGATCGCCCATCAGGAAGGCATCCAGGCTTTCGTGATCGGGGGATTTGTTCGTGATCTCCTGCTCACCGGATATGATACTCCTCCCAAAGATATTGATATTGTTGTTCTTGGAAGTGGAATTGAAATGGCAGAGAGGGTCAGGCAATCCATCAATGAGGAGGTGCCTCTGACCGTATTTAAAAATTTCGGAACCGCCATGCTGAAATGGGAGGATACAGAGATTGAATTTGTAGGGGCGCGTAAAGAGTCCTATCGGAAAAACTCCAGGAAACCCCTGGTGGAAGACGGCTCGCTGGAGGATGACCAGAACAGGCGCGATTTCACCATCAATGCACTGGCCATATCACTGAATCAGGATTCTTATGGTCAGTTACTGGATCCTTTCGGCGGACTCAAACACCTGGAAGAGAAACTGATCACCACGCCACTGGATCCCGGGCAAACCTTTTCAGACGATCCCCTGCGGATGCTTAGGGGGATCAGGTTTGCCACCCGGCTCGATTTCCTGATTGAACCCGATACATTTGAAGCAATAGGTCATCACCGGGAACGGATCGGTATTGTCTCCCAGGAACGCATCACCGATGAACTCAACAAGATCATGTTGACCCGGCAGCCCGGTAAGGGATTCACCCTGCTGGATAAAACGGGATTGCTGGAGATCATTTTTCCGGAGCTCTACCAGATGAAAGGTGTGGAGGAGGTGGAGGGACAGTTCCACAAAGACAACTTCTTGCATACCCTGAAAGTTCTGGATAACATTGCTATGAAAACGGATGACCTCTGGTTAAGGTGGGCAGCCCTTATGCATGACATTGCTAAACCACGTACAAAAAAATTCGAACCCGGAACCGGATGGACATTCCACGGACATGAATTCCTCGGATCAAAAATGATCCCCGGCATATTCAGAAATCTGAAGCTGCCGCTCAATGAAAAAATGAAATATGTGCAGAAACTGGTACAGCTTCACCTTCGTCCCATAGTGCTTTCCCAGGACATCGTCACAGATTCGGCTGTGCGGCGTTTGATCTTTGATGCGGGGAATGACCTGGAAGACCTGATGACCCTCTGCGAAGCGGATATTACATCAAAGAATGAGAAGACGGTAAAAAGACACATGAGGAATTTCCACGTCGTCAGGGAAAAAATCGATGAGATCGAGGAAAAGGATTCCATCCGCAACTTCCAGCCTCCCATCTCCGGTGATGATATCCAATATGTCTTTGGAATTCCGCCATCAAGACCGGTAGGGATTATTAAAAACGCCATCAAAGAAGCCATCCTGGATGGGGAAATCACCAATGAATTTGAATCTGCTTACAGAAAAATGCTGGAGGAAGGACGCGAACTGGGACTTATCGTTCAAAATAAACTGAAAAAGCGCGGCGACTGATATCCAGCAAAATGGGAAGATGGTCACTTACCCCACCCCTGTAGGAATACCCTTCATAGGTACGTGCGGGCTTCATACCTCCGTAGTTGTTATCCGGGGTCAACAGGACTGGCATATCCAGGATTGAACCCTTCACGCGATATCCCGTTACCGGTCCACTTACCAGGAATTGATCGATCCGGCTCCATTGCCCCCTGTACTTATAACTGCCCATGCTACATTCCGGATTAATGCTCCTGATGGAATCGCCCCCTGCCCCCGCCATTCGGATGGGCTCCATGGAGTAACCGTCGATTTCTTCATTGAAATCCCCTGTCAGCACAATGAGGCTGTTTTCCCTCATCCTCCGCACCGAATCCACCAGGTGAACCAGGTAGCCAGCCTGGATTTTCCTGTACTCCGCCGTAGCTCCGGCTCCCCTGAATTTGGAAATAAAATGGACCAGGAAAAGATCCATTGTGTCGCTGCTGCCCCATATCCCACAAACATGAACAATATCCCGCGTGCTCCCATTCAATCCGATTCCGGGCGAGGGATATGTGTTCCATCCCACCAGCCCTATCCTGTTTTCCCTGTAAAGACACGCCACATCCATCCCCCGCCTGTCGGGGCTGTCCCTGTGCAGAAAATTATAATTGAAAGATTGCAGGATGGGATGCTGAACCAGGTCTTCAAGGATCCGGGCCTCTTCGATCTCACCCAGGCCCACCAGGTCAGGAGGCTCCCACTCTCCTGCTGCAATGATCAATTTTGCAATCTGGGTGATCTTATTCCTGTAACGGGAGTAGGTCCAGTAGCGTACCCCATCCGGAGTGAACTCATCATCACCCGGAAGGGTATCATCGGCAGGGTAGAACATGTTTTCCACATTGTACCACATGATACGGACCTCTCCCCTGACAGAGGAAGTTTGGGCTGAAAGACTTCCCGGGAATACATGAGGGCACATCAGTACCAGTAACAAAAAGGACCGGTTCATATCAGTTAATGGGATGGTAACAGGAAAATCAGCTTCTGGTGTCTTGTAGACAAGGCACTAATCTTCGATCCTTTCGTATGCACCCAGGTCCGGGGCCTCATCCCCAAGGCGGTTGTTCCCGTTCAGATCGAAAGGGATCTCCACCGCAAAGGCAGGCAATCCTGCATCAATAGCCGGGGAGAGTGAGTCCAGTTCAAAAATATTGGGGAGGGTATCTACAAACCTGGGGTCCTCATTGTTGATAATGGAAATAAAATTGGGATCCGATGAATAGTCCAGGCTATCCTCGATAATGCGTGTAAGGCAGTGGTCAAACAGGTAGTTGAGCTGTTGACCGTCATAACTGTCGATAACCAGTTCCATCCTTTCATTGCCATAGATGATCGAATTCCTGAACTCAGCCTTTTCAAACTCCCCACCGGTATAGATCAGCAGGTTTCCATCAGCATCATAGTTTCCGAAATAATCTGCCAGGTAGAGGGCCGGAAGCTGCCGGTTGGAGAAATAGGAACGCCAGTAATTGGCAAATGTACAGTGGGTAAATTCATAGGACCCTCCGTAGATCAGGCCGGCACAGCTGCCCCCGCATTCGCCGATAACCAGGTTGGCTCCTGTTACATTCGCATTCAGGGCATAGATCCCGTTGGAACTCATGTGGTCAATGATGCTGTTTGTCATCACCAGATCAGGCATTTTGCCTGACTCAGGTGAGGCGCTGATCAGGATGCCCATGGTCCCGTTCCTGATCTCGGCATAATTGATGCAGTTGTCCCGGCTGTTCTCCGAAAGGTAAATGAATCCCCACTGACCGGGAATATCATCATAGAACTCCTCCAGCCGGTCCCCACTGAAAAGCACAGGTTCTTCCTGTGTCCCGTTCACATGAAGGGAGCCTTCCACATACAGCAGGGCATCCCTGTGCATGTAAACCTTCACACCCGGCTCGATGGTAAGCGCCGACATGGAATCCACATATGCATAATTCAGAATCAGGTAAGGTTTGTCCGCACTCCAGGTAGTCGATACATCAATTACACTGTCCCGGATAATATGCACATCCTGACCCCAGGCCACAAGGTCAATATCCTGCAGGTTGCCATTGGTAAGAAACAGAATGGAATCCTGGATGCGAAGGATATCATCCGCGTTATTGGGATCCAGGGTTGCTTCCACAAACACATACATGCTGTCTCTGGGTGCGATTTCCAGGCCTGTGAATTGCAAACCGGGCTCACCATCCACATTGATCCTGAACACCGATGATGATCCGCCGGCCAGTATGATCTCATCGATCCTGATGAACTGGTTGTGAGTATTCTTTACCCGGAACGACTTGGTGACCGTCCCGATGGTGGTAAAGACAGTATCGAAGTAGACCGTATCCAGGGTAAAGGACAACCTGGCTTTAGAATCCTCAATATAATTCCGCTCCGGATGACAAGCAAAGAAAAGTACCCCGGAGATCAATGCAAGTAAAAGGATCCTGCGAATAACCATGCGCTGTTTTGTTCTTATGAACGCAAAAATGGGGAAAATAATATAGGAATGCTATTTTTGTTTCAAACCTTTGACCATGCTGATGAACATATCAATAATTATGGTGTTTCTGATGACGATCATGAGTTGTACAACCGGTAATAGGCAGGCTGACCTGATCCTGACGGGTGGAGTGGTTTATACAGTGGATGCAGAATTTAGTATTGCTGAAGCCATAGCAGTGAAGGACCACAGGATCATCGGGGTGGGCACCACAGAAGAGATCACAAAAAAGTATCGATCTTCCCACATAAAAGACCTGAAAGGTGCTTTTGTATACCCGGGATGGATCGATGCGCACTGTCATTTCTTCGGCTACGGGATAAACCTGAATGCGGTTGACCTGGCAGGCACCTCTTCTGTGGAGGAGATCATTGTCATGCTGAAAGCTCATCACCGGGAGCACCCGGGCGTATGGATAACCGGAAGGGGCTGGGACCAGAACGACTGGGAGGTTCAGGAATTTCCGGACAGGAGTATGCTTGATAAGCACTTCCCGGATACACCCATCCTTCTGAGACGCATCGACGGTCATGCAGCCTGGGCAAATACAAAATCCCTGGAACTGGCGGGTGTCACACCTGAAACTTCAGTGGATGGCGGCACAGTCATGTTAACCGGTGGCATCCCCAACGGGATCCTTATCGACAATGCCATTGAACTGGTTGGATCAAAATTACCCGTTCCCACTGAAGATGAAATGATCAAAGCCCTGCAGCAGGCAGAAAAGAATTGCTTCCGGGTGGGGCTTACGTCTGTGCATGATGCTGGGCTCTCCAAATCTGTGGTTCAATTGATTGACTCCCTGCAAAGAGATGGTTCACTCCACATTCGTATCAATGCCTGGCTCAGTCCGTCTGTTGAGAATTTTACACACTATGTGGAGCAGGGGACCTGCCAGACCGATTATCTCTCGGTGAACACCATCAAATTGTTTACAGACGGTGCATTGGGATCAAGAGGTGCCCGTATGATTGAGCCCTATACGGATGATCCGGAAAACCGGGGGCTTTATGTAACCCCGCTGGACATCCTGGAAAAGCATTGCAGGAAAGCTTATGATCACAATTATGCTGTGGCCACACACTGTATCGGAGATGCAGCCAACAGGGAAACACTGAAGATATATGCCGGAATACTGGGCGGAAAGAATGACCGTCGCTGGCGCATCGAGCATGCACAGATCATCCATCCTGATGATTTTCATCTCTTTGGGGACTATAACATCGTGCCATCTGTGCAATCAACCCATGCAACTTCTGATATGTACTGGGCAGAACAACGCGTGGGATCCCGGCGAATGAAGAGGGCATATGCATACCGGCAGTTGCTGGAGCAAAATGGCTGGATCCCTAACGGAAGCGATTTCCCGGTTGAACATATCAATCCCCTCTTTGGGTTTTATGCGTCCACCATTCGAAAGGATCAATCGGGGTATCCTGAATCAGGATTCCAGGTTGAAAATGCCATCAGCCGTGAGGATGCTCTGCGTGCCATGACCATCTGGGCAGCAAAATCAGGATTTGAAGAACAACTGAAAGGGAGCATAGAACCGGGGAAGCTGGCAGACTTTGTAGTCACTACTGAAGATCTGATGACCGCACCGGAAGAGGTTCTTTTCAGGATTGGGGTCAGGGCTACCTACTCCGGAGGTAAGCTGGTATACGAGTGTCCTGTGAACCAGCCTAACGAATGACGAAGCTGACCCCCAGGGCAACAATATCCCAGGCGCGCTCAGAGACCGGCAGGTTGTACTCAATGTAGACAAACATCATTTCGTTGGCATTGAATCCCATGTTCAGCGGCACCCAGAACCTGGGATTAAGTTCTGTTGCAAAGCTCACGTCCATATCCAGACCCACAGAAAGATTGAGAAAATACCGTGGGGCATAGGTGAAGAGTCCCGTCAAATCAAATCCAAATTCATCCCATTTGTGCAATCCGGTTATGACGGAAAAGTAACTCTGACGTGCTTCATGCAGCAGGTATTGTATATCCACACCTATATAATCGGTGCCATTCATATAATAAACGTACCGGGCATTCAGGTCGATGGAATATTGCAATCCATATCCCCCGCTCAATGCATAGGACATGCCTCCTGCATCAAACAGGATCACATTTCTATCAATATGATAGGCGGGTGTTAATCCCACACTGAAAGCGCGTTCAGGCAATGTTTTGGCATAATTCACGACCTGACCGGAAACCAGGACCGGAATAGAAAGAAGAAACAGAAGGAGAAGCCGTTTCATCCGTTAAAAATAAGACTTATTCTGTAGAATCACTAAAGGGTACCTCTAAAAAACGATCTCCCTTCCCATATAGAAGTCCAGGATTTTGGTGTAGAAAATGAGGACGTATTTTGAAGAAATCATCTGGGAGGTCGATTCAAACAACTGGTTGCGTGCCTCCTGGAGCTCCAGTGCTGTACCGGTACCGACCCTGAAGCGCTCTTCTGCAAACCTGTATGCTTCGTCGCTGTTGGCCACTGATTCATTGGCCGACCGGTAATTATCGAGAGCTGCCAAGGCTTCCGTATGGTATTGCTGGATCGACTTCTGTAGTTCAAGCACCACGCTACTGTACTGGTAATCTGCGTCCTGCAATTGAATTTTCGCCTTGTTGATATTGGTCTGCACCTGCCACCTGTTAAAAATCGGGAATTGTAAACCCATAGACACCTGTTTATACTGGTTGTCATTCACCTGTTGGGTCACGGGATAATCCATGGTGGGATCGGAAGGATCCGGATCCCGTGGATTGATCAGGCCGTCACTGTAGTTGGAGTAATACAATCCTCGTGCATAAAGTCTCGGAGATCTTTTACCTTTCTGAAGGGCCAGGAACCTTTCCTGAGCCTCGATCCCAAACTCAGCACTTTTGATCTGGGGCAGGTTATCCAGCGCAAAGCGGAAAACGGAATCCAGTTTGGGGATATCCCCCATTGACGGTTCAGGGAACTCTGGCTTTTCAATCTCAAACGAGGTATGATCGGTTATGTTCATCATGTGCATCAGATTCAGCCTGGCAATCTCCCTGGCATTGATGGCCTGGGTCAGTGTCAGTTTCACAGCAGAAAGCTGTGCATTGACCTCAAGTAGCTTTCCCCTTGGCTCATTACCGACCTCCACAAGCCTTTCCATCCGCTCCACCTGTTGCCTGGTGACCTCCACCTTATTCTCAGCCACACCTGCCAGTTCCCTGTTCCTCAATAGATCCAGGTATCCGGTCATGATGCTCAGTATAATGTTGTCCTCCATTGCTTCCAGGTCTTCCATATTCATCCTGTAGCTTGCCCGGTTCATTTTCATATTGTTCAGGTTCTGCAATCCGTTGAACAACGTCATTTCACTTTGGAGACCCAGGTCTCCCTGGCTCACATTGGCATTCTTCCATTCATAGGTTCCACGGTCAAGTACACGTCCCGAACCGAGCTGGTGTTCAATGGACCCGTTCAGATTTGGTAACAGGTCCAATTTGCTCTGCCGGAGGTCCTGATCGGTTGACTGCAGCATCAATTCCTGCCGTTTCATCTCCAGGTTATACTGGATAGCATGGTCGATGCACCGGTCCAGTGTCCAGAGGCTATCCCCCTGCCCGAAGAGTTGAAACGCAAATACTGCTATTGTAATGGTTGTGGTGATATACTTCATAACAGGAATGTGCTTAACGGTTATGCTTCAGGATCAGTTTATCGTGGTCGGCGTAGTTCTGGTATGAGGAGACAATCACTTTCTCTCCGGGCTCAAGGCCTCCCAGCACCTCATAATACCTGGGATTCTGGCGGCCGATACTGATATCCCGTTTTACTGCAAACTCCTCTGTGGCATCCAGCACGAATACCCATTGTCCGCCCGTAGTCTGGTAAAAGCCACCCTTGGTCAGCAGTACACCCTCCTTAGATTCACCCAGTTGCAACCTGATCCGGGAAGTCTGACCAATCCTGATCTGCTTTGGGACCTCCTCCGTAAATTCCATATCCACGGCAAACCGGCCGTTCTGAACCTCCGGGTAGACCTTTCTGATAATCCCCAAATAGGGCGTGCTGGCAAAATCACATTCCCCGGTAAGTCCCCTCTGAATACGGGCAATGTAATGTTCATCGATATCAACCCTCAGTTTATAGGAATCCAGCACATTGATGGTTCCCACCCTGCTGCCATACGTGATCACCTCACCGATTTCAGGATTGAGGGTGGCCAGTTCACCGTTTATGGTGGCTTTGATATTCAGGTTGTCCAGTCGTCTGCGGATGATCCGCATACTTTCTTCCATGCTTTGAACCGATGATTCCAGTGAATTGATCTGTATGGACCTGTAGATCGAATCGTTGCGATAGTTTTCAATAAGCAGCGCCAGCAATTCCGATGAAGACTCGTAAGCCTCCTTTGATTGGTCAAACTCCTCCCTGGAAATATGATCCTGTTCAAATAGGATCACATTGTTATCGTACAACCTGTGATTCTGTATTACATTAATATTCAGATTTATGATCTGCTGTTTATAATTAAGTCGGGTCTGGTCCATCTGCAGCCTGGCGGTCCGCAATTCATTGATGGCCCTGACCACCTGTGCCTCGTTATTGGTAATCTCCAGCAGGAGATTGTCATTGCTGATCCGGATGATCACATCACCCCGTTTGACCATATTCCCCTCTTCGATCAGGATCTCTTCCACCCTGCCCCCCTCAACGGCATCCAGGTAGATGGTAGTGATGGGTTCCACAGTCCCCTGGACAGTGATATAATCCTGGAAGACATCCCGTTTAACTTCTTCAATGGTGATGCGCGATACATCCACATTGTACTTGGAGCTTTTGTCACCAAATATGATGATCCCAAATACAGCCAGCATCAAAGCGGCAAAAACAATGTACCAGATAGTTTTACGGGAAAGCCATCCTTTCTTTTCAATTTTGCGATCCATTGGGTCCATATGTGCAGTTTTTATTACCCATACACTCAGCACCTTTTATGCCAAAAGGAACAAAAAATTGATTATCATGATTTTAGATGATATACTCCGGAGATGACTCTTTAAAAAGTGTTCGATTTTGGGATCAATGCGTACGTATTCGTACACTTCAATTAGAAAAATTGCTATATTTATATGAGAAATGTGTTGAATCTGAACGATTTGAATTAGAAGGCACTCTTTTTGTGTCACATACCTATCAATCGATAATTATTTTATAACATGGAACAAAAAATTGGCAGAATCCTGGTAGTGGACGATAACGAAGACATCCTCTTTGCTCTGAAGTTATTGCTGCGTCCGCATGTAGAAATCATTGAAACCCTCACCGGCCCTGAGCGCATACCCGAGGTGATGCAGAAACAGGATTGGGATGTGATCCTCCTGGATATGAATTTTACAAAGGATGCCATCAGCGGACAGGAAGGATTCGATGCCCTTTCGCAAATCCTCGAGATTGATGCCAATGCGGTGGTGGTGTTTATCACAGCATATGGGGACGCTGAAAAGGCTGTAAAGGCTATTAAAATGGGAGCCACCGATTTTATCCTGAAACCATGGCAGAATGAAAAGATCCTGGCCACCATCAACTCGGCCATCAGTTTGCGCCGTACCAGGCTTCAGGCCCGGAATCTTAAACTTAAGCAGCAGGAAATCAGCGCAGTACTTGATCAACCCTATACCGATTTCATTGGTCAATCTCCGGAAATGTACGAGGTATTCAACACCATTAAAAAGGTGGCGGCCACCGATGCCAATGTTTTGATCCTGGGAGAGAATGGAACAGGGAAAGAGCTTGTTGCCAGAGCACTCTACCGGAACTCACTTCGGAAAGATGAAGTGTTTATCAGTGTAGATCTGGGATCCATCCCCGAAACCCTTTTTGAAAGTGAACTTTTCGGTCACGAAAAAGGAGCCTTCACAGATGCGCATAAAATGAAACAGGGACGGTTCGAAATTGCTTCTTCCGGAACCCTTTTCCTGGATGAGATCGGAAACCTGACCTATCCCCTGCAGTCTAAGCTACTCACTGTACTCGAAGGAAGAGAGATCATGCGCGTGGGTTCCACCAAACCTATTTCTATTGATGTTCGCATGATCTGCGCCACCAACAGCAGCATTCACCAGGATGTGGCCGACGGGGTGTTTCGCCAGGACCTTCTCTACAGGATCAATACGGTTGAGATTCCTCTTCCGTCCCTGCGGGATCGATCCGGGGATGTTCCACTTTTGGCTGACCATTTCCTGAAGATCTACAGCAGGAAATACCGGAAATCCATTCGTAACATTCAATCCTCAGCCATTAAAAAAATGAACCAGTACAGCTGGCCGGGGAATGTGAGGGAACTCCAGCATTCCATTGAAAGGGCTGTGATCATGTGTGATGGAACCAGTCTCGGTCCCGATGACTTCATCCTCTCCTCTGCAGTGAAAAGCAACGGTGGATTGGAGCTGGAATCCTATAACCTTGAAGACATTGAAAAGACGATCATCGAAAAAGTACTGAAAACGAACCAGGGAAATGTGACACAGGCGGCCACCCAGCTGGGTCTGACCCGTACGTCGCTGTACAGAAGAATGGAAAAACATGGTCTTTAAGCAATTTCGATTCAATATTGTCATTAGGGTACTTCTGCTTACCTCCACGTGCCTTGCCCTGTTCATCACCCTGAACAGTACCTTTACCTTTACGCCCATCCTGGTGGCTGGACTGATCATCTACCAGGTATGGTCCCTGATCCGGTACGTAGACCGTACCAACCGGGAACTGGCCAGTTTCCTGGAGTCCATCAGGTATTCTGAATTTACACGCTCTTTTCAGATCAGCGACAGTGGATCATCGTTCGATGAACTCAACGCGGCTTTCAATGATGTCATGAAAGATTTCCAGCAGGTAAGGGCCGAACGGGAGGAACACTTTCACTATTTGCAGAGCATTGTTCAGAATATCGACATCAGCATCATTGCCTTTCAGAGGGATGGAACCGTTGAAATGATCAACCCTGCCGCGAAAAAACTCTTCCAGATAAATACACTTCGGAACATCAATAAACTGAGATCGCTGAGTGAAAATCTGGCAGACACGCTGCTGACCATCAATCCCGGCGATAATAAACTGGTAAAGGTTCAGGACGAGGACGACATTCTGCAGTTGGCCATTTATGCCACCGAATTCAAGGTGAAGAATAAAGTGATCCTCCTGAGTACCGTTAAGAACATTCAGAATGTACTGGAAGAACAGGAGACAGCAGCCTGGCAAAAACTGATCAGGGTACTCACCCATGAGATCATGAATTCAATTGCTCCCATCTCATCACTCTCTTCCACGGTGGAGAGCATGGTCAAACCATTCGCAGCGGGTGCAAAAGGAGCCGCGGATATCGATGTCGAAACAGTAAAGGAGATCCAGGGAGCCCTCCAGACCATCAACAAACGCAGTACCGGGTTGATGAACTTCGTCGAAACCTACCGGAGTCTCACCAAGATCCCGGAACCCAACTTTGAAGTTGTGAAAATGCAGGACCTCATCAACAACGTACACACGCTGATGAAGAAAGAGGTGCAGCAGAAAAATATCGGCCTCACCACCGGGGTTGAACCTGATACCATCGAAGTGCAGATTGACGAACAGATGATAGAGCAGGTACTGATCAATCTTATAAAGAACTCCGTTCAGGCCCTGAAAGGTTGCCAGGAAGGGATGATCCAGATCAGGGGTTTCTACAACAAACGGGGAAGGCCCACCATCCAGGTCACCGACGACGGACAGGGTATCCTGGATGATGTCATTGATAAGATATTTATCCCCTTCTTCACTACCAAGCGAAGCGGGTCGGGCATCGGTCTGAGCCTGTCAAGGCAGATCCTCAGGTTACACGGCGGAACCATCACTGCGAAATCGAAACCCAACGAAGAAACCATCTTCACGCTGACCTTCTAAAAGAAAATAATTATATTAATAGCATGAAAAAACTCATTGGCCTGATCTCAATCCTATGCCTTGTCTCCTCCTCGGAAGCGCAACTGAAAACCTATCTGAACCTTGAAGCAGGTCCCCAGTGGAGCATGATCAAGGTGGTGGATCCGGGTAACTATTTCACAGATGCCAACGTGTACAGTTCCATTGCCGGTATTACCATCGGACAGGAGGTAATGCCTAACCTATCGGTCGTAACCGGAGTCTATTACCAGCTTTACAGGGATGGGATCAACATGATCGACGACCGTCCCCAACAATCCAGGTGGACTGCTTACACCTCTTTGCTGATCCCCCTGCGGGCCGAATACAGGATACAATTGTCCGAATTCCCGGTCAGCCTTACCCCCAGGATAGGATATATATATGGAATGTTTTCACAGCCTGAATACCCGTATGATGCAACCGGCATCCTCTCCGCCCCCGATGGAACGGCTATTTCCTATGACCTGGTCCAGGCCTTTGAAACCGAGCAACTGCATATGCTTGAAACAGGCATAAGTCTGGGCCTCAGGTTTTCCGGGTTTTGGCAGGCATCGCTCAATCTTTCCTACCTAACGGGCTTTACCGAACCCATGTCCACTGCGCTGGACTATACCGATCAGGACGGAAACAATTATTCGGCTGTCTACCAGACAAAAGGGAATACCATTTATACCACCCTTTCTTTCCATGTACCGGTGAGCAATATATGGCAGAACAAGGATTACCGGATCCGTTCGCGGATTGAAAACTCTGTGGGAAAGGGAAAACCCACCGACCGGAAGGGCCAGGTCTACATTGGAGCAGAGCTGGGATCACTCTGGCGCATTTTCAACACCACCAATCCTGCCATTGGTGCCAGGCCCATGGAGGGAAGGGGTATTTTTCAGTATGCCAACCTTCACACTGGTGCATATGCAGGATACATGTTCAGTGATGAGCTGGGGATTGATATCGGGGTAAACTACCAGCGATCGAGTACCTTCTATGCGCTCATGTATGACCATCAGGTAAATTTTGAAACAAAAACCCCTGCTCCCATGTTCCTGGAGGTACCACTGCGGATCAGGTATTTCTACAACCTTTATAAGGAAAAGCTCTTTTACGTGGTATACGGTGGAGCCTCCCTGCTCACACACTTTTCATCAGAAGACTATGGTTCGGGAGGTGGACCCTTCACATACACCTCACCCATAACCGGTAGTCCGGTTAACGCCTCCTCAACATACACTGTATCACGGACCTCACGCTTCACCCCGATGCTTCGCTTTGGTACCGGTGTTGAATACGTCCTCCCCATGGAGTTTCCGTTGATAGCTACCATGTATGTCAATTACATGCATGGTTTCATCTCTTCCGATGCGATCTTCATTAGCAATACGGTTCCGGCGGATCCATCCGGGACTACCATCATTTATAACGGGAGTGGGTGGAGCGTTGACCTTGGTATTAAGGTACCATTCAGGTTCAATGAAAAAGGGAAATGCGGTAAGCTCCCTGAAAAAAACCAGCAGCCTTGAGTGTTGGTCCGCTCATACTAACCTGCCTGCTGATTGCCTTTCAGGACAGCAGCCTGAAGGTGGTCGATTTTGTGGACCTTCCGGGGAATTGGGGCAACAAGGAGAATGGCACCTGGTACATTGAGTTCAGGGAAACATGGATAGTTCATCAGGGCAAAGGTGGCATAATTAAGGTGGTGGACTCTTATATACCGCATAATCACATCGATCCGGAAGCTTCAACCGATTCTCTTCAATCGCTCTTTGCGGCTTGCATCAGGGAGGAGACATCTGTAAAAGGGATGATAAATCTCGGAAACATCTCATACGAATTCATACTGCTGGACCCCCAGGCCAGGAGGCTCCAGGGGGAGCTGATCGGGCTAATCACCTGGCGTTCGCCCGCCGCCAAACATTATAATCTGGAACAACAAATGCTCTCGGTCCATTTTCACGAAGTGTGGTTCATCAATCCGGTCTCCCTTCAATTCAAAAAAAAGGTGCGTGGAATTACCCCTGTGATCTGGCAGCGGAGAATGACAACCGATGGTGAACCCATCAATGATGCCGATACCGGTTTGCCCGTTTACTATAAGAATCGGCTTGAGCGTATTGAATTACGCAACCTGTAGCCAGGTTTTATCGTCTTATTGTTATATAACCACCTAACCTGAATAATTCATAAATTATTCTATTGCGAAACCAACCTACTGTGATAAAAGAAAATGCTCAATTTTTGATTCTCATAACGAAAACTTATGAATTAATCAGGCTAAACATATCTGCAATGAAAAAGTCATTTCTTATCATCGTTGGCGTTGCTGCCATGATGGTCTCATGGCCATCCTGCACCCAGCTTGAGGAGACCGGTAAACTGCAATTCGGTCTTGAGCTGTCTGACGATTCTGAACTAAAATCAGTAATGGCAGACCGCAATGTATCTGAGGCCCTGGTTTCCATCGCGGGTGAGAACGGAGCGTTGATCTTCGATAAGGAACCCCTGCCCATCTATAAATTTGGGGAGGAATACACCACCAGATCCCTGAAATTACCAGTAGGCGAATTCCTTCTCACCGAATTCATGCTGATCGATTCTTCGGGTGTAGTGTTGTGGGCAACGCCCATGGAGGGTTCCAGGCTGGCCCACCTGGTCAGGCAACCCCTGCCCATTCACTTCGGCATCAGCCACGAACAAACCACCAGCCTGGATATACAGGTCATCCGGGTAAAAGATCATCCCCCGGCCGATTTCGGATATGTAAATTTTGACATTGGTTTTGTTGACAGGTTCTGCCTCAAGGTACTCTACTTGTCCCGCTGCATGGAAGACTGGAATGACTCCATCCTTGGACCCAACAACCCGGATGCTCCTATCCACCAGCCACGATTCACCATGCACCTCGGAGACCAGCTGGTGGTGGACGAACCATTGAACCAGGGATTGAACCATTACGCTGTGCCCATGTTGTCTGACTGGTACCTTCTGAGTGCCACCGATTGCCACGGCCAGCTCTTCTATGAACAGAAAATCCATTTAAGAGAGCTGGTGAATCACCGTTGCACACCTGACTACCCTCCCCTTGTTATTTACCATGACCCGGATTCAGGGATCATCATTACGCCGGAGGGATTGCACGAGCCTACCATCAGGCAGGGAGTTTTTGGAAGCATTTCGCTACCACTGGATAGTAACACGGTAACGAACGATCCTGATGTCTGGCCTGTCATCAGGGATATCTACTTTTACCCCTATGCCGTGTTGGATTCCATTTATACATTTGCCCCCATAGACTGTTATTTCCCCCTGGAAATAATCCGGATGGACCCTGTAGCCATTGTCAGGTCCAACTCCGACGGCTACTTCCAGGTCCCACTGAAAGAGGGAGATTACCTCTACATGGTGAAAGAGGACGACAGGTATTACATTGATGCATACATCAGTTCCCATCGTCCGGGTCTGGTAACCGTTTTCCCTGGGGAGGTTACAGAGTTACTTATCCACATGGTTGATTGCTCCAAGTGGCAATAATGACAAAGTCTGGTTCATTTGGCGGGTTTTTCTATCTTTGGGGAAACCCGCCTTTTTATGACCAGGAACCAACTCCGCAGCAAATATTCCAAACGAATTGAACAGTTTCAATCAGCCATACGGCACCGCTCCAGGCTGATCAATTACATTTCACTGCTCAGGCTTGTGGCAGGGGTGGCGGTGATTTATTCCCTGGTCCTGGGTATTAAACATCAGGGCTTCCTGTTTTATTCCATATCCGTCCTTATGGCGGTCATATTTCTGATTCTGGTAAGCCTGCACAACAGGTACAGTGACCGGCGGGAACTGCTCAAACAGCTAAAATCACTCAACCAGACAGAGCAATCGTGCCTGGACCATCGCTATCATACACTACCGGATGGAGTGGAACATTCAGATCTTTCGCATCCCTGGTCCCATGACCTGGATATATTCGGACAAGGATCGCTTTTCCAGTACCTGAACCGGACGTCCACCATAAAAGGGAATGAATGGCTGGCCGGTATGCTCACCACAGAGCCGGAGGATGTTGAGGCGATCAAATCGCGGCAGGGGATCATTGACGACCTGAAGGATCGCATTGATTTCAGGCAAAACTTCACGGCACGCGGTCACCTGATCGAAGAAAAAAAAGATGACCTGCAGGGCATTTCCAGCTGGTTGTCTGCAACAGCGTACATTAAAAAGAACCGGTGGCTGTTTTACCTGGCGCTGACAGTCAGTAGCATTGCTGTTGCCATCATCATCGCTGGTTTTTTCAATTCTTCGAATTTCAGGTACCTGCTGCCACTGTTGTTGTTCAACTGGATCATGCTCTCTCCCTTCTTCGTGCGCACCAACCACTACCAGGTATCCATCTCCAGGAAACACGAGCTCCTGGAAGGCTATGCCGAACTGCTGAAGATCATCTCCACAGAGCCGTTTCAACATCCCTCCTTGCACGTGAAGAGGGAGCAGGCACAAAAAGGGATGAAAGAAGTGGTTAAGCTTTCAAAACTGCTCAACATCTTTGACCAGCGCCTGAACATGCTGATGGGTTTGGTTTTTAACAGCCTGTTCCTGTTTGATTTCATCATGATGCATCTACTGGAAAACTGGAAACATAAAAACAGGGAAAAGATTCTGGAGTGGATCGAACTTACCGCGTGGACCGATGCCATGATCAGCCTTTCCGGATTTGCGTATAACCATCCTGGATTTGCAATCCCCGAACTGGATGAGGAACAGGTTATTATGGAGCTTAAAGGGCTTGGCCACCCATTGATCCCCGATGAAAAGAGGGTGGTAAATGACCTCCGGATCGATGGTGAAAAGATAGTGATCATTACCGGGGCCAATATGGCCGGAAAATCCACATATTTACGTTCCCTCGGTATCAATACCGTGCTGGCTTATGCAGGATGTCCCGTTTGTGCAGAGCGTTTTACGACCCGACTCATGGGCCTTTACTCCAGCATGCGCACCGCAGACTCACTCAGGGATGAAGAGTCCTATTTCCTTGCAGAGATTAAAAAACTGCAATTGATAGTTCGCCGTATGGAAACCGGGAAACCCCTGCTGATCCTGCTTGACGAAGTGCTGAAGGGCACCAATACGACAGACAAAAAGCGTGGTTCTGTTGGATTAATCAAGAGATCCCTTCAATACCCGGTTCGCTGCTTTATTGCCACCCACGACCTTTCCATGGGGGAGCTTGAAAAAGAGCATGGTGGTGAGATAGTGAACTACTGTTTTGAAAGTTATATCAGGGAACTGAATCTGGAGTTCGATTATACCATCAGGAAAGGCATTGCCACCAATATGAATGCCTCCTTTCTGATGAAGCAGATGGGGATCATGGATTAATGGAATTTGAAAGGATCATCACCGGATTCTCAGACCTGGCATGGGGTACCCCCCTCCTGGTGCTGCTGCTGGGTGGAGGTCTCTTTTTCATGGTCTACTCCAGGCTGCTGCCTTTCAGGTATATCCGGCACGCCATCGCGATCTTACTGGGAAAGTACGACAACCCTGATGAACCCGGCCAGATCAACCACTACCAGGCCCTTTCCACCGCCCTGGCTGCCACCGTGGGCATGGGCAACATCAGCGGGGTTGCCATTGCCATCACCATGGGTGGTCCGGGCGCCATTTTCTGGATGTGGATGAGTGCCATCCTGGGCGTTACCACAAAGTATTTTACATGTACACTGGCCGTCATGTTCAGAGGCCGGGACTCCAACGGGGAGCTTCAGGGCGGTCCCATGTATGTGATCGTGGAGGGACTGGGTCAGCACTGGCGGCCCATGGCTGTCTTCTTCTGCCTGCTGGGAATGATCGGAGTATTACCCATGTTCCAGGTGAACCAGCTGACCCAGATCATAAGGGATGTTGTGCTGATCCCCAATGGCGTACAGGCAGGTTTTACTTCCAACCTGATTTCCGGACTGGTCTTTTCAGCACTGGTAGCCATTGTGATCTTCGGGGGAATTAAAAGGATCGGGAAGGTTACCGGTCGACTGGTACCCATCATGGTGGTGCTGTATGTAATTTCGGTTCTGTTCATCATTTTTACCAATACTGACAGGATCATACCCAGCTTCGCCCTTATATTCAATGATGCTTTTACAGCTGAATCGGTACTGGGAGGATCGCTGGGAGCACTGATCGTTACAGGTGTAAGACGGGCTGCCTTTTCCAACGAGGCCGGGATCGGCACGGCCCCCATGGCCCACGGGGCAGCCAAAACTAACGAACCGGTACGGGAGGGACTGGTGGCCATGCTGGGTCCTGTCGTGGATACCATTATTGTCTGTACCATGACCGCCCTAGCACTGATCATCACAGGAGTTTGGAATTCAGGAGAGTCAGACGGCATCACACTCACTGCCGAAGCTTTCGAAATGGCCATGCCCGGGTTCGGATCTTACCTGCTAACCATCTCTGTTAGCGTATTTGCCATCTCCACAATGCTGGCGTTCCCCTATTACGGAACCAAGTGTTTCGCTTTTATTTTCGGGGCCAGGCGCAGCTATCTGTATAAATGGTTCTATATCCTGACCATCCCGCTGGGGACTACAGCCACCCTGGGCATGGTCCTCGGTATTTTTGACGGGGCCTATGCCCTGATGGCATTTCCGACCATGATCTCTGCCCTTTTACTTTCACCATCGGTGGTAAGAGCTTCCAGGGATTATTTTAACAAGTTAAAAAACAGGAATTGTGCTGATTAGGATCCCAGTTTCTTAACCGCCCTCAGAAATTGCCTGAATGTCGCTGGCCTGGCCAGAATAGTCTGTTCACCGTCCAGTAAAAAAAGCGATGGTGTGGCATAGAGATAATAGTCACCCGGTACCCTGCCATTCCATCCCAGCGGATCATACGATGTGATCCATTGAGGACTTGATTCACTTACAAACGCCTCAAAAAACGCTGCTGAGGTATCAACGGAAATGGCAATAATCTCCATACCAATGCTGTTCTCCTGAAGATACCACTCATGCAAATCAGGGATCATTTCCTGGCAATGCTCGCAGGTACTGGCCCAGAACATAACCAGCACATAGCGATTGCTGAGATGGGACAGTTGATGGTTCTTTCCATTGATATCCCTGATTACAAAGTCAGGAGCCTTCTGCCCCGCTGTCATCTTTTTGTAACCCTCCATTCTGGAGAGGACCAGTTCCACAATATCAGCCTCACAGGATTCATCCAGGTAATGGTCCGCCAGGTGCACCTGCACCTGTTCCATGCCAAGCAAGTCAAACCCTTCCAACATGAATTCCACCACAAATGAGCGAAGTTCAGGATCCGGTGACACATTGTCCATGATCCTGTCCACTGCTTCAATGAACTGCTCCTCCTGCTGATCCATCGACAGGGTGTCCAATTTGAACAGGGATAGGTAATCAATGAGCTTGAAAGTATACACCGGTGCATACAATAGCAATGGATCATCCATGGCGGCATGATCAAAGAAACAGGACTTCAAGGTGTCAATGCGTTCTATGTGGGACATTGATCCCGGAATGACAGGCGCAAGAAATGCATTCATGATCCGGATGGCATAAAGACCGGGATAGATGGCCGTCAGTGAATCCATAAACCGGGTCCGCTGATGTTGCAGTGCATCATACACCCGGACTGCTGAAACATGATCCGGATGGTCCGACTCGGTGGAATAGAGCTGGTTGTATTCCCTTCTAAGCTTATCCTCATAATCCAGTTCAAAGGCCATAAATTCGCTGTACACCTGGTTTTCCAGAGAATTTTCAAAAAAAGGAACTGGGCCACCCTCGCCCGTCACCACTAATATTTCAATATCCTCCCGGTTATATATAAACTCAAAGAACCGGTTTTCTGACCCGATCCCGCTGTAAACATCCGGGTATATGATCCTGTAAATACCTGCAGGCTCCTCTTGAGAGCGCATAAAATAGAAGGCTCCCGAACTGGTTTCCATGCTGTCCACAATCCTGAAGCGGTCACCATAATAAGAAGCCAGATAAATCTTTCCCTCATCCACATGCTCAATGGTTCCCCGGATCATATTGGTCTGGCCGCTGAGCATGGAAATTCCAGACAGAAAAAGGAAAAAAATGCAGAATGTGCGTCCCTGAATAGGCATTTCATCACTTCTAATCCGAATAATAATTAAAATTCGATGATTTTCAAAGATTTAGCATGCCTTTATTATCCATGAAGTTCGATCATTCTTAATGCCAGCTGTTTTGTATATTGCGGTACTTGAAAACCTTAAAAAACTGTCTTATGAAACCGATTCACCTGATCCCCCTGTGCATGGTTTTGCTCATCTCCTGCAATCCCAATGCAAAGAAGCAGAAAGCAGACGCTCCTGAACAATGGATCCAGCTATTCAACGGGAACGACTTGGACGACTGGACCATTAAAATGAACAAGCACCCGCTCAATGAGAACTTTAATAACACTTTTCAGGTGAAAGACGGGCTCATGGTGACCAGCTATGATGAATACGACCAGTTTGATGCCGAGTACGGACACATCTTTTACAAAACCCCCTTTTCACATTATAAACTCAGGGTGGAGTACCGCATCGTAGATGAACAGGTGCCGGGGGGACAGGAATGGGCATTTAAGAACAGCGGTGTGATGTTCCATGCCCAGGCACCGGAAGAGATGCTGGTGGACCAGGCTTTCCCGGTGAGCATCGAAGCCCAGTTCCTGGGTGGCTCAGGTGAAGGAGAACGAACCACGGGCAACCTTTGTACACCAGGTACCCATGTGGTGATGGATGGTGAACTGGTCACACAGCATTGCACCAGATCCACTTCAAAAACTTTCCATGGGGAAGAATGGGTCCATTTTGAACTGGTGGTATATGGAGACAGCATCATTCACCACATCGTGGAGGGAGATACGGTAATCTCCTATTCAAAACCTCAGATAGGCGGGGATCTGCCCGAAGGATTTCCTCTGACTGAAGGCACACCCCTTACCTCTGGGTATATTGCCCTCCAGGCAGAAAGCCATCCTTACGAATTCAGAAAGGTGGAGCTGCTGGATCTGAGTAAATAGCTTCCAGCCTTTCCTGCTCGATGGATGTCGGTGTGACTGCCTGTGTAATCCTCTACGCAACCCTGCCGGAGGATTTTACATCCTTACTGTGAGATTCTCAATACTAACCTGACATGGATAAGGATTTTTTATCCTAAAATCCATGTTGCCCTAAAACCCAAGTATCATGAAAAAATTCCGTAGCAGGTTCCTGTCAATTTCAATTACATTTTTATTTCTGACCCTCATCCAGGCGAAGAGCCAGGATATTACTGAAGTTAACCAGGAACTCCTGGATATGAAACTGGAACTGCTGAATTCCCAAATAGAGCTATTCAAATCACAATTAAATGTTTGGGAGACAAAACCTCTGGAACTGGAACAAAAATTGACATATGTTGACCAACGGATTGACCAACTTGATTTCGATCCGGTCTATTTAAATAACAAACTTCAGGAGATTGAATTGCTCATTAAGGACTTCAAGGTAGAAAACAAGAAGACCAAAAAAAAAGGAAATTACTCTTTTCGTCCCGATTCGGTGATCACGGTACCTTATAAAACCGCCATCGCCATCAATCCAATCCGCCTGATTGAAGGGACTTTCCATATTACCTATGAACGTGCCCTGACCCCCAAGTTGGGTCTGGGAATCTCGGGCCTCGCCACCTTTGCCACCGAAGAGGGAGTCTCTGGATTATACATGAAGAATCAAGCACTGGATTATTACAATGCAGCCCTGCAATCATCCCTCCCCTATAAAAATAATAACATTTCAGGATATGGGATCGTCCTGACCATGAAGAATTATCTGCTGACCGACGTATACAAGAAACAGAGGTCGCCGGTGGGACTCTACGCGGCCCCCAATCTATTATTCAGAAGGCTATGGTTATCAGGTATGTCCGAGTATCATTTAGAAAATGAATTGATTGAGGAGGAGGTAACCCGGCTATTGAATATCTTTGCATTTGGTGCGCATATCGGCTGGAAATTCACCTTTGTCAAAGTCCTCTACATCGATGTATACATCGGAGGGCAGATCCGGCTGGCCAAATACGATGATGAGGACAGTTTCACCAGATACAAAAACCTGGGTAATATTGATTTTTCAGGAGTAATGCCCACTGTTGGACTGAGCATCGGAATACTGAAGTAGATCGTATTCTTTTTTCAGTATTTCCCGTATGTTCTGGCAGTCTCAACCATGGCATGCAGGTTCTCATCGGGAGTATCACGGCCGCACTGGTCCCCGGTTGAAAGGATGAACCTGCCCCCTGCGGCTGCATCATCGATGGCCTTTTTGGCTGCTTTGATGACCACATTTACATCTTTATTGAGCATCACGCCGGTGGTATGAAGGTTTCCCTTCAGAATGATCTTATTGCCATAAAGCTGCTTCAGGTCCGCAGGAATGAATATGGGTTGGAAGTCCTGCAGCGGTGGCCAGATCAATTCCCCGTTTCACTGCCGGAAATGACAGTTGTTTGAACATATCCAGGATCTGGAAAACCAGCGTCCCGGATCCCCCCACACAGATAAAGTCCGGCTTCACCTCCATGTCCATAATATCTTTAAACCGCCGCTCTACATTTTCAACCCGCTCCTGTGCCCACTGCTCATGTAGTTCAGGATGATCGTAATATTCATAAATAGCCTCCACACTGGTGAGTGCCCGGGAGGATATGCTCTACACCGACCAATCCCTGATTACCCATCAAATCCCTGACCCTGCGCAGACCGGTAGGATCGGTGTCCACATCCCTCACCCCTTCCAGGGGTTCAAACTGCTTTGGTTCAGCTGGTAACCCCAATTGAATCTGGCTTTACTCCTTCTGTGGGAGGATCGGCCACATAGTACACATCCACCATCTCCCGCCAGATCCGTTTTCCATTCTCCTGGTAAGAATCCTGCACAATAATGCGTTCTTCATTTTTGAGAACGATGAACCGCTCCCACACCGGCTCGCCGGGATCATTATCCGAGGGGTACTTCAATGGGAAATACCCATCCATTACCGCATCAATGTCAAAATATTTTGCGGTTTCGATATAAGCTTCCCAGATGGGAGGATCGTTATACAGGTAGAGGTCCCAGAAAGGTTTTCCGGTCTGCCGTGCCGGAATCATATTTGAAAAGTCAGGGGCTACCGGGACACAGTCAGGTATCTCCCCCCTCATTACTATCTGCAGCCTTTCTCGTGAAGTCATGTTCTTCTATTATTTAATTCCCTGCGGGAAATTCATTGATCCCCCGTTAAAGATAATACGAAATCGATCACGTCGTCTTTGCCAATGATCATGATCACGTCCTCTTTGCCAATGATCATGTCACCCTGTGACTGGCTGCTAAACACTATCTTCTTCTTGGCGCAGAACCAGAACGACCTGAACCAGACCTGCTGGGAGATGCAGAAGGCCTTTGGGACGGTGATGCAGAAGGTCTCTGGTATTGATTGCTTTGTCTGTTCTGATTGTATTGCTGAGAGCGTTGAGTGCCCCTGTTCCTAGAATTATAATCCCTGTTCAGGTTGTTGGTATTGGGCGAAGGCCTGGCAGATGGCTGCGAAGGACGTGTTGTAGGGGAAGGCCTTGTTGAAGGCTGTGAAGGTCTTGTTGATGGTTCTGATGGCCTGGTTGAAGGCTGCGAAGGCCTTGTTGATGGTTCTGATGGCCTGGTTGAAGGCTGCGAAGGCCTGGTTGATGGTTCTGATGGCCTGGTTGAAGGTTGCGAAGGACGCGTTGAAGGCTGTGAAGGTCTTGTTGAAGGTTCTGATGGCCTGGTTGATGGTTGTGAAGGACGCGTTGAAGGCTGTGAAGGTCTTGTTGATGGTTCTGATGGCCTGGTTGATGTAGACGGTCTGCTGTTGTCTACCCTGTTCCAGTCATTTCCATCTCTTCGATATACGTTCCCGCTCTTGTCGGTATACACATTATTGGCCCGGTTGGCCGGTTGGGCTGTTGGCCTGGTTGACCTGTCTGCAGAGGATACCCTGTTCCCTGTTTTTGGATCGTAGTGGGTATTTCCCGTTCTCCTCACACCTTGTGAACGGTTTTTATATACATTGTTAGAGGCAACAGGCCGGGTTGAGCCATAAGGAGTAGGCCTGGCCGGATAAGACCCTCCTCGTCCGGCATGATAACCTGCACGGTATCCGCGTGAATAACCATGGTGGTATCCATAATGGTAACCATGCCTGTATCCTGCCGGTCCCCACCAACCGTAGTAGGGAGACCGCCATCCAAAGGTCATCCATCCGTATGAAACACCGAACGAGAATCCCCATCCCGTATAAGGATTATAATGTACACTGTATCCATAGGTTACAGGTCTGGGATAATAATAGGCTCCATACCATGGATGGTAATGATATCCTGTACCGTAATAGACACATCCGCCATATGCATATGAATGTACATATCCGGGAGTATATCCCACATAAACAACCGAAGGAGTGGAATCGTATATGTATACATACTTTACATTATAAACAGGTGATTCAGGTGGTATCTCCTGTACCGATTCCGGCACCAAAATGCTGACTGCCCAGGGTCCCGTTGGTGAATCCGATTCAAACCAGATGGCATTGTCACAACAATAATACCTCTTATTGATAAGGAGGACAGATTTATCAGTATTCACTGCATATCTCATATCGGTATCCTTTATTGGCTCGAATTTTGGCTTGCCGTCATAGCTTACCTCCAGCGTAGCTTCACTCCTGTCAACTTCAGCTGTCTGGGGTATCTGATTTTCCAGCACGGCCTCTTTGGCTTCCTGGGTACCTGCAATACTGGCCCTGACCGATCCCATTTCAGATTCAGAAGGTATATCTGAAAATCCTGCGGGTATATCGTTGGGGTCCACAAAGGACCATGGTCCATCCGTCATGGAAGATGAGCTGTACCATCTTCCCGCCACAAGTATGAAGTATTTCTGGGTCTCGATATCCATGAGAATATCATCGGCCGTATTGGTCATGTAAAGAATGGATGTGCCTTCAATGGGTGAAAAATCGGGTTCGCCATTCGACTGAAGTAATTCGGACGGATTGGTCCGAACGATAACTTTCGGTATGATAGTTTCAGCTTCACTTTCCTCAGATTCCGTCTCCTCCTGCTCCACATCTCCCATGGCTTCATCGGCAATCTTCTCCAGCTTCTTCGGGATTTGGGTTGTGTTTTCGAAGTCCTCAACCGGGTTATCCGAAGTGTACCAGTAGTCGCCCCCTTTAATATAATAATCACCCTTCTTAACGTCTCTGACAATAAAAAACGGTGTATTCACCACCCTTTCATAGTCTGACTTTTCGATCTTCTCATAAATGGGATCTCCATCCATAAGTATAAGGACAGACGGGGAAGTGGTGAATATGACTTCAGGTGGTGCATTGTTCAGATTCTCTGATAATCCTGCTGTTACCTCATTCATATCCAGATCAGCCAGCAATTGGTCCAGGGACATTTCCAGTTCCCAGCCCGGTATCTCCGATTCAAGAAAGGAACTCAGTTTCAGAATCTCCTCCTCTTCTACTTCCGGAAATTTTGCTGCGGACACCTTCAGGTCAATGAGCCGGACTATTCTTTCATCACGGTCGGTCGCAATTTTGCAATCAAACCACATGGCTCCAAAGACGGGGCTGGTAAATTCTTCGTTTGTAACTGAAACTGCAGCCCTTGATTCCAGTTTATTTGCAGTGAGCTGTTCGACCTGTGGCTGGTATATAACCACCACGAAGTTATCTTTTTCAATTTTCCGGGGCCATGTATCGGAATCGTCAGCAAGTGCAGTTTGAGATACAGCACCCAGGAAAAACAGAATGGAGATGAATGAATATTTAATTTGAGTCATTTTTCGCTGTTTTAGTTTGTAACAAGATAACCAATTTATGGGAAACTAATCCTTAGAAAACAAGGATAAAAGACAAACTGAATCTACTCAATATTCATTTGGGCTGATGCCTTAATGTTGCCATCACCCTTCTTATCCCAGATTGTAATCTCGCATGTGACAGGATTACTGATGTGGGTTCCTGTTAATATAAAATTTGGTGCCAGCCGGGAGTTGAGTTCAGAATAGTTCATGCCTGACTCGCCCAGTAAATCCTCCTCGTCCAAAATCAGGTTGCCTTCAGAATCTATTACTGTTATGCTCAGTCCGGGAAAGACTGTTCCTGCCTCCTCCCTGAATCCTTCAAGTCCTTCAAACATCATGAATATATTCTCGTTGAAGCCTGAAGTATTGTCAGTAATGACGATCTGTCTTTGCTGTGAAAACAGGTAAATCTCATCGTATGAAATATGATTGCTTTCGATTTTGATCTGATCGTTTGGAACCACAGTAAAATCCAGGTTGGCTGTAAAGGTTCCCTCACCTTTCTTATCCCAAATATTTACAACCAGGGAATAATCGTTATTTGAATATATGGGATCAGCGACTGTTGCTTCAGCATACAAAACCAGTGGCGAATAATCGATCCCATCTGCAAGATCGGAATACAGGTCATTGTATCTCAAAACAGTATCTCCGTTCTGACTGATCACTATCATTTGCATTCCCGGGTATGCATAATTATCAACTCTATTAAAACCCTCAATATTTTCAAAACTCACGTAAAACTCCTCTCCATACATGAATGAATTTCTATGTATGGCTTCTTCCCCAATGAATAATTATTGTTTACTCATTGTTGTTTATTTCAAATTCAATAAGTTTATGTTTGCTTTAAAAATTGCATCAGATTTCATTTTCTTGTATCTGTGTTCTCTTTATTGTAGCTGAGATTCTATCTCTTCTGCATACAATTTATTGAAAACTTCTTTGATTTCATCCCGTACCTTGTAAAATTTGCCCAAGATGAACTCTTCAGTGCCGGTTGCATGAGAAGGGTCTTCAAAACCCATATGGAGGCGGTGGTTTACTTTTCCTGAAAAAATCGGGCAGGTCTCATTGGCTCTGTCGCACACCGTAATTACATATTCCCATTCATCATTGATATATTTGTCAACCAACTCAGGAGTATGTTTACTGATGTCTATACCGGCTTCAGCCATCACCTTAACAGCCTTCTGATTAACCTGAGAAGCCGGTTCGGTTCCGGCAGAACGGACCATTATATTCTTATTTAACGATTGTAAAAAGCCATGTGCCATCTGGCTACGGCAGCTGTTCCCTGTACACAATATCAACACTTTCATATTATTTACATTCATAAATTAGACGTATCTGACTTTTCAGAGTGGACTCAATAATACAAATCAAACCTGATCTGATCCGAAGCGTTTATTAAAAGCCGCAATTTCAATGATGATTTCTCTAAATTTAACGTCCAGGTATTATCTTTATTCTTCAATCGTGAACTAACGTGATAATCCAACAATGAGAATACGTAATCTCTTTCTAATAGTATTTGCAGCTCTACTTTCGGTTACCACTGCATTTAATCAATTGTTTGCGCATGATCCAGTAAAAATTCAGACAGACTCAACCAGGTGGATTGTTGAACTACCTGTTTGGGTACCAGGATTCAGAGGCGCAATCTCTTGGGGCGATGTTAACATAACTGGAGGTGGTGGTGGTTTTCTGGATAAGATTTTTAATTCAACTATGAAATTGGACTACTATTATGTTGGGAAAGTACGTTACTCTTATCAGAAATGGCGATTGCAATGGGATATTTACGGAGGCCAGATTGACAATTCAGTAAAATTCGTATTTCAAGACGGCTCCCTTATTGATACTAAAATTGATGCCATTATCCCCCGATTATTTGTAGGATACCGGATATTTGATAAGGACTTCGATAATGAAAAAGCTGGTCGAATTAATTCCTATTTGTACAGTGGTGCTAGGTTTTTTAATATAGGTATTCTGGCAAACCTTCCTGAGCCTTTTAAACCTCTTGAACTGAAAACTTCCTGGGTAAATCCGATCGTGGGAATCAGTTTCTCGTATTATCAAGGAAAATTTACTTTCACATCACAGGCTGACATTGGATTGATTGAAGCGTTTTCAAATCCAACGTGGTGGTTTCAACTGCATTCCCGGTACAGATTACGTCACAGGGTCTCATTATCGTTGGGTTGGGTCATGCAGGATATTCGACGGGGCACAGAATTATTGAGCCAAGACTTTAGATATAAGGCCCGGCTAACAGGCCCGATGGCTGGGTTTGCGATTCATTTTTAAGAAATGCTATTGATATAATACAAAACCTTTTGTACTCTTGGATATCAAAGTAGGAAAAACACCTTAATTGTCATCCTATAAAAGTTCAGAATATTAATTAAAATCTGAAGAATATGAAGAGAATGATAAAGTTTGGTCTTATTTTTTGTCTGCTTATAACAGCAGCGATGCTTCCGGGTCAAGTAAAAGCTCAGTCTCTTAAAGAAAATCCTGCACTTGATGAAAAAGTAAAAAAAATTCTTTCTGACCATTCAGGGCAATGGCACGATATGAATGTTCCCACCGTAGATGGGAAGCTACTTTATGATCTTATTATAAAAGGGAAATACAAAAGTGCACTGGAGATTGGCACCTCAACAGGTCACTCAGGAATTTATATTGCATGGGCTCTCAGCAAAACTGGTGGCAACCTTATTACCATTGATATTGATGAAGATAGGCATAAAACCGCCCTTGAGAATTTTAAACAGGCAGGCCTTTCTGAATATATTGATGCACGGCTTGCAGATGCCCATTCGCTTGTAAAGGAGCTTAAAGGGCCTTTTGATTTTGTCTTCAGCGATGCAGATAAAAATTGGTATAAAAACTATTTTATTGATATTGATCCCAAACTCAAAGTCGGAGGTTGTTTCACGACTCATAATATATCGGACAGAAGTATGGGTGGTAGAAGAGGCGCTAGCAGTCAAGTTTACCTTGAATATGTAAGGAGTCAGAAAAATTATGAAACCACCTTAAATACTGCTGGTAATGGTTTATTAATAAGTTACAAAAAAACTGAAAAATAATTGATCTGATTATGGCGGAAGATAATCTGCCGAGGAAGCTGGGGCATTTCTCCCTGACCAACATCGTTATTGCTAATATGATCGGGGCCGGAATTTTTACCATTTCCGGATTGCTCCTTGGTCAGTTGCACGATCCGCTGCTTCTCCTGGCACTATGGGTTGTAGGGGGGGGGATCGCCCTTTGCGGAGCATTGAGCTACAGTGAACTTGGTGCCAATTTTCCCAGGGCTGGTGGTGAGTATGTGTTTCTTTCGGAGCTCTTCTCTCCAATGGCAGGTTTTTTAAGTGGCTGGGTCTCGTTTATCGTGGGATTTTCGGCTCCAATTGCGGCTTCTTCACTGGCCTTCAGTGAGTATTTGATCCGTACTATTCCTGAAGGAGTAAGCCTGGATCATATTATACTTTATAAGAAAGCGACTGCCATTGGTGTCATTCTAATTTTTACGCTCATTCACTATTTTGGGTTAAAGTCAGGATCGAAAGTGCAGAACATGCTCACCATGCTCAAGATTGCATTGATCCTGGTACTGGTTATCGCCGGATTTGCATTTGGAGAGGGTAGCTTCCAACATTTCAGGATTCAATTGTCAGATGCTTCAGAAACAGCAGGTCTAAAAACCATAGGTCTCTCCCTTATGTGGATCATGTTTGCTTACAGTGGATGGAACGCAGCTACCTACGTGGGTTCAGAAGTATTGAATCCGGTGAGAAACATTCCCCGATCACTGATCACAGGAACACTGTTTGTCACCCTCATCTATCTTTTATTGAATACCCTATATGTTTATGCGGTCCCTGCCGCAGAAATGAAGGATGTGATCTCCATTGGCGGACTGGCTGCCAACAACATGTTCAACCGAACCATGGATCAGTTTTTTTCTCTCTTTATTGCGGTGATCTTGCTTTCATCTATCAGCGCCTTGATCATCATTGGTCCCCGGGTCTACTTTGCCATGGCCCTATCGGGACATTTTTTCAAAATGGCAAAAAAGGTCAACCGCTCCAATGTTCCGGGGACTTCCATTCTCTTGCAAACTGGTCTGGCAATTCTATTCGTGGTATCTGGGACTTTTGACCAGATCATCACCCTGTTAAGTTTTTCCCTTGGTATTTTTCCGATACTGGCCGTACTGGGTGTAATTAAGCTCAGGATGAATAAGCAATCAATATTAAATATTCCGGGGTATCCGCTTTGCCAGCTTGTATTTATTTTCCTTTCATTATCGATTCTGGTATTTGCTTACATGGAGCGGCCGGTGGAATCTTCCATCGCTATCCTGGTGATCCTTGCAGGAATCCCGGTCTACTATCTGCTAAAGCGAAGCCACACTATGAAATCGTGATGTAAGCTGAAGCATACCCGATATAATACTCCTTATTCCGCATTATGTATTTAGCTACCTGATACCCATCAGGAACATAGGTTTCCGGATCCGCATTATAAGGAATAATATGGTAATTGTCCCGGGTTATTTTACATAGCATACCCTTATCGACCATGTCTGCAAGTATCCTGGCCAGATGAACACGGTTCTTCTGCGGAAATTCCCTCGCCACATCCTGAAATGTAAAACCAAACATATTTCTGCTTGAAAACTGCTTAATAATGCTCCAACTCAATTGACTACTCATGGAAAAGGGATATAAATTATCTGGTTACTATACTTATTTGGTGCTTTTCGGATAAAATATATCCATCGATAGATATCTATTATCCAAATCAACATCAAAATAGTTAATAACTGGATAATTTATATCTATTCCTGATTTTATTTGTCCTTAGTGTCGACATCAGCCCTGTCTGTACCATATACCAGTAAAAGACCAATCATAAATGATGCTCCCTATCCGCCCCTGAGGGCTGTCCCTGTGAGCCGCCCCTGAGGGCTGTCCCTGTGAGCAACTCCGGTGAGCAGCCCCGGTGGACTGCTGCTACGGACAGGGACCCAAGCTTGTAAGTTCTCGACCGCAGGCAATAGTGTGCTCGAGTAGTCCATGGGTAGGGCTTTGAAAGGCAAACCCTAAATAGTTAATTATCAGTTAAATCAATAGAAAAATGAAACGAGCGTGAAATTGATCAAACCTTCTGAAATTTCTGCCAGGATTCTCACTTTGCTCGATGAGAGTGATGAAAGGGTCATCATAGTATCTCCCTATATGAAGATTTCGAAATGGTATAAGTTCATGAATAAGGTCAATGGATTGAAAACCAGGAGGATCCTCATAGAGATATATGTCAGGGACGACCCTGACAACACAGCCACCTATCGTGATCTGGATCAATTCCCTGGAAATTGGATAT
>JAGLOO010000065.1 GCA_023138875.1 Bacteroidales bacterium
TCAGCTCTTTCCTTTTCCGTATCATCCTTTCCAGAACCATTCTCAAAAACGCTACTGGCTCCTGATAATAACCTGGTCTTCCATGTTGAAATCTGGTTCGGATGAAGGTCATACTTCTGACCGATTTCTTGAATTGTTTCTCTTTCCTGTATGGCTTCGATAACGACTTTTGTCTTGAAGCCAGGTGTGTGATTTTTTCTTTTTTTCATATACTCTAATAAAAACAAGCTTTTAAGCCACTTTTTTTGAAGAGCTATTAATATTTCTTTTTCTCGGGTCAAGACAAATATAATCCTGACTATATGGCGTTTTGTTCTTCACTACGCTGTAGATTGTTCTGAGCATTTTATTTGACACGTTATTCATAATCAAATAGTGAGGCTTTCCTTCAAGCTTCTTCTTCTGATAATACAGCCCGTATTCTTTGTTGTGCTTTACAGCTGCTTTTGCTCCCATGTATAACAGGGATTTAAGCTTCTTATCTGCAAACTGGCTTGTTTTGGACCTTCCTACCATTTTCCCAGAAGTATTGGGGAATGGACACACTCCTGCATAAGAGGCTGCTTTTCGGGCTGTATCAATTTTCTTAAAGTTGCCAGTCTTGATCAACAGATCAGTAGCAATGACAGGACCCACCCCTTTTATACTTTTCACCAGTTCGTAGTTCTCATTCAGGTCCTGGTTAGCTTTAATCAATGCCTCTATCTCTTCTTCAACCCCTGCTATCTCTGCATTCATATCGGACAATACGGAATGAAGGTGCTTATGAACACTCAGGCTCTGCATAGGAAGATGATAGCGTCCTTTATCACTGGTCAACAATGTTTTTCTTGCCTTTACCAGTTGAGACCGCAGAGTGTATAACTGTTTTAGTTCTACCATACTCTCTTCATCATATTCAGAGAATATAAGTTTGTCGGTAAAGCGCTCTCCATACTCACGGATCCTTTTGGAGTCTAACGGGTCAGACTTGCCTTTCAATAACCCTAAACTATGCTTTATTGTATAGCCAGGAACAAGAGCTATCAGGATGTTTACCTGTTTGCTAAGGTGAACCAATAAATCACCATAGGCTCCTGTATGCTCTGCACACAATATGCCACCTTCCGGGACAGAAGATAAGAATTTTGATATAGAGACTACTTTGTTTTTCACCTCTTTGTTTCTTTCTTCTCCTTTTGCATCAATAAAGTTTACATCAAACTTTTCCATTGATAAATCAATTCCATATACTTGCATAAACATTTTGTTTTATGCTCCGCATTGAGTGGCTGACATCGTGATAATGGGTTCTACCCTAAATACTCTCTGGCTATAACTCAATAAATCTGCTGTGCTTAATATGAAAAATAGGTTCATCCTATAACAACAACTAAGTTAGTGCAGCAGATGGAGCTTTTTTACCAAGACAAATATCACGAATAAATCTTGTCTTCATTATCGTCTTTTCTTGGCTATCGGCAAACTAACGATAACAACAAGTTTATTAATTTTTCTAATTATACCTGTTGTCTAAATTTTGGGGCTAATCTCTTTCAATACGATCTCAGCTACCATCTATTCCCATTATCCCAATATCCTTAACTTCTTTGATAACAGGAATACTAATGCTTCAGCTGAATCATTTAATGCAAAACTGAAAAACTTCAGGGCTGTAATGAGAGGGGTTACTGATGTAAATTTCTTCCTATTCAGAATAGCTAAACTATATGCCTAATTTCTATATCTTCTCCACAACTATATCAAGTGATCCGAAAAAACCGACTTGTATCCCAATCAAAGATACTTGTGGCTCGGGAATAAGAAAATTGCTTTTGAAGGAGCTTCCTATTCTTGAAAACTACGTGTTTAGAATTACCGTGAAATTCTGTGATTAAGGATCTTGACCGACAGAGTGACTGAGTACTGTGGTGCCAGAGAACACCACGAATATCAGCTCTCCCTGGCCCTTGAAAACGTGGATCATACGAAGACCAAGGCCAGATCACCGCAAACCAATGGAATCTGCGAACGCTTCCACAGAACCGTTCAGAATGAGTTCTATGCCATTGCTTTTAGGAAGAGAGTCTACACTTCCATAGAGCAGCTCCAGGCTGATCTGGACCAGTGGGTTCATGAGTATAATACAGAACGAACTCATACCGGAAAACACTGCTATGGGAAAATCCCTATGCAAACTTTTTTGGACAGCTTACACCTGGCCAAGGACAAAATGCTCACTGAAAAATTTGAAAAAATGAACACTGAAAACCATTTATCCACTGTAGGCAATCAGAATTTCTCCGATGAGATGACTGCAAGGCCGGATGATACCGAAAAAACCGAAAATCCATCATCCGTTCATAATAGCCTTGCAGGAATCGAAGAGGATGATACTTTGCTAAAGTGGTAAATGGTTAGACGAAAAAACCCCAGGTGTCAGATCAAGTCCTAACTATTACATTCATTCAGGGTTTGTTGTTACCGGCCATCCAGTTTCTATTGGCTGCTTTATGACCTGTTCGTTCGTTGGTGTATCGGTCATATCAGGATACATTGAATATCCATTGATTGTTTTCCAAGCCGTAATGCTATACAGATAAGCGTCTTGGGTTCTGGGGCTATTGTAATCATTAGTATCTCCTCCGAAAAAAGTTTCAATGTCCAACATATCAAAACCATAATTTCCATCTGCTGTATTCTGCATCATTATGCCATTTCGATAATTTCTACAGGTATCATCCATCCACATTGCATGTAATGCATCATAAGTATCGACCGTCCCTCCATAATTCAATGTAGTGAAACAGACCCATCTACCACGTGGGATCGTATCTGGATATATACCGTATCCTGATGACTGTCCTAATGTGGCTTTAGCACTTGTTTCTTCATCTTCTTCATCATCAAAAGCCCAATCATAAAATTGCCACTGCAATGAATCCGTAGTGCCAGCCCAATCAGTAATCATATTGAATTGTACCCTATCATCTCTTGCTCCGCTAGCAAGAGAAAATGTCCCATTGAATTTCATCCCATCCCCGATCATAAACTCAGGTTCGAACCACCATATCGAGGTTATAAAGAAGGTGTCACGAGGAGTATGCGCACTATTAAAATACTCTGCCCAAATTACTCCTGTTCCCGCATTATCAACATCGGGATAATCAGATTCAGTGCAACACCAACCTTCCTCATAAATATTCTGAAGTATGATATCACCACCGCCTAGATCTACGAAGGCAATAGTATTAGCGACTACTCCGGTATCTCCTCCGATATACCCATCATTAGGCATCCTTGCTTCAACATAAGAGATTAGAGGAGCTGATTGTACTGAGAAATCATCAAAATCAATTGAGTGGATTATCTCAATCGAATCTGAATCAGCGTATTCATATTCTTCCGGTTCAGGTACTTCCGCATAGACAGGAATCCCAGCACTTTTTACGAGTCCACCAAGAGTTACAGATAAGCCACTCCCGTTAGTAACCCGATACTGAGCTGTCATTATCAGCGGAACTATAATCAATATCAATACGTAAACTAATCTCCTCATTGTGTTAGGATTTTTCCTGCTGTGCAGGAATTATAAAATGTAATCACCTGTGATCCACTTATTGCAATAGGATGTACAGAAAGATCGTCTATATCCTCTCCAAAACTTTCACCTATTCTATATGGACCATCAATCCTTATATCTGCTGTTCCCCAAGTAGTATCATCCGCATTCCCTCCAAAATAAAGCAGATTAGGGAAAATTTGGGCCATCGTATCCTCCGACGGTGCATCCTGGGCAGTTAGCTCATCAAGAGTTATATGAAAAACAATATTTACGTAATCGTTGTTTACGCATGAGTCTAGGGTCGGGGGGGGTACCTGGGAAGCGATTAGAGATTTTACTATCATTCCATTATTGCCTACAATATGCTCTGAACGCTTAGCGATGGATTGAGCGTTAAGAAGGATTGGCAGAATACTAATCAAAGTCAGACATAAATATTTGATAACCATAGTTTGCATATAGTGAATCTATCATTTGTTGTGTCAATTCAATATCATATGTTCGAAAATCATCTATCCTTCCCCCGAAACTACGACCAATTCTATATGGTCCCGATATATCCATTCCACTTGAATGGGTTACACTGTCTCCACTCATTGATAATACACCATCGTACCAAAGTCTTACAACACCATCCCCCTGTCTATATGATACAGCAATATGGTGCCATCCTGTACCGCTATACACATTGTCATTTGTCCTTGCAATATTCAGGGAACCGCCATCATATCCTCTAAATTCAAGATCCCAAGCCACACCATCGATCCACCAAAACCATCCATTCCATGAATCATTCAAATAGTAGGTATCCATTATTTTATAATATCCACCAGTGTTGGATTGTCTTACCCAACAGGCAATAGTAAATGTATCGTTAAGAGTTATACCTGTGTTCATCCAAAACTTTGGGGTAGTACTTAATAATTCAGCGTAATAAGATCCTTGAGCAAGGGGAGAACCGCTCCCGTATACCATTGAGGTATCAGCGCCATCATTACCATTTCCAGAATAATCGTCTGCATTATTCTCAAATAAATAATGAACGACTTCTAATGGTTGTTCTGCCGTGGGATTATCTACCGTATAAGAGGCTACATAATATGGAGCTCTCAGAACTTGAGAAAATCCTAAAACAGGAACAAAGAGTAAAATAATTATTGACGACTTCATTTCTTATGTCCAAGTATTGTAACAGATAAATATGTTGGTTTTGTATCAATGGTTGGAGTTTTCATCCATACCCAAACACCAGGTGGAATATCAGTATAATCAAATGAAACATCTGAATCGCCCTCCGTGATCGAGGTAATGCTGGGCGGTACTGAATTTAGCCCGGTCGCCGATCCATCCAGTAAACTAGCATGCCACTCGACATCCACCGTAATATCTGGAGAATTTCCCTGGCAAACAGCAATCATTTCGGTTATAACAAGAGTATCTTTCTCAGCGTTATAAAAAGACCCGTAAATAGTAGACGTTGAGAAGGAAGCTGTATCTCCCGCATTTCCACCACCACCACCGAAAACAAACAAGGGGATGGTATCAGTAAGAATAACTGCTACATCCCCCAAGCTTACTGTATCCTCGATTTCAGTTCTTAGAGAATCAATTCTTAAATGACTATATGTTGAATCAAAAGAATCCCCAGTTGTTAGGTCATACGTCGTAGTGCTACTACGAAAGTAAATATGTTCATCCGAGGAATTCATATAAAGTACACCAGTGTCGGAACTCGGCGAAGATGGCGCAAAGTATACCGCACCGTCCTTAATTATCGTCCCGTCAATTAGAACACCGTGTTCAGAGGTATACTCAGATATGGTGTCTACAAAAACCTGCGCTACACCCAAAGCTATCAGCGCAAACAATCCTATTATTAACAATACTGCTTTTTTCATCTCATCTGTTATTGATAATAACAATAGAATAAGCTTCTTCATTTTTTTCTGTGTTTACTAAATTAAAGTACCTAAAAAACGACTAATCAGTCAGAATCATTTGTTTGGATCCAATTACCTTTCCATCGGCAATCAAAGTATACATTTACATGCCCGAGTCAAATTTGCCTCTATTAATTTTGATCTCACCACTTCCTTTTGGATGCAATTTGAAATTTCTTAGTTGCTTTCCGGTCATATTGTAAATATAGATTGTCGGAGAGCTCACATCCTCTGCCAAATAGTAATTAATGGTGGTTATGTCTGAGAATGGATTCGGAGCATTTTGGAAGAGGTTGCTATTATTATCCATCTGACTCAAGTCTGTAGGGTATGCATTTGAGCTAGATATTCCTTTAGTTTGATCGATGGATTTTCCGCTACCAATTTGTGATTCTAATTCAACTATCCGTTCTTGTTGATCTTTAATAGCTTCTACCAACACAGGTAATAAAGAATTGTAATCAATACTGTAGAATCCTTTTTTGTCTTGTCTCACTAGATTCGGAAAGTATTCCTGTAGGTCCTGAGCAATAAAACCAATCTTTGGTGTTGTATCAATTTCAATTTCAATTTCTGCTTGGGCTACTGTATCTCCTGTTGTGGATGTAATTTCATTCTCGATATCCAGAAGAGAATTGTCCTTAATGTATGTTTTGGCTTGTAGATTATAAAGGCTATTGATTTTTTGTGCATCAAGATCTACAATATCTTTTTTTAATCGTTTGTCGGAAGATATTCTAAGTACTCCATAGGTGGCAATATCACCATTAACATCTAATTTATAACTTGGAGAACTATCTCCGATTCCAACATTTCCGCTCGTTTTTATCCAAACCTTGTTATTTCTCATCGTTGCAAGGATTAAATCATCAGTAAAGCTAGAGAATCTTCCTCCTACGACTTCAATGCCCTTGTCAAAATAGTATCCATGAACTACGTTAGACTTAAAGTGAACATGATGTTCTAAGTAAAAGTCACTGCCAACGTTAACCCAATTGTATTGAGTCTGAATTCTCAATGCTCCAGATGTCGATCCTCCCTGAATTACACCATTAGTTAGTACTTTAAGTTGTGCAATAATAGAAAAATTGAATAAAGCAGTGCGAGAGGTAAATAATTCCTTTTCATGATAAATAGTTTTGTGAACTGATAATTCCATTACTATCATTACTAGTTTTGTGAAGATACTAAATTCAAGTCAATTGTTTTTCATATCAACTAGAACTCAAATGTTCGAAGATTGAGTAATTTCAATTTTAAACCAGAAATATGGTTTAATCAGAAAGGATACTGAATTGTTACCTGAAATTGATATGCTGTATAACATATTTCTCTGGCATGGATATGATAATATTGAACACAGATTTTCATTGCGCCATGCAAAGCCCGCGAGGTGGGGATTTATTGGCGAACAAAACAAATAATGAAACATCTCACTGATACCCAGCAGGTAATCAATCCTGTCCGGAAAGGGTTAGCCTCCCATCGGAAGCGAGTCTTGCGTAGACAGCGATTGGTAAAGGTATGTATTGAGCCTCGGAAGTGTGTTTGATACCGGAGTCTTTGTTCTTGAAAAAGCAGGGACAATACCGAAGCAGCGTTAGGGTGAGCAACGGAGGACTGGTCGGGGTCGTAGGCCATATCAAAGTAAGCCTTCGGTCTGGTACATCTTCCACAGGATAGCCGGGTCCGGTATCTTTGGGGGAAAAGGATTCAATGGACCAAACAGGAAAAAGAGGAGCACCGGCGGGCTATGTTCTCCCTAATCATGAATTTTAAGAAAAGCGGTATGAGCGCCCGTGCGTTTTACCGCCAGCACAACCTCCCCGAACGCATTTTTTATTATTGGCGGAGAAAATATAGAGAAGCCCACGGACTTTCTGCAGAGAATGGATTTGTTCCGGTAGAGATCGGCTCACCGGTTTTGCCATCGGTGGATGAAACCAGGGGTATTGTTCAGATCCAATATCCCAATGGGGTGTTGGTTACTGTGAATAAGTCAGTGAGCATTTCCGGGATCAAGGCATTGATCAAGGCCATATAGAGGGGATGTTTTCATTGACCTCATCGTTCCGGTACTATCTGTATCGAGAACCCACAGACATGCGAAAGAGCTTCGACGGATTAAGTGGTCTGGTTCAGGGTCAGCTTGATCGGAACCCAACCTCGGGTGAGGTATTCATTTTTATCAATCGCCGCAAGAATAAGGTCAAGTTGTTGCGCTGGGAACAGGGCGGATTTATTCTTTACTACAAGCGCTTGGAATCGGGTACATTTGAGCTTCCGCAGTTTACAGGTAATGCTGTTTCCTGCCAGATGAGCTGGCCAGGGTTAATGCTTATGATCGAGGGTATTTCGATTGAGAAATCCAAACAAAGAAGGCGATATGTTACCAACAATTTTTCGATTATTTCTTGATAAAAACCCTTGTATTTATTAGGGTTACAGAGGTTTTGTTTCGATCTTTGGATCATGCAATACGGGCCAGGTATACGTAACGAAGAAGGGGTATTTCTTACCCACCAGGAGTACGATGCTCTGATGGCTCAAAATGCGGAACTAGCACAATTAACCCAACTTGCGCCTAAGTGAGCGCAACTTCCATATCCACAGGCTATTGTGATTTTTGGTT
>JAGLOO010000066.1 GCA_023138875.1 Bacteroidales bacterium
TTACATTTAATTGGGGCTAATATAATCATACACCTTTAGGATGGTCCGCTCTTCATCATTGTCCTTGCCGATATAAGCGTTCTTCAAGGCTTTTGCAGTAATCCTCTTTTTTTTCCTCTCAAGTTCTTCCTGAATATCCTCTACCCTCCTTTTTTGAAGTTCAAGGTAACTATTCAGAATCTCTCCTTCTTCAGAATTTGTTTTAGCAGCACCTCTTGCCGTATTCCATTGTTTAGGAGAAATCGTGCGGTCAACAGCAGTTTCTGACCTCACATCATCAAAGGTAATCCTCATGAACACACGAACCTTTCCACCTCTTAGTGGCTTCGATTTCTTGATAAAAAATGTAATTGAAAGAATCTTCCTCCTCATAGCAATTTGTCTTTTACAAAGTTAATAGCATACTGTATATCATGTACTTGCAAAAAGTGCTATCTCCATGCAAAGGAAGCATTAGGTGGACTTTCGATAAAATCACTAAGTCCACCTAATAAGCGGTGGACATTTTGCAATTAGGTGGACTTTATTGCAAAGTAGCAGGAAAAGAAAAATCCTGAAAACGCTTGGTTAACAGGATTTTGCATTAGTTTGCACACTTTAAAAGTGGAGCTGCGGGGAGTCGAACCCCGGTCCAAACGAGAAACCCATATGTTTTCTACATGCTTAGTCAATCTTTGGTTTTCGAGAACTGGCCAGCGAAAGACTACAAGCCCGAACCTTAGTCCCTTAATTTCGCCGCTGAACCGGGACCTCTCAATGGCTATCCTTGCTTAGCTTGTGCCCCATATACTACTGCCAACCAGGAGGAAACAGTAGCGGAACATCTCGTCCTCAGTCTCTAAGACCGGGATTAGGCTAATTTTACTGAGTAAAATTAAGCTGCGAGAGCATAATTATTATCGCCAATTATAAGTGTGAGACCTGGGATTAACGAGCCAAATCCCTACGCTCGGCATGCTTACATACCAGTTTTACCCGCTGTCAAATCCATCTCAGCCCCTGGTATTGCTTACAAAAGTACAAAAAATGAGCCAAATAGCCTCACAACAGCCTGTCAACCTGACAACCTACCCCCTGATCCCTACAAATTCATGATAATTCCCGGAATGGATCACCTGGTATGAGGCACCCGGATATGATTTACGCCATGCAGCGGGTACTTTACTCTTCTCACTTCGCCACTTCATCTCATATCCTCTGAGCGTATCGCCCTCCTCCTCCAGAAGGTCAATCTCTTGCTGATCATAGGTTCTCCAGAAATAAAAACGTGTGAGTGACCGTTCAGACCATTTATACTTCAACCTCTCAGAAATCATATAATTCTCCCATAATGCCCCAATATCGCGTCGCAAAGAAAGATCATCAAGATTGTTTAAAACAATATTCATGATTCCATTATCATAAAAGTACCACCGAGAGGTTTTGGTTATTTCCTTTCTCAAATTCCTGCTGAATCCTTCAAGCTTGAAAAGAACATATGCTTTGGATAGTAAATCCATGTATTTTTCCACAGTATTTTTACTCATAGAAAGCTGTTTACCCAGCTCCTGAAGAGAAACCTCTGAACCGACCTGCAGTGCAAGTAATCTCAGAAGATTCTGGATCTTCCCGGCGTTACGAAGATTTTCAAATTTCAGGATATCCTTTAGAAGATATGCGTCCCTCAATTCCCTCAAATACTCAATCCTGTCCGATTTAGATTCCAGGGCATAAACTTCAGGGTAACTCCCGGTAATCAAACGGGTTCTTAACTCGTCAAACCTCACAGTCACCTTATGTGTTTCCCACAACTCTGCTTCTGAAAAGGGGAGTAGTTCAAAAGTGATCTTTCTGCCGGTCAGGGGCTCACCAGCTTTCTGAACCAGCTCAAAACTGGAGGATCCGGTCAGAATAACACATTTCCCGGGAATTTCATCATGAATTAATTTTGCAATGAACCCTATATCCGGAATATTCTGGGCCTCATCAATGACAAGAATATCAGAATCAGATAATAGTTTACGATAATTCTCTGCTGTTCTGCGTTCCAATAACTCACTCGTTGATATGTCTTCCCCATTTAAATAAAGAGATTTTTTTTCTTGCCGTTTCAAGATCTCTTTAATCATTGTCGTCTTTCCGGCTCTTCGCGGACCGGTGATCAGTATGACCTTGCCAGAAAACAGCGAATTTTCTATCCCAGGTTCAATAACGCGGGAAATATAATGGAGGGTTTTCACAATCAAATAAACTTAATTGATATTAATACCGTCACTTTATTGACGCAATTTAAGTATAATCAACATATAAATCAATATTTTCAACACATTTTAGTAACTTACCTTTTCAAATCAATCCCCTTCAAAGATGAAAGCTTTAACTGCGCTATTACTTGCCGCACTTTTTATTACTGCATGCACCATGCGGGAACCGCTTACTTATTCGGGTGAACTGGAGATCGGTGAGATTGTTGAAGGTGAACTGGAGACAGAAACTCCTGATACATTTAGACTTAATCTTGATGCAGACACCTACATCCTCGGGGTGGTCGACCAGATATCGGTCGATGTGGTGGTTACCCTGTATGATTCCACCGGAAACAACCTGGGTAGATTTGACGGACCGGGTGAGGGACCGGAGATATTTCAGTTTGAGATCGATGATGCAGGTGAATATCTACTTGAAGTAGCCCCTTTTGAAGATGATTCCGGAAGCTATACCATTGAACTGAAGGTTGTGGAACCCATTGCTGAAGATCCTGAGAAACGGGCCGATCAGCTTTTTACTCCATATGCAGGCAATGATGTACCGGGTGGTGTTATCGGGGTGATGCGCGACGGTAAGCTTATCTTTTCCAAGGCATATGGCATGGCCAATCTTTCCCATAACATTGCCTTTACAGTGAATACTCCCTCAAATATCGGATCGGTGTCCAAGCAGTTTACAGCTTTTTCCATACTGCTGCTCGAACAGCAGGGTAAGCTTTCACTGGACGATGATGTCAGGAAGCACATACCGGAGCTGCCCGATCTTGGTGAGGTGATCACCATCAACAACCTGCTTAACCATACCAATGGCCTCAGGGAAGTCTATAACCTGATGCCCATGACCGGCTGGAAAGGTGAGGACCAGTTACGACGGGAAGAGATCATTCAGATGCTGATGCGCCAAAAGGAACTGCAAGCTTCACCGGGAGAGGAATACAACTATAACAACTCTGCTTTCATTATGCTGGCGGAGATTGTAAAGCGAAAAACCGATACCGGGTTCCCGGAATGGATGAAACAGAATGTCTTTGATCCACTGGGTATGTATTCCACTGTTGTAAGGACCGATCCCCGGACCATCATCCCGAATGCTTCCCAGGGTTATGCGATCACCAACACCGGTATTAAGGAGGCTGGTGACCTCGATGCTTCCTTTGGTGCAGGCGGGATTTATACAACCATGGGCGATTTTAACAGCTGGTTGAAGAATTTTCATGATGCATCGGTAGGCGGAGAGGATCTGATCACCAGGCTGGTCACACCCGATACGCTGAACAACGGGGATACCATGACCTATGCACTGGGTATAGGTGTTGGTGAATTCAGGGGACTGAAGATGTACAGTCATGGCGGTGCAGATATTGCACACCGTGCAATGCTTGTCTATTTCCCGGAGATCAATGCAGGCGTTGCCTCCCTGAGCAACCATGCTGGCTTTCCGGCAGGCCGGATTGCATTTGCCGTTGCTGAAGCATTTTTTGGTGATGAAATGGAAGAAGAAGATGAGGAGAGCAAGGGTGAGGTTGACTCAACTGAAGTGGTTGTCCCGGAGAAACTGCTCAAGGCTTATGCAGGTAAGTATAAACTTGCAAACCTGGGCGTGGTACTTGAGTATAACCTGAAGGAAGGTGTCCTGATATCCTCCGTGGAGGGACAGCCTGACATTGTAATGATCCCGGAATCGGACTCTGTGTTTGGTTATAAGGGTGTGGAAGCATCCGTTAAGTTCAACCTGAACAATGACGGAAAGGCAATCAATGCTGTTCACTCCCAGGGAGGGACCGACTATGAACTGATCCCGTTTGCTCCCTATGAACCCACAATCGACGAACTTAAAGCCTTAGAAGGAAGATTTTTCTGCGAGGAGCTGGAAACATACTATACCCTGGAGCTGCAGGACAGCACCATGATGCTTCATATCAAGAATACAAAAGAGATCAAACTCTCACCCATCGAGGAGAATACCTTTAAAGGAGATGTTTTCTTTATCAGTGAGCTGGTAATCTTAAAAGACGATGGTGGTGAAGTAAAAGCTTTTACTGTTTCCAACGGAAGGACGAGGGGAATCTATTTCGAAAAGAAATAATCCAAATCGTGCATAGGTTCCAGTCAGTTCTTCTCCCGGTAGTCTGATCTGATATGAAGATCGGTCTGCGGGAACGGGATCTCTATTCCGGCTTCAGTTAACTTCTTACTAACGCTCAGATACAACTCGCTCTCAACGCTTAACCTGTAGTCGATATCGGTCCAGGCCAGCAATCTGAAATCAAGAGAGCTGTCACCAAAACCAAGAAAATAGGCACTAGGTGGTGGAAACTTTCGAACCTTTTCATGTTCTGATGCAACTTCCTTCAATAACTCTATTACAACCTCAGGATCCGTACCATACGCAACGCCTACCCGGATATCCATCCGTCTGAAGGAATCCGAAAGGGTCCAGTTGATCATTTTATCCGAAATCAGATTGCCATTAGGCACAATTACCTCAGCACCATCGAAGGTCTTTATGGTACTCGCCCTGAAACCAATCGATAACACAACACCTATCAAATCAGCAACCTGAATGGTATCACCCACCTTGATTGGCCTTTCAAAGGCAAGAACTAGCCCCGAAACCATATTGTTGAAGATATTCTGCAAACCAAATCCAATTCCTACCGAGAATGCTCCGATGATAATGGAGAGGTTGGTCAGTTCCATTCCGGCAGCCGCAGCCGCCAGGAAAAACCCACCTGTTATCAAACCGATCCTGACAAGCATAATGATGGTGCTGGGCATGCCTTTGGAGGTTGACACCCGTACAAAAAAATCTTTCTCCAGGATATGACGCACGATCCTGCTAAGAAAAACTGAGAACCAGATCACAAAAATGAAAATGAGAATGCTCCATGGAGTAATATCTACAGCACCCACTTTCCAGCCATTTGTCAGCACTCTCCTGCCCCATTCAAAAAAGGGTTCCTTGATATGGAGAATCTTCAGAGCAGTTGCAATAAAGAAAAGCCAGAGGAAAAGGTTGATCAGTCGAACTGTCTTCTTATGAAGAATCTGAAACTCCTCCCTGATCACATTTGCCCGCTGAAAACTATTGCTCGCAAGCAAAAGAAATACCAGGGTATCGGCAACCTTTGTAGTGACCTGAATAGCAATGGCCAGAATTACAATCTGTAACGGAACCAGCGTAAAGAACTCGGCCATTCTGAATGCTCCCAATAAATTCCCTATAATGGCTACAAATAACATTACTGTAAAGCCAACCAGTATGGTGAGCAAAAGATTATATGTCAACTTGTTTTTAAACCGGCTGTAAACCGGCTTGTTAAGGATCATCCATAAGAATAAAGCAAAACCGGAAATGGAAAAGAACATCAGGGCTATTCTCAGGATAATGTTAGGGTAATATGTAAACTCGTAGAAAAGCGTTAAGAAGTTTATAATCACCAGCAATGGTAACCATGGTTTTACCAGGTTTCCAAATAATCTAATCAGAATAAAAAGCATAGGAACAAAAAGAACCACCAGGTTGATCGCCCTGAACAACTGTGGAAGATCAGGAAATATAAACCTGATTAGCAATGCAGTGATAAAGAGTACTGTAAGTGCTGGTGAATAGATTAAGGTCATGTTGATGTCAGAAAACTCGAACTTCTCGACTGAAATCAACTTCGCAAAGTGCTTTTTATACCACAACGAAAAGATAAGCAGCACAATGGACAGGAAAGTAACAAACATGAACGGAACTGAGAAATTCGACCTGAATACCTCCATATCCGTCTGAACAGATTTTCTGATCTGGGTTTTGTGTTTTTGGATCAGGGTTGAGTCTTTCAGATTCCGCAGATCCTCAAAAAACCCGGGCAGGTCCTTGCTGAACAAGCTCCCCCCCAGCAAGAGCCTTTGGTCCTTGATCCTGTTCTGCAACAACTCCAATTCATTCTTCTTATCTGAAAGCCTGCTCTGCTGCAAAAGTATTGTCTCAAAATCTGCCTGCAATATGGTTTTTACAGAATCAATGTCATGAGTGATCCTGTCTATCCTGTCCTGCAAAGCGTCCGGCAGCTCATTCTCTGTTGATTGCTCCAGGGTAAGCTTCCACCTTTTACCGGTATTTGTCAGTTTTGCCACTGCCTCCTCGGATCCTTTTGAACGCCTGATTAAACTTTGTTCAAGCTGAGATAACTGTTCAAAATAAATGTTGGCCCTGCTGCTGGCATTTTCAAGCTCCCTGATATTGAAACCTTCAAATGACATTAACAAACTGTCACCCAGGAAAGGATCAATTACTGAAATCAACGTGTCTATCTGATTGGAAAAATCATTGACCTCATCTTCTGTCAGGCGCAGATTGCCCGATTCATTGATCAGGGTAAATGATTCGTTAAATGCTGTTGTAATTTTGGATAAAGGAATGGGGAGGATCTGTACGGTAGCGGTATCAGGTTGTGGCTGATCGTCCTGTTTTGCCGGTGTAAATACTCCCTGACCGGATACGGAGATTGAAAAAGAGAGGACACCAAATATAAAGGGGATCAACCGGACACATCTAAATTTCATCACATCTATATATTAGTCGATCAAATCTACAAAAAAACCGCAAAGAACACATATACATGTGCTCCCTGCGGTTTGCCCGATGAACCGGGATCTATTCAGTTACGATTACTTCTCCTTCATCCTTTTTATCATCTACCTTGCCATTCATCTTCTCTTCAAATTTCCTCTTCCATTTATCCTTGTATTGCTTGGGATAATCGTGAGGGTAACAGGATTGACGATCATGATGTCCTTTGCCGATTCCGGAGAAAAGGATCTTTGACAATAAAAGTAATCCGAGGGTTTGCCAGTAAGTAACTACAGGTCCGTTGAAAAGTTCCGGAACCAACCAGTTCCAGAGCCACATTACTATAAATGTAAAGGTTACTACTCCCAGCAATCCTAAGACTGCAAATTTCCCGAAATAAAAGAATCTTCTTGTTTTCATATCCATTCTGTTTTTGCTTGTTTATATAAATCTTTTAATTGTTCTCTGAGGTATGTCACCGCATACCTTTTACGCGACAGCAGTGTATTAATCCCTTCACCGGTGATATCGGAGATCTCCTTAAAGCTCATGTCCTCAAATTCGCTCATGATAAATACGTCACGCTGCGCTTCCGGGAGCTGATCCAGGCAATCTTCAATGGTTTCCCAGATCACTGACCGCATGTATTCATCCTCAGGACTACGCGTGAGGGCAGGCAGGATATCTTCCAGCATCACGTGATCACCTTCCGGATCCTGACTGACAATCACCTTATCAGAAAACAGGTCTGTCTTGTTTTTCCTGAAGTAATCGGTAATCCGGTTCCGGGCAACAGTGAAAAGCCATGAAGTCAATCTGCTCAGGGAACGAATATCATCGAAACCGGCAGACAACTGGTAGAGTACATCCTGCAGGATATCCCGGGCATCTTCTTCGTCCCCCACCCTGCTCCGGATGAAATTGAACAGCTTGCCCTGCTCTTTTCGTACAACTTCATCCAGGTATGTTCTGTCTTCTGCGGTCATCGTATATTGATATTCAGCCTTTCAGTATTGTAGACGATTGGGTGACAATAATATTTTAATCAGAAAAAAAAATATTTATGGATTATATAACATTACCTACTTCCTCACCCTGATCGGGTAAGGTGGTCTGACCGGTTCTTTGGGAGGATTCTTTTTCAGCTCATCAAGGGCCACCTCGATGGCCTTTTCCAGCTGCGGATCGCGCCCATTGATCACTTCGGCCGGTGTTTGTTCCACTTCGATGTCCGGAGCAATACCCACGTTCTCCACGATAAATCCATCTTCGGTCCAGATGGCCACATTTGGGGCAGTAATATAACCTCCGTCAAGCAGTTCCGGGAAACCGAGAGTACCTACCAGGCCTCCCCAGGTGCGTTTGCCGACCAGTGTACCCACGCCGAACTTGCGGAACATCCATGGCAGCATGTCACCGCCCGAACCTGCCGTTTCATCTATGATCATCACCTTGGGTCCCTGGATAGACGCACTGGGAGACTTGAAGTCATTGGTATACCGCATGTTCCAGTGAGCCTGGTAGGGCCTTTGCAGGATATCGATATAGTAATCGGCCAGCATACCTCCGCCATTAAATCTTTCATCAACAATGATCGCCTTTTTATTGGCCTGGGGGAAGAAATAACGCTTGAAATACTCATGACCAAGACCAGCCGTATTGGGAACATATACATATGCCACCTGTCCGTCTGTAGCTTCATGCACCTTCTTCAGGTTTCCTTCCACCCAGTCACGGTTCCGAAGTGTATTTTCATTTTCTATGGGAACTACCTTGATCTCCCTGGCTCCGGATCCATCCGGATTTGGTCCAATGCTGAGTTCCACGATCTTTCCGGATGTATTCTCAAAGAACTTATAAAGGTTCTCAGAGGCTTTCACATCGGTTCCATTTACCGAAAGGATATACTCTCCGGCATTTACATTTAATCCTGGTTCGGTTAATGGTGAACGCAGTTTCGGATTCCAGTTCAATCCTTCAAATACCCTGGCGATTCTGTACCGGTTGTTCTCCACGGTGAAATCTGCACCCAGCAATCCTCCGGATACCCTGGCCGGATCACCCAGGCGCTCTCCACCCCCACCACGATGATGTCCCACTGCCAGCTCACTGCACATCCACTGGATAACCCTGTTCAAATCACCCCGGCATGCCAGGTCAGGAAGGAATTGGGCATATTTCTCTTTCATGGCCGGCCAGTCTGCTCCGTGCATTCCCGGATCATAAAAATAATCCCTGTTTATTCTCCATACTTCATCAAAGATCTGTGGCCATTCGGCCAGTGGATCAAACTTTACTTCCAGGCTGCCTGTATTGATGACCCCCTTGTCAGGATCAGGTTTGGACCCGGCTTCGGCAATGCCCCATGTCTTTCCTTTGCGGTACAGCATCTTCTTACCATCCGCAGAGATCTCATAACCATCCATCTCTGCAACCTCCTCATCTTCACGCTCGGCAAGGTCATATTTATGGAGGGTCCTTTTCCCTGATGCGCTTACAATATAGAAAAGTTCATCTTCCTTCGCGGATCCCAGCCCGTAATAGCTGCCGGCATCCACAGGAATGTCAATGATCCTGTTCCGGATGCCATCCAGGTCGATCGTCAGGACCTTCTCTTCGTCCTCCTCCTCACCGTCATCCTCTTTCTTTTTCTTCTTTGATTTCTTGCCTTCCGGCTCTTCTTCCTTTTCTCCATTCTCTTCCTTCATCTCCTCTTCATCGCTCTCCTTTGCAAAGGGTGAAAGCGTATCCTTCTGGAGGGTTGCCAGGTAGATATTCCTGGTCATCTCCATGTCTGCGCTGGACTGGTCAAACCAGTTCACCACCGGGCCTGCATCTGTGGAAGCAAAGAAATAGAGATACTTTCCGCCCCTGTCAAATACAGGTTCGGTGGCATCACTTAATCCATCAGTAACCGGGAATGTTTTTTTCTGGTCAACCGAATAGAGATACACCTGCTGGAAATTGGTGCCCGTTAATTTGGCATAGGTGATCCATTTGGAATCAGATGACCAGTCGCCAAATAAGTTTCTGAACGGACCGGGCATGTACAATTCATCGGAATCAATCTTGTCAATGGCACCTGAATCCATATCCATCACATAGAAGTTCCTGCCATTGTCCACATAACATATCTTTTTGCTGTCGGGCGACCACCGAAGATCTGCATAAAATCCTGTACCGGTCAACTTGTATGCTTTTGCATCACCCTTTCCATCCTGTGGTTTGATATGAAGTTCATACTCTCCGGAAGCATCAGAAAAGTATGCAATGCTCTTTCCATCCGGTGACCAGGCCGGATATTTTTCGTGAACATCCTGGGTGAGGGTAAGGTTACGGGGATCTCCCTTTTCTGCCGGAGCTGTAACAATATCTCCCCTGAAACCGAAAACTGCCCTGGCACCGGAAGGCGAGATATGTGCACTCCGGATGTATTTGCCACCTTTTACATACCGGGGCCGCAGTTCCAGCAGGTCAGTAGCAATGCCAACGATAATCTTTTGCGTGGATGCCTGTGCCGGATCATAAGTATGCAGGTACCCTGCCTGTTCATATATGATCTTCTCACCATCATGGGAAGCACTCAAAATCGGGAAATCTTCATAATGCGTAAGCTGTTCAATCCCTTTTGAAGCCACATCATAGGAGAATAGATTGAACTCACCGTTGCGGTCACTGAGGAAATACACTACATCGCCGATCCACTGGGGATAGACATCATTACATCCACCCTCTGGTTTAGCAATTTCCCGGATGGAGTTATCCTCAAAAGAGAAGAGCCAGATGGTAGAGATGGTACCGCCACGATAGTTTTTCCATTGGCGAAATGCATCAGCGAGTGGGGTATATGCCATGTATTTCCCATCCGGGGAATAGTTGGCATGAAAAGCATTGGGAATTTCCAGTTGTTCGGGAAATCCTCCTGTAAGGGGGACCGTGAAGAGTTGCAAATAGCGGTTGGTGAAAACAGACCTTTGTGAAAGGAACAACACACGCATCCCATCGGGTGTAAATCCTCTGGTATAGTCCCGCCCCGGGTGCCAGGTAAGCCTTGTTGGAACACCTCCCTCCACGGGAACGATAAATACATCCGTATTTCCATCATACTCCGCACTGAAAGCAATTTGCCTGCCATCAGGAGAGAAGAACGGTCTGGACTCAATCCCCTCATCCACAGTCAACCTCCTGGGATGAGATCCGTCGGAACCGGCCACCCACAGATCCTCTGCATAAATGAATGCAATGTGGTTTTCACTAATGGCAGGCTGGGATAACAACCTGGTATCGTTGGGATCAATACCGGAAAGATTGGCAAAAAGGAATAACGCCCCGCACAATGCGGAAATGAATTTTATGGTTTTCATATTAAAATGCTTAAAGAATACAGTTGTTATAGATCGTTGTAAAAGTAACAGACCATTAAATTAGTCAATTGTTTTATATTGCTTCCTTAATGAAGGAACTTATTCAACTCACCGGTGAAGCCCTCCGGATCCACCGGGAAACACTGGTTATTGACGGTCACAACGACCTGGCCGATAAGATCATTGATAAAGGTTTTTCATCCCTGGAAAACTTCAGAAGATATTGAAAGGATTAGCAAGCAGGGGGAAATTGCATCGTTGATCCCGGCACGGAGGACTCTCTGAATTTGGAGAAGAGGTTGTCAGGGAAATGAACCGGCTGGGCATGCTGGCGGATGTTTCAGGATTCCACTCCATTTTTATAGACCCTGATGATTTTTAGCTCTTCCAGATCAGGTTCCAGTAAAACCAGGTCTGCAGGAGTTCCCACATTAAGTCCATGGTTGGATGAATGGTTCATCAGTTCTGACGGGTGGGCAGATCCCATTTCCCAAGCATATGTAAATCCTTCCATGCCGGATATTTTCTGCACCCCCTCAAGCAGCGTGGTGGCAGATCCGGTCAGTAATCCCGGATTGCCTTCCCTGTGCAACTTTCCTTCATCGGTAAGGCGGATCCTGCCGGCAGAAGGCGAATTGTACAATCCAGGTTCAAGTCCGGTGTATGGCATTCCGTCACTTACCAGGATTGCTTTTTCCTTTTTTGAGCGGATAAAAACTTTAAGCACTGAATCAGGCAGGTGAAAACCATCGGCGATCATACTGGCATACAAACGGTCTTCCGCCAGCTGTTCCCATATATAATTGGGATGCCTCGGCAGTAACCTGTGAGTGCCGTTGCCCAGATGGGTGGATAATGTGGCCCCGGCCTGTGCGGCCATTTCTATATCTCCTTTACCGCATGCCGTGTGTCCAATGGCAACGGTGATCCCCATCTTTATACACTCTCTGATGAGAGCTTCACTCCCGGGAAGTTCAGGGGCCAGGGTAATGATCCTGATGTGACCTTCTGCCTCTTCCTGCCACCGGTGCAACAGGGAAATGTCCGGATCCAGGCAATATCTTTTTGGATGTGCCCCCCTGGGGCCATCTTCCCTGGAAATGAAGGGGCCTTCCAGGTGGATCCCGCCGATCATCTGGGCAGCCTTACCTTTCCCGATAATCGCACTGGCAATGGTTCGCAGCAATGAAGTTGTTCTTCTTCCGGATCCGGTAATCAGTGTAGGGTAATATCTTGTCACACCATGCTTTAGCAGATCCGGTGATAAAGATTCGATCTGATCAGGAGACAATTCCGGGTCATTAAAATCGATACCCATAAAACCGTTCAACTGCAGATCCACAAGTCCGGGTGCGATCACCGGCAGTTTGTCCCGGTTCCCTTCACCAGGCCAGTAGATTTCGTCAATGTCAGTCAGGCTATATACAAAGCCATTCCTTATACCCACGCGGATTACATTCCGGGTGGCATAGTGTATACCCTCAAGGATGATGTTGTGCTGATCCAATTGCAAAAGATACCTTAAGTATAAATTTAGTAATTACAAATGTAATAAATCCAAATAATCAGGAATAAACAGATCCCGGTCAGGGTTGTTTTATTGATGTCCGGCTTTTTGACCGAATGTATAATCATAATAACTGGCCAGGAACCTGACCCCGAATGTAGAACCCACATCACGCTGGGTATACCAGAGCTTGCCCTTTTTATACCGTAACCTCGTATTGATAACAGCTCCGGTCAGGTTCGGATCGGGATGGTCAGCAGCATAACGGTTCTTCAGGATCCAATCTGCCGATAGTTCAATGTTTTTATCGAATCCTTCCACACCATGTTCACGCAACCTGAGCCACAGAAGCCCTGAAAACGCCACAGAAGATCCGCAAATGGAACTGCGGTCCCTCCTGCCATCCACGAAATTCTTATAATAGATGGTGCCACGGCCATCCTGGAACCTGGCAAAGATCCCGGCAGTCTTCGTGGCTGCCTCCAGGTATTTCTTATCACCGGTGAGTTCGTATCCGTTAATAAGTGATTCTGCATACCACAGGTTAAAACGGGGATGGACACTTCCCTCCTCCTTGTGATTGGGCATGAAATCCATCCAGAGTCCCTCAGGACCCTGTTTCTCCACCAGGCTGTTGCAAAGGGTGATAAATGCATCTTTATACTCATCATTGCCTGTGTATTCATACATATCCAGGAACAGCGATCCTTCATTATTCGGTCGTGCCACATCATACAGGTCCTGGTTCTCCTTATCAGGCCAGAATGGGCTGTTCTCTTTCAGGACCTCCCCGGTTTCCGGATCCACATTGTCATAGCAAACCCCCTCCTCAAGCAGGCACATATTGCGAAGCATCCAGTCTCCTGCCTGTGTGGGAACATCCCCATATCTTTTGTCACCCGTTTGTTCATAAAGTTTATACAACCCGGCCGATCCATCCGACATGGTGGCAAACACGATTACATTTCCCGCATGGTCACCATGGATGGAATTGATCATCCCCTTTAGTTTTGGATGGTCCTTGATCTCCAGGCCAACCCACCAGTTGCCTGCCTTTACTGCAGTCTCCAAATACTTCTTCTCACCGGTGATCCTGTATGCTTCGGTGAGGGCATAAATAGCCTGTCCGGTATGCCAGGGTGGCTCGTAGTCATACCACCTTCCCTCTGTAAGATTGTAATCGCACCTCGAATACCCTTCTTCATTGATCAGCACATCCGATATGTAAGCAGCTGTTTCATTCAATGCCTTCAGCACCTGTTGTTCCTTTTCGTTCTGTTCACTGTCCGCACAGAGGGAAAACACAGGCAACAGCATCAGCAGCATGATGTATCTAAGAGTTCTCTTCATAATTGTTTTTTATCTATATATATGCATCGTATTGAAAAAAGGGCCCCGCTGCTACGCAGAGCCCTCTCAGCGATGTATTACAAGCTATTTCTATCTTTTTAGGAATTTGGCGGTAACACTGCTACCCTCAGTTCCTATAGTGATGAAATAGATACCTTCAGAAAGATCATCCACTGCAATCGTGGTATAATCCTCTCCCTGAAGCTGGATCGATTTCACGGTTTTCCCCAGTATATCCCTCACCAAAATATGCGTCATTCCCTGATACTGAACGATCATATGGTCGCTGGCTGGATTCGGATATACCCTCAGGGTCAATCCTTCGGAAGTCTCAACACCTACGGGTTTTATAACAATCTGAATATTGTCAATGTAAGCTGTTGATCCTGCCTCCCTTGTTTCCGGAAAATCCGGAAAGAAGACGATCCTGGTAAGAGTTTCGCCGATGTTGGCAGAGAAGTCGAAAGCAATCAGTTCCCATTCATTGGTTACCGTGTTGGGCACCTTCACTTCTGTGGCCGTACCACCTGCCTCAACCTTCAGCCCGCAATTACTGATCACATCCTTGTAGACCATCATCTCCATGTAGTGCTTCTCCGTTGTAAACTCCATATAACCCTGTGCATCTGACCACGCACCTGCCCATGGATCAGCATTGTCCTGAACACTGAACATCATGACTCCTGCCGAGGTGTTGATTCCTGTCATATCGGGATTTGGAACAATGGCCATGTTTTCGGGAGCATCTCCCGCATTGGCCATCTGTACCCAGAAGAGCCGGTCAATGGGATCTTCAAAATCAATCAGCTCCATGACAGCCCTGTCGGCCACCCAGTTGCGGTCACCCAGCTGCTTCCCGTCTGTACCGGCTACAAAGGCTTTTGAGTTGATATAACCGAAGTCATAGGGCACATCAAGATGGTAGAGTCCGTTTCCTCCCTCACCAACTCCCGGTACTTCCGGAACCTCCCATTCAGGAGTATTATCCACATTATAATCAGGATTGTAGTGATAAACCAGCATGGAATCATTGAAAGGTGGTCCGTCCGGGAATTCAATGTTCATGATCATGTTGGCATTTTCGTCTCCGGCCGCAATCAGCGCATACATCAGGGTGGGATTCATAAACGGTGTAATGAAAGTTGTATCATTCAGATACGGGACCAGCTTTGCTGAATCCAGATAGGCGGAGTTATTCGTCATGTCAACCACCGGCGCAACTTTAGTGACGGAGTCAATAGTGACGGAATCAACAGAAAATACAATCCAATCACCAATGTTATCATCGTCTAAGGGCATAAACCCGGCATTCATGGCGATGTTGTTCTTAAGCTCCAACATTCCGGTGGAGCCGAAAGTGATCCCCATCTGTCCGATGTTTACCATGGTATTGTTGTTCATCCGTACGTATTTGTTGGTACCTCCATCATCACGGATAACCCTGCTGGTCACATTGTAAAAGGTGCAATTCTCAATGATGATGGTATCAATGTTATTGCCGCGATCATCAATCCCCCGCCCGTTATTTGGATCTTTGGGTTGTCCGATGTTGCTGACGACACAATTGGTGATAACGAAGGTCATATCAGGATCATCAACACGGATAAAAGACTGGCTGGTCTGATCGAACCAGCAATTATCCAGTGTGACCCGAATACCATTATCATCGCACCTGAGTATCCGGTCATTTAAACCACCAAGTTGATCCAGATTGGTTACATGAAGACTATTGAGGGTTATATCACCCTTAGGCCTGAAGGCTCGTGATGATCCATCACCTTCGTCTCTGGGCTGCAGGAATGGCCTTGCACCGTCCCCGTCCTCAGCCACAATGGTAAGCGGATAACCGCTGTTGGAGATCGAACCTATGAGTCCGTAATAAGCCTCATTACCTCTTTGAAGCCGGTATACAGTGTTTTCCGGATCGATTCGCGCTCCAAGGGCAGTCGTATCACCCTTTATTGAATCATTCAGAGTGCCAATACCCGGATCCACATCCACATAACGTGTCTGCGCATTGGCATCCATGGTAATAAATGCCAGTGCAAGTAATACAAAACCAAATGCAAAGTAGTTTCTTTTCATAATAAGATGTTTTTGGTTAATAATTAGTTATTGAATAGTAGTTCACAGTTATTTAGATTTAAAACTTGTAAGTTAATCCAACATCCACAGTCATCCCATACATAATATTACTGGTCAGCAGCTGGTTGACCGATCCGGCAATATAGGTCTGCTCCTTCACATTGGTAAAGTTGTTTACATATAAAAAGAGCTGGAAATGATCTTTGATTTTCTGTTTCAGAACAAGATCCCACCTGATAGTCGAACCCACAAAATTATCCTTCTCCGGAGTGGTACCGATACTTCTTGCCAGCCTGCCCATTTCCGCTTCTTCATCCACAAACAGGCTTTCCCCCTGGTAGATCATGGACACCCTGGCACTGAAACTTTTGCGCTCATAACCAATGGAAAGGTTGATCAGATCGTCCACCTGTCCGGGCATGTTTCCGCTCCTTACCGTATCCCTGACCGTGGATGTATATGGAAAAGCGTCCATGGTCTCAATAATGGAAATGGGAAACAACGTTTCTGACTGAAGGTGTGTATAATTGGCCGAGATGACAATACCATTGAATGGGGAGGGCAGAAACCTGAAATTGGATTGCACATCAACCTCAAATCCCAGGATGGTGGATACGCCTTCTGCATTCACCGGCCGGGTCAGGTACAGCCCATATATGGGATCTTCCGGATCGAAAATGCGTGAAGAAAGGGTATAATCGATATTTTCCACCTCTTTATAAAACCCCCCGATACTGAAAAGCCCGAATTTTCCAAAGAAAGATAAAATGGCATCATAATTCCACGCACTCATATGTTTAAGATTGGGCTCCCCTCTCTCCGCATAACTCTCCCCCCAGTTTACGATCTCCCATGGTACCAGGCTGAAAAAATTGGGTCTGTTTAAGGATTTGGTAGCTGCCAGGCGCAGATTGGCCCATTCAAACAGGTCAAACTTCAGGTGGAACATGGGCAACCACTGCTCCAGCACCCGGTTTCCCACAGTATCCACCAGGCCGGTAGTATTTTCAACATTGCCATCCTCATCCACTTTAGGTGAACCAAAAACACTTCTGTAACTGTTCTGGGTTCTCTCGTACCTGGCGCCGGCTATCAGATCAATCCGGTTAAACAGTGTTAAACCTGCCATCGCGTATCCAGCCGTAATATTCTCCCCGGCTTCATAATCCGAAAGGTCTTTCGTAGGATCAGGCACATAGTAATCTGCGTATTCCATTCTGAAAGCCTCTACCTTTTCCTCATCCAGGTGGGGTCCGTTCACCTCCCCGGGACCGGGACCCAGGTAAAAGCGGCTATCAAAAAACCTTGCAAAATCATCCGCATAATAATCACCCAGGAAATTACTCATAAGCACCCACTCTTCTATATAATTGATATCCCAATCAGGCTGCTCCCTGCCGTCACCAATTATATCCTTGCCCACAAAATGTTGTGTCCAGATCCTGTCGATATCATTCACCCTGTATTTATGGCGGTATTTCCCCCCTGCTTTCACATATCCCTGAACCTGGTTGCCCAGGATAAAAGGAAGCTTCGCATTGGCCTGTAAAGAATAATTATCATCCTTCACATCATAGTTGTCAAAATAGACCCATTTCAACCAGGTAGCATCCATGTTATTCTTGGCCGAGTTGATAATTTGCTCATATGTTAGCTCAGGACTCGAATTGAAAGCTCCAAGTTCCCTGAACCGCATGGTACTTACGAAAGGTTTCTTATTTCGGGACAGTGAATAGGACCCGGCCCAGTCCAGCTCAAGCAGGCTGAACAGACGGTGTTTGCCACTCAACCGGCTGGAAAGGACCAGGTTGTCGGAATACCGCTCCCTAATATCATGCTCCTGGTAGGACGCATCCACCCTGTACCTCCGCCGCCTGCGGATCTCTTCCCTGTTGGTCTGACCGAAATTACTGCTGAAAAGGATCGATCCGTTATCCAGCTTCAGATCGACGGTAGTGTTGGCATTATAACGGTAGCGGGTCTCCTGCTTATCCGTAACATTCAGTTTACTCACTGTAAAAATCGTATTGCCATCCCCATCCTTGCCCAGTTCGGTGGCATAATCGCCAGTATACCCTTCCGAGCTTCTTTCAGCCTTTTGCATACCTCCCCCGGCGATGACCCCGAGCCTGTCATTAAAGAACCTGTTTTCGAAAAAAACACTTCCCTTGTACTGGCCAAACGCTTTTGAAAGGTGGTTATATCCGGTCTGCATCCTGGCATTCCCGTGAAATCCTCCTGAAGCAGTACGTGAGGTAAAATTGATCAGGCCACCAATGGCATCTCCATCCATGTCAGGCAACAATGCCTTATAATACTCAATTCCAGCAAGTGCATCGGTGGAGAACATGCTCAGGTCCACCGAACGGTCCTGGTCAGATGTGGAAGGGATCTTCTCCCCGTCTATGGTGATGGTATTGAAACGGGGTGCCATTCCCCTCAGCGTTACTTTCGTACCTTCACCCCCATCCCTGACCAGTGAGACACCCGGCAGTCTTGCCACAGTTTCTGCTGCATTCTGGTCCGGAAGCTCCATGATCTTCTCCTTGGAGACTACATTAACAATGGTATTGGAATTGACCTGCTGATTTATGGCGGCAGTTTGACCTCTCATCATGGCAGTTATAACTACCTCTTCCCCCATGATCGATTTCATTTCCATTGAACCATTGAGAACCATCATCTCACCGGCTTTTATCTCAATTTCCTGCTCAATGTCGTGGTAACTCAGGTAACTGAACACCAGGGTATACTTTCCAGGTTTTGCATTGCTCAGCTGGTAATTTCCATTATCATCCGTTACCGTCCCCGTGGTGGTTCCCTTAAGTGCCACATTGGCGTACATCAGGGGTTCACCACTCTGTGCATCCTGAATGGATCCTTTCACACCACCCCGGCTCTGGGCGTAAATACCCGGAATAGAAAATAACAGCAAAAACAGGATTGCCAGAGCAGTATAACTGTTAATTCCTTGTTTATACATCTGTTTTTTTTATGGAAAATCCCCATAACACTAATCCAAAGCATTGCTGCTATGGATTATCCAGATGGTCAATATTAACAAATTTATTACAAAATTTCATTCTTTCAAAGGAAATTTGTGTGCGCACACACACCTTGTCAAAACTGATTTTTTCATTAACTTCGTCTGTATATTTTTTTTTATTTCTTGATGAACACACAGGGATCCAATTCCCTGATGCCAGTTTTATATTCAAATGGGCCATAAAGACGGGAACCAGATCAGGATTAAAGACATAGCCACAAAAGCCGGTTGTTCCATAGGAACTGTGGATCGGGTGATCCATAACAGGGGTAAAGTATCTGAACCGGTGAAAAAGCGCATTCTTGAGATCATCAGAGAACTGGATTACAAACCCAATGTAAATGCAAGGGTGCTGGCCAGTAAACGCCCTTTGACTCTGGGCATTCTCTTGCCTTCTTTCAGAAAGGGAGAGTACTGGGAATTGCCCAACCTGGGGATCAAAGAAGCCATTGAACGATATGATGAGCAGGGGTATAAAATAAACGCCATTCATCTGACATATAACAGCCCTGAAATGTTTTACAAGGCTGGAATGAAATTGCTCGCCAACGATATAGACGGGATTATTATGAACCCTGCAACCTTTAAGGAAAGTGTCACACTGGTCAGATCCTTTTTCCAAAATAACAAGCCTTTCATCCTGATCGACTCTGACATCAATGGAATTCCTTCATTATCGTTCATAGGAAAAGACCCGGTACAATCGGGTCTTACTGTTGCAAAACTATCCCATCAGATTACCAAGCACATTCCGGGGAAAAAGAACATCTGGATCATCAATCTATCAAAGAGAAAAAATCAAATATACGCCCTGCTTGCACGGGAGAGTGGCTTTATGAAGTATTTTTCCGACAAGCAATTACAGAATGATTATTCCATGATAACTTTTGATATTGAAGACCATAGCAGCCAGAAGATGCTTGATGAGCACATTGAAAAACTCCTTTCACAGGGAATTCCCAACGCCATCTATGTAACCGGATCCAGGGTCTACAAAATTGCAAATAGCCTGAAGAAATTGAACCTGGACCAGGGGCCTCTTCTGATTGGACATGATCTGATTGAGGAAAATATTGCAGGAGTAAAGGATGAATCTATCGATTTTTTAATTGAAGAGGAAGCGAAAAGACAGGGCTACCTCGCAGTTGAAACCATGATCAGAAGTATCGTTTATAAAGAAAAAATCGAGAAAAAGCAAATGATGAACTTGTTGATTTACACCAAGGAAAACATGCCATCATATCTTCTCAAGCAGGGATGAGGAGCATTTGTGTGCGCGCACACACTTCTTTTCTATTTAAATCCTTGTTTTTAACCTCCGCCGTTTGAATTTGAATACAGGTTATTGAAATTAATTGAAATAATATTAGTTTAGTGGCCATGCAACGGAAATTCATCGGTTTATTCCTCGGTATCACTGCCTTCTTTGTGATACTGGTATTTGCAGACCTGGAGCCGGGAAAGCCAGAAGTAACCGCAACACTGGCTGTGGCTGCATTGATGGCCATATGGTGGGTTTCCGAAACCATCCCGCTCGCTGTTACCGCTCTAATCCCCATTGTCCTGTTTCCCGCACTCGGAGTTCTGGACGGGAAAGCGGTCTCCGAGGTATACATCAATCACATCATCTTCGTTTACGTAGGTGGCTTTATGATGGCCCTGGCCATGGAGAAGTGGAACCTTCACAAGCGCATCGCATTGAAACTTCTTGTTCTTATTGGGGTGAGTCCCGGACGGATCCTTGTGGGTTTTATGGCCACTTCAGCCTTCCTCTCCATGTGGATCTCAAACACGGCCACAACCATGATGATGATCCCCATCGTCATTTCCATTGTTATGAGCCTGGAAGAAAGCCTTTCCAACAGATCCATGAACAGGTATGCAACAGGTCTTTTCCTGGCCATTGCATACAGTGCCTCCATAGGTGGCATGTCAACACTGGTGGGATCCCCCACCAATCTGGTCTGTCCCAGGATCCTTACCCTGCTCTATCCCGGTGCTCCTGAGATTTCATTTACCAGCTGGATGGTTTTTGCACTCCCCATTTCGCTGGTCATGCTTGTGGTCGTATGGATGGTTATTTATCTGCTTTTTAAGCCCAAACAAAAATGGAAACATCTGGATAAAAAGCATTTCAGGAAAGCTTACATTGAATTGGGAAAAGCCAGTCAGGAAGAACGAATCGTGTTTGTCCTTTTCCTGATCATGGCACTTCTATGGATCACCCGGACAGGCATTACTTTCAACGGCTTCTCTATTCCCGGATGGGCAAAGGTGTTCAAGGTACCCGCCTACATCAACGATGGTACCGTGGCCATTTTCATCTCCATCATTCTGTTCATTGTACCGTCCGGTAGCCGAAAGGGTGAAAGGATCATGGATTGGAAAACAGCACAGAAGCTCCCATGGAACATCGTACTGCTATTCGGAGGCGGATTTGCCCTTGCCCTGGGATTCCAATCATCGGGCCTGGCAATCTGGTTTGGAGAGCAACTGCTCTGGACAAGGGGGGTGCATCCCTACCTGATCCTCCTGGCGGTGGTCGCCCTCATGTCATTCCTGACAGAGCTCACATCCAATGTGGCTTCCACACAGATGCTTCTCCCCGTCTTTGCCAGTCTGGCTATCAGCAGCGGGAACAATCCACTCCTTCTGATGATACCAGCTACCCTGGCCTCCTCCCTGGCCTTCATGCTTCCCACTGCCACTCCACCCAATGCCATTGTTTTCGGAACCAACCGGATCCAGATTGCCACCATGGTACGCACCGGATTTGTTCTGAACATGATTGGAATCATTGTAGTCGTCCTGGTCACCTGGCTCCTGGGAGGCAAGATCCTGGATATAGACCTGGGAATCATTCCAGGCTGGGCCAACCATTAAAATAAAAAAACCCGGACTTTATGAGGTACTTAAACTTACTACTGGCACTATTCTTTATCTCCTTCGGATGTAATTCGACGGTGCAATCAGATCCTGACAGGCCAAATATCATAATGATACTTTCAGACGACCAGGGATGGGGTGACTTTAGTGTAAGCGGGAACAGTAACCTTCAAACCCCAAATATCGATAAACTGGTTTCGGAAGGGGCCAGTTTTAATAATTTTTATGTCTGTCCGGTTTGCTCTCCAACCAGGGCTGAAATGCTTACCGGAAGGTACCATTCCAGGGGCGGTGTATACAATACTTCAGCCGGAGGAGAAAGGCTTGACCTGGATGAAACGACCATTGCAGAGGTATTTCAAAAGGCAGGTTATGCCACGGCTGTGTATGGAAAATGGCACAACGGAATGCAGTACCCCTACCACCCTAATGGCCGGGGATTTGATGACTTTTACGGATTTTGTTCGGGACACTGGGGCAACTACTTTAGTCCGGTGCTTGAACACAACGGAGAACTGGTGAAAGGTAACGGATTTGTGATTGATGATTTCACCGATTATGGAATGCAATTTATGGAGAAGAATAAGGACAAGCCCTTTTTTCTCTACCTCCCTTATAATACACCGCATAGTCCTATGCAGGTTCCAGATCAATGGTGGGATAGATTCGATGATATGGAACTTGAAATGTTCAACCGCGATCCGGAAAAGGAAGATGTGCAATTTACCAGAGCGGCACTCGCCATGTGTGAAAATATCGACTGGAATGTTGGTCGCGTTATGGCCAAACTGGATGAGTTGGGCATAGCAGAAAATACCATTGTGCTATATTTTTGCGATAATGGACCAAACGGAGTACGTTGGAATGGTGGTATGAAAGGCAGGAAAGGATCAACAGATGAAGGTGGGGTTCGCTCTCCATTGTTCGTCAGGTGGGCAGGAAATATTCCCGAAGGAAAGAAAATTGAACAGATTTCGGCAGCCATTGATCTGCTTCCAACACTTGCCGACCTGGCCGGAATAAGCTACAACACCAATAAACCATTGGATGGCGTTAGCCTCAAAAAGTTACTTACCGAAGAGGACCCGCTATGGGACGACAGAAACATTTTCAGCCTATGGGGAGGACGATTGAGCGTCAGGAATCAGAAATACAGGCTGGACAATAACGGTGCACTTTTCGATATAGAAAATGACAGGGGCCAAAAGGAAGATTTAAGTCAGAAACTACCCGTGGAAAAGCAACGGCTTGAAGAGGCTGCAAAAAAATTTCAGCAGGAGGTGATGGCTGAATTACCGGCCAAAGACATCAGGACGTTCCCGCTGGGACATCCGGGGATGAAATTGACACAGATCCCTGCACGTGATGGCATGGCCCACGGAAACATCCAACGCTCCAACAGATTCCCAAATTGCTCGTTTTTTACCAATTGGATTAGTCTCGATGATTATATCACCTGGAATGTGGATGTGGTTGAGGAAGGAACTTTTGAGGTGGTTTTATACTACACCTGTCCGGAAGGTGACCAGGGTGCACTGTTTGAACTCACAATGGGCGAAAGTGTTTTGAAATCTCAGATTATCGAACCGCATGATCCTCCGCTGACCGGAATGGAAAATGACCGTAAGAAACGGGGGGAATCGTATATAAAAGAGTTTAAACCACTCCGTCTGGGTGAAATAGATGCAAAGAGAGGCCCATTGCAACTGACTCTCAAGGCCACCAGGATACCAGGCAATACCGTTATGGAAGTAAGATTGCTAATGTTCGAACGAAAATAACCACTCAAATAAAATCCGTATCTTCCATTTGCAATTCCAATCGACATGAGTTTCCGTAACAAGCTCATTACCATCACTGCCTTTGCCATCGCCATGGGTTTTCTGGAAAGTGTTGTGGTGGTCTATATGAGGGAGATCCTATATCCGGGCGGATTTGAGTTTCCCCTCTCCCCTATTCCTGTCAGACTGGCCGTCACCGAACTGCTCAGGGAGGTGGCCACCTTGATCATGCTGGTAACCATCGGGATCATGGCAGCGAGACGATTCAGCACCGGATTTGCCTGGTTTATCTACAGCTTTGCCATCTGGGATATTTTCTATTATGTTTTCCTGAAACTGCTGCTGGGATGGCCCGAATCGTTCCTGACCTGGGATGTGCTTTTCCTGATCCCCACCACCTGGACAGGACCGGTACTTTCACCGGTGCTTGTATCTCTTACCATGATGCTTTTTGCCATGGTGATACTGTTTCAGGCTGAAAGGGGAAAGGAAACCCGTATACACCGCCGGGAGTGGATGGGATTCATTGCCGGGTCCCTGGTCCTGATATTTGGATTTATTTTCGACTATTCACAGCACATGCTCATACACTTCTCTCCGGTTGAAATGCTCCAGGTTAAAAATCCAGAGGTACTGGAGGTGGCCACACGATACATACCCAACCGCTTCCCGTGGTGGATCTTTGGGATTGGTGAAGTGATTGTCCTGGGAACAATTGGGATCTACTGGAAACGGGTTGCGCGTTAGTAAAAATGACACCTCAATTATTACAAGCCTATTTTTTAAAATGCAAACTCAGTTAACCCAACTTGGGCCCAAGTT
>JAGLOO010000067.1 GCA_023138875.1 Bacteroidales bacterium
TCAGGGATACTTTTACAATTGAATCTGTTGATATTCCTACCATATTGAATCTGAATAATACCTATTGTCAGCATGAGGCTCCGGTCGAACTGCAGTCAAGTGCGGAGAATGCTCTGTTTGCAGGGCCAGGGGTGAGCGGAAATATCACGGACGGTTTTCTTTTCTATCCCGACTCGGTTGACGCTGGTTTAATCACGATTGCGTGTACAGCCACATCATCAAACGGATGTACTGCAACCACCCAGCAGGAGGTAACCATCAAGTTTGCTCCGGAGGTCGGGTTTCAGATCAGTACTTCCTGTATACCAGACGACGGGGGCGAGGTTGCCTTTGTAAATCAATCGAGCGATAAACAGCTGGTTGAGACCTGGAGCTGGGACTTCGGTGATCCGGGTAGTGGGGAGAACAATCAGAGTGATCAGATCCATCCAACCCATTTTTATTCAACACCGGGAGAGCGGAGCATCAGTTTAACAGCCACCACCTCTGAAGGATGCGCTGTAACCTATGTGCTGGATACGATGATCGGTAATAAGCCCGATGCAGACTTCACCTGGTTGAGCGACTGTTATGTAGACGGGTCTGGTACGAAGTTTATAAACAGGTCCACCTCGGAATTCTCTACCCTGGATGCATCCACATGGATATTTAAAAACAGCGAAGGAACAATTCTCGGTGAAATCGAATCGGATCCCTCCACCGATACCGTTTTATTTACATTTGAGGATGATGGTGTTTTCAATGTAGAACTTCAGATAGCAAGTCTTCTGGGCTGTGCAGATACCGTCATCAAGGAAATTTCGCTCAGACCGACCATCAATCCTGGCACAACCGGCTATGATGAAGGATTCAATACTTCTCAGGGTTTGTGGACGGTAGAATCGGAAGACCAGGTGGCCAGCTGGGTATGGGATGTGCCGGATTTTAACGGCTTTGTACAGGTTCCAGGTGATAAGGCCTGGTTTACCAACTTGCCCGCAGGGGTGGTAGACTACAATGAAAATTCCTGGATGCAGAGCCCCTGCTTTGACCTGTCAGGATTGAAACGTCCACTGATCCAGCTGGATATCATGCGCAGCTTTGTACCGGAGATGAATGGAGCTGTATTACAATACATGGATGTGAAGGAGGAGGGCTGGAAAACTGTTGGAGAGAGCACACCCGGAATAGAATGGTATAACGCTACCGATATCACCAATAAACCCGGAGGAAGCAGTGTAGGCTGGGGACTGGAGGTATTTAATCCGGATACAGATTGGGTGACAGCAGCCCATGATCTGGACTTACTTGCCGGCAATCCCAACATTATATTCCGGATAGCCATTGCCACCAAAGGGGCTACGGGAACAGGCAACCAGGGATTTGCTTTTGACAATGTGTTCATCACTGAACGTTCAAGACGTGCTGTGCTTGAACACTTTACCAACTCATCCGATGCCTCCTCAATGTTTGCTGATTCTGTGGTTGACCAGTTTGGAATGGAGAACTCTAAAGATATTATTGATATTCAATATCATATGGATTATCCGGGGACAGACCCCATGAATGAAAACAATCCGAATCCTCCCTCAACCAGGTCCTTCAACAGCGGGATCCCCCAAGTGCCCTATGCCATTCTGGATGGGGGTGTAAGTGAAGAATTCAGGTATGATTTCTCGGATCTTAAAGCCACTCCGGATATGGATGATATTAAGCT
>JAGLOO010000068.1 GCA_023138875.1 Bacteroidales bacterium
ACAAGTGCGAAACTTTAATTATTTACCATTCTTTATAATATCCAGTAATCTGTCCCGCATCGCGTCATAAGCATCTCCATGCTGGGGCCAGTACACCTTGTCATTCATATCAATTTCATCCATGGCTTTCACCACCACCTCCCTGGCCAGGGCTTCTATTTTATCAGACCCTGCCTTTTGTTCAGCCAGCCAGAGTAGCTCAAAATCCTGCTGTCCACGACGTATATTCTTCAACCTGATTGAAGGCATGAACCGGTTGAGACCCCGATTTTCATCCAACTGGTGTGGCATCCTGCCCGGATAAAAAAGTACCCCGTCCCCGTTTCCCCATTCCAGATGTTCATTAATGAATGTAAGTGGCTCGTTAAAGATCCTTTGCTGTAATCTACCTTTTGGCCCTTGAGAATTATGGGTCCAGTGGGTACTTTGCCAGACAAACCAGGTGTTGATTCCAAAGAGATATTTGATCCATCCATTTGCCCGCAAATCTACGGCAGTTCCTTCCAGAATCACTGATCCATATCTCGGTCTGTTTCCATTGTAAAACCAGTAATCCTTGCCCTCCTTTTTTAGTGCATCGATTCTTTCAAGTTCCACTCCGTTATAAGCATCCCAAATATCTATTGCCTCTTTAAGATCCTCTGCATATCCGGTAGTCACCTGTAGTTTTAGTTTTTTGCCCGGACCCGGATTGGATTTAATCCATCCGGCCTGTTCATTGATAAAGGAATATTGCGAAGGTCCGGGTTCATCGATCATATATTTGAAATAATTAACACCCGGGGCATTGTTCTCAAACCACAGCACCCATTTATCTGATTCTGTCTGGATCTCCTCTTTTGTGGTTCCCAGAACCGGCCTTCCATACATACCTATGGGGAACAGCTTCTCTTCAATCCCCTCTCCCGGCCCATGGTACCCGTAGGCAGGAGTGTAAGCCGATCCATCCAGATAGGGCTTGTAATCTTCTAAGATTGCTTCATTAAAGACAGATTGATGAACTTTGAACCCACCTACCAGTTCTATTCTGTGCCGGTGTGCCTCAAACTTGATCAACTGCCGAATCTCTTTCTGATTTAATCCGGGAAAGTAAGCACCAAGTTCATCCATTCCTGAACTATATACCCAGACATTGGACCGGTTTTCATCCGGCAGATAGGCATTGACTATTTCAATCTGAACAGGAATTTTTGAGAAGATCTTTCCGTTTGCCCATATCTGAACTTCAGATGAGTAGAGGCCTGCAGGATATTCCTGGTCTCTCGGGAGGTAAAAGTCTATCCAGAATCCCTGATTCAGACTCGCTCTTCTGGGTATCATTTCCACGATATTCTGATGCCTGTATATCTGCTCTTTTGTTGGTGGAACAGTTAGTGGAAAGCCGCCCTTCCCTTCAAGGGCATTTGAGGGTATCAAAGCATCCGGGATCCATCCGGTCATTTTCGAAGGTGCACTCTTTTCCGATCCATAGAACCAGTTTGGTTGTGTTGGATTTTTGACATGAAGGTAATGCTGACTGAAAAATTCAATATACCCATGGTCTCCGTACCTGATTGCACCACTTCCCCCAATAGTGGTACCCGATTTCTGATGGACAGGTGGACTCATGGACAATTCCAGCCCCATGGCCCCTGTACTGTCTACTTCAACAATGATCTGAAATCCCAGCACTTCATTATAAAGCCCCCGAAGGTTGATCCACTCACCATCCCAAATACTATTTTCCGCTTTGGCCCAATGATCCGTGTCGTATTTGAAAATTTTTTCGCCATCGCCCACAGCCCATACATCCACGATCTGGGCATTTGTTCCGGAAAACCCTGACACGAGAAGTATCAATAGGATGATATATTTGACAATGCCCGGGAAGCTCGAAGTGGATTTCATCTGCTGAAGTATTGTTTTTGATATTAGCAATATAATGCCCAATATACCGGAAACCGGGAATAAAATGGCGGCATTGATATTGTATTAAAGTGAATCAGAGATATAAATTGACCTTACCTATAAGGATAAATATGTTCTTTTCTCACTTCTACAGCACTTACACCAAGTAATATAAGACCATTGCTTGGAATTGGTTCAAATTCGGCTTTACCCTCATAGCAAGAACTTCTCACATGCCTGCGGGCATTTTCAGTACCAATTAAATTAACAGTTTCAATTACTTCACCAAAACGTTTGTTCTTCCATTCAAAAGCGTAAAAGGTTTTATCGCCAACATTGATCGCGTCACTATAATAACAATTCTCATCAGAGGTGTATTCTCTGATATTTACTCCATATTGAATGGGAATTGTTTCTTTAAAACCATCTTCATAAACCACTTCATACCATCCAAGAAATTCCGCTGTATTGTATGTATTATAAGGAGCACAGTGGGCAGGAGAGATATGTCCTGGATTTATACTTGCATGCAAAAAAATCAGACTGCTCACATCTCGTCCAATCACTATGCCTTTCACCTCTTTTTCAAAAGGGGAATCACCCATACCTTTTACTCCGACAACAATGGCAGATTGATCCGGGTTTTGCGATAGTTCAAAATTTTTCTCATTGAGACTAACATTCTCTTTCGATATCCCTGTTAAATCCATATTCATGCGCTTGTCTTTTGCTCCGCTATTAAAATGTGAAGCTAAATCGACGGAGACAACCTGATCTCCATCAGCGCTGGGCTCTGTTTTCCCGCTAAGGTTTCTGCGAATAGAAGGCATCATCTTCCGAACCATTTGATGCCGGGTTTCATTATCAAGTTGTTTTCCAGTCCACAATGAATATCCACAACCAAGGAACTCATCCAGCTCTTCTCGTGCATAAACGTATTCATTTGTTATGGCCCAGGAAGATGGAGCGCCGCCAATAAAATCAGATTTAGTAATTCTCTCTTCATAATCGGGAATCGCATTCTTCATATTCCCAAAAATTTGTTTAAAACCCGCTCTGGTAAACGTTTCATCATTTTCTCTTCCACTCACCTGATTTTCCCACATCCAGTTTAGTATCAGAATATCCTTAGGGATTTCGTTTTTCACCCTTTCAAAAGGAACTGCTCCGGGTATTAAATATTCTTCGCCGGTTAAGGTTTCTTCTGTTCTTGCCTCCTTGCCGCGTACATTCTCAAGTAAAAAATCACCCCACATCGCAACTTTTATTCCTTTTTTGGTAAGGTAATCGTATAAAGTATTGACATCAGAAATATAAAGATCTGCATAGTTATGATCTTTAAAAGCAGCGGATTTTCGCATGGGGAAACCACGCCACTCATCATGGCCAATATGAATCATATTGGGTTTAATCACATCAATGTATTCATCGAATATATCAAAGACTAAATTGTAAACCTCTGGATTGGTCGGATCATAGACATCCGGCCAAATGTCATCCGGGAAAGCCGCCAGTTCCGGATGAGAATTTATCAAAGCATAAGCATGTGACAATGTGGGAATCTCCGGAATAAAATCTATATAATTCTGCCTTGTAAATTGTACAAGATTACGCGTAAGTTCCTTGTCAATGATCTCTCCTCCACCCGCATCCTGATGATTTGAATTGCGATTATAACCAAACAAACCATCCAACTCCGGCGTTCTTGAATAATTTAAGTCTTTAACAAATTGCAACCATCCGGCATTTATTTCAGGATGCCGATCGGAGCGGAAACCGCCGAACTCTACAAACAACTTGTTGAATTTATAAAGTGCCATAAAGTCTTTTATAAATCGTTTGAAGTAAGCCACATCTCCCGAAGCCGGCACGAATAGACGAATACCTCTGAATTGGAAATATGGCCAGTCTCTGATTGTCAGACAGGGAATACTGAATTGCCTGTTTTTATCGATCAATTGACGCAAAGTTTGTAAGCCATAAAATGCGCCCGCATCATCCCATCCGGCAACAACAATGGTCTTATTGTCCACGATCAGGACGTATCCTTCCTTGCCAGGACTTTTGCTGGTAACATCAATATTCCGACTCAAACAATACTCTTTAATAAGTGGGTTATCAATTGTACCCATTAAAATACTATTACTTTTCGTTGATATTTCTGATGTGCGTTGGGTTTGCAAAGGCATGTAGTACTTATCAACCAGGTCATTTACCAAAAACTTGGCCAGATCAACATCGCTTTTTGAAGCATTCAGGGGAATTAATATTTGAGTGTTAGCATCAAGGGCAAATGACCCGGTTGATAATTTAATTTCTTGTGGCTTTGGAAAAATTAAAGGAGGATTAGATATCGAATTTTCCTGAGCCAAAAGTTGGCTATAATTAAGCAGTGCCAACAGTATGAGAAGGCATAATTTTTTTATTAGAATCATAATAATGTAATTGTTTAGATATTTAACAGTAGTATGCCCAATATGCCGGAAACCGGGATTAAAATGGCGGCATTGACCTTATATTTAAAGTGAATCAAAAATATAATTATAAAGATAACAATGGATTGCCAGTTGATTTCAATGCTTTGACCGATGGTGAAAGAGGCTGCAAAAATCATTCCGATCACTGCCGGTCTCAGACCCATAAAGACTGATTTCACAAGATTGGAATTTTTGAATTTCTCCAGAAAATGAGCGCCTGCAATCATCAATACTCCGGAGGGTATGAAAATGGCCATGGTAGCAATAAGGGCTCCCCAGAAACCAGCGACTTTGTATCCAATAAAAGTGGCACTTATTAAGATAGGTCCGGGCGTAATCTGACCAATGGCAATGCCGTCGGTGAACTCCTTGACACTGAGCCATTGTAAATTTTGAACGACTGTTTCCTGAATGGCTGGAATAAAGACATACCCGCCGCCAAACAGGGTCAAACTCATGCCACTGAATACCACCATGAGTTTGCGTATGTCTGAAAAGAATCCCTGCATTCCGGAAGGAACAAGCAGAGGAATCAATATAATAGCGATGATGACAGCTCCAAGAATTGATAAGAATAGAAACGGGAAGCTTTTCTTCTTTTTTGTGGGGGGGGGGGGTCTAAATTCCTGCGGAGATAGGGATCTGTAATAAAGTAAAAAACCTACCAAACCTCCGGTAATAATCAACCCAAGGGTCATAAAAAAACCTCCAAGCCAGATTAGCAAGAGACCCGAAAGAATGCAAATACCCCATTGTTTATAGTCGGTCACAGATTTTTTTGCCATTCTGATGGCCACAATAACGATGATGGCTACAACTGCTGGCATGATGCCCGAGAATATATTTTCGACCAGCGGAAGCGTCCAGTATTCAAAATATGACCAGGAGAGGGCAAGCACTAATATAAAAGAAGGAAGAATAACCGCCATCATGCTGATCAGTGCCCCCTTTATTCCATTTAGATGATATCCGATATAAGTGACCACATTTACTGCAAGAGGGCCGGGAAGTACCGATGCAAGACTGATTCCATCCAGTATGACTTCATTCTTGATGGCTTTGTCTTTGGTGACCATCTGGTCCTGAACCACCGAAACCAATGCAAGAAACCCTCCAAAAGAGCTTGCGCCAATTTTTAGAAAATTGAGCAAAAGGTATTTTGATGTATTCATATTCCCTTTACTCATGTTCTTTACATTATAGCGTTAGTTTGTGGCAGAATCTATTTGAATATACTAATTTTCTATTTAGCATATTTAGCATCTCTTTTTGCGGATATCTGGCCTCGATATCATGCGGGTCAGCCATTAAAACAGCCTCCTTTTTCATTAACCTATTTTGTAAACTGTAGGCCTCAATATCATGCTCTTCTATTTCAACCGCGTTTTTGTAATCAGAAGTAACAGTGTAGCCCAATCTCTCCAAAGTCTCCCCTGCAACAATTTCAAATACTCTAATCTCCTGCGCCGTGAGTTCTTTCAGGTATTTATTATAATTCCATGCCATGATCGGCTGACTCAGGTTTTGCCACATTTTTCCGCTCCTTGCTGTTTTAAGGGACTCTTCTGCGTGGAAATAGTCTAACATATTCTGGTTAAATGGCACATTTAAAAAGGAACATATGTTTTTCAGAACCGATTCAGGATTAGTGATCAGATCACGGTATTTTACATTAATGAATCTATCGGAAGGAATGTTTTGTTCTACTTCCATCGATTTTTCCTGGTCACTCTTCCATTGCCTGGCAATATGGTATACATGCTTTTCTCCAACGATGGCCTTCTTAAACGAGCAGGCAACATCACGGCCATCCCTGTGCAGATAGATATACCGGGGATTTAAACCTGCAGCTTTCAGATCGCTGTATTGATGTACATTACTCATGCTTTTGCAACAGGTGTATTCGCTGTTTTGTAACTCTGCATAATAGGAGTACACCCTGTAAAGAAGTTCAATTAGGGTATTTCCCTTACAACTATTCTTGATTCTGATCCTGTCAAATTTTGAGCTTTGCCAGGTCACCGGATTTAATTCAATCCACATACAGACATCATGAATGAGGGATTCAAAATTGGCATTTTCATTCAGGTTACCATATATTGGCAAAAGGGGTTCGAAAGTTTTCAAGATATGAGGCGGATGTGGTGCTGCTATTTCCGGCAATTGATTCAACATAGTCCGCAGAAGGTTAGAACCTGACCGTTGTGTCCCTATAAATTGAATAAAATTCATTTCGTCATTTTTTCCATTCCGGATGTTCTGCTTTATGGTAATTATTTAGCCGGAAGCTAAAAGTAGAAAAATATGATGTTTATTCACAAGTAATGAGCTGGTTTTATCGGAAACAGAATAGGAAGGTCTTCTCTTATTTATGCTCTATATTTGTAGGATGTAATGTAATACATAGACTGGCAAAGAGTTAGAAAAAAAACCATATTAGAAAAGGAAGACATGAACCTGAAAAATATAAAGCTTATTATCTTTTTGGTTTCTGCAGCACTGGCTTTATCGTGTTCTGAAAAGAGAGCCGAAAAGGCTGGCTATAAGAATCCCGAAAATCCTGTCGAAAAACGGGTGGAGGACCTGCTCAGGCAAATGACATTAAATGAGAAAATCGCACAATTATCTGAAGCCAATTGCGATGATTTAAAAGAAGATAATCAGGCAAAAACAACTCAATTTATTTCTGAGAAGTATACCCATGGTGTTGGATCGATTAGCGGATTCACCCTGAATATTTCAGAGTATGCCAGAGCTGTTAATCGCATCCAAAAATTTCTTATAGAGGAGACCAGGCTCGGTATTCCTGCCATTTTTTTGACCGAGAGCCTGCATGGACTCGTCCAGGATGGAGCTACTATATTTCCCCAATCAATTTCGATGGCAAGTAGTTGGAATACTGAATTGGTATGGGAAATCGGTTGTGCCATTCGAAAAGAGGTAAAAGCGATCGGAGCATCTCAGGTCTTAAGTCCCGATTTAGATGTAGCAAGAGAGTTGCGATGGGGAAGAATAGAAGAGACCTATGGTGAAGATCCTTTCTTAGCATCTCGTATGGGAGTAGCTATGATAAAATGATTGCAGGAGGGAGACAATCCCGACGGAACTTATCTGATTGCTAATGCAAAGCCTTTTCTAACCTATAGTTCCCCTTATGGCGGGCTAAACCTTGCTTCAACTCCCGGAGGATGGTATGACTTATGGGCACCTCTAAAAACAGTATATATCCGGCAGGAATATTGCTTCGTTACACGCCCGATCAAAGAGCTTAAAGCCTTCAAGAAAATATCTATTGAACCAGGAGAAACAAAGCAGGTAAGCTTTAAGATCAGACTTAAGGATTGGGGATACTACAACAATAAAGGAGATTATCTTTTAGAGACAGGCAGATTCTTTATTATGGTTGGCAAAAGTGCGGAGGACATTAAATTCACGAAGACAATTGACATTGGGTGATCCCCCTGTAAATTGGCCTACCTAAGCTCCCGCTTTCTTATCTCCATCGCTGCATGGATCATGCCCATAAACCCATCCACCGGAACATATTCAGGAATGGAATTTCCTGAGCCCAGGCCCCAGCCATTTGTCTTTGACCTGTAAATAGTTCCTGCTTCAAGAACCTGCCTGAATATTTCGTCGTAGGAGTTTTGACAGAGAATATCCACATCAATCCCGCCAAATAGCCCGATCCTGTCATTATAGAGGTCGATCCATTTGTCAAATGGGGCAATCTGATCTTCATTGGAATGTTTGGCATCAATACCACATGCCAGGATATCCTCCATGATGGGAAAAATATTCCCACAACTGTGCAACAGGAATTTTTTCCCGGCCTGGTGAACATGGTCAATCACTCTTTTATATTGTGGCAGGATATGCTGAATGATCGTTTCAGGGGCAAGCAGGGTTGAATTCTTGAATCCAAGGTCATCCCCCATTCTGAAAAAAACAAAGAGGTCGCTGTACCTTTTGATCATCTCTGACCAAAGTGAGTCATAAAGATCTCCTATCCGTAGAAACAGATCGGTAAAGAGATCAGGATCTGAGAACAACATGATACAGAGGTATTCATACCCTACCAGGTCCTGGCTGGTTTCAAAAATTCCATACCCACAACCTCCGTAAGCCTTCATACCTTGTGGCAACACCCTGGCAATTGACTCCAGGTGGGGTGTATATGTTTCCCAGAATATGTGTGGAATATTATCGAATGGATACTTCTCAAAATCTGCACGGGTCTGTATGGGGCCTGGTCTGCCTCCGAGAATTGCCCCATGGTCGGGTAAAATATCACAAATGGCTGCTTCGTAATCAAAAGCATCGTAGCCCATACTTTTCCAGAAATTGATTAGTTCTGAATAGTATGCATCCAAATCTGCCGGCTTATTGCCCTGGAGCAGAATTTCTTTGCCCAGTGCTTTGGAGATAAATGGAGCATCAATATGATGTTCATAGAGAGGCAATCGGTCTGGCCTCCTGTTATTCAGCACCTGCAGAATCTGTCTGTAATCCGGCTGGAATTCAAGCTCTCCTGACATAATTATGTCTTGATTTTACACTTTTCATGAACATTGACTCTCCCCGCAGCTTGCTGCCGGGGACCTTTAGCTCGACGAAACCAATGCGCGAGCATAATTCAACTTACTGGGGTGGCTTTTCAATGGCTAACCCCGGTGTTAAATCCTTGCCTTCAAATGCCTTATAATCTGCAGTATATTTTATTACCCTGAATACAATGGTTTTGTCGGTAGCAGGATCCTCACCCTGACTCAAAATTTTGGATGCCCCTACCGGACTGATATATTCCCAAACTATTTTTTCGTTTTCGTCAAGTTCAAAGAAACGGCCTTTTTCTCCTTCACAAACAAGCATATGTCCCCCGGGCAATCTCTGTGCACTTGATTTAAAAGGGGAATAAAAATTGGTATTTACTGGTGCAGTATAGATATAATCAGGGCTTGCCGGAGCAAAAGCGGTATTGGCTTTATAAATATATTTGCCGGGAGCACTGGCCGGAGGGGTGATAATGAACACTTCAGAATATTTAGGAACCCTATGTTCTCCATTATTAAATACAATAATTTTACCAGCATCTTTTAATCCTTTCCCGATCCAATGTGTGTAGTGAGGCCCAAAAAGCTTTTGATCCTTCACTGTTCCCTGCTTATATGCAAAGGGGTTTCCCCATCTGTATAAAAAATCGCCCCCTTTATTGTAGTTTCCTCCTGAACTTGTTGCAGCTTCTGCAGTTGTGGTTGAATGATCAATGATATAGATTTCGCTTAAATGTTTACTGGTTAAAGCGATTTGATCTAATTCAGCATTGTATTGTACGGAGTTTATGTGTATCCAGTTCGCTCCTCCTGAGGTAGATCCTAAATAATTGACATCCAGACGTTGCGGGTTTTCACTAATTATTCCATAATTATCTTTTGCCCTGTTAAAATCCTGGATCACATGATCTTTTACATTCCATTCCCAAACTACATCGGCATCATTTGAACTTTTAGGTCTCAGTTCCAATATTTGCTCATTGTATAGCTGTTTAAATGGGGGCGTTAGACGCTTTCTTCCCATTTGAATAGCTTCGGCTCCATTGATAACTTCTATGGCCAGGATCAATACATTGCCACCAGGCATTGGATAAATATCATGGTGTTGAGTTGCTGTGCTTGTGGAGTAATTGTATTCCCAGATCAATTTACTATCCCAGTCAAATAACTCGACTCTTCCTCCAACACTCGGCATAGTAAAACGACCCGGACCCTCTATTTCTGCGGATCTTAACAAATTTCCATTTTCTAAAAGGTAAACCGATTGTCCCACACTGTAATTGCTCTTCCACTGGTTTACAATTTCACCCTCATTGTTTATCAGGTACGTTCTGTTATGTACGGCAAAAAGTGTATATCCATCTACAGCATTTTCTTTATTTAGCAGAACACCAACTGTATTCTGACCTGATATATGCAGTGTAAAAAGAGAAGACAAAATGAGTAAGACTACTATAGAACATATTCGTTTCATCCGTTTACATTTAGTGGTTTTGCTTCTAAATTTAAGATAATTACCTGTAAGATGTTTGTAGGGTAATAATATCTTCCAATGCATTATTGTCACCGTTGGCCGGACCATGCCAAACACCACCCCCAAAGGTGATGATGTACACTTTGTCGGGAGTCGCCGGATCGGGAATAACCCTCTTGCCCCATTTAAAATTATAACCTTTGATTCGGTCCCAGCTTAGTCCATTATCCTCAGAACGGTAAGCCGTAGAATTAAATCCGGCGGCATAAAATACACCGTTTCTTGTATCGGCAGTCAGATCATATATATGCTGGTCGTTTGTTAATAGGGTCCTCCATGATGCCCCATCATCTTCAGACAGGTATATTCCACCACCCCGATTGGGGGAGAATTCAGTTGCTCCATACCTGCCCCAGGCCGAAAGAAACAGGCGGTTGGGATTGTTGGGATCAACAAGTAAGCTGGTAGGTCCATTCACTCCTTTGGGCAAATCCATCCTTTCCCATGATTCAGCTCCATTGGAGGAGCGGTATAATGCTCCATCCTGATCATTGTCTATAGAGCCATCATCGCTTTTTCTGGAAACAAGCAAAAATAATTCGCCATCACTTCTTCGTGTGATCCGCCAGGTTGCCGGTTGGACTCCTTCAATACCCCTGTTTTTCTGTTGCCACGAAGCTCCGTCATCAACTGACTTATATACGCCTTTCCCAAAGGCACACACATAGAGGGTTCGGTTATTGGCCTTGCTATCAGGGTCCATTAGAATATGCGTAGCTGCTGTTTCTCCCATATCCTGACTAACAGGGTTCCAGGTTTCACCGCCATTTTCGCTCACTACGATTCCACCCGTATATTCAGCCATATCTCTGTTTCTCCACATTTTGGGTCGTGGTATGTCATGAATTCCGCTCATAGCTGCCCACATCTTACCTTTTATTTCTTTGTCAAATATCATCCAATAGGTATTGTGGTCCCACCTGTGTGGAATGCCGTTTTCCTTGGTGGTACTGGTCCAGCTATTTCCACCATCCAGGCTTTTCATCAATCCGACATCCGTCTCGGCCATAAACATAACCAGTGAATCGAATGGATCAACCGCAACCATATATCCAGTAGTTACCTGAATCCCCCTGGATTTCCAAACACCCTCAGAAACATGGTTCGTATAGACTTGCTGCCAAGTCTCTCCTCCATTGGAAGTTTTAAATATCCGGCCCCAGTCAGTTGTGTAACAAATATTCGGATCATGATCGGATACCTTGATGTAGAATGGATTTTCGCCCCACCATGGTCCGAATCGTTGGTCGATCCAGGCAGATTCTCTGTTGGGTGAAGCCACACCTTTTGCACTTTTAACACTGGTGTTAAAACTGTCGTTCCATGAGAGTTCCCAGCTGGTACCGGAATCTGAACTTTTGGCCACTCCAAAACTTACCGAATCTTTATGAATTTGAAGCTTTGAATAGGAGACGTAGATGTTTTCGGGATGGAAATAGGAGACGGCAATACTTGCGAATTCAGGGTCATCTGCTCCATCAAATTTTTTGTTAAGCAATCCGATACCCACCCTTTGCCAGTTTCGCCCCCCGTCACTGGTTCTGTATATCCTTGAAACATTTCTTCTATCTTCTGCCCCATACGGGAACCTGCCAGACATGGCATAAATTACATGTTGATTTGCTTCGGTATCGAGGCCATCCACAAACTGAAGGAAGGGTTCAGCTCCATCAGGCATCATAACCTTGTTCCAGATGCCATTTTCTTTAACACCCAATCCATCTTTACCTGCTACATAAATCGTGCGATTGTCTTTGGGCGAAGTTGGATCTATAAAAATATCATCTAACTCAAACGGTAACTTATCCAATAATTCCCAATGACTTCCACCATCTTCAGAAATCATAATCGCCATGAAAGATCTTTGATTTTCACCTCTTGTTGGAGGCCAGATATCAATTTTTTGCTTTCTCACAAGCAGGAATAACCTTTGCGAATTATCCGGATCAACGGCGACTTTCTCAATTACAGTCATTGTGCTGTCTCTGGTCACTACTACTTCTCCGGCATGATCTCCCTGTGCATGGATGGCAACAATATCGGAAGGTATTGGATATATCGTAGCCCAGCTTACCCCCTTATCCGTGCTTTTAAACAACATATTGGGGGTGCCCGCATAGACCACATCAGATTCATTTCTGTCGAAAGCATAAAATTTAGTTACGCCCCTGAGGTTGAACATCCTCCATTTTCCTCCACCATCGAAGGTTACAAATGAACCTGTCATATCGCAGCTTACAAAAGCGTGGTTCGGGTCAGAGGGATTTACTGCCGGTATAAATGGCATGGCGCCTCCGCCACCCGGACCTGCAAAATCCCACCTATCGTTTCTGCCATTCGGATTGACAAAGGCATCCGGGCCTGCATCTAATTGCTTTTTTGAGGTTTCATTGCAGGATACTACGAAAACTGCAATGACCAGAAGTAATTTATATGGAAAATCCATTGAATTATTGAGTCGTTATCAATCTTACAAAATTGTTGTTTATTCCGGCGATTACTCCTTTCCTGGCAGAAGACCCTTCACCCAGTTGTATGGCTTTGAGTTTCTTCACATCGCCGGGAATAAACAAGCCGGAGTTATACCCTCGAACAACCTGAAATCCACCCTTTCCATCACCTTTAAGAAACAGTCCCTGGCCTGCATCACTTCGAGGAGTCTCCATTTCCGTATTGTACAGGTTTCCGGCCATTATAATGTCATTCAATCCATCATCGTCAAAATCATCATAAATAATTCCAAAAACAGCGGATATTTGGGCAAACTGGGGAAGTTTTACAAGTTCAAACCCCTTTCCGGTATTGATAAGCATGCTACTGGAAAATGTTTTAGCCTCGTATAGCTCAGATTCTTCTAAATTGCGTGCACTATATATACACTCTAATGTTGCTGTCCCAAAAGAGTCGTAATCTTTATATTTGTTTTTCAGGCCGGGAATTTGCCTTAATGAGTACTCTTTGTCATGCACCGGGTAGAGAGTGTCATTTTCATAATAACCGAGTACAATATCCAGGGTCCCATTGTTATCAAAATCTTTGGAAAACAGTTTGAATGGGGCTCCCGGTTGTGCTTTGTGCTGGTAATTTTCACCCAGATTACCAACAATGTAATCCATTCTCCCGTCCCCGTTTACATCGCCTTCAGCAATACTGAACCACCATCCATGGCTATTGCTTAATGTTGAATCTCCTTCAAATTTTGTAAGCTTACCAGCATGGTTCCTGAATATTGCAACTGGCATCCATTCTCCAACCAGGATCAGGTCTTCGGTGCCATCTCCATCGAAATCGGACCAAAGAGCATCAGTAACCATGCCAGGGTACTCTAACTCTTTTGTATGTGCAGCTGTCACATCTTCAAATTTCCCATTTGCATTTTCCAGCAAATAACTTCGGCCTGGTTTTGGATAGAGGCCCGGTAACAGTCTGCCGCCAATAAACAGATCCAGGTCGCCATCTTCATCGAAGTCATTGGTTCGAACCACTCCTCCACTTGCTTTTAGCGGAGGCAAAGCTTTTGGTGACTTTATAAAATATCCTTTTCCATTGTTGAAGTACAATCGATCCTGATAATAGTCATCTCCTGCAGGCAATTCGTTTCCACCGCTTACTACATATAGATCTATATCTCCATCCAGGTCAGCATCAAAAAAATGGGCATCCGTATCTTCGTACTCCCTGTCCAATGCAATATCTTTTTGTCTTGTTTTAGTGAAAGATCCGTCTGAATGCTGAGTATACACCGCCCCTTCATCACCCATGGCTCCACCAATAAAAAAATCATCCAGTCCATCGTTATTAATATCTCCTACAGAAAGCGCCGGCCCAAAGGTGGACATTTTATGAGGTAACAGGGCTTCTCTTTTAAAATCATTATACTCGTTTTCAACATGTTTGTGATTTAACCCATATGAAGTGGTGACATCAGAAAAGAGCAAGAGTTGTTTTTCTACTGATTGAGAGGGTGAAAATGCACTGCTGTGATCAACGGATAGAAATTGATCCACTTCAACGTTGGTCAACTCACTCACCTGTCCGTCAGGCCAGGTAACTTTGAGCAGATCAACAAGCTCCGATTTCCCCAAACCAAAGTGTAAAATAAAATCAACACTTGATTGATACCCCCGGCTTACCTGCTGCTCCAAATATTGCTTTTTATCTCCGGCTTGTACCATCACTTTTGCACCCATTCCATTTATATTGGCGGAGCTGCCTTTCAGTTTAACTCTTAAAAAATGATTTCCACTGATTTGAGATGCATTGTTTCGATACACATGAGCTTCCTGATCAATATTGTTAAAAACAAAATCCATATCTCCATCATTGTCAAAATCAGCATATGCTGCCCCATTGGAGAATGAAGGTTCTGTGACCCCCCAGGTTTCATTGTATCTTTCGAAAAGAAGGCCATTTATGTTTTTAAAGGACTGATTCACAACTTCTTCCGTAGGGAGTTTGCTTAAAATATCCCAGATCATGGTTTCAAAATCCGGATCTGCTTTTTTTGTTTCATTTTCTATGGCTTTATCTTTATATGCTATATAATCTTTATTATTTGTGTTTTTACGCATGCCGTTTGAAATGAATAGATCCTTGTAGCCATCGTTGTCCAGATCTACCAGAAGAGGTGACCAACTCCAATCCGTATTGGTAACTCCGGCCATAGGGGCAATATCTGAAAATGTTTCGTTGCCATTGTTTAATTGTAATGTATTGCGCATATACTGGTAGTGTGCATCTAAATCAATCAATATGTTAAATGCTACAGGATTTATAGAAGCCATATTTGTTTTTCGGCCATAATGAGTTGAATTGCGCATATCCAATTCAAACAAGTCCTGCCATCCATCATTATCGATATCGGCTGCATTATTGCCCATCGATGAATAGGAGATATGTTTCAGGGATTTGAGCGCACTTTCAGTGAAAGTTCCATCACCATTATTGAAATAGAGATAATCCCGTCCTGCAAAATCGTTTGAAATATAAATATCAGGATAGAGATCGTTATTCAAATCAGCAACGGCAACACCGAGTCCATCACCCAGTTTAGATCTGTTAATACCAATGGAATCTTTAATTTCCGTGAAATAGCCATTTGCATTGTTGTATAGTTTATCACCTATATAACGATTGATATCACGATCATGAAAATTCTTGAAGATTCTTCTTACGGGATCAGTAGAATTATTTAGCAGATACATGTCCAAATCACCATCCAGATCATAATCAAAAAAAGTAGCCTGAACCGATATGCCCCAGTCGTTCAGGCCATACTCTTTCCCTTTTTCTGTGAAGGTAAGGTCTCCATTATTCACAAACAGTAAGTTGCTTCTTAATTTTGGTCTGGTTTTACCTGAACGGCAGAGATAGATATCAAGAAATCCATCTTGATTTATATCAACCATGGTTACACCGGTTTTCCAACCTGAAATGGTATCTAAGCCTGACCCTTTTGTAATATCTTCGAATTTAAAACCCCCTTTATTGAGATAAAGCTTGCCCGTATTGATATTTGCACTTAAATAGATATCTGTTAAACCATCATTATTAATATCACCCACAGCAACACCACCACCATTATAGAAATTTGTAAAAAGGTAAATGTTATTAGTTAGACTCTCTTCAAGATCATTCCTGAATCCAATCCCGGTGAAATCAGAACGTAGTAGTTCCAGCAATGCTTCAGAGTGTTCTTTGTCCGATCTACTACAAGCTTGTATAATTAGTGAAATTGATAGCAGACCATAAAGTAAAAAATCGCTCATCTTCATCTTATATCCATCCATCGTCTTTCAGATACATTATTCTATAGTAGCTTGGCCTAAAAATAACAAAAAGGGGATGTCCTTTTGAGACATCCCCTTTTTGTTAAGTTACTCAATTGACTGTATTACTACTTCGCATTCACCAGATCATTGGCATCAATCTCCTTTTGTGGAATAGGGAAGAAAATTTTACTATCATTTATATATCCGAAATTCTCACCAGGATATTTGGTTTCCAGATGAGCCCTCCACAGTTCAACGTATTTGCCGCTTCTTATCAGATCCAGTCTTCTATGACCTTCCATAAAGAATTCTTTAGCTCTCTCTTCCAGAATGGCATCACGTAAGGCGGTTTGATCTAAACCAACTAAAAGTGTGGCATTTGACCTGGCCCTTACTTCATTCACCAACGCAAGGCCTCCCCCCTGACCACCTTCATTTAATGCTTCAGCCCTTGTAAGTAAAATGTCAGCATACCGGAGTATTGGATAACTTACCCCGGACCAGGAGAGATCACGATAGGTGAATCGATCGTGGCCTCCCAGATATTTAGTGGTGGTCACGGCTTTAAGATCGATAATATTTACTGTAGTGGCAGTATCCGGAACTAAAGCATCATATTCAGGTGTGCCGGGTAATGCATAATATCTGAATTTATCCCCATCCATTTGAAGGCCACCATGCTGATAACCATTTCCCAATAATGTTCTTCTATCATCATCCAAAGCAAATGAATTATAGAAATCTTCAGCAAGGGTAAGCCTTCCCCAGCCTCCATTATGATAACCTAAACTTAATGAGAACCAGCCAAGTTGTGAGGTAGGACCTGATCCGTTGGCTTCCGAAGACATATAGGTAAAGATCCATTCATTGTTGTTGTTATTCGCAACATTAAATACCTCCTCAACACTTGGCTGTAAAGCATAATCTCCCAGACCCATTACGGCTTGTGCATCATTTGCAGCTTCCGTCCAGTTTTTTGCATTCAGATGCGTTTTCGCTCGCATGCCTAATGCAGCCCCTTTGCTAGCTCTGCCAGGAGTAGTGGCATCTCCTAATACCGCGGCTGCATCTGTGAAATCCTGAATAACCTGGGCAATCACATCAGCTTGCGGACTCAGTGGCAGATCGCCTGTGCCTTCTCCGATATTCAGAATTACGTCACCAAAATTAAAACCGAGGTCATAATATGCCAAACCCCTCAAGAATTTAGCTTCCCCTATATAAGCAGCTTTCAGACCATCGGCTATGGGCATATTTTCTAAAACCTCAATTGCAAAATTGGCTGCTCCAATTACTTTGTAGGCGCCATCCCATAAATTCAGAATAAAGTCATAGTTGTTATCAAAAACACCCATTTCCATTTTTTGGGTACCTTCCTCCCAGTCATCATATCCGTAAGTATCCGTACCTGACTCGCTTACCATCAAATAATCATATTCATAATAGGTTCCCCAGTCGGTTCCTCTAAGTCCGGCATAAACAGATATAATGAGTGCTTCTGCATCACTCTCTGTTTCATAAGCAGTTGTAGACAACAGTTCAGAATAAACCGTCTCTTCCAGCTGCTCAGTACAAGACACCATACTTACTGCCATTATTAATAATGCCAGTAAAAATTTATATATTTTTTTCATAATCATAAAATTATAGATAGTTGTTAAAAGGTTACCTTAAGTCCGACTGTATAAGTTTTATAATTAGGGAAGCCGTAATCATCCACTCCTCTGTTTACGCTACCCTGTGTACCGCTATAGTTGAAGCTAACCTCAGGATCAAAGCCTGTATAATCTGTAAATGTCAATAGATTTTGACCTTGAACATATATGTTAATGCTTTTCATCCAGGATACCTTTTCCAGACTAAGGGTATACCCTATAGAGATATCTTTGAGTCTTATATAAGAGCCATCCTCAATAAATTCAGTATTGACATAAGAACCATACTCATGAGCAAAATAATCAACTCCGGGCCGTGTTCCTTCCGTATTAGTAGGGCTGTAACGATCGAGCGCTTTGCTGCTAAGTGTGCGATCGGCTGCAATGGCTTTAAAATTAAAGATATCGTTACCGAAGACACCTTGCCAGAACATATCTAAATAGAGGCCTTTAAATTCAAAATGATTTCTAAATCCCAACATAAAATCGGGATTTGCATTACCAATGACACTTCTATCATCACTGTTAATTATACCATCATTATTGATGTCCTCATATAAGGCGCTTCCTACTGCTGTTGTATTTGGCTGAGGAGCATAAACTTCTCCAGGTTGTAAAACGCCTCTATAGGTATAACCGAAAAAGTCTCCTATTCTCCCACCGGCAACTATCTCCCGGAAAGCGTGTTCTCCGATTTCGCCATAGGGTTGTCTCGGAATCATAATCACAATGGGATTATCACCGTCGAGTTGTATAATTTCATTCACATTCTTAGAATAATTAAGATCTGCTGTCCATTTGAAGTTGCCTCTGGTAATAATTCGACCGCCTAAGGTTAACTCAATACCTTTGTTGGTCATGGCGCCTACATTGGCTCGTATTTTTGTATAGCCCGTTGAAGGAAAGGAGATAGGTTTATCAATGATAAGATCCTCGGTATTTGAATTATATACTTCTATGGAACCGTATAACCTATGGGTGAACAATCCAAAATCAACACCCAAATTCAACATCCCTGTGGTCTCCCATCTAAGATCAGGGTTGGGAGCAAATATACCATCTGGTCCTAAACCGGATGCAATACCTGATCCGTCAAATGTATAATTGTTTGATGCACCAACTCTTGCTAATGAGGTATAGGGTGAAAATCCGTTATTACCGGTCACACCATATGATGCTCTGACTTTCAGGTTGTTTACCCAGCTGGAACCACTTAAGAAAGCTTCATCTGAGAGTCTCCAGGCTGCTGAAACAGATGGGAAAGTACCCCATTTATCATTCTCTCCAAATTGAGTAGCTCCGTCTCCTCTCAAGGTAGCGGTTACCAAAATTTTTCCTTTGAAGCTGTAATTGGCTCGTCCAAAGAAAGAGATGATCCGCCTATCATACTGAGAACTACTGATAGATTGGTTGGATGCAGAACCTAAATTATGATACAAAGTTTTGTCTGTTGGAAAATCGCTCCCAAATAGACCATTGTAAGAGGCAATATCATACTGGTTTGAAGCACCCGCCAGAAGACCCAGGGCATGGTCCTCTGATGAAAAATTGAAATCATATTTAAGTGTACCTTCTATTAAGTAGTTACTGTATTTAGAGTCATCGATCCATCCCCGGGAAAAAATACCATTGGAATAGGGTGCTGGCTCATAGGCAGCATCAGTGCCTGCTGTATGATTAAAACCTACATTTACCCTGGCCACCAGATTATCCAGAATATTGTGATCGATAAACAGGTTTGCATAGGTTCTCCATTCATTATAATTAATAACACGTTCCGTAAAGTGCCCAATGGGATTAACCCAGGGTCGTGTGTCTCTTGAAAAAGAAGTGGAGGCCAAAGTGCCGTCATCATTATATGCAGCCCTTCCCGGGGAAGAACCTAAGGTTGCATACAAGGGTGCAGTAAGACGGGAACCAGGTCTTCTGTCCATGCCACCATTATCAATTCTCGATGTATAGATATTCATCCCTACTTTTGTTTTTTTGCCAAATTTGCGATCAGCATTCAAACGAAGTGACAGACGTTCAAATTCACTATTTAGAAAAATACCTTCCTGATTAAAATAGGTGCTGGAAAGTGAAAAATTCGAGTTAGCGTCTCCGCCCGATGCTCTAAGGGTGTAACTTTGAATCCGGGCCTGTCTTGTTACTTCATCCAGCCAATTGGTATTGTTTGGCAAAGCCAGATCCTCTGCACTATACCATGGGTTCCCGTCATTTGGCCCCTGTGCATATTGCTCATTTACAATCCTTGCATTTTCATCCCAATCTAAATAATCTACAGTTCCGCTTATTGATTGGGTTCCAATATAACCATCCAGACTGATTTCAGTTCTTCCTGCTCTTCCCTTTTTGGTTGTGATTAGAACCACTCCGGCTGAAGCTCTTGAACCATAAATTGCAGCTGAGGCAGCATCCTTCAGTATGTCAATGGATTCAATATCTTCAGGCGCAATAGAAACACCTGCAGGCAGAGGGAAACCATCTACAACATATAATGGTTGGTTGCTGTTGGAGATTGAGGTATTTCCTCTGATTACGATCATCAAATCCTGACCGGGTAAACCATCATTGGATGAAACCTCAACACCTGCTGCACGCCCTTGAAGCATTCCTGAAATCGAACTTATAGCAGCACCGCTAGTCACATCATCTTCCCTCAGTGAAACTACAGCGCCCGTCACATTCTTTCTCCTGACCTCTCCATAGCCGATAACCACGACTTCCTCAAGGGAAGTTAAATCCTCAGCAAGAGTTACATTGATGGTTGTTTGTGCACCAACAGTAATTTCCTGGGTAACATATCCGATATAGCTAAAGACCAATACAGCTTCAGCATTCGGCACCGTGATATCATAAATACCGTTTGCATTAGTAATTGCACCGATCGTAGTGCCTTTTACAATAACATTTACACCGGGCAAAACCGTGTTGTTTTCATCGGTTACCTTACCGGAGATTTTATTGGCTTGCAACATTGATTTAGCTTCTATAAGATACTGGCTTGGAGACAAAACGATTTGCCTGTCAAGAACAATATAATCCACATTCGTTCCGTTGAAAACACGTGTAAGTACCTCATCAATTTTGATCTCAGCAACTTGCATATAGACCTCCCTATCAATATCAACCAATTTCTGATTAAACAGGAAATAAAATTCACTTTGGTTCTCAATCTCAGAAAGAATCTGTTCCACGGTGGTCTCTCCAAGATCAAGTGTCAGTTTCGTGCTTTGAGAATAAGCACCACTGGCAACAACCTGAAGAATAGAAATAAATAGTAGATAGGTAGTTAGTTTCATAATTCTAAGGATTTTTAGAATCTCAAGAGATTTTAGTTTTTTTCTAGGAAAGCAGTCATTTTTTTTCATAATTTTACTTGGTTTAGCGTTATTCATAATATTCCATTCGTGTTATATGTGGGTGTATGAGTTAATGCTAAATTCCGTCAGGAAAGTGTTGCCGCACTTTCCTGATTTTTTACATATAAATACATTATTTTTTCATCATAACGTCTATTTCTTGTGCTTTATAAGCTCCACCAGCCATCTTCTCTTTTGGGAGTTTCTCAAACTTAAAAGGACCCGACAGAGTCAACAGTTTTAATACTTGGTCGAGGGTTTCTTCTTCAAAAGTTGCCCAGTATGTGTATTCACATATAGATTCATCCAGAATATTAAATTTAACATTATACCAGCGTTCAATCCTTTTCAGCACATTGGGCATCGGGTCATTTCGCAAAACAAGCTTCCCATCTTTCCAGGCTGTGTAATAGTCAACATTATCTAATTTAATATCCAATTCGCCGTCTTTCAATTCATATACAACAGATTGACCGGGTTTCATCTCAATTAATATATCTTCCAGCTTTTTCTTGTTGTCTGCCTTATCAATTGGTATGGATTCTTTGTCCGGGTTCTCCAAATCAAAATTCACTTTACTCTCTTCAAATCTGTACACCACATGCTGCCCGGGTTTCATTTTCCCAATGGATATTCTCTGGTTATTCTCCTTTTTTATCAATTCAATGCTTCCTGATTCCAGGGTAAATTCCTGGTAGCCTTCTCCAGGATAGGAATATACATTTAATCTGGTCCCCAATACTTTAATATCCAAACCATCCGTACTAATGATAAATGGCCTGTTTTTATCATGATATACATCAAAGAAAGCCTCACCAACCAACTCCACATTCCTGGTATCTCCATAAAACTTCACCGGAAACTTTAAACGGCTACCATTATTAAGGCTTCCCTTAGTGCCATCTGGCAATTCAAACTGACTTCGTACACCAAGGGGACAAATAATCTCATTATACACGATCTCAGTCTGATTCTCCACCCACATTTTCTGACTGTAAATCTCCCATCCAATGTATCCCAACAACGGCAATAACAGTATTGCAGCAACACGGGCAATATTCCGTAAAACGATGTTGAACGAAACGACAGGTTTGGATCTTTGGGGAGATGATCTGATTTTTTCTTTTTTCCCGGTAAGGTTAATTGTATGATGAATCTTATGGAGTAATTCATTCAGGTCAATGGCCGGATTGCTGGCATCCGGATCCATCTCCTTCCAAAGAAGTCTCAGACGACTTTCAAATTTCAAGGCACTTTCAGGATTCTGTAACCAGCTATTTACGAGATTTTTCTCTTCGTCTGAAGCTGTATCCTCAAAGTATTTTTTAATGATACAGTAATTAATTTCTTTGTTATGATTTGAAGACATGAAATAATCTGTTAAAATGACAAACTAAAAGTACCTAAAAATCAGAATACTTTTAGTCTGTCTTACACTAACCTAAACTAACCAAAACCTATATATGCTTTAATCTGCATTCGCATACAATACTAGTATCCATAAAGGGATCAAAATACTCACTCTGAATGTGATTTTTTTTCTGGATGTAATAAACTCGTTAGATTCTTAGCCTAAAAAGAGGTAATAAAACAATAGGCTGAGCAAAGAAAGATTTTGTAACTCTTCTTTCAAGTATTTTAATGCTTTTGCAAGCTGGTTTTCAGCAGTACGTGTAGAGATATCTAACCTGTTGGCAATTTCTTTTATGGTCATACCTTCAAGTCTGCTGAGCTTATAGATAGTTTTTCTTTTTGGTGGCAACTTATCTATAGTTTTGTTCGCTAATTCAAACAATTCATTGTAGACAATGGAGGCATCGGCATTTTCTGTAACTTCGGGAGAATTTTTTAGTAAGAAGTCTTTGACTTTGTTTTCCATTGATTTCTTCCTGAAAAACTTTCGTATGGAATTGTGGGTAATGGTAAAAATATAGTTCTCAAAGTTTAATGCAACATTTAGCTGGTCCCTCTTCTCCCATAAAGTAACAAACACTTCTTGTACAATTTCACCAGCATTATCATGGTCTTTAAGTAATCCAAAAGCAAAATTATACAGCTTCTGGCTGTACATATCATATATTGCATCAAATGCGGCTGCATCTCCTGCTTTGAATTTATTTACAATCGTTTTTGTTACTGAGATCATATTGAAATCGCCACCTTAGTCAGGTTGTGAAGTAATAGTAAATAAATCACATTATCATCCAATGATGAAAAGAAAAAAGCTTGAAGAGAGGCTCATAAAGGATAAAAGCTCTATTTCAAATCGAACTTTTCTATCTTTGCCAACCCGACAATTATGATTTTAAAATGAAATACACAAGGCAAAGAACAACGAATTGGATCAGTTTTGTCATCATACATGTCACATTCATGGGTGTATGGGGTGCTCTTATTGAGATCCCTGAAAGGAATGGATTTCCGCCAACCCTGGGTTATGTGGTGTGGGCTTTAACCATGATCCCGGCGGCAGTTATCGCACTGATCAATAACTAAAGTTTCGCAGTTCTCTAAAA
>JAGLOO010000069.1 GCA_023138875.1 Bacteroidales bacterium
CGCCCACCAGTGTATCCGTACCGGCGCCTTCACAGTAAGCCGCATCCAATCCGGTTATCGTTACTGCCGGTAATGAGTTCACAATGGTCGATACGGTGGCCGTATCGGTACAACCGTTGCCATCAGTGTAGTAATATTTTGCATCGTAGTTACCAGCCAGGGCGGGATCAAACACAGCACTGTCCCCTCCCAGGATCGTAAGCCCCGGACCTGTCAGGAAGAACCCGTCTGCTGGTCCGCCCACCAGTGTATCCGTACCGGCACCCTCACAGTAAGCCGCATCCAGACCGGTGATGGTAACCACCGGCAACGCATTGGCCGTCACGGTGACCGGCTCCATGGCTAGGGAATCACCCCCTATAAAAAAGGTGACATGATAATCCGCCGAAGTTTTGGCGGTATATGCAAAGGAAGTCGATCCAATAATTGCTATATCATCTTCATACCACTGGTAAAAAGAAGTGGTATCGGTAACCGATAGTTCCACCGAATCCCCCAAACAGAACGTGGTGGGCCCGGAAGCCGAGATTGCGTAGGAACCAGAGAGATAGAATGTAGCCAGCGCGCCGGCGAGCAGATCACTTTCATCGTACAGCGTACATGAATCAACCGGCGAACCACAGGTAAAATCTCCATAGCCTACTCCTGTTTTCAACGTCGGGGAAGCGTCAAAAACATATAGAACACCGTCGTTATCGAACGATCCCTGATCATTGTCCCCGAAAATGCTGAACTCGCCTGTGACCACCATCTGACCGCTGGACCACACATCAACCGTATCGCCAGAAATAAAATCACCGCGCACGATCAGGATGCCACCTGGATCTATAGTGAGGTCGAGTGTATCGCCAATGGTAAGACTCCCGTAAATGGTAAGTGTATCGTGGACAAACAGATTACCTCCGCTAAAATCAATGCTGGTCCCACTGACAACATTCCCATAAATATGGACATCCGTTGCAAGGAGCATGGTGCCCGGACTCGTGCCATCACTCCAGATGGCATCATCCAGCCACAAACCGTTGGTATTATTCAGGGTAGAGTCCTGGGAGAAAAGATACAGTGGAAGCAACAGCACCATCAAAAGCAGGGCCCCTTTTCTATTTAAAAGGTGTGCGATTTTCTCAGTAGTTAGTCGAGGCATTAGTTTTAGATTCATTGATCAGGTTTTCCCGGAATACCAGGAATTCATTTCCACATCACCGTTTATAATACAAAAGTTCATACGCAGAAATGACCACCTGGTTTCAAAAATAACACATTCATATATTTATACTCATAAGGATCGCCACAGGTTATTAACATTGAGAACGATGCTCCTTCAATTTGATGAATTGATTAAATCAATGGATAAACTGCGAATCTAACTATGTAAATATTTGCATATATCTGTTATTACCTGACATAAGACCATGAAAAAAGCCGTAAAGTTGCATCTCTACGGCTTTTCAATTACTTCGGAAAACTCCGATTATCATGGATATGATTTTTAGATTAAGTGAGTCGAGATTTAATTCATAAATCTCATTTCATCTGGTTCAAATTGAATACAACAACAAAGTCCCCAAAGAGTTCTTGCAATCTTTTCGAGAAAAATTTCCATCCCGATAACTCTTTGATTTAGAATTGATATAAATACTGGATCGAACCCTTAAATTAATAACTATCTGCCTTGATTTTCCTATTTTTATTTGGAAGAATAGTGAAAATCGTAAATTTTTATCATGGCAGGTTCCATACCTTTGATCATTGAAAAATATGAACCCAGAGACAAAGGCAACCTGATCCAGATCTTACAAGACGTTCAGCGAACAGAAGGATATATTCCCAGGGAAGCTGTAGAAAAGATTTCCAGCCACTTATGGATCTCAAAGAGCGAGGTCTTTGGAGTGGCTTCCTTTTATTCTCAATTCAAATTTAATCCGCCGGGGCGGCATTCCATTAAAATCTGTCTTGGAACTGCCTGTCATGTTCAGGGTGGAGATTTCCTCCTCAACGCACTGAAATCTGTGATTGATATTTCACCCAATGAAACCACAGAGGACGGAAGATTTGATCTGGATAGGGTCGCGTGCCTGGGTTGCTGTGCACTGGCCCCTGTTGTAATGATTGACGAAACCATATACAGTAATATGTCGGTGATTAAACTGAAGGAAACGCTGAATCAATATGAATGATTTCCTTGCACTCCGGAAAAAAGCATTGGATGAGTGGCAGGAACTTCAACATGCTCCAGAACCAGTGATCTATATTGGTATGGGTAGTTGCGGTATTGCATCAGGTGCCGGAAAAGTATGGGACCGTGCCAGTGAAATTCTGCATCAGGAAAAAATCCCGGCCAAACTCCTGAAAGTCGGTTGCATCGGACCCTGTTACCTGGAACCCCTGGTGGATATCCAGAAACCAGGATTCCCGCGGGTTAGTTTCAATAACGTTGATGAGCAGCGATTGTCTAAACTGATCCCGGAATATATACTGAATGGTACCTCAAAGATGAAGCCCCTGGGGTATTTAGGCGATCCTGTTGAAGTACCGGATGGAATAAAATCGCTGTGGGAACTGCCCATGCTTAAAGAACAAAAACGGATCGTTTTAAGGAATTGCGGTATCATTGATCCGGAAAGCATTACACATTATATGGCGAGAGATGGATTTTCCGGCCTGTTAAAAGCTTTTAATCTGGGTGCTGAAGGAGTTATTGAGGAGGTAAAGGTGGCCGGTCTGCGCGGAAGAGGTGGTGCGGGATTTCCCACTCATAAAAAATGGCAGTTATGCCATGATGCCCCGGGTAGTAAAAAATACCTGATCTGCAATGCCGATGAGGGTGATCCGGGTGCATTCATGAACCGCTCCCTGATGGAGGGTGATCCATTCGCGCTTCTTGAAGGCATGATCATTGCAGCTTATGCCATTCAGGCACACCAGGGTTATATATATATCAGGGCTGAGTATCCACTGGCAATTGAGCGGCTCAAAATAGCCATTGCCCAGCTACATAGGCACCACCTGCTTGGAAAGGATATACTCAAAACCGGTTTCTCATTTAATATTCAGATCAAGGAAGGTGCAGGTGCATTTGTATGTGGTGAAGAAACTGCATTGATCGCATCCCTTGAAGGCCGGAGAGGCATGCCCCGTAGCAGGCCACCCTACCCTTCCAGCTCCGGGCTGAATGGTTGCCCCACCAATATTAACAATGTTGAAACCCTTGCCACGATCCCGGCCATTTTTCGTGAAGGCGGGCAAGCTTTTGCAGGCATTGGCTCCAAATCAAGCAAAGGGACCAAGACTTTCGCACTGGTAGGTAAAATACGCAGGACCGGATTGATAGAAGTCCCCATGGGAACAACCCTGAGGAAGATCATCTATGATATTGGAGGAGGAAGCCGTAAAGCGTTTAAGGCGGTACAAACGGGTGGCCCCTCAGGAGGATGTCTATCAAAAGAATTCCTGGATCTTCCGGTGGATTATGAATCCCTCTCGGGTGCAGGATCGATCATGGGATCCGGAGGATTGATCGTCATGGATGAAGATACCTGCATGGTAGATGTGGCTAAGTATTTTCTCAAATTTACCAGCCAGGAGAGTTGTGGTAAATGTACGCCCTGCCGGATCGGAACAAGACAAATGGTTGAAGTGCTGGAAAAAATCACCCGGGGCGATGCTGAGCCAGGTGACATACAAATGCTGGAAGAGATTGCCGGTACTGTCAGGGACGGTTCATTATGTGGATTGGGACAAACAGCTCCAAACCCTGTGCTCACAACACTCAAGTATTTTAAAGAGGAATATGAAGCGCATATTGAAAACCAGCGGTGCCCTGCAGCGGTCTGCCGTGACCTTGTTGAGTACAGTGTAATCAAGGAAAAATGTACCGGCTGTCAGCGTTGTGTGGATGTGTGTCCGACAGGCGCCATCACAGGGCCCAGAAGCGAACCTCACTACCTGGACCTTGAGAAATGCATCAAGTGCCGGGCCTGTTACGAGATATGCCGCTTTGACGCCATTGCAGGGGATGCAATCATCATTAAATAAATGCCGGACTTCAAAAACAGGATGACGGGAAACCAGAAAATAAATAACACAGCCACCATCGACGGACAAACTGTGAAGGTTCGGGAAGGCATTACCATTCTTGAAGCGGCCAGGAAGGCTGATATTTATATCCCCACACTCTGTCACCTTGAAAACCTGGATTCATATGGAGGGTGCCGTTTATGTGTTGTGACTGTGAAGCACATGAAAGGATTCCCTACGGCCTGTACTACTCCTCTTGAACCGGGTATGGAAGTCATGACCCGGACGCCTGAACTACAAAAGCTCAGAAAGGAAATCCTGGAATTTACCCTTTCCGAGCACCCCTTTACCTGCCTGGTATGCAAAGATAAGATGGAGTGTGCAGATTTTATGCATTCCACAAGGAAAGTCAGTACCATCACAGGCTGCAATTTTTGCACCAGCAATGGAGATTGTGAATTGCAGGATCTGGTTGAAACCCTTGAGTTGACAGATATTAAATTCCCGATTTCCTACAGGGGTATCCCACCGGTAAAAGATAATCCCTTTTATGATCTGGATTACAACCTGTGTATTCTCTGCGGACGATGTGTCAGGATTTGCAGCGAAGAGAGAAACAGCCACGTGCTGGCCTTTGTGGAAAGAGGAAATACAACCATTGTGGGGACAGCATTCAATGAATCCCAGAAAGATGCAGGTTGTGAGTTCTGCGGTGCCTGTGTGGATGTTTGCCCCACCGGTTCCATCTCCGAAAAAATGGGGAAATGGAGAGGAATCCCTGATAGATCGGTGGAAACCTCGTGTGTGATCTGCCCGGTAGCATGCAAAATGAATATCAATACCAGTGGCGGTAAAATTGTCAATGTGGGCCCGGCCCCAGGCAAGCGGACCAATCCTCCACAGTTGTGCCTGCGCGGAAAGTTCCTGCCGGTTGAACTCAATCATCACCCGTCCAGGATCACCACACCCCTTATTAAAAGAGATAACAAATGGGTTGAGATATCCTGGAAGGAAGCGATAGCATACACAGCCGGTAATCTTGAGAAATACAGGGGAACCCAGTTTGGAATCATCGCTTCCGCGCAGGATACAATTGAAGACAACTATACACTTCAGAAATTTGCACGGAAAGTCATGCGGTCCAATAATGTGGATCTTCATTCCTCTTACGCCCATAAAGAATTATTAAAGCATATTCATCAGTTTTATTCACTCCATCCTCCTGCAGGGTTCCTGGAGATAGAAAAAGCTGATACGCTGTTAATCATAGGCTCTGATGCATCCACGTCACATCCACTGCTTGAGAACAGGATCAGGAAAGCTTATAACGGTGGTCGGCGTGTTATTTATGCCGGCGCTTTCCCAACCCGTACATCCACTTTCACAACAAACAGGGTATTATACACGCCCGGGGAAGAGACCAGTTTTCTCTTTGTTTTATTGTCAGCGCTGGTTAAGAAATACGGCTCCGGGATCCCCGGAACTGTTTCCAGTCAATTCAAAAAACCAGCTTTACAAAAAGCACAGGAGTTTGCGGGAATATCAGGTTCTGAACTGGAAAAGGCCCTGTCCATTCTTGTGAAATCAAGAAACCTGATGATCATTGCCGGGGATGATCTGCTCCGGCATTCCTCCCCCCTGGATATTTTTCATTGCCTGGTAAACATACATTTCGTGAAAAGCAGGAACCACAGTTGCAATATCCTGTTCCCGGGCTATGAAGGAAGTTTGTATGGTGGCGTTTTATCAGGAGTTCATCCCGATTATTTACCGGGATTTTATTCCATTACAGATGACAGGAATATCCGGAAATGGAATAAGAACTGGCAAACCCGGTTAAGCACAACCAGGGGATTGTCCTGCAATGAGATGGTAAATCAAATTCAGGAAGACGGAATAACCTCCCTTCTGGTGATGGGAGATATCCCGCCGCACCCGGATCTGGCCAATTTGAAATTCCTGGTTCAATGCAATATGTTCCGGACAGACCTTTCAGAGTTTGCTGATATCCTGTTACCGGTAACGGATTTCCTCGAAAATGAAGGCCATGTTCTGTCGCTGGATGGTAAATTGAAGAAGGTTAACAGGGCCATATCCGGACAAGGAAAATCAAAGAGCATACCCCGGGTAATCACCAGCCTCGCAGCAGTCATGCAGGAATCAGGATTTAGCAGCAAACCGGCGGATATTTTCAGGGAGATCCGGTCCTTCATAGAGATACCATACTCAAACGGGAAAAATGTAAAATCCGGTTTTCAACCCATCAGGCTGAAACCGCAGAAAAAGAATGCCGCATATCCCATTCAGGTCATGCTCAGGCACAATCATTTCAAATACAGGGGCAACCGGTTAACCGACCTGGTACCCGGGTTACACTCCATTACCGATGAAGGTGTGATAGGCCTTTCACCATCCCTGATGCGTCAGTTAAAGGTAAAGGAAGGCGACCAGGTCAGAATCTGTACCGAAACCGGAGAGTCGCTCTCGATCTCCCGGCCCATGCCCGAACTGGCGGATCATTCTGCCTGTTTGTTCTCCAACGGTACGGATTCTATCAAATTGTGTGGTGGAATTTTTCCGGGAACCAGCATGATCAGCGCAAGGATCGAAAAGGCATAAAACGATGAACAGCATGCAAATAATCGATAAATCTGAAATAGCACCCAATGTTTATGCCTGTAAAGTCAGAGCTGAAGCAATTGCAAAGAAAGTGCAGCCCGGACAGTTCATTATGGTTATTCCGGATCAGTACAGTGAAAGAACTCCAATTACAGTCGCCGACTGGAATACCAGTGAGGGAACAATTACTTTCATATTTCTTGATATAGGATCGAGCACAAACAGGCTGGCTGAACTGAAACCCGGAGAGGAGATATTTTCACTCACCGGGCCACTGGGAAACTCCTTCGATATTAAGAAATACGGTAGTGTTGGCCTGGTTGGCGGATGCTATGGGATTGGAGGCATTTACCCTGCTGCCAGGGCACTTAGGGAAAAGGGAAACAGGGTGGTGTGCTATTCTGAAGCCAGGAGCAAGTTCCTTTTATACTGGAATAAAAAACTGGAAGAAGTATCGGATGAGGTCAGGTATGCAACGGCAGACGGGTCTCTTGGTTTCAAGGGACATGCATACGATCTGCTGGAAACTGATCTGAAATCCGGGGTAAAATATGACCTGGTCATCACTGTCGGGTGCACCTTCCTGATGTATCGCATTTCTAAGGTCACAGAACCCTATCAGATGAAAACAATCGTAAGCATGAATCCAATTATGATTGACGGAACCGGTATGTGCGGAGCCTGCAGGGTTGAAGTGGATGGAGCAACCCGGTTTGCCTGTGTGGATGGGCCTCATTTTGATGGGCATCAGATGAACTGGGATCTGGTCCTTGCAAGAAGAAAAGCATACCTGGATGAAGAAATCGTTTCCGGGGAAAGACACGATTATGGCAAAAGTTAGCCCAACCAAAACCCCCATGCGGGAACAACCGCCGCAGGAAAGGGTCAGGAATTACGATGAGGTGCCCCTTGGGTATTCTCCACAGGAGGCTATCTTCGAAGCTGAACGTTGCCTGATGTGTAAAAACCCCAGATGCATTGAAGGTTGTCCGGTTGAAATTGACATCCCGGGATTTATTCAATTCATAACAGAAGAAAAGTTCAGGGATGGGGTGCGCCGGCTTAAAGAAAAAAACATACTCCCGGCCATTTGTGGCCGTGTTTGTCCCCAGGAAGAACAATGCGAACAGAAATGCATCCTGGGTGTTAAAAATGAGCCGGTTGCCATAGGAAGACTGGAGAGGTTCCTGGCTGACTGGGAAGCCGGACAGGGTGAACCGGAGTTGCCACCAAAACCAAAACCAACCGGTAAAAAAATTGTCATTGTGGGCGCCGGTCCTGCCGGAATTACCGCTGCTGCCGACCTGGTCAGATTAGGTCATAAAGTAGATATGTTTGAAGCCCTCCATGAGCCGGGAGGTGTGCTGGTATACGGCATCCCGGAGTTCCGGCTGCCAAAAGCCATCGTCTTCAGGGAAATTAATTATCTGAAGAAACTGGGCGTAAAGCTTTACACCGATCATGTGATTGGACAAATCAGAAGCATTGATGAGCTCCTGGATGAGTATGATGCGGTTTTCCTGGGAACCGGAGCCGGGCTTCCCTGGTTTTTGAATGTTCCCGGAGAGAATCTGAACGGTATCTATTCCGCCAATGAGTATCTTACCCGGGCCAACCTTATGAAAGCCTACCTCTTCCCGAAATACAAAACACCCATTGTGAAGGGGAAGTATGTGGCCACGGTGGGCGGGGGCAATGTAGCGATGGATTGTGCCCGGACCGCATTGCGGCTTGGTGCTGAAAAATCCATTATCATCTACCGCAGATCAAGGGATGAAATGCCTGCCCGCGACGAAGAGATCCATCATGCAGAGGAAGAAGGAGTGATTTTCAAACTGCTTTCCAATCCTGCAGCATTTCATGGGGGAAACAACAGCTGGGTAAAGGAAGTGGAGTGTGTCAGCATGAAGCTCGGTGAACCTGATGATTCAGGAAGAAGACGACCCGTTCCCATACCGGATGCCAACTTCAGAATGCCCATCGATGTGGCGGTTATTGCCATTGGAAATAGTCCGAATCCATTGATACCTTCCACAACACCTGATATTGAAACCGGTAGATGGGGAAATATTGTAACAAACCTGGAAACCGGGAAGACTTCTAAACCGGGAGTATTTGCCGGAGGTGATGTGGCTACCGGGGCCGCCACTGTGATACTGGCCATGGGGGCTGGCAAAATAGCAGCCCGGGGAATCCATGAATATGTGATGAGCAAAAAATAGGTTTTCCCTACCATTCGAGGCTTTCTTCCAGCCGGATGTCATCAAGGTCGTCCTTGCTCAGGCCATGCCACCTGCATCCTTTTTTCGAACAGATATAGAAATCAACCAGTCTGCTGGTCGCCCCAACAACAATCCTGGCTATCTCGCTTCCGCATTCCCGGCACTTCTCCTCTTTGATCATCAAAGATTGGTCGCAATGAAAACACTTGATATCACCGATATATTCATCCTCGGGCAGCCTGATGGTTGACTTGGATGTAAATATATTCAGGTAAGGACTAAGCATTAAATATCCGGATTTCTTTCCCCTGTCCACCTTGAATTTAATGGACGACTTCTCGATGAGAGATTTTTTACAGTGAGGGCAGTATGACTGTAAAAAAGTCCCCGTCCTCATAATCTTAATCTTCTCTTCTTCCTCGGTCCCGGGGCCCTTCTTTTCCCGGGGGAGCGACATATCTTCAATAAATGGACGTCCCTGATAACCGGCATCTATATACAACTGCTTCAGTGCAAATGAAAAATCTACGAACTTGACAAAATGGTTTTTGCAACCAATGCGCGAACATATGCTCACATCTCCTCCCAGTTCAAGGTCCAGCGGGATCATAGGGGCATCACATACATCGCAATCTGCTTTGCTTTTGATTTCCGAATTGCAATGAGGACAGGAAAGTTTAATGGTTGTATCTTTCGGGGTTTCCAGGGTACATACATAATTGTAACTTTCCCAGACAGAACTTAAATTGATTTCCCCTTTATCCTGGTCATTTGCGATATTCAGCCTGATGCTGGGACAGTTGTCCACCAGCCGGTTGTCATCCATTAAGGATTGTCCGCAAACAGGACATTTTACCCTCAATGAAATCAGATTCAGCATATCGTTCATCTTTGGGAATGGTTTGGTTTACATATAAATATATGAAACTTCCGGGTTATTTGGCAAATTCGAGTACTTCTCCGATGGTTTTAAACTCTTTGATGAGTGAAATGAGTTCTCTTACTTTTCCCTTAATATGACGGTCCATGGCTGCAGCAGCATTTCTGCCATCTCCCATGGCCAGGATTACTGTTGCTCCTCCTCTCACGATATCACCTCCGGCAAATATATCAGGTATCGAAGTTTGCATGGTCTCCTTATTCACATTGATCGTTCCCCAGGAAGAGACATCCAGTTCTTTCATACTCTGGGGGATCAGCGGGTTTGGAGAAACACCTACGCTGACCACGACCGTGTCCACATCAATAAAGAATTCCGAACCTTCAATTGGTATCGGTCTCCGGCGACCCGAAGCGTCAGGTTCGCCCAGTTCCATTTTCTGGACTTTCATTTTGTTTACCCTTCCATGCTCATCCGCAAAATATTCAACCGGGTTATGCAGGTTAAGAAATTCAATGCCCTCTTCCTTGGCATGCTTAATCTCTTCAACCCTTGCAGGCATCTCTTCAATGGACCGTCGGTAGATGATCATGGATCTCCCGGCTCCCAGCCTTTTTGATATTCTGACAGCATCCATTGCGGTATTCCCGCCCCCTATTACGGCCACGCTTTTTCCGCTGATCACGGGTGTATCATATTCAGGATCAGCAGCATTCATTAAATTCACCCGGGTCAGGTACTCATTGGAAGAATAGATGCCAATATAGTTTTCACCAGGAATGTGCATAAAGTTTGGCAATCCGGCCCCGCTTCCAACCAGGAATGCAGAAAATCCTTCTTTTTTGAGATCTTCAATAGTGGCTGTCTTACCTACAATGAAATTGTTGACGAACTTCACTCCCATTTTTTTCAGGATATCAATCTCCGCATCCACGATCTTGTTGGGAAGCCGGAATTCAGGTATTCCATATTTCAGGACACCTCCAATCTCGTGCAATGCCTCGAACACCGTAACATCATACCCCATTTTTGCCATATCCCCTGCGAAGGCCAGGCCGGCCGGACCGGAACCTACAGATGCAACTTTGATCCCATTAACTGCAGGTATGTCGGGCACGGATATCTTTCCACTGTTTTGTTCATAATCGGCCGCAAATCTTTCCAGGAACCCAATGGCAACAGGAGGTTTGTTCAATTTCTGGGGATAAAAACAGACTTGTTCGCACTGTACCTCCTGCGGACAGACACGTCCGCATACAGCAGGCAAAGAATTGGTTTCCTTCAGAACCCTGGCGGCATCAAGAAATTCACCTGCTTCGATCTTCTTGATGAATTTCGGTATATTGATCCCTACCGGACATCCTGTAATGCATGTGGGATTCGGACAATCGATGCACCGTTGGGCTTCATGCCGGGCCTGCTCTTCTGACAATCCCAGGTTCACCTCGGCGAAATTTTTATTCCGTATATCGGCCGCCTGTTCAGGCATCGCCAGCCGCTCCAGTTGCGTCCGCTCCTTGTTCTTCAGTTTGCTGCGCAACTCAACTCTCCAATCCTGCTCTCTCTCCTTTTTTAAATACTCCAGTAAACCCTTCATGTGTTATGCTTTGCGGTATTTATTCAGAAAATTTTCATAAGCCTCTTCTTCTTCCGGTTTATAGGAATTTAATCTTAACATCATTTCATTAAAATCAACCTCGTGGGCATCAAATTCAGGTCCGTCCACGCAAACGAACTTTGTCTTCCCGCCTACGGTAACCCTGCAGGCTCCGCACATACCCGTCCCGTCAACCATCAGTGTATTTAAACTGGCCACCGTGGGGATATTGTATTTCTTCGTAAGAATGGTGACAAATTTCATCATGACAGCCGGACCAACTGTAACAGCCAGATCAACTTTCTCACGCTTAATTACCTCTTCCATTCCATCTGTTACCAGTCCCTTCTTTCCATACGAGCCATCGTCAGTCATGATAACCACCTCGTCGGAATGCATGCGCATCTGCTGTTCAAGTATGATCAGCTCTTTCGTTCTTGCTGCCAGAACAGTGATGACCTTATTTCCTGCATTTTTCAGGGCCTCCACAATGGGAAGCAGGGGTGCCACGCCAACTCCTCCACCTGAGGCCAGTACGGTTCCCACTTTCTCTATATGTGTGTGCTGGCCCAGAGGACCTACCACATCGGTTATAGTTTCACCCACCTCCAGGTTACACAGTTTGATGGAAGTAACACCCACTTTCTGAATGATGATGGTAATGGTCCCTTTCTCAACATCCGCTCCAGCAATGGTAAGGGGGATCCGCTCCCCTTTCTGTCCAATCCGTACAATCACAAAATGACCTGCCTTTCGACTTTTCGCAATTTGGGGTGCTTCCACAACCAATTTCACTACGGAGTCGGAGAAGTATTCTTTTTCTATAATCTTATTCATGCGTGTCAGGTATGTTTCAAAGGCATCAGAAAAAACTTGCAATATTATATGAAAAATATTTGAAAATATATGCTGGAATATAAGATAAACGTTATTAAGAATAATTATAAACAATTGTTTGTGTGTGCATTGTATTTAAGTGCTTTCGGGGATGATATAATGATATTTTTGTATTTTTATTATCCTTTCAGCTAAACTCTGGTAAATATGAAGGATCTGACAACAAAATATATTGGATTAACGCTGGCGAATCCTGTTATTGCAGCCAGTAGCGGACTAACAGCTTCTGTGGAAAGCATTCAAACCCTTGAAAAAAACGGAGCCGCAGCCGTAGTGCTTAAATCGATATTCGAGGAGGAGATCCTGCTTGAGGTAAACCAGCAATTGGAAGAGGCGAAAAAAAATCCCATCATCTACTCCGGGCTTTCGGAAACCCTCGATTACATCGACCTGCACATCAGAGAAGACAGTCTCAATGATTACCTGAATTTGATCAGGGATGCAAAGAATGCGGTATCGATACCGGTCATTGCCAGCATCAACTGTGTCTCCTTTGAAGACTGGACCTATTTCACCAAAAAAATCGAAGAAGCAGATGCAGATGCATTGGAGCTTAATCTTTTCATGAATCCGGCCGATTTTCAAAACAAGGAATTTGAAAAAACCTACTTCAGGATTATTGAAAAAGTGCTGGCTACGGTAGAGATCCCGGTGGCCATCAAGATCAGCAAATATTTCACCCGCATGGGTTTGTCGGTAAAGGCCCTGTCCGAATCCGGGGTATCGGGCATTGTGATGTTCAACCGTTTTTACACGCCCGATATTGATCTTGATACGATTTCTCTTTCAAATGGAAAGCTATTTACGACCGCGGAAGACCTTCCCGAAACCCTCAGGTGGATTGCGATCATGTCAAACAAGGTTAACTGCGACCTGGCGGCTTCCACCGGCATTCATTCCGGGGACGATGTGATCAAAATGCTGCTTGCAGGGGCATCGGCAACCCAGGTGGCATCCACACTCTACAAGAACGGTCCCGGCCAGATAACCCGGATCCTTAACAGGGTTGAGAAATGGATGGATGAAAAGGGATTTGATTCCATTGATCAGTTCAGGGGAAAGGTGAGCGGGGAGTATTCGGACAATCCAGCATCTTTTGAACGGATGCAATTTATGAAGCATTTCAGTGAGATCAGGTAAATAGCGGGATTGCGTACAACAAAACGGATGCCTGATTGTTAGTTCTAAAATCCGGACTGGTTTCATATGGACGACCTATCGTTTTTGCAGCACCTCGACACGGACGCCATCGAGGAACTTTATCAAAAATACAGGGAAGATCCTGATTCAATCGACCCCAGCTGGCACCATTTTTTCCAGGGCTTTGACCTGGCCAGGCGTGATTTCAGTCATCCCGAATCTGAATCCCTCACCTTTGATAAAGAATTTAAGGTAATCAACCTGATCAACGGTTACCGGAAAAGGGGCCACCTTTTCACTGAAACAAACCCGGTGCGTACCAGGCGCAAATACTTTCCCACCCTCGATCTGGAGAATTACGGATTGTCCGAACATAACCTGGGCACCTCCTATCATGCCGGCAGGGAGATCGGTGTTGAGAAAGGCTCCCTTGACGAAATCGTAGATCGCCTTAAAAAGACCTACTGCGGTCACATCGGATCGGAATACATGTTTATCCGGCATCCTGAAAAGCTCGAATGGCTGAAAGACCGGATTGAAAAAGGTCAGAACCGGACCGTCTTTACACCTGAGGAAAAAACCAGGATCTACCACCACCTGAAGGAAGCGGTTGGATTCGAGAAATTCATACACAACAAATTTGTGGGCCAGAAGAGGTTCTCCCTTGAAGGCGCAGAGATCCTCATTCCTGCTTTGAATGACTTGGTGGAGCGGGGCTCACAATCAGGCGTGATGGAGTTTAACATCGGGATGGCCCACCGGGGACGCCTGAATGTGCTGGCCAATGTGCTGAGAAAACCCATGGAGTATATCTTCAAGGAATTTGAAGGGGAGTCTTACGAAGATCGCATCAGTCTGGGTGACGTAAAGTATCACCTCGGCTATGGTAACATGATCCATACCTCCGCTGACAAAACAGTGATCCTGAATATCGTCCCCAATCCTTCCCACCTTGAATCGTCAGCCCCCATCGTAGAGGGTGTATCAAGGGCACGCCTGGATCATATTTATGGTGGCGATATCAACAAACTGGTGCCCATCATCATCCATGGTGATGCCGCCATTGCGGGTCAGGGTGTGGTATATGAGCTGGTGCAGATGTCCGGGTTGGAAGGATATAAAACCGGGGGGACCATCCACCTGGTCATCAACAACCAGGTGGGATTTACCACCAATTACCTGGATGGCCGATCGTCCACCTACAGCACCGATGTGGGCAAAGTAATCAAGTCTCCCATCTGGCATGTAAACGGGGATGATATGGAAGGATTGGTCCATGTGATCCGCATGGCCTTCGAATACAGGCAGGTATTCCATACCGATGTATTTATCGATATCCTTGCCTACCGCAAGTACGGACATAACGAAGGAGACGAACCCAGGTTTACACAACCCCTGCTCTATAAAGCCATTGCCAAACACCCCAATCCCAGGGATATATACAGCCAGGGGCTTGTGGAACAAGGCATCATGGAAAAAAAGGAGGTAGCTGCGGCAGAAAATGAATTGGATACTCTGCTGGAAAAACAACTTGACGTTTCCAGGAAAAAGAAGAAGGTGACCATCCAGCAATTCCTGGAGGCCGAATGGCAGGGAATGGAGTATACAACTGAAACCGACTTCGAAGACTCCTTACCCACAGGGATTCCCGGAAACACCCTTCAGCGCATAGCCGATCAGATCACCACCCTGCCCGGAGACCTGGTCTTTTTTAAAAAAACCATCAAGCTGGCAGAGGAACGTGCAAAGATGATCAGAGAAAACCGGGTAGATTGGGCGCTGGGTGAATTGCTTGCCTATGGTTCACTCCTGCTGGAGAACCATCCCATAAGGATCAGTGGACAGGACAGCATCAGGGGCACCTTTTCGCACCGGCATGCCGGGATGGTTATGGAAGAAACCACCGACATTTATATTCCCCTCAAGTACATTGATAAGGAACAGGCTCCTTTCAATATTTTCAATTCCCCCCTGAATGAATACGGGGTATTGGGTTTTGAATACGGATACGCCATGGCATGTCCGCAGAACCTGACCATCTGGGAAGCACAGTTCGGGGATTTCGTTAATGTGGCCCAGGTGATCCTGGACCAGTACATATCCAGTGCCGAAGAGAAATGGGGCTTGATGAACGGGCTGGTTCTATACCTTCCCCACGGTTTTGAGGGACAGGGACCGGAACATTCCAGTGCACGCATTGAAAGGTTCCTGAGCCTGGCTGCCAGGTGCAATATGCACATCATCAATCCAACCACACCTGCCAACCTTTTCCATGCACTCCGGAACCATATGAATAAAAAATCACGGGTGCCAATGATCGTATTCACCCCGAAAAGCCTGCTCAGGCATCCACAGTGTATCTCCACCCTGGACGACCTGGAAACAGGCAAATTTGAGTTGGTTTATGACGATCCCGATACGGTTGTGGAAGAGGTACGAAGGGTGGTTTTCTGCAGTGGCAAGATTTACTACGACCTGCTGGCCAGGAAACAGAAGCTGGGTGCAAAAGACATTGCCCTGGTGAGACTCGAGCAGATCTTCCCCTTCCCGGAAAAACAGGTAAAAAAGATCCTCCGAAAATACAGGAACAGCATGCTCACACTGTGGGTACAGGAAGAACCCGAAAACATGGGTGCCTGGTTTTACATCCGGAATACCATGAAGGACACCGAGATCATTCCGGTCACCCGGCAGCCATCGGGAAGTCCGGCTACCGGTCTGTTCAAACTCCATGAGATTAGTCAGACCGAGATCATCAACAAGGTCTTCCGGGAATGTACCTGCGAATTGATGAATGTATACTGTGGATTGCAGTGTGTCATCGGCAGTTCACGCAAAGAGATCCTGAAGCAGCACTATTACTTTGACAAAGAGAAACCCAAAACAAAATAATATGGCCCTGGAGATAAAAATACCCAGTCCCGGCGAATCAATCACGGAGGTTGAACTTGCTTCCTGGTTTGTGGAAGACGGGGCACTGGTTACAAAAAACCAGGAGGTTGGAGAAATTGAATCGGAAAAAGCAACCCTTCCCCTCATTGCCGAACAATCTGGACAACTGCATATCCTTGTGAAGGAAGGGGAAACCGTCAATGTGGGCACCGTGGTTGCCACCATTGATACCAGCGTGGAGGTTCCCGACGAACCCGCCGAAGCACAGGCAGAACCGGAAGTCAGACCAACTCCGGTCCCTGATACCAAACCAGCTGCAGCTGCTACTCCATCGGCTTTCAGTACTGTAAAATCAACCCCTGTTGCCAGGGAGATGATGGAAAAAGAGGGGCTTTCTGTGGATGATATCATCAATGGGCTGAAGAAGATCACTGCAGCTGATGTGAAGCAGGCGCTGAAACAGGAAGCAACCCGTGGGGAGGATCGGAAGAAGGTTAGTCAGCTTCGCAAAAAGATCAGCGAAAGGCTGGTGGCTGTAAAGAATGAAACAGCCATGCTCACCACCTTCAACGAAGCCGACATGAGTGCCATCATGGCCATCCGTAAAAAACACCAGGAGAAGTTCGTTGAAAAGCACGGGATCAAACTGGGATTCATGTCCTTCTTCACAAAGGCAGTCACCGAAGCACTCAAACTATACCCCTCGGTTAATTCATACCTGGAGGGTGAAGAGGTTGTATCGCCCCGCTACAGCGATATTGGCATTGCCGTACAAACCGATAAGGGACTGATGGTCCCGGTGGTCAGGAATGCAGAGGTGCTTGGATTTGCAGAAATTGAAAAGCAGATCGGTGACCTGGCTGCAAGGGCCAGGAAAGCCAGGCTGAGCATCGAAGAGATGAGCGGCGGGACCTTTACGATCTCCAACGGGGGCATTTACGGATCCATGCTCTCTACGCCCATCCTCAATCCACCTCAGTCAGGTATCTTGGGGATGCATAACATTGTTGAAAGACCGGTGGCTATCCAGGGCAAAGTGGAAATCAGGCCCATGATGTACATTGCGCTGAGTTACGACCACAGGGTGGTCGATGGAAAGGATTCAGTGGGTTTTCTGAAAACGGTAAAAGAGTTCATTGAGGAGCCTTCACGAATGATCTTCGGAGCACGGTCGCCCGAACAGGTCCTGCTGGATTTGTAAGGAAGGATAATGGGCACCTAATAATACTCCAGTTTCCTGACCGTCACCAGGCCGGGTTTGATCTTATCTTCACCCACATAAATCAACTTGGTGGTCCAGTTTCCCTCATCATCGAATGCTTCGTAGTCATATTGTTGGGTAAAGGTGCGCTCTCCACTCATCTCTTCCTGGTAAGTCTCCGTCAGGAGGCCCTTTTCATACACGTTGTGGTTGATCACCTCCTGGTCATTCACCACCCGCACCTGTTGCAATAACCGTCCTTTTGAATCATAATAGTTGGCACCCTCGGTATAGAGCTGTTCACCATCCCAGACCTCGAAATTCACCTGTTCATCCGAAATCCGCTCAAACAACGTTCTGGTGGTCCGGTCGCCGTATATTGAATGGAATGTTTCTTCTACCATTTCACCATTTTCACGCCTGCATTTCGAAATGCCCGTGGTATCGCCCCTTTGATTGATGGCGATGGTTTCCACGTAAAGGCCGTCCCGGTCATAATTCGTGATGCGGTTTCCGTACAAATTGGGTTTCCCGGCAACCCAGCGGCCATCCTCGGATGTGGCTTCAAACTGATGTTCGGTAACGGATTTCACATGGCCTTTCAGCCCCGACCTGTCCAGGTCGTTGGATCCGTTGGAGCAGGAGATCACAAGGAAAAACAGAACCAGCAGGGGAAGGAGAAATGTTTTCATTTCAGATCAATGTTAGAATTAAAAAAGGTAAAAGTAGTCCATCCCGTGCACATTCGCAACAGCCGGATTTTTACTTGCTGTTCACAAATCCCAGCACCTGCCTGATCATGGTTTGCTGTTCCCCGGTCGTGGCCAGTGATTCTGCTTTTACAAATGAAGCCTTTGCAGCCTCTTGATTCTGCTTGAAAAACAGTACCATGCCGTGGTAGAAATAGTAATCGAAATGTTCCTCCAGATCGATGCAGGTCTGGAACCACTCCTCCCCTTTCTCCAGCAATTCAGGGGTCAGGTATTGCTGGTCCATATCGGTGATCTGCGATGCAGCCCCATATAGCCAGCAGTGGTCACCCTTGCGGTCCGATTCAAAACGGCCATCCACATAGTTGATGAGGCCATCCACCTGGTTGGTATAGTAATAATACTGCAGAAAAGGCATGGACCGGAGGTCCCATGAATTGGTTTCCTCCTCTTCAATCAGAGGTGTTAACTCATTGGCCATTTTGCTGATGAGTTGGACATTATCTTCATCCACCGCCTTAACCAGTGAATTGTTATAGATCTTTTCCAGCGCCATCATGTAATCATCACCCAGGACCTTCCTGAGACGCTCCTGGTCACTTGAAAATTCAGGCCACCACGTATCCTCCAGGTCCATGAAAAAAGCCACAACGGAAATGTCATTATCCGATAGTTTCGGATCCATGATCCGCTCCATGTATTCCGATGCCAGTTTTTCAGATTCCTCCTCGTTCCCCATCTCCCTCACAACAGAGATATACAGGGCAAAATCTTCAAGTTCCAGTGTGCCCCGCTCATATTTGGTCTTGTACACCTTCACTATTTTATAATTGTCCACCGTACCCTTCAGGGATGGCACCAGTTCCCCGGCAGCTGTAAATCCGATCAGCCTGCTTACAGGATCTCCGTCGGAACTGAAAACAAACATGCTGGGATAGCCTTCCAGTTTCTGCTCCATGGCGTACTTTCTCCCGTAATCGGTTTCCCCATCCAAGCGCACATTGACAAAATTGGCATTCATATAATCTGCAACAGCCGCATTGGTATACACCTCCTTGTCCATGATCTTACAGGGACCGCACCAGGTGGCATACACATCCACAAACAGCATCAGTTGCTGATCCGAAGCCTTCTTTTGTACCTCCTCCATTTCATTGAGGGTGGTCACTTCGATGAATTCAACCTGGGCCTGAACGAGGACCGGCAGTACCAACATGATGAACACTACCACATATATCTTCTTAACAATTCTCATAATTTCTGTCATTCAGTTTGTATCAGGATTCCGCATTCGGCAAGCAGCTCCAGGTAAATCCGGGATTCATTTTCCCAGCACAATTCCGCAGCAGCCAAGTCCAGGGCTTCCCTCCACGCCCCCTCTGTCCGCTCCTCAAACATGTACCTGATAATCCGTGCCAGTTTCTGCGGATCGCGTTCCCGTGTGGCGATTCCCACACCGTAGGTGTTGACGATGCGCGCCATCTCAGGAAGTGCACTGCAGAGCACGGGCACCCGGGCCTGGATGTAATCAAACAGTTTGTTGGGCAACGCATACCGGTAATTGAGTCCCCGGTCCTCCTCCAGCGAGATCCCCAGGTCGGCCGCACAGGTCAGCGGAAACAGCTCCCGAGGGGATAAGCGACCTTTGAAAAACACCTTTTCTCCCAGGTTCTTCTTCTCCACCATCGTCCGCAGTTCTGCATCAATATCTCCCGAACCCACCACCATAAAAACGGTGTTCTCAAGGTATTGCATGGTCTCGATCACCAGCTCCAGTCCCCTTCCCACATTCAGCGCCCCCTGGTATATGATCACCTTCTTTCCAATATGATCCTGCTTCACCTGCAGGTCCGGACAGGGCTCCCTTTTCACTGGAACATTCCTGACCACCCTGAACCTGGTTTTGTACAGTCTTCGGTAGATATGTGCAATGGAATGATTGACCGTCACCGCATGCTCAAGCCGCGATACATACCAGTATTCTATCCATTTCCAGAATCGCTGGACCCGCTTCCGGTGGATCAGCTCAGGAACCTGGGTGAAAAGCTCATGGCTGTCGTAAATCAGTTTTACCTTCCTGATCCGGCTGGCCATAAAACCGGCCGGAAGTGTATCCAGGTCATTGGCAATAAAAAGGGATGGTTTTCGTGCGGTGAGCAATGTAAGCAACAGCCGTGCATTATAACAGGCATAGAAAAGCGGTCCTTTGGTGAACAGCATCCTGTACCGCCGGTATCTGAAACTGACCCCTTCCAGGCCGGGACTGTGCGGAAGCCTCCTCCCGATGCAGGTCACTTCCATTCCCCTCCCCTGCAACAGGTCAACCACCCGGTGCACCCGCTGGTCAGTCACCAGGTCATTGATCACCGATATGTAGACTCTTTTCAAGGGGATAGTTGCGCTAACCATTTAAAGATAGTTGGTTCTGTTCCATAAAGCAATAAACTTAATTATATTTATGCAGAACGAAATTGAAGTACTACAGATGACCGATATGCAGCATGATCTCTCACTGAAAGAATTCAACACATTTGGAATTGATGCCCGTGCTGCCCTGTTTGCCAGGCCGGAAAACCTGGAGCAGCTCACCCTGCTGCTGGAGGAATATGATCACCGGCAACTGCCCTTCCTGATAATTGGTGAAGGAAGCAACATCCTTTTTAAAAGCGATTTTGAAGGCCTGGTGGTGAACCCGGGAATGAAAGGTATCGAGTTGATGGAAGATAATGGCCAGCAGGTGCTGATCCGTGTGGGGGCAGGTGAGAACTGGGACAACTGGGTGCAACACGCCACAGAACAGGGCTGGTTCGGACTGGAAAACCTTTCGCTGATCCCCGGGTCAGTAGGTTCGGCTCCCATCCAGAATATCGGCGCCTATGGGGTGGAGATGAAGGACCGGTTTGCCTGGCTGGATGCATGGGACCTGCAACAAAAGCAATCGGTCCGCCTCCAAAAGGAGGAGTGCAGCTTCAGATACAGGAGCAGCATCTTTAAAACAGAAGCCCGCGGAAGGTACATCATCACCCATGTGGCTTTCCGTCTGAACAGGGCTCCTGATCTGAAACTCGGATACGGGCCTGTGAAGGAAGCATTTTCACTGGCTGGCGGAAGTACACCCTTGGACCTGAGGAATGTGATCATCTCCATCCGGAACCAGAAACTGCCCGATCCTGATACGCACGGAAATGCAGGCAGTTTTTTCAAAAATCCCCTGGTGGACATGACCATTTTCAAATGCATCCGGGTAGACTATCCCGACATTCCCAACTATCCCGATTCAGAAAACCGGGCAAAGATCCCCGCCGCATGGCTTATTGAAAAAGCAGGCTGGAAAGGAAAACGGATGGGGAACGTGGGCACCTGGCCCTCCCAACCCCTGGTCATTGTCAACTACGGCGGTGCCACCGGCCAGGAAATATTTGATTTCTCAGAACAAATCAGGAACGACGTAGACAGGAAATTCAGCGTTTACCTTGAAAGGGAAGTGAATGTGGTGTAGGATAATACGAATGATATTTCATGCGAAATAATGATCTTTCAACTACCGATATATCCTCTTTTGATTGAGCGCCTTCTGGTACTCCCTTGCATTCTTGTTGTGCTGGGATAAGGTCCTCGCGAACGCGTGGTATCCGCTAAAATCGGCCTTTGCACAGAAGTAAATATAGTTGTGCTTTTCGTAATTAAGCACCCCATCGATGGCCGAAACCGAAGGAATGGATATGGGACCCGGTGGAAGACCTTTGTATTTGTAAGTGTTGTAAGGCGAATCGATCTTCTTGTCATCGTTCACAATCCTCTTGACAGTAAAATCACCCAGTGCAAATTTCAGGGTGGGATCGGCCTGCAGGGGGATTCCCTTTTCAATGCGGTTTATATAAATCCCTGCAACCTGGCTGTTCTCATCATCATACAGGGTTTCCTCATCCACTATGGAAGCCAGCGTAACCACCTCGGACCGGGTCATGTTGATCCTTTTGGCCCGCCGGTCACGCTCCCCATCCCAGAACTTTTCATACTCCTCACTCATCCGGTCGGTAAAAGCCTCCGGAGTAGTGGACCAGAAGAACTCATAGGTATTGGGAATGAACATAGAGGTAAAGGTGGCCTGCTCAAAACCATAACGTATTACCAGCTCTCTGCCTGCAAAATAAGCAGCAAATTTCACCGAATCCCCTTCCAGGTACCGGGAGACCTTTCCGGCCAGCTGATCCAGGGTCCGGATGTTATTAAATACCACCATCACCGGGTCCTGGTTTCCCGAGCGCAACATGTTCACCAGTTCATTGTTGCTTATACCATTGCGGATCTTATACCTGCCCGGCTTCACGCTTCCCTCGTACCCTTTCTTGATGGACACCCAGCGGAACGACTTCCTGTTATCGATAATATCCTTCTCCTCCAGCCCGTCAATGACATCCTCAAAGGTTGAACCCGTGGGGATATAGAACAACTCCTGGTCAGTGTCCAGCGACACATTTGTGACAAAAACCCTGCTATACAGGTTGTACACCACAAGCACCATGATGATCAATCCCAGGAATACAAGCAGTATGGATATCCTTACTATCTTTGTCGTCCCCTTGGTCCGCCTTCTTTCAAACATACCTCGAATTATTTATTTCTTAACATTACAAATGTAATAGAAATCAATCATTGCATGTAGATTTGTAAAAACCTTAACAAATGGATAAAGTCAAACGAGTGGCCCTGGTTGCCCATGACAACAGAAAACCGGACCTTGCGGAATGGGTAGAATACAATGCGCACAAGCTGGGTATACATCACATTATTTGCACAGGCACAACAGGAAAAATGGTGGAAGAAACCCTGGCCAGATGCAATGAGTCCCCTCAGTCCCTGAAGAAGCTTAAATCGGGACCCCTGGGAGGGGACCAGCAATTGGGCGCCCTGGTTGCAGAAGGCGAAATCGATATCCTGATCTTCTTCTGGGATCCCATGCAACCCCAGCCCCACGATGTGGATGTAAAGGCCTTACTGAGGATCACGGTCCTCTACAACGTACCTACTGCCTGCAACCGTTCCACTGCCGACTTCTTCATCGATTCACCCCACTTTGCCATTCCATACGACAGGAAGCTGAAGGACTACAGCCATTACATCAACCGGAGTATTTAATAGGGCAAGATATTTTCCTTGTGCATATGTTAGTACGCAACTTGATATTCTAATCTTATCACTGTAACTTCGTTATACATTTTCATCCTGATATAAAAAAAAATGAAACGGAACTGGATCAGAAGTATCATAGGCGGCTTAAGTTTTGCATCTGCTCTGTTTATTTTCCAGGCCTGCTACGGAACCCCCCAGGACTTTCAAACTGATTTACTGGTTCAGGGACAGGTGAAATCAAAAACTTCAGGGCTTCCAATACAAGGAGTTAAAGTCTCTGTTGCAGACAATATGCAACATGAGTATACCGACAACGAAGGTAGTTTCTCTTTTTATACAGAATTGTTAGATCAAGTAACAATCAGGTTTGAAGATGTAGATTCAACACAATACGGTTCTTTTGCTGACAGGGACACTGTTCTGACAAATATTGGGAATAATGTATACCTGGACATTGAAATGGAAGAGAAGTAGATGTTTGCTTCGGTAAAACGAATTGTTTTTCGAAAATTCAAAGAGGCAGAAACAAAACTGCATGAGCTGAATTACCTGTTTTGGGAATGCACCACCCGATGCAACCTGAACTGTCTTCATTGTGGCAGTGATTGCTTAAAAGACAGCTCTTTTAAAGACATGCCCCTTGGAGATTTCCTTCCGGCACTTGATACCATTGAATCACCTCCTAAGAATTTCACTGTTGTTCTGACAGGAGGCGAACCGCTTTTGCGTAAGGACATTGAATTATGTGGCCGGGAAATCAGGAAACGGGGAATGAGATGGAGTATGGTTTCAAACGGCTACTTGTATGATGAGCAAAAACATATTTCATTGCTCAATGCCGGATTAGGGGCTTTGACCATTAGCCTTGATGGACTGGAAGATTCCCATAATTGGCTGCGAAATAATAAAAACAGCTTTGTAAAAGTTGACAATGCCATTGGATTGGCTGCAAGTTCATCCCGTCTCAATTTTGACGTTGTCACATGTGTTAATAAGCGAAATTTTCATGAATTACCTGAGATTTATGATTATTTAATTTCCAAGGGAGTTAAAGCATGGAGATTGTTTACCATCGTGCCGATCGGCCGAGCAAAAAGCAATCAGGATTTAATCCTGTCCGGCAATGAATTCATAGGATTGATGGATTTTATCAAGGACAAAAGAAAAGATAAATCCATTGATATTAAATTTAGCTGTGAAGGATATGTTGGAGAATACGAATTAAATGTCAGGGACAGTTTCTTCTTTTGCAGGGCAGGGATTAATATAGGATCAATCCTTATTGATGGTTCAATCTCAGCCTGTCCAAATATTGACCGGTCTTTTTCCCAGGGGAGTATCTACAGGGACAACTTTTATGAAATATGGCAAACAAAGTATCAGCCATTCAGGGACAGAACCTGGACAAAAAAAGGAAAGTGTGCCAATTGTAAGGATTACCGGGAATGCCAGGGAAATGGCTTCCATTACTGGCATGGAGAAAAAAATAATGCATTGGTTTGTCACAAAGAATTAATAGAACAGGCAAAGTATGTTAGAAACGCAAAGTCATGAAAGGTATTAGATAAAGGCAGCGGTCATCCATTCTTCAATCTCGATGTCTTCAGCGGCCTCGAAAGGGGCAGTCATCCATGATTCCAGACACAGTTCATTTTCCACAACGCTGCTTTCGAAAGGTGTTGTCATCCAAGATTCAAGTAAGAATTCTGATTCACAAATATCACATTCGAAAGGAGCAGACATCCAGCTTTCCAGACCCAGTTCATCTTCATATACAACTTCAACCATATCTACAATATAGGTAATGGAAACTACAGGGGCTTCGTATGCATCCCTGGAGACCTTGTTGTTGGCCCAGTCGCGCAGATCAACCATCCAGGTTTCGGTCTTGCAGCTTTCAGCTTTGTAGTCGGCAGTATAATAGACAACCTCATTGTGGCGCTTAGAGAATAATCTGTCTATGAGGGACAGTTGTCCGAATGAAGTGGCTGTCAGTGCAACCAGTGCGATGCTTAAAAAAAGTTTTGTTGTTTTCATGACTCTTGCGTTTTTTTTGTTTTAACGTTCTGTCACATAACTATCAATCCACGTGCCAAACTCTGTATCGAATTGTTTCACAATCTTTTAAAGTTGTTTTTAGAGATTGTTAAAATGTGATAATTCTGAACGAAAGCGTGACAAAGGTGTTCGAAAACGTACACCTAAGGTGAGAATTAGACCAATACAAATGATCGCTCAGTCACTGAGAGTTCCGCCTATACTTCGGCTCAGAATAAAATAAGCCGCCCCAGCTCCCTGAGACGGCTCTTCTATATTCAAGCTAGTACTATAAAGGATATACTATCTATGAAAGCGCAGCCAACGCATCCTTAAGCCGCTGCATCGCTTTCTCCAGGTTCTCATCTGAATTGGCGTAGGAGATGCGCACGCATCCTTCAGCGCCGAATGCAGAACCGGGAACCGTTGCAATATGACCTACCTCAAGCAGGTAAATGCAAAGATCCATATCGTTCTCGATCTTGCGCCCATCCACTGATTTGCCAATGTAGGCACTGAAATCGGGGAACACATAAAAGGCTCCGCCAGGGGTGGCACACTTCACACCGTCAATCTTGGCTATGTGACCCAGGATCAGGTCGCGCCTTCTCAGGAAAGCATCACGCATTTCGGACACACAGCTCTGGTCGCCGTTCAGCGCCTCAAGGGCTGCACGCATGGCAATGGAGGTGGCCCCGGAGGTCATCTGCCCCTGGAGCTTGCCGCATGCCTTCACCAGCCAGTCCGGTCCGGCCATGTAACCGATCCTCCAGCCTGTCATGGCATATGCTTTGGACACTCCGTTGATGATAACAACACGGTCGCGTATCTCTTCAAACTGGGCAATGGATTCATGTCCGCCCACAAAATTGATGTGCTCATAGATCTCGTCAGTGATCACATACACCTGTGGATGCCTGGCAATCACCTCGGCCAGCCCCTTCAGTTCTTCCCTGGTATACACACTTCCGGTGGGATTGGAAGGGGAACAGAGCAACATTGCTTTGGTCTTGGGAGTAATGGCATCTTCAAGCTGCTGGGGAGTGATCTTAAAATCATTCTCCACAGTGGTATCGATGAACACATTCACCCCTTCAGCGATCTTCACCTGCTCGGCATAACTCACCCAGTAGGGAGCCGGCACAATCACCTCCTCACCTTTATCGATAAGGCACATCATCACATTGGCCAGGGAGTGTTTTGCACCCACACTCACCATGATCTGGGAGGGTTTATAATCGAGATTATTTTCCCGTTTAAACTTATCTACAATGGCCTTCAGCAGATCAGGATATCCAGCCACAGGAGCATAATGGTGCCAGTTTCCATCAATGGCCTTTTTGCCTGCTTCACGAATGTGATCAGGGGTTATAAAATCGGGTTCGCCTACACTCAGGTTGATCACGTCTGCTCCTTTTTCCTTCAATTCACGGCCTTTCTGGTTCATAGCGATTGTGGCAGAAGGAGCCAGTGAATTAATTCTTGCTGAAAGTTTTTCCATAGGTTGAAAATTTAGATTGTGGACAATAGCATTTCAGAGGTTAAAAATACGCTTTTCATTATAATTTAGTTAATATTGTATAGACCAAGTTTCAAAAAAAGATTAACATGGACGTTTTGCTTGAAGTCCTTAAGTATACCCTGCCCGCTATCATCGTTTTTCTGACCACCTGGGTCATGCTCAGGACCTGGTCCCGGAATGAAGAAAGCAGGAGGAAAAAAGAGTTCAACATGCACATTACCGATGACATCCTCCCGGTAAGGTTGCAGGCCTACGAGCGCATCATCCTGCTGCTCGAGCGCATTTCACCCGATTCGATGATCATGCGCATCGGCCGGCCTGATTACAGCGCCAGACAGCTTCAGTCGGAATTACTCACCAGCATCAAATCTGAATACGATCACAACCTGGCCCAGCAGACCTATGTGAGCACCGAAGCCTGGGAAAAGGTGAAAGCGGCCAAAAACCAGGTCATCAACCTCATCAACAATACGGCAACCGAATTGAAATCCGATGCCACAGGTCCCACCCTGGGAAAACTGATCCTGGAGCGGTTGACAGAATTAAAAAACCCCCCGTCCCAGGTAGCCATCGACTTTCTGAAACAGGAGGTTAAAACTTTGTTTCTCTAAAATTTCCCCGATCAAAACAGACCAGGGATCAGCTTCTATTTTATCAGGTCCACACTTCTTTTCACAAAGGCAGCCAGGTCCTCTCCTTTTAACTGGTTATTGGCAAGCAGCGCCAGGTCGATCAGTTGTTTCACCAGCTTCTGTCCCTTCCCATGCTTCTTCAGCATCTCAATGCGCTTGTTCTCCAGTTCATTCAGCCTCTTGTTAACGGTTTCCATCTGATCCTTCTCGCTTTGCGGGATCTCCTCCTCTTTCTTCCCATCCTTGGCCTTCTCCAGCAGCTGCTGCTCCTCAGACAACCCGTTCTTCTCGCCACGCAACTCTTCAAGCTTCTTCCCGATCTTCTTCTCGGTCTGCTCGGCAATCTTACCCACCAGCGGATGGTTGGCATTGATCACCAGGTTGTAGGAATCGGGCATGTTCCCATACATGGACGCCTGTCCGCTCATCTCCTGCATGTCCTTCATGCGGCGCATAAATTCGCTCTGGGTGATCATCACCGGTTGGTCCTCCTCGGCCAGTGATTCATAACTTATAAAATAATTCTCAGCGGCAGGAAGATGCGACTGGAACACCGGAGTAAGGTCCGATTGCTGCCCGGCATTCAGTTTTGATTCCCTGGTTTTCTCAATATCGATCAGCTTATCAATGATGTCTGAATCCACCCTTGCAAATCTGGAGTCCTTCAGTTTCGATTCCATGTGGTTCAGGAAGTGTGTATCCAGCTGTCCGTCCATCAGCAACACATCATATCCTTTAGCCTTCGCTGCCTCAATATAACTGTACTGTTCCTGTTTGTTGGTGGCATAAAGGTAAATGAGTGTCTTGTTCTTATCGGTTTGCTCCTTCTTGATCAGCTCTTCATACTCCTCCAGGGTAAAATATTTACCCTCCATGTTCTTCAACAAAGTAAATTTCTCAGCACGGTCATGGAATTTCTCGTCCGACATCATGCCATACTCAATGAACAGCTTCAGGTCGTCCCACTTCTGCTCAAACTTTTCCCGGTCGTTCTTGAAGATCTCCTCCAAACGGTCGGCCACCTTCTTGGTGATGTGCGACGATATCTTCTTCACATTCGCGTCGTTCTGCAGAAAGCTCCTGGATACGTTGAGCGGAATATCGGGTGAATCCAGCACTCCATGAAGCAGGGTCAGGAACTCGGGTACGATCCCTTCTACGGAGTCGGTCACGAATACCTGTCTGCTGTATAACTGGATTTTGTTCTTCTGAATCTCAATGTTGTTCTTGATCCTCGGGAAATAGAGAATCCCTGTGAGTGTAAAGGGATAATCCACATTCAGGTGGATATTGAACAGCGGCTCTTCTGATATGGGGTACAGCTTCCTGTAAAAATCGGCATAATCCTCATCTTTCGCTTCAGCCGGTGGCTGGGTCCACAGCGGCTTCGTATCATTCACGATCCTGTCCTTACCGGTCTCTTTTTCCTTGCCGTCTTTCCACTCCTTCTCCTTACCGAAAGCAATTTCTACGGGCAGAAATTTGCAATACTTCTCCAGCAATTCACTGATCCTGTTTTCCTCCAGGAATTCTTTACTATCTGAATCCAGGTGCAGTGTTATTTCTGTACCCCTGGCTTCTCTATCCGTTTCATCAAGGATAAACTCCGGGCTGCCGTCACAGCTCCAGGCCACTCCTTTGGCTTCTTCCTGCCATGAACGGGTCTTGATCTCCACCTTATCCGATACCATAAAGGAGGAATAGAATCCCAGGCCAAAATGACCGATGATGGCATTGCTGTCTGTTTTATATTTCTCAAGAAAATCCTCCGCGCTGGAAAATGCGATCTGGTTGATGTACTTATCAACCTCCTCGGTGGTCATTCCCACACCTGCATCAGTAACAGTGAGGGTCTTTTTCTTTTTATCCAGGTCTACCCTGATGGTCACATCACCCAGTTCTTCTTTGAATTCGCCCAACGAAGCGAGGGCCTTCAGCTTCTGTGTGGCATCCACTGCATTGGAGATCAGCTCCCGCAGGAATATTTCATGGTCCGAATAGAGAAATTTTTTAATGATGGGAAAAATGTTCTCTGTAGTAACATTGATTCTACCTTTCTGCATCGTTCAATAATTTTTGTTTTATATCCGGTTTGGGAAGTGACAAATGATATGCCAATCGGGTTAAGCTGACAATACGTCAGTCCAGATTGCGCACATCGATGTCTTCCCGGAAGATCCAGGTGCCAGAAGAGAATTCCAATCCGTCAAAAGAGCCGTCCGGACCATAGAATTCGTAATTGCCATTGTAGATGGGATGGAATGGCACCAGGTGGTCAAATGTGATCATATCCACCGATGGCTCATACCTCACTGAAATGGCAACCTGTGAAGAGTATTCCAGTACCATCCTGTCCACCCGGTCCTTCCCGTCAAAAAAGAGATCCCCGGCAAACTCCGGTTGATTGCGCTGGATTACCATGGCCTCAATGGTCTTGATGTTGGACTGCACATTGTTGAAGTCCATGCCCAGCAGCGTGTAGTAGACTTTTCTTTTGTATTTCAGGGTGATGATGCGGTAATATAACTTTCCGTACCAGTCGTCGGTGGACTGTTCAAGTTTACGCCTGTTGCGCTGCTGCTTCTGATTGTCCACCAGTTCATAAACATTCACTTTGCCCTTCTTCAACGCCACCTGGATATACCCAAAATAGCGGTAGTTGTCAGGATCATCTGCCACATGCCAGGTAAAGATCCTGACCTGCCCGTCATCTGAGGTAATCACCCCGATCCTGTCCAGTTTGCTCCAGGGAAACTCCATGGCTCCTTCCGTTTCCAGTATACCGGGCATGAGTTCCTGAATGATTGCCAGAACAGACTCCACTTCTGACAGGCTATCGGAGTAAAGCTGGGAAAAAAGCTCTTGCAACCGGTTCTCCGCTTTCACCAGTTCAAGGTATTCCGGCGTCTGAGCATGACTCAAACCAACAAAAAGTACTAAAACAAGTATGGAAACAGATCGGGTCATATCTTTATATGAACGAAAAAACATGCAATTTCTTATTTCTTCAAATCATCCAGTGTCTCCAGGATCCGACCGATGGAATCATCCACCTCCGCTTCACTGATGATCAGCGGGGGGGCGATCCGGAATGAATCTGCGGAAAACAGGAACTGGTCGATGATGAGTCCGTTTTCAAAAGCCAGGGCAATAAATTGACCCACATCAACACCTTCTTTCAATACAGCAGCAAGGAACAATCCCCTTCCCCGCATACCTTTAATAGAGGAATGCTTCAACCCTAACCGGTATCGCTCCTCCATGCGCAGTGCATGGCTCATCAGGTCCTCCTCCTCCACAAAGGTTTGTGCTGCCAGTCCGGCAGCACAGCTGACCGGGTGTCCCCCGAAAGTAGTAATATGTCCCAGCGGGGGATCATGGGTAAGCTTCTGCATTACTTCCCGGGAAGCTATAAAGGCCCCAAGTGGCATACCGCCACCAAAGCTTTTAGCCACGCAGAGGATATCTGGAACTACCCCGTAATGCTCAAAAGCAAAGAGCCGGCCTGTTCGTCCCATGCCCGTCTGAATCTCATCCAGGATAAGCAGCGCCCCGGTTTCATCACAGCACTTTCGAAGCTGCAGCAAAAAATCTTCTGCAGGCTCGATAATTCCAGCCTCCGCCTGGATGGGCTCCACTACAACCGCCGCCACACGCTCATCAATCAGCTCCAAGTCCTCCAGCGAATTAAACTGCAGGTGCTTGATCCCCGGCAACAGGGGCAGGTATCCCGACCGGGCAGTCTCATCCCCCAGAATACTCATGGCACCATGGGTCGATCCATGGTATGCCTTTTCAAAGGCACGAAATTCACTACGGCCCGTAAACCGTTTGGCCAGTTTCATCGCCCCGTCGATGGCCTCACTTCCTGAATTCACAAAGTAGACATTATCCAATATACCAGGAAGATGCTCAACAAGCCACCGTGCATACTGCACCTGGGGCGACTGCACAAACTCACCGTAGACCATGGTATGCAGGTAACGGTCGGTCTGCCTTTTAATGGCATCTACCACCACCGGGTGCCCATGACCCAATGAAGAAACCGATACACCGGACACCAGATCGATATAGGCTTTCCCGGAAGCATCATAAAAATAGATCCCTTCAGCTTTTTCTACCTCAAACTGAAGAGAAGCGTCAGAAGTTTGTGCGACGTGTCGCAAAAACAACTCTCGGTTGGAAATCATGGGTTATTTGATGATCAGGTTGATATCGCGCATCAGCTTCTCCTTGTAGGATTTACCAATGGGTATGGATTTGTTGCCATCCTCAACCTTGATGATCACAGAATTGTCCTCAATGATATTGATACAGCTCGTATTAACAATATAAGACCGGTGCACCCGGGTAAACTTGGTGCCAGGTAGCTTCTGCTCAATGGCCTTCATGGTGAAATGGATGGTGTACTTATCGGTGAAGGTATTAAAGATCACGTAATTTTCCAGCGCCTCGACCCAGAGGATTTCACCATACTTGAGCTTTACCAGGGTGGCATTTTTCTTAATGAAAATCTCATCCTTGCCGATTTGTTCGGCGGTCAACTGTTCGAACCGCTTGAACGCTTTGGCAACCGCCCTGTAAAAACGGCCATAATCCACCGGTTTCAGCAGGTAATCGGTCACATCATATTCGTAAGAATCCACCGCATATTTCCCCTTGGAGGAGACAATGATTATCTGGGGAGGATTTTTCAGGGTATTGAGCAGTTCTATACCTGACATTTCCGGCATTTCAATATCAAGAAAGATCAGGTGGATATCATCATGCTTCTTCAGAATATTAATCCCTTCAACCGGATCTCCGCTTGAAGATACCAGGTCCAGTCCGTCGGTCTTCTGGATAAATTCCTCGATAATCCTCCTGGACAGGGTATCATCATCTATGATCATGCAGTTCATGCGCAAATCTGTTTAATCAATTAAAGATACATTTTTATCTATAAAAAGCATCTGTTAATCAAAGGTAATTAATTAAAGCTTAACATGAACACTCCGAAACTAAAAAGTGGAATTATAATCTTTATGGAACTTATTTTCAATCTGTTCAGCCATTTTAATGCTGGTCCTGAACCACCTCAGCATAATATCAGTTTTCTCCTCTTCTCCCAGCCTCCAATCCATGGAAGAATGCTCCAGCCGCCTCCTCAGATGAAATAAAATAATAGCTGCCGAAACCGAGATATTATAACTCTCCGTAAAACCCACCATGGGGATCTGGATATACTCATCGGCCAGTTCCAGGGCCCGGCTGGTGAGTCCATTCAACTCAGTACCAAAAAACAGTGCTGCCTTTCCCTTTTTAAGGTCAAAAGTTTCCGGAGTAGTCCCCTGCCTGTGGGGAGCAGTGGCCACAATCCTGTATCCCGCCTTCTTCAATGCACCAACAGCCACAGTGATATTGTCCATACCGCTGTTAAAGTATTGTAAGCTCAACCACTGGTCGGATCCCAGTGCCACATCGCGATTGATCTCGTATTCATTTTGCTCTTCAACAATGTGAACATCCTGAACCCCTGTGCAATCACAGGTCCTGAGCACAGCTGAGGCATTCTGCGACTGAAAGATATCCTCCAGCACCACGGTGATATATCGGGTCCTGTTACTCACCACCCGCTGAAACTGCTCCAGCCTGTTCTCCGTCACGAACTGTGACAGGTGTTCAACAAGATCCGGTTTATAACTGTCCATCCCTCAAATATAGCCATAAAAAAAAGGGAGCGAAAAGCCCCCTTTTTTTTGCAGTTCAAATATTTTTACTTGACAGCGTCTCCTAATTCGCTTCCAGCTTTAAACTTCACAACTTTCTTGGCTGCAATTTTAATCTCAGCTCCAGTTTGTGGGTTCCTGCCGGTCCTGGCTCCTCTTTCAGAAACAGAGAATGAACCGAATCCTACTAAAGCAACACGATCACCTTTTTTCAATGCACCAGTAGTGGTAACAATAAAAGCGTCGAGAGCCCTTTTGGCATCTGCTTTAGTCAGGTTGGCTTCAGCAGCAATAGCATCTATTAATTGTGCTTTGTTCATAATAAATGGAATTTAAGGGTTAGTAAATCTTTTTGTTTTCCAGCCAAATTCTATACAAATATAATTTTTTCTCACACCCGTACAAGAATGAGTCTCATAAAAAACCCTGAAATGTTGATAAATGCTGCGTTTTTGTATATAAAGGTCACAATTCCCGCGACAATTTGACACCACCACCCCCCATTTCCCCGAATCCCCTGCATCCTGTGCCACCACTCAATTTTTTCAAATCTCCAAATTTCGACTTTCTAATTCCGAAATTTTACTAATTTTGCGCCCGGAGGAATGGCAGAGTGGTCGAATGCGGCGGTCTTGAAAACCGTTGTCCGCGCGAGTGGACCGGGGGTTCGAATCCCTCTTCCTCCGCCAGTAGTTCAAGCAAAAAAACGCAAAGTCCTGTAAATCAGCCCTGATTACAGGACTTTTTCTTTTCCACCAGGCAATAAAAGGCAAAATAAGGCATATCTGGTGTGGCCAATTCGGTGTACCAAACCGAATTTTTCTTGGTACACCGAATTAGACGTAATGCGCTGTTTTGCTTCGTTTTGCAGTTGTGTAGAATGGCAATTTGTTGTACTATTAAACCCAAAACAAAATGGCTAATTCGGTGGAGGAAAACTCCTGAAAAATGGAGAGGCTCCCATCTTCCTTCGCATCACTGTAAAAGGTGAACGGGTAGATATTTCTGCTAACCAAAGCATTGATCCTGAGCACTGGTACCCTGCCCGTGGTATGATCAAAAGCGGGGCGAAAGACGCTACTGATCGTAACAACTATCTCAACAATCTGAAGCTAAAAGTTCAGAACCGTAAACGTAGTATTGTGGTTAAAGGATTCGAACTTACGGCCCGGAATCTCAAGGATGCTTATCTGGGAAATGTAAAAGAGAATCGCGGGATCATGGAGATTTTTTTAGAGCACAATCAAAAATGTGAAGAACTTTCCGGAAAAGACTTTGCTCCAGGTACTGTTGAGAGGTACATAACCTGCCGAAAACACATTGGACAGTTCATCCGCTCGAAATATCGTCAAGGGGACCTGCCGGTCAAATCCATCGACCATCGGTTTATCAAAGAGCTGGAGCACTTTTTTAAGACTGTCCGTAATTGCAATCACAATACAACGGTGAAGTATATTGTGAATTTCAAAAAGATCATACGGATGGCCCTGGCCTATGGCTGGATCAAAACAGATCCGTTTAAGGACATATCCGTTGGCAAAGATAATCGCCAGTGGATTAAGAAAAAAAGGCGGAAAACTAACAAGCTAAGCTCCATTCCCCTTCTAGGCGTACCTCTGGGGATTCTGAGTAAATATGAAAATGATCCAGAGTGTATCAGATCCGGAAATCTTCTTCCTGTATTGAGCAACCAGAAGATGAACGCCTACCTAAAGGAGATCGCTGACCTGTGTGGCATTGAAAAGAAGTTCACTACCCACACTGCCCGGCATACATTTGCTACTACGGTTACCCTATCTAATAATATATCCATAGAAGCAGTGTCGGAAATGCTTGGACATTCTTCCCTAAACATGACCAAGAAATATGCTCGGGTGGTAGATGATTTCCTGGGAAGAGAAATGGGTAAGATTGAAAAGAAATTCTCAAATCAGTCCGTGGAAAAACATGCCTTACTCAGACAGATCTCTGCTAATTAACACCGGTTATATTGAAGCAGAAATCCAATGGAGCTCATATTACAATAGATTAATTCGATTTCCATTTAATGCAAAACCTATCAAAATAAAGTCATTCATTTCAATTCCAAATACAAATTAAAATAGTATGCGCTGATATGCGTTGATTTGCCTTATCGGTCTGATCTTCTGTGCTTTATATCAATTTCTTTGATAATAAAGCAGTATCTTTATGAAAAACAATAGTATGGAAAAGGCAAAGGATTTATTGACCGATGAGGAGTTTGTTAAACGTAGGAACAATCAAAGATTTGCTTCCCGCCAGAACCAGATTCGGTACAATAACATGAAGGCGCAAGAAAAGCGTAACATCAAATCACAAGTGGACCGGATCCTGCTTTGGCTATTTCTCCTTTACATATAAGGACATAGGAGGAAAGCCATATGCCGGAATATATGAATTTGGGATTACCAAATTTGATAACGATCAGTTTCATATAATAATGTTTAGGATGAAAGATCTGTTTGAAATAGGAGAACTGGGATTTCTTAGGGATATACCGGCTGAATTATCCAGTAAGATAAAAGAGAATATTTTCTTAAAAACACAAATCCATGGACAACAGAATAAGATTCATCTGCTCGGGATATTGTTAATGGGAATCTCTGCTTATTGGGTCTGGAATAAATACCATCGCTATAAAAATACTTCTAATGAGGATTCTACTTCTTAGTACAGCACAAAATGGCCTTGCAACGAAGCGATTAACAAAAGAGGGCCATGGCCTAGGTCATAAAATGACAGTTATTGATCCCTTAACCCAACTTGCGCTATT
>JAGLOO010000007.1 GCA_023138875.1 Bacteroidales bacterium
AACTTGGGCCCAAGTTGGGTTAAAGGAAAAATAATATTTGCAGATACAGGAGAACCGGCACGTGGAGCTTCTGTGATCATCAAAGGAACCACCATGGGAACCATCACCGATGCGAATGGAGACTTCATACTCAATGTGGATGGAGACCCGGAAATCGTGATTTCCTTCGTCGGATATTCTACCCTCAGGATAAAATCCTCTAAAGTCACTAAAAAACCTATAAGGCTTGAGTTAGGAGTCTTTGTGTTGGACGGCAAGGTTATTAACGAAGTTGATCACCTCGATCCTGAAACCATTGAACGTATAGAGGTGATCAAAGATCCCGATTCGGAACTGGTAAAAATGTACAGCGCAGAGGATGGCGTGATCCTGATCACCACCAAGGAAAGCAAAGCTACAACAGGAGATAAAAACCTGGAGGATATACAGGTGGTCAGTACTGATAAAAGATTTGATGCACCTGCACTGGAAGTATTTAAAAATATGCCAGACTGGACCCCGGGTCTGCAGCGGGGAAAGCCAGTGAAGGTTCAAGTAATTGTTCCCGTCAGATTTAATGCAGACGCGGAATAATCCTGGATAAATAAGCCAATTCAGAAGAGGGGCTGTCTCTAGCGCGACAGCCTCTCTGCGTATCAACCAATGTTTGGAAAGATATCCGAAAAGCCACCTATAATCATTTGGGAAGTAAAGGATTTAAGTGGCGTTGGATATACTTTTCAAGCATTACCCAAAGGATATGCAGCTAATTAATGCAGACGCGGAATTAACAACTGCGGAAGGGGTAAAATCACCACGCTACTTTTTTTCGTTGAACTATTACTGATACCGTCGAGCAAAAATTGATTAACTTTGAGAACGAGGTAATTATGCAAAAGATTCTTGAAAGTAAAATAAGAGATTTACAAAACATCTGTCTGGAATTAGATGTAAAGAGACTTTATGTCTTTGGCTCAGTTGTTACGGATCAGTTTAGAGATGATAGTGATATTGATTTCTTAATTTCATTCGCAGGAAACCTTACGATTGAACAGTATACAGACAATTACTTCGCCCTTCATTATAAGCTAAGAGAACTGTTTAAACGAGAAATTGACATTGTTACTGAAAGGACTCTGTCAAACCCTTATCTCATAGAAAGTATTGATGAAACAAAAGAGCTAATCTATGAAGCGTGAGATTAAAAAACACCTCTTCGATATAAAAACATCAATCGACTCGATAAATGAATATTTAGGCGAAAAAAGGGACTTCTCAGAGTATCAAGAAAACAAACTGTTGCGTAGAGGGATTGAAAGAGAAATTGAGATTATTGGAGAAGCAATGAACCGGATTCTCAAATTGGACCAAGAAACTCAAATTGAAAACTCAAGACAGATAGTTGATACACGAAATTGGGTTATACATGGATACGATAAAGTTGATGATGTTGTAATTTGGGGAATAGTATCAAATCATTTGCCTAAACTAAAAAAAGAGATAGAAGATTTATTGGATGAATAGATAGATTTGTTGGAGAATTATAAAAAGGAGTCTTTGGAATATTTTGTGTAAACGCCTAAAATCAAATTCTGCATCTTTCTTCAAATTTGATTAAAAACTGTTGAAGGATCATGCCCCAATTCTGGATCGGCATGGCCCATTTTCTTTCAATATTTCCAATTGCCAGATAAATGCTTGGAAAGATATCCGAAAAGCCACCTATAATCATTTGCGAAGTAAAGAATTTTACCTCGTGTAGCAGTTGTTAATGAGGCGACCTTAGCGAAATTTCGCAGAAATTGATGCAGACATGGAATTAACACCCGCGGAAGGGATAAATAACCCCGTTACTTTTTACTAACTTTACCAGTTAAACAGGTTTAATATGGGCATACCCAGGTTTATTAAGCTCCCGGAATATAAGAGGTTCAGTTATTCGCCACGATACTGGGATCCTGAAAAGGAAAAGAGGGAAGAGAGGGCCAGGAAGATCAAGCAGGAAATGGGAATTGACATGCCTTCAGCTCCCAGCCGGACCACCATTACAAGGGGTTCATTCAGACAGGCAAGGCGAAAAACAAAGGTAAAAGCGGGCAGGAGTTCCAACATCAGGCTCCTGATCATACTCGCGGTATTATTCTTGCTTGCATATCTCATATTTTACAGGTAGATGTCAGATATCATCCATGTGCTGAGTGATGCTGTTGCAAACCAGATCGCTGCCGGTGAAGTAATCCAGCGGCCTGCTTCTGTGGTGAAAGAGTTAATGGAGAACGCAGTGGATTCAGGCGCCACTTCCGTTACAGTCATTGTGAAAGATGCCGGAAAAACCTTGATCCAGGTGGTGGATAATGGCAAAGGGATGTCGGAAAGTGATGCACGTTTGTGTTTTGAAAGACATGCTACTTCAAAAATTACAAATACTGCTGATCTTTTTGCGATCCGGACCAGGGGATTCCGGGGTGAAGCACTCGCATCCATTGCTGCTGTGGCAGAGGTCTCCCTGAAAACCCGTATAACGGGGGACGAACTGGGTACCCATGTGCGCATTGCCGGCTCCCAACTGAAGACCCAGGAACCGGTTCAGACACCGCCGGGAACCAATTTCCAGGTAAAGAACCTCTTTTTCAATATCCCGGCCAGAAGAAAATTCCTGAAAAGCGACCAGACCGAATTACGGCATATCATCAATGAGTTTAACCATGTTGCTCTCACCTACCAGGAGATTGAATGTACCCTGATCCATAACCAGATTGAAATTTTTCAGCTGCCGCCCACCAACCTGAGGCAGCGCATTATCGGGGTATTCGGCAAGGCTGTCAATTCTTACCTGATCCCCATAGAGAGTGATACTTCCATCATTAAAATCGGGGGATATATCGGAAAACCTGAGCATGCAAGAAAAACGTATGGGGAACAGTTCTTTTTTGTGAACAACCGGTTCATCAAGCATCCCTATTTCCACAAGGCTGTGATGAATGGATATGAACAGATCCTTGCAGCCGACCATATACCCTCCTATTTCATTTTCTTTGAAACAGATCCATCGAAGATCGATGTAAACATACACCCTTCAAAAACAGAGGTCAAATTTGAAGATGAACGAGCCATCTGGAAGATCCTGCTGGCATCGGTGAGGGAGGCCATCGGGAAGCATAACCTCTCACCCTCCCTCGATTTTAGTAAAGAGGGTATTATTGATATACCGGTTCTGACAAGTGAAACAGAGGTGCGCGTGCCCGGTATTGATACCAATCCCGGTTACAATCCCTTCGAAGGAGAACATACTTTTCAAAGAGAAAAGAAACATCATCTCTATGGGGAGAATCGCACAGAGGGTTGGGAACAGTTGTTCGAACCCGCTCCTGAGGTTGCTATCCCAGGCAATAAATACCTGCAGATCAAGAACAAATATATCCTCTCTCCTGTTAAATCAGGACTGATGGTTATCGATCAGCGAAGGGCGCACGAACGGATCCTTTATGAAAGAATTATTAAAGCCCATGAGAATCGACAACCCCTGGCTCAGCAATCGCTGTTCCCAGAAACCATCAGGTTGAATGCCGCAGATTACCAGGTTTGCCTGGAAATGCTTGACGAGCTTGAAAAGCTGGGATTTGATATCAGGGACTTCGGTAATAACAGCGTGGTGGTGCACGGGATCCCATCTGATATGTCTCCTGGAAATACGGCGGACAAACTGGAAATGATGATAGAGCAGTATAAAACCCTGCAGAGTGAACTTGATTTGGGAACCAATGAGCGGATCGCCCGGGCTGCCTCCAGCACTTCAGCTATCGGTTACGGAAAACATCTTACGGAAGTTGAGATGCAGGAACTCGCAGACCAGCTTTTTTCCTGTGGCAATCCGAATAATTCACCTTCCGGTAAATCCATCGTTAAGATTATAGATCTGGAGAAACTGGATAATTTCTTTTAAAAAACAGAAAAATGAGTCGATTTTTTTTAGGTAGAACAAGCAATACACCCCCTGTAGTGAAGAACCTCATTATCATAAATGTGGTTATGCTTCTGGGGCTTTTTCTATTCCAGCAGTTATTCCACTCCAACCTTAATGGAATCCTGGGGCTATTCTATTTTCAATCTCCCATGTTTAAACCATGGCAGCTTGTAACGCACATGTTTATGCATGGAGGCCTTACCCACATCTTTTTTAATATGTGGGCACTCTGGATCTTCGGGAAAACACTTGAAAGTGTCTGGGGCAGTAAACGGTTCCTGATCTATTACCTGGCAACGGGCCTGGGAGCGGCATTTTTCCATATGCTTGTAACCTATATCCAGCTGGCTCCGGATTTAGCAGCACTAAAGGCTGCCTATTCGGTGAACAGGATCAACATGGCGCTATTGAATGAGATCCTTCAACCGGGTAACCAGTTCTACTCACTGGGCAGAGACCTGATCAGGCCCACAGTGGGTGCGTCGGGCGCAGTGTATGGGGTATTGCTGGCCTTTGGTATGCTCTTTCCCAATACACCCCTGTTCATTATTCCTATCCCTTTCCCCATCAAGGCCAAGTGGCTGGTCATAGGATTCGGGGTACTGGAACTTTACCTGGGGGTTACCCAATCAGGAGGCAACATCGCGCATTTTGCACACCTGGGTGGTATGATTTTTGGATTCATTTTAATCAAATACTGGAACCGGTTCACTCAGAATTTCTACTAACAGATTGATTTTATGAATATTATTGATGAAATAAAAGAGTCCTTCCGGAAGGGAAATATTCTTCACAGGCTAATTTACCTGAATTTAGGTCTCTTTTTGGCAGTACAAATTGTCAGGATTATCCTTTTCCTGTCAAATTCTTATGGTCTGTTTGATGAATTCCTGAATTACCTGGCCATACCAGCCAATCTTGATGTGCTTGCCAGGCGCCCCTGGACCCTGGTTACCTATATGTTCCTGCATGTGGACTTCATTCACATTCTTTTTAACCTGTTGTGGCTTTACTGGTTTGGTACGGTTTTCATCCAGGACCTGGGACTTAAGAAACTTCTCAGTACCTATCTCCTGGGAGGACTTGCCGGGGGCCTTTTGTACGTGATTTTTTACAATGTTTTCCCTGTTTTTGACCAGGTGAAGGAAAGCTCCATTGCACTGGGGGCCTCCGCTTCGGTAATGGCTGTTGTGGTAGCTGCTGCAACCTACCGGCCCGAAAAAAAGATGCACCTTGTCCTTATCGGGCCTGTAAGGATCGTGTATATAGCTCTGGCCATGTTCATCTTTACCTCGCTGGTAGATTTTTCTGTAAACACAGGTGGAAAGATCGCTCATATTGGAGGAGCTTTTATGGGTTTCATTTTTGCTTACTATTATAAGCGGGGAAAAGATATCTCCAGGGGATTCGACCGGATGATGGACCAGATCGCCACCTGGTTTAAGCCCGGGAAACAGAGAATGAAGGTAACCTATAAGCGGCCATCTAACGACATCGAGTACAATAAGCAGAAAGTAGATGAACAGAAAGAGATCGATATTATCCTGGACAAGATCTCAAAGGGAGGTTATGACAGTCTGTCTGTCAAAGAAAAAGAGCTGTTGTTCAAAATGAGTGCGAAGAAATAATCCCTTTACAGGCGATTGTATTACATTAGTAATAGAATGAATACAATGCAGTGAGAAAGTTTACCGACAGAATTATCCTGATTTTTAATGTATTAGCAGGCGCCGGACTGCTCCTTGCTTACCTGGCGCCCCTCGTGAATCCTTCCAGGATCATACTTCCCGCTCTATTTGGACTTGCATATCCCTACCTGTTAATGGGAAACCTGGTTTTTCTGTGTTACTGGATGATCCGGTTGAAAAAGGAGGTCCTGATCTCTCTGATCGTGATCCTGCTGGGTTGGAATCATCTGAACAACCTTTTGCCATTGAATTTTAAGGAGTCAAAAATACCAGAGACAGTTTCCCCTGCCCGCAGGTTTAAAGTGCTGTCATATAACGTAAGGGGATTCGATATCTATCAATGGACCCATGAGCCCCAGGTCAAAAAAGAGATATTCGGATTTATTGAACATCAGGAGCCTGATATTCTCTGCTTCCAGGAGTATTATACCTCCACCAGAATAGGAGAAACCCACGCTGATCTGTCGAAACAATTAAAGACGCTTCCTGAAAGTGCAGTCTACTATACTGCTGACCATACCAATAGCAATGGATTTGGAATTGCCACTTTCAGCAGGTATCCTATCATCAAAAAGAGTCGCATTCCCTTCAATTCAATTGGCAATGCAGCCATGTATACCGATATCCTGTTCCGGACCGATACCATAAGGATCTTCAACATACATCTTCAGTCCATTAAATTCCGCGAGGGAAACTATGCGTTTATGGATACCCTGCGATTGAAGTACACCAATGAACAGATGCGTGAGATCAGGGATATTGGATCCCATTTGAAAACTGCATTCACCCTGCGTGCTGAGCAGGCCGATATGATCTCCAATTATATCAAGGATTCACCCCACCCGGTAGTTGTACTGGGAGATTTCAATGATACTCCCCAATCTTATGCGTACCGAAGGATAAGGAAAGGCATGCAAGATGCATTCAGAAGAGCCGGGCGAGGCTTTGGAAACACCTATGCTGGAGAGTTACCCTCATTCCGGATCGATTATATCCTGTACAGTTATCCCATTGTATCCTATCAATTCCAGAGGATTAAAACCGATTTTTCCGATCATTTTCCCATTACCACCTGGCTCTACCTTCCTGAAACAATTATCGCTGAATAAGCAACTTTCCTGTGACCGGGGACCCTTCGGTCTTACACTACAAATGTGGGGAAATTTGGTTGGAAGTATTTCTCCAGCAGGAATCGGGGAAGATCTACGATTCGTCCATCATAGTGATCAATGATGGCTGAATCAGATGTGCATATGGCATCGCTGTGTTCGTGCTTAAGCATATAGTCGGGCGATTTAACCGTAAATGCTTCGCCATCAATATCCATCTGTATCATGTCTTTGGAAAGTTCAATGGAGAGACGACCACTGTAAGAGACCGGTTCATCCATGTAGAGCACATAGGTAACACCTGTCCATTCCTTGAGCACATCCAGTAAAAGACCGATGGCCCTTCTGAAAACAGGTTTATTCAAAATCCTTCCCCGCATCTCCCCCGCATCACGCAACATCCCATCATTGCTGATAAAAAGAGGTTTACCCAGCAGATAATTGTTAATTGTGAAAAGCACATTGTAAGTGTCCACCAGCACCACATCACCCTGCCTGACAGAACCAATCATTTCCCGTCTTGCAGCAGCCTGTTCACCTGCTGATATCCCCCTGTAAAGCACCTGACGAATATCCCTGGACAACATGAATTTATCACCCACCAGTTTGAGGGATGACTTCTGGGGATATCCCTTTGATAACATCCACAAATACTCCTCTGCGGCCAGTAAAAGATCATCCGGAAACTCATTCTTCATTGGGATACGACCTGTTTAGCATGTTAATAAAGCACAACTCTTATTATAACAAATTTACAACAATCTATCTTAATAAGTTGACTGGCAGTGCCATAGAGTTATTAACAAATCCGTTTATAATCTAACGTCATTATGAAGGATTTTCTCTATCTTTAATCTGAAAGAATCAAAACGGATTAGTTATGAAGAATTTAGCAGGAATCGTTTTGCTTGTATTGATGGTTTCATCATGCAGTTTGTTCCAGAAGCCATCCATGTCACAGGAACAAATAGATGCCATGGTGGCTGAAAACCAGGCCTTGAAGTCCCAGGATTCTAACTGTAAAGTCCTTGAAGATCAACTGGCCCTTACACGATTGCAGATGGATGAAGCCGTGCTTAAACTGGCGGCTTGTGAGGAAGATGCTAAATCGAAAGTTCACATTATTGTGGGAGCATTTAAAACTTCCTCCTACGCTGATGAGTATTCAACAGAGATAAGAAACCTGGGGTACGATGGAAACATCATGGCCGGCCCCTACAATTTCAGCCTGGTAGCAGCAAGTTCGCATGAATCCATTCAGGCAGCCCTGAATACACTGAGCAGCATAAGGGAAAATGTCATCGAAACTGCCTGGATCTACATTGAATAATGCTCATTATGTTCCGCTCATTATGAACAGCGGCTGAAACTCAAAGCTCTTAAAATGCGGTCTTAAGCGCTCCGTGTTGTAGTGTTTTTTTACATCAACGATCTTCTTTGTACTGGTAACCACATCAACTGGGGCATTGTCATACCGGCCATTCCGTAATACCACAAGACGTCCATGAATCCCCTTCAGGATCAGGTCCAGGGCGAGGTTCCCATATGCCATGGGAACAATGGAATCAATGGCATCCGGATCTCCACCCCTGACCAGATAACCGAGGTGTTGATTAATAATATTAATGGGAATGCCATTGTTGAATTGTGCCGACTCTGCCTTGATCTGGTCTGCCACTGCTGTACCGATCCCTCCCAGTTTGGCATGACCATAGGAATCCTTATCACTCTTCTTGAACATCATCTCTTGCATCCCTTTGAATGTGGCTCCTTCAGAAACCAGTACAACCGAATATTTGCTGGGATTCTGCACCCGGTCCTCTACCAGCAATTCGGCGAGGTGCGTAATGTCGAACTGGTGCTCGGGAATAACACATCGGTTGGCAGCCCCTGCCATGGTTGGAAGCATGGCAGTAAATCCTGCATACCTTCCGAACACCTCAATCACCAGGATCCGCTCATGGGATCCTGCAGATGTTCTAAGTGTATTGGTTATGTTGATGGTTCGCGTAACGCAGGTGCTGAATCCTATGCAATAGTCTGTACCCGGTACATCGTTGTCCATGGTTTTCGGAATGGCAATAACTTTGAATCCTTCCTTGTACAACCGCACAGCATAACTCAGCGTATCATCCCCACCCATAGGGATCAGAAAATCAACTCCCAAAAAAGCCAGGTTCTCCAGCACTTCAGGAGTCAGATCATTGATCTCTTTCTTGTAAGCTTTCTGCAGGTGTAATGGAACATCTTCCTTCTTCACTCTACTGGGATTCACCCTGGAGGTATGAAGAAACGTTCCTCCTGTTCTTCCGGCCTTATTAACAATTTGCTCGGTAAGGACAATGAAATGATCGCTGTTATCTGCGTTTTTATCCCTCAGAATCTCTGTAATTCCAGACCAGCCTTTTCGAAGACCGATCACCTGGTAACCCTCCCTGAGGGCACGAATGGTAACGGCACGAATGGCCGGATTAAGTCCGGGCACATCCCCGCCTCCTGTTAAAATACCAATGGTTCCTTTTTTATTGATGCCCTGCGCCATAGTTTTTTCTTCAAAAATAAACCAATAATCGATACAAATCAATGACAGGAAGTCAGACCTTATTCATCCCATTTCAGGATCTTCAAGAAATCATACTCTTCCGGATTCTTCACATACTTTTTGGCAGCCCTGTAGTCCGCCTTGGTGATGTAGTGCAAATTACTCCTGAATATGACCTGAACCTGCTCGGACTCAATATTTACAAGACGTGGTTTTATCTTTCCATTTTCATCTTCCACATCTTTCAGGTAGAGTGGTGAGATATTTCCGTCACGGTCAATGGTTGTCATACAACCGGTTTCACCCTTGCTATAAAGGGTAAATACCCCCAGGCCAAGCCTGGTTGCATAGGAAAGATCAAAAGCTATGGGCCGGCAACACCTCAGTTCATAACCAATCTCTTCCGGGCGGCTCTTTACAACGATGCGTAAAGATTTCAAGTGTTGCTGGGTGAGCATGTTGAAAATATGCGATTTACTCACATTCCCCAGTTCAGGGTGACCGTGATCATCATAGGTAAAGTTTATACCAGTATCGATGATCTCTTCATCACTCATGAAATGGAAAACACCTTCACTGATCATGGCAACCCCGTAATCGATACCCAGGATCCTGCGCTTGACCATGGATGAGACCACCAGACGTGTGATCTTATCAAAGGTGATCTTGGTCTTATTGAACATCTCGGGGATTATGATCATCGGGTAGTGACATGCTGTCCCTATTCCAAAAGCCAGGTGCCCGGCTTCACGCCCCATGGCACTCACCACGAACCAATTTCCACTGGTACGGGCATCTTCGTAGATGGTATTGGAAAGACGAACACCCTCTTCTTTGGCAGAATGGTATCCAAAAGTGGGAGTTCCTTCGGGCAGCGGAAGATCATTATCAATGGTCTTGGGTACATGGATATTCTTCACATCCAGCTTTTGCTTGGAGAGGTACTTGGCAAGCCGGTTGGCCGTTGAAGCTGTGTCATCTCCGCCGATAGTTACAAGCAACTTCACATTGTTCTTCTTGAAGAAGTCAACATTAAACTCTTCATCCTTGGGCTTATAACGGCTCATTTTCAGCGCAGAACCTCCTCGACTATAGATCTGGTCTGCATAATCAAAATCCAGGAACTCAAAAGCTGGTTCCTCAGAGAAAAGGCTCTTATATCCCCCGTTTATTCCAATTACATTGAAACCATTATCGTTAAATATTTTTGTGACCGAACTGATCACAGTGTTGATCCCAGGCGCCGGTCCGCCTGCGCATAAAATAGCTACAGCATCTTTCATAATTATAAATTCCAGTTGATTTGTTGAATTTGCATAACAAATTGTTAAAGCAAGCCGCAAAATTACATAAAATTGAAATTATATCCATTTAAGAAATGGTCTAAATTAGTGTGGTTTTATTGTTAATTTTGCGTCAATTTCTATATGTGGATGGGAGGCTATTCAATATTTATGGATCGTGTGAGTGACTTTATCCTGATCAGATGGATCAGGATGATATTTATCTTCCTGTTGACTGTTCCCATTAAAATTTATCAATGGGTGATTTCACCCGTTCTTCCTAAAACCTGCAGGTACCATCCCACCTGTTCTGAATATGCCATAGAATCATTGCGTGTTCACGGACCTGTAAAAGGATTGCTGATAGGAACAATAAGAATCCTGAGTTGTCATCCATGGGGTGGCCATGGTCACGATCCCGTTCCTTCAAAAAGCACACCGCTGTTTCAAATATTAAGACCAGGGAAAAAATGAACAAACGGACCATCAGTGGAATCCTGTTGCTGTTGCTGGCATCCTGCAGCCCAGGAAGTGATACTTCAGACAGACCTGTGGTCAGCGTTAGCATCCTTCCTCAACAGTATTTTATTGAACGTCTCGCGGGAGATGGGGTGGATGTAAATGTAATGATACCTCCCGGTGCCAGTCCGGCCACCTATGAACCCACTGTTTCACAGCTGAGCAAGCTTGATCAATCTCAGGTCTATATGAGAATTGGTCACGTGGGATTTGAAAAGAGCTGGATGAGAAAGATCAGTTCGGTGAATTCTTCCATGAAAGTAATCGACCTTTCCATGGGCATTGAACTAATCCATGAAGAAGAAGCAAACCATCTCCACGGGCATGCCCACGGTGGTATCGATCCGCATGTATGGTTATCACCATTAAATGCAAAGATCATATCAAAGAACATTTATAATGAATTGATACTCCTGATTCCCGGGGATAAAGAGATGATCTCTGCCAGGTACAGCGAACTGGAACTGGAACTGGATTCTCTTCACCGAACCATCTCGACCATGCTGTCGGGGCTGGATAACCGTAATTTTATGATCTTCCATCCCGCACTTTCCTATTTTGCCCGTGATTATGACCTGAAGCAGTTTCCTTTGGAAATTGGAGGGAAATCTCCTTCCCCTGCCCATATGATATGGATGACAGACCTGGGAAAGGAGAAGAACATCTCAACCATTTTCCTTCAAAAACAGTTTGATCAGAAAAATGCGGAAGCCCTTGCAAAAGAGATCGGAGCAGAAATTGTACAGTTCAATCCGCTGGATCCGGACTGGCATGACCAGATGCTGTATATTGCCAATAAATTAAAAACGTCTCTGTAATGGACATGCCACTTATCCTGATACGGGACATGGATGCTGCCTATCAACATCAGGTGGTTCTGAGCGGTGTCTCTCTCTCTGTTCATGACCGTGATTTTATCGGGATCGTCGGGCCCAATGGTGGAGGAAAAACAACCCTGTTGAAGATCATCCTGGGTTTACTGAAACCTTTGAAAGGTACCATAGAGTATACCATTGACAGATCGGAGATAGGCTATCTGCCCCAGGGCAATCAGGTTGACGAAAGCTTCCCGATAACAGTCAGGGAGGTAGTTGCATCGGGACTGGAACACAGACAAAAAATGGGGAGAAGAACAACTCCTTCGGAAAATCAGAAGGTTGGATCCATTCTGGAGAAAGTGGGATTGGAAACCCTTCAACACAGGTCTATCGGTGAACTTTCGGGGGGTGAACTACAACGCACCATGCTGGCCAGGGCCATCGTTTCTTCCCCAAGATTACTGGTTCTTGACGAGCCCGATACACATGTGGATAACCGATTTGAGATGGAATTATACGGACTGCTGAAGGAACTCAATGAAGCCATGACCATCCTTCTCGTTTCGCATGATATCGGGACCATATCCCCATATATTAAAACCATTGCCTGTGTCAACCGTAACCTTCACTATCATTCGTCCAATGAGATCAGCGAAGAACAATTAAAAGTCTACAACTGCCCCATTGAGATCATTACCCATGGTACCGTCCCCCACAGGGTTATGAAAGAACACAACCATTAACCTTATGGATTTTTTGCAACTGTTCAAATACGGATTTATTCAGAATGCATTCCTGGCTGCCATACTCATGTCAGTTACATGCGGCATTATTGGCACTTACATTGTTTCAAGACGTATGGTCTTTATCAGTGGTGGTATTACCCATGCATCCTTTGGAGGAGTGGGTATTGGATTTTTTTTTGGTTTTCCTCCCCTGGCAGGTGCCGCACTTTTTGCGGTTCTTGCTGCACTCACCACGGAAAACCTTACCAGGAGAAAAGTTATGCGGAACGATTCCATCATAGCCATCATGTGGTCGCTTGGTATGGCACTTGGGATCATTTTTATTTACCTGACACCCGGTTATGCTCCTAACCTGATGAGTCTCCTGTTTGGCAGTATCATCACTGTTACGAAAACCGACCTGTTGCTGATGTTTATACTGGCTGTAGCGGTTTCTGCCTTTTTTACCATTCTGTATAAACCAATCCTGTATGTAGCATTTGATGAACAGTTTGCAAAAACACGAGGGATCCCGGTAATGCTTGTGAATTACCTGCTGATCATCCTTGTGGCGCTGACCATCGTGTTGAGTATTCGCATCGCCGGGATCATCCTGGTCCTCTCCGTCCTTACTATTCCCCAGAATATAGCCAACCTGTTTACCAATCGTTTCGACCGTATCATGATCGGTTCCATTATCCTGGGATTTATTGCCTCCATTATGGGCCTGGTAATCTCCTATTATCTGGATATTCCATCGGGTGCAACCATTATATTCTGTCTTGTGGTTATGTATATAGCAGCACGATTCGTTAAAGTTGTTACTTTTGAAGGGGGAAATCAGAAACAAAACAGAGTGGACAAATGAATCTGAAAGAGACTATTGAATCGGCCTGGGACAACCGGGAAAACCTTAGGAGCAATGAGGTCCAGGAGGCCATTTTTAATGTGGTTGACCAGCTAGACAGGGGGGTGCTGCGGGTAGCGGAAAAACAGTCGGACGGATGGAAAGTAAACGATTGGGTAAAGAAAGCTGTAATTCTATATTTCCCCATCAAGCAGATGGAAACCATTGAAGCCCCACCCTTTGAGTTTCATGATAAGATCCCCCTTAAAAGCGGATATAAACAAAAAGGTGTACGTGTGGTACCTCATGCCATAGCAAGGTATGGTGCCTACATCTCAAAAGGGGTTATTCTGATGCCTTCTTACGTGAATATTGGAGCCTACGTAGATGAGGGGACCATGGTGGATACCTGGGCCACGGTTGGATCATGTGCACAGATCGGTAAGAATGTTCACCTGAGCGGAGGAGTTGGCATAGGTGGTGTACTGGAACCCGTCCAGGCTGCACCGGTTATTATTGAGGACAATTGTTTTATTGGGTCACGCAGCATTGTTGTCGAAGGAGTCAGGGTAGAATCCGAAGCAGTACTCGGGGCCAACGTGGTGATCACCAATTCCACACGCATTATTGATGTCACAGGCGACCAACCCCTTGAAATGAAAGGGTTGGTTCCTCCACGGTCGGTGGTTATCCCGGGTTCATATACTAAATCTTTCCCGGCGGGAGATTACCAGGTGGCCTGCGCCCTGATCATTGGCAGGAGAAAACCCTCAACAGATCTTAAAACTTCCCTGAATGATGCATTAAGGGAATATAATGTTGCTGTCTAATGCGGATTGGATTCGATGCAAAACGGGCCTTCAATAACTATAGCGGACTTGGTAACTATAGCAGGTATATTATTTCTAATATTTGCCGCTTTTATCCTGAAAATGAGTGCCTTCTTTATACACCCACCATTGCCGACGAAGATCTCTTTCACGAACCGGAAGGGACAATCATCAAACGTCCGAAAACAAGAATCGGGAAGTATTCAAGGTCATACTGGAGAAGTTTTCGCCTGAGCCACTGGCTTGGTAATGATGCAGTGGATATATACCACGGACTCAGCAATGAATTACCCTACGGGATCCACCGCACTTCGATCAGGTCGATTATTACAATTCACGACCTGATCTTCCTTCAGCACCCCGAACTGTACAAGCCATTCGACCGTTATGTATATAAGAAAAAGGCAGAATACGGTGCCAGGTTTGCCAGCAGGATCATTGCGGTCAGTGACCAGACCAAGCAGGATATCATTCGTTTCCTGGATGTGGATGAATCCCGAATCCGGGTTGTCTACCAGGGATGCCACAGACAATTCTACAACCGCGTAAGTGAGGAATCCCATCTGTACACCCGTCAGCAATTTGCACTCCCTGGTGAATACCTGCTGTATGTGGGAACCATCGAAGAGAGGAAAAACCTGTTGAAGATTGTGGAGGCCATGGACCAGGGAAATATTGATTTTCCCCTTGTGGTGGTGGGAAGAAAAACTGCTTATTTCAATCAGGTAAAAAGCTATATTGAGAAAAGCGGGATGGACAATATCCATTTCCTTGACCAGGTCCAGGTTTCTGACCTTCCTGCCATTTACCAGGGTTCACGTGGATTCATTTACCCATCTTCTTATGAAGGGTTCGGAATACCCATTCTTGAAGCACTGAATTCCGGAGTCCCTGTTATTACTTCTTCAGGAGGTTGCCTGGAGGAGACTGCCGGCAAAGGTGGATTGCTGATCAATCCCCTGGACAAGGAGGAAATGATCCACGCCATCAGGCAGGTCCTTGACGACACTGCATTAAGGGACCGGCTCATACGCGAAGGAGGCGCACATGCCCTGAAGTTCAGGGAAGAACAGACCATTCCTGCCCTGTACAAAGTATACCTTGAAAGCAGAAATGATGGTTGAAGAAGCACGTAAGGCTGGAGATCATATAAAAAATGGCCGGATTATTCTCTACCCTACAGATACCATTTGGGGCATCGGTTGTGATGCCACCGATCCGGGTGCCGTGCAAAAGATATATAGAATCAAGCAACGCTCCGACCGAAAAAGTATGCTGGTCCTTATGGACGGACCAATCATGCTTTCACGATACCTGGACATTGTACCGGAAGCAGCGCTGGATATTATCAGTTCAGCAGAAAAGCCCACAACAATCATCTATCCGGGTGCCAGGAGACTGGCGCAAAACCTGCTGGGCGAAGATGGTTCTGTTGGGATACGTATCACTTCAGATCCTTTTTGCCAACTTCTTATCCAAGTAACAGGCAAACCCATCGTTTCAACCTCTGCTAATGTTTCAGGAGAACCTGCCGCATCATCCTTCAGGGAAATAACAGCCAATATTCGGGACCAGGTTGATTATTTGGTTGACTGGCGGCAGGATGAGATCACTGCATCATCCCCATCAACCATCATCAAGCTGGATAAGCACGGTGAGATTACAGTGATCCGTCCCTGAACTTCCACATTTACTGGTGTTCATTGCAGGAGATGGTAATAATCGCTAAATTACATTCTATTAAACAGTTGATTATGTCAGTGACGCATGGATCAAAACAAAAGTGGATTGAAAAAGGATATGAGCATTTTGCTTTTTTTGGCCCTAAGAACTTAAGCATTAACAAACTCAGCAAGGAAATAGGATCGTCCCGGGCCTCTTTTTATCATCACTTTGGAGATATTGAAATTTTCATTATAAAGTTGCTTGACATGCACTGGAAAGTACACCAACAATTTTGCACCAGAGGAGCCCGTGAATGTAAAAATTTCTTTCCCGGCCTGTATTTAATATTAGAACAGTACCCTATTCCATTGAAATTCAGCAAACAGTTATTCATCAATAGGAATAATCCGGCTTACAATTATTTATTTGTCAAAACATATAATGCATCTGCCAGAGCATTTATCCTTAAGTTATTTTCTGAACAATTTGGTCTGCACTTTGCTTATGAGGATACCTATAATTTGTGGTTAACAGTTGGAGAATCGTGGTACTCAAGGTTGGATCCCAATAATCTTTCAGCAGTAAAAATGCAACAGCTTGCTGAAGAAATTATGAATTCTGTTCTAAGATTTATGTCTTCAAATCTGTACTCCAAAATGCAGAGAACACCGTTGCAAAATTAACTTTCGCAATCTTATTTCTTATTTGGCTAAACCCAAAAAATCAATTCACTTTCTATACAGGGGTGTCTATAATCTTCGGAATTAGTTATTTAAATTTATATAGAATTCATTGCCGGTATTGTTGTAATGGAAAATCTTAATCAAGTCTATAAAAAATTTTCTAAGGAGGGCAACAGTGGTATTGCTCCTTTTATCAGCAAAACTCATTCTACAGAGGATATCATCCATAATCTCCTGGCTCTTCACATTGATAAAATTGATTTTTTTACATCATTAATAAAAAAGCAAAATACCACTTATAATGAGCTTTTTGATTTCTTGGCTGAATACCCTGACGAATTAAGATTTTGCAAACAATTATTTACACACAGGGAAAATCCGGAAATGAACCTGGTTTTTTTATACGGTATAAATGCTGTTAAACCCATTGTACTCTCCTTGATTACAAGTCACTTTAAAATATCGGAATATTCAGAATATTTTGATTCTGTATGGATGACCATGGTTGAATCATGGTATTCGAGATTAGACGTAAATAATCTTACTGCAAAACATATGAAAGACATTTCAGAAGAAACTGCAGAAATAATTATTAAGTTGAATAAACTCTAATTAAAAATAATTACAAAATGAAAACAAAAACACTTATTACTTCGCTTACAATTTTAATTGTTGTTGCATTTACCAGCTGTAATCAACAACCTGAAATCACCCCCGAAGAAGCTAAAGAAATAGCCAAAGAAGCTTATATCTATGGGTTCCCACTGGTAGTAAATTACAAGACCATGTACATGTACGCGGTTGATGAAAACTCGCCCGAGTATAAAGGGCCGTTCAACGAATCGAGTTGTGATGCACGATTATTTACTCCTGAAGACAAGGCGGTGGTTACCCCTAATTCCGATACTCCCTATTGTATGTTTTGGGTTGATTTAAGGGATGAACCTCAGGTAATTTCATTACCGGAAATTGAAGCAGAGCGTTTTTACCATTTTCAACTGATTGATTTATATACTCATAATTTTGCATATCTGGGCACATTAACAACAGGCAATAAAGCAGGAAAGTACTTAATAGCAAATCAAGGCTGGGAAGGTGAAAAACCTGAAGGAGTTGACGAAGTTATTTACTGTGAAACCGATTTGTTTTTTGTGGTAGTACGCACTCAATTAATGAACGAAAATGATCTTGAAAATGTCAAAAACATTCAAGATGATTATCAATTACAAGCCTTAAGCAGCTATCTGGATAAAGATATGCCCAAAGTAGTTAGAATGGATAATTTCCCTGATTGGAATGAAGGTGACCAATTTACAGCTGCTGCATTTAATTATTTAGATGTTATGCTGAAACTTGCGAAACCTGTTACATCGGAAAAAGAATTGAGAAGCAAATTTACCAAATTGGGGATAGGGACCGAAAAAGGATTTGACATCAGCAGTTTTGATGAAGAGACTCAAAAGGCCATAGAAGAAGGCATAAAAGAGGGTTTTCAAGAAATTGAAACATTCATAAAAGAATACTCAGCTGATCCTTTAGTTAGTGCAAAAATATTTGGGACGCGCGATTTTCTTACCCAAAGTGCTAAGGAAAATTATAAGCTGGATGATTTTTATATTCCCCGTGCTGTAGCTGCCCATTTAGGTTTGTATGGCAATTCGGGAGCAGAGGCTATTTACCCCGGCTATTTTGTTGACTCTACGGGTGTTCCATTAAATGCTTTAGAAAACAAATACAGCATGACCTTTAAAAAAGATGAATTACCACCGGTAAAAGCCTTTTGGTCACTTAGTATGTACGATGGTAAAACACAGCTTTTTATCAATAATCAATTAGATAGGTATTTATTGAACTCCAATAATATGGAGGCGTATGATTATAACGATGATGGTTCTTTAACCCTATACATACAGATAGAATCACCGGGGAAAGAATTAGAACCCAACTGGCTGCCTGCACCTGATGGCCCATTTTATTGCGTGATGAGACTATATGGTCCTAAACAAGAAGCATTATTGGGAGAGTGGGTTAATCCACCAATGGTAAAAAATAATCAAAATAATTAAAAATCAATAGTCATGAAAAAGAACTTAATAATTTTTATAGGATTGATAATAGGGATTTTTACATCCTGCAATCAGAAACAAGAAACACTAACGCCTGAACAAGCCAAACAAATTGCTGAGGAAGCGTACATTTATGCTTTCCCAATGCTTGACAACTACAAAATGCTATTTGTTCAGGCTGTTTGGGAAAAATCACCGGCTTATGAAGCTCCCTTCAACCAACTGAAAAATAATGCAGTTCTGCTCGGTCCTGAATACACTACTATTGTGCGGCCGAATAACGATACTTTCTATTCAAGTGTCTGGCTTGATTTACGAGGTGAGCCAATGGTAATAAGTGTACCTGCCATTTCCGACAAACGCTATTATTCTTTTCAGTTAATTGATTTGTACACCCATAACTTTAATTACATTGGTACCCGAAGTACTGGTTTCGGCGCTGGAAGTTATATGATTGCAGGTCCTGAATGGAAGGGTGAAAAACCTGATGGGATAGATAAAGTTATAAAAACAGAATGCAATTTTGCCATGGCCCTGGGCCGCACACAGGTCTATGGTCCGGATGATGTGGAAACTGCCAAGAAAGTTATGCAAGGATATAAGGCACAACCGTTAAGTGCGTTTCTGGGCACAGAGGCCCCGGCTGCATCCGCTGCGCTTGATTATCCTGTTTTTTCTCCGGAAAAAGTAAAATCTGTAGAGTTTATTACCTACCTCAATTTTATATTAGGACAAGTAACTCCGCATCCAGGCGAGACAGATCTCCTGAAAAAATTCTCTAAAATCGGTATCGGTCCCAATGCAACTTTTAACGCCGAAAAGATAGACCCGGAAATAAAAAAAGCCATCGAAGAAGGAATTGCTGATGCGCTGAAAAAAATTGAAGCCAAGACACAAAAATTGGGGATACGTAAAAACGGCTGGATGCAGATATCCGGTGTATTTGGCACCCGTGAGTTTATGCAGGGGAAATACCTTACCCGCGCCGCTGCCGCATTCTTCGGACTATGGGGAAACACTCTTGAAGAAGCGTTTTACCCGGAATCATCTACCGATGAGGACGGTGAGGCGCTGGACGGCTCAAAAAACAACTACATTCTGCATTTTGAAAAGGATGAAATACCTCCGGTAAAGGCCTTCTGGTCGCTTTCTATGTACAAATTGCCGGAACAGCTATTTATTGAAAATCCGATTAACCGTTATGTCATCAGCAGTGCCACAAAAGGATTAAAATATAACGAAGATGGCTCTTTAGATGTATATATTCAAAAAGATTCACCCGAAAATGATAAAGAATCAAACTGGCTGCCTGCCCATGACGGTCCGTTTTCGCTGCAAGCCAGATTGTATTGGCCGAATCCGGATATGCTTGATCCATTATACGTAATGCCAAAAATCAAAAAAAACAAAATAAATGTATTAAACTAAATAACTGAAGATAAAAAAATGAAAGCGTTAGATTAAATTGTTTGTAGATAATATGAATTTTAGAAAGATACTTTTAGGATTATTCGTTCTAATTATCGTGAGTTTAACTATGCTTAAAGCTCAGAATCAGGATATTGATACGATTTTCAATGAGTCGAGCAATACGCTTACTGGTATGCCATTAATCATCAATAATCCGGCTATGAAAACCGGATTTGGAGCTATGGGGATGTATTTCTTTAAGTTTAACAAAAAGGATATCATTTCGCCACCGTCGACTGTGAACATAATGGGCTTGTACTCTACCAACAAAAGTTATTTCATGGCGGTCACATCTCGCTTATTTTGGAATGAAGACAAAAACCGAGCGAACTTTGCCACCGGTGTAATGAATGTAAACAACAACTTTCTTTACAATATCGATGACAATGATGTTCGGCTGGTGTTTACTGAAAACCGCAAGTTTGTAACTTTAGAATATAGCCGTAAGCTCATCGGAGAGTTTTACCTTGGTCTGTTATACCTGGGTACCCAAACCAATTACGAGTTCAATAATGGCACACAAGAAGAAAATGATTTCGCCCGGGATTTTTTCGAACAAAATGGGATTACAGACAACTTCGTTTCAAGCATAGGATTAAATTTTTCTTTTGATACGAGAGATTATGTGTATTACCCTACCAGTGGGCTTTCGTTTAGCATTAGGCCAAAGTTCAATACAGAATGGTTGGGTAGCGATAACAATTATATTGATACCGATTTTGAAGCAGCTTACTTCATTCCATTGGCTTCTAATCAGGTACTGGGTTTTGCTCTTGGAGGTGGATTTGCAACGGGCGATGTACCATTTGACGGATATCAAAATTACGGTGTAAGAAACAACTTAAGAGGATACCAGGCCGGCAAATACAAAGGTAAGCATATGATAGCCGGGCAAGCAGAATACCGTTGGCGGTTTTATAAGCGCTGGGGGGGCGTTGCATTTGCAGGGCTTGGTTCCGTGTGGGGCAACGACAATGAAGAGGAAGCTTTTGAACAAAAATTATTACCAGGTGCCGGTATGGGCATGCGTTTTATGGTTTCGCGGGAGAAACGTATCAATTTGCGTTTGGACTATGCATTGGGGGTTGATGGTAATCAAGGCTTATATTTCGGAGTAATGGAAGCATTTTAAATTAATACACATCTAAATAGAAAAGTAGAAATAAAAATGAAATACCTAATCTAAATGATGATGAAAACAGATCACAAATTACAATTATTTACGGCAATAGTACTAGCGGTTGCATTATGGGGCTGTACTCAGCAAACCAAAAAAGATCAGCAACCCATTACCTCTTTATCAAAAGAGATTAAGGAAATTCATGAGGGAATTTTAGAAGGATATTTATCAAAAGATGAAATACCTAATAGCTTAGAATTAGTTCCTCCCCCACCGCAGGAAGGTTCAGCGGCTTTCCAATTGGATCAGGAAATTGCGGCAAAATATGTGGCTTTGGAAGATGAAGATAGAAAAGACCAGGCTGCCATAGATGCAGAACTAATATTTCCGGAAGCCATCCAGGCTTTTAATATCGTACTTGATGTACAAATATCTGAAGAAACTACCCCGCATTTGTATATGATACTTCGAAGGACGTTGGCTGATGCCGGATTATCAACCTATTCGGCAAAAAACCATTATCAGCGCGCACGGCCATTTATGGTAAACAACACAGCTATATGTACACCTGAAGAAGAAGTAATGTTACGAAAAGATGGTTCTTATCCTTCGGGTCATACAGCTATTGGTTGGGCCTGGGCACTCATTCTGGCCGAGGTTTTTCCAGATAAAGCAGATTTAATTCTTGAAAGGGGAAAACAATTTGGCATAAGCCGTAATGTATGTAATGTACATTGGCACAGCGATGTAGTTTACGGAAGAATGATGGGGGCAGCAACAGTAGCCATGTTGCACTCCAATACTGATTTTATGATTGATTTAAAGGCAGCTAAAGAGGAAATTAAAGCACTAAATGAATAAACTACCCCACAGCAGGCTGAATCTGTTATCAATGAGATTATCATTATTCATTACTCTTTGTTTGCTGAAATTTTGTGATCCGTTAACCCAACTTGGGCTTTTTACC
>JAGLOO010000070.1 GCA_023138875.1 Bacteroidales bacterium
CGGGCCACCTGAAGAGTTCACGATCTCGGTTAATCCCACCCCTGATATCGAAGTTGAAGTACGAGATACAATATGTAATGAAGATGATATTGTATTCAATATCACAAATCCCAATATACCAATTATCGGTAATTGGAGATACAGGTTGGAGGTTAATTACGGCGACAGCATTGTAGGTACTTTGCCTCCAGTAAGTGAGTACGCAGATACTGAACTTAGTATTCCTGATAATCTCACTAACAATGGTGTAAAATGGCATACTGCAACCTATAGATTTATACCTTTAATTTCTTCAACCTGGGGAGGTGATGATTGTGAGAACGGACAGGATACTACCATTACCATATGGGTGAACCCGACTCCGGCAATCAGAGCATTCACTGAAGATTCAGTGATATGTAATGGTGAAACAGCCGTTATTAGAATACATAATCCAAACGAGTTTGTTCTTGGAGCCTGGGAGTATGATTTGTTTGTGACTCCTGATTCCGCAATTACTTGCGCGAGAGATAGCGTTACTACCGGGATGACAGATGTTTTAATTGAAGATGTGCTGACGAATAGTGATACAGTTGTTCATAAGGTGGAATACCGGTTTATCCCTACCAAAACTATCGATGATGGCCTGATCTGTGAAGGAGGCACTGACACAACCATTGTTATATGGGTGAATCCTACTCCTGAAATCAGAGTTACAGCCAGCGATCTTCTTATTTGTGACGAGGAGTCTGTGACTCTCAATGTTAGAAATCCGAATGTTGATGTACGAGGTGAGTGGAAATATGATCTGATCATCAGTAAAGACAGTGAGGAAATATCAGGTGTTGATGCCGGCACAGAGGAGTTTAATGCAGATACCTCATATATATATACGTTAACCAACAGTGATACCGTTGCCCACCAGGTTACTTATCGATTTGTACCAAGGATTACACCTGACGACTATGGGCCAGATTGTGGATATGGAATAGATTCATCCATAACGATCACCGTGTATCCCACGCCTGAGATCAGGGTTACTGCTGATCCCGATACGGTCATTTGTGATGGACAGTATATTAATTTCTATGTAAGGAATCCAAATTTCAATTTGAGTGGATGGAAGTATGATTTAACTGTGGATGCTGATCCTGAAATTATTGGAGCCAGTGATCCGAAGACTTTTAATGCGGATGATGAATTAAGTTTTGAGGACCAGCTCTTTAATACGGACAATGAAGTCCATAAAGTGGTTTATCATTTCATTCCGCGCATAGAGCCTGAAGATGGAGGCGCTGATTGTGAGAATGGTAAGGATACGATCATCACAATCTGGGTGAATCCGACTCCAATAATTGCAGTGGATGTACCGGATACAATCGTTTGTGACAATGAGACAGCGGTTTTCTCTGTGACAGATGGATTAGGCCCTGTGGCCGGGGAGTGGGATAAGAAGTATGTTGTGAGAGCTGTTTACACCTCCTCAAACGTTACCGTGGTCTCAAGAACCTCAAATGTCCGTGACACCCTGGATGTTGGCCTGCCAATCAGTGATAGCTATGTGAACCATACCAATGAGGTGCAGCCGGTAATCTATTTCTTCAGTGCCAGGATATTTGACAACAGGCCCGGACATATTGGGGGGTTCTGTGGAAATGTTCCTGACACCCTTATTACGATCTGGGTGAATCCAACACCTCGAATAAATGTTGATATCGCCGATACAATTTTCTGTGACAGTGCCCTGGTATATATCAGTGTAGTTGATGGTCTCGGTTATGTGGAAGGAATCCCTGTCTATGATCTTGAAGTCAACTATACCCTGGGTGCTGTATCGGGGGTTATTTCGGGAAATGGAGAAAATGAAGCAGATCAGAATATCAACAATTATCTGGAAAACGAAACCGACACTATACAGGTCATCACCTATCATTTCACACCCAGGATCAGAGATGACCGCCTCGGACATGAGGGTGAATACTGTAATAACGGTATTGATACAACCATCACCATTTATCTGAATCCGACACCCCGGATAGAGTATCTGCTTGCGGAAGATACGCTTTGTTATGACGAAGGATTTGTACTGATCACCGATTCCCTGGTCACGACCACACATCCCCTGTATTACACCCTTGATATATACAATCCTGATAATATGAGCAATGTAAATGCTCGTCCGGATAGTGTTGCCATTGCTAATCCATGGGATGAATCAGACATATTGAATCCAGGTCTGTCGGTAGGGACCATTACCTACCAGATCCATCCATATATTTCTACCAAAGGATGTCCGGGATTTGATACTACCATCGTGATCAAGGTCAATCCGGAACCCGTTATGGAGGCGACTCCGAGTGATACGGCAGTGTGCTATAACTGGGGATACAACATTCCCATGAGTTCAGAGGTTATCAGTACCACCGGAGACTTGAGATACCGTCTAACCACTGGTGGCTATAATCCAGGAAATGTTACCAATGTACGAGGAGATGGAGATTATCTCATTGAGCATCTTAATCAGGCAGTTATTAATAGCGGTGATTCCATTGAATATGTTACCTATAATTTCACCCCGATCATATTAAATGCAAGGGCTTCCGGCCATTGTGAAGGCGATCCGTTGCCACCAAAAACCGTTCAGGTTGCACCTGAATTAAAAGGTAATATGACTGCAAGTACTTGGATAGGGGGCAATAATATTCAGTGTTATGGTCTGGAGAATGGAGAGATATACCCGGGTGTGACCGGCGGTTATTATATCTATCCTTATGTCTTTGACTGGACCACCCTGGATGGGACTTCTGGAAGCCTGGAATATGATGAAGGGGATCAGGATGGCCTGGGGATTGGAAAATATTGGTTCGATGTGGTTGATACAATTGGCTGTTTCTTCACCGATACCATTACCCTGACCCAGCCTGATACAATTGTGGTGGACACCACCATCGTCGATGCTGTCTGTGCGCATTTAAATCCTGATCTGTATGGCGGCTCAATCGACATTACGGTGACTGGAGGTACTATAGAATACGATTATTATTGGACCGGAAGATATGGATTTTCAAGTGAAGATGAAGATATATTTGGTATTGCCGGGCCATATCATCTAACCGTTATTGATACAAATGAGTGTGAATACGATGCAGATTATTTTATTGAATCTGCGAGAGAAATAGTTATTTCTCCAAATCCTAGTGATTTCAGTGGATTTGAGATAATGTGTAATGGAGATAGTACAGGTTATATTGATTTATCAGTCGCAGGTGGATTCCCTGGATATACCCTGAAGGTATCCGATGAGAATTCGCTTGATACAGTTTTTGTAGGGGATATCCCGTGTGAAGGATGTGCTTTGCATGTTGGATCCTTGCCGGCAGGGATTTATGGACTGACTGCATTTGATGACGAAGGATGCTATAATCCGCGAGTGCGAATGGTGACCTTAAGTGAACCGGATACATTTACGATTACCAGGATAAATCCCAAACCATACCATGATACTGTTGATATTAGTTGTTACGGAGCCGATAATGGAGTTATAGATATCCAGGTAACAGGTAGTCGTTCAGAAGATTATCCATTAGATTTCCTCTGGTCCGGAGGACCGGATCCGCATCTGGTTCCCACAGACAGTATACAGGATTCTCTGAGCGAAGGGACTTACCAGGTGATTGTGACAGATATAGAAAATTGCGTTGGTACTGCCGAGTTCACGCTCATTGAACCAACAGAGATCTTTATGGAAAAAGATTCCATAAGGGACCTGAACGGTTGGAGCATTACCTGTAATGGAGACAGTGACGGTTTCATTGAGATTTCATCGTCGGGAGGAATACTCGGACATAATTATGACTGGAATACGGGAGCAATGATGCTGCCAAATGACACCCAGCAGGATCAATACGACCTGGTGGCCGGAACCTACAATCTCACAATCACCGACAGCATTGGATGTATTCTGGATACATCATTTACAATTATTGAACCCAATCTGTTGGATTTGGATTCAATTATTCCAAAATACCATGATTTTGCAATTGCTTGTTATGGAGACACTTCCGGAAGCATAGTGCTGATTCCAGCCGGAGGAGCAGATTCCCTCAACAATACCTATGCCTGGTCGTCAATCAATGGTTCTGCATGGGATCCTGATTCCATGAATCAGTACGATATCGGAGCTGGAACATATATGGTGCTGATCACCGATATCAATGGGTGTGATTCGACGTGGACCTTCACTCTGAATGAGCCCACCGCCCTCGTGGTTGATAACCTTAGCTCTGACAGTGCTTATTGTGCTGATACTGAAACGGGGCGAATCTATATGGGAGTATCAGGGGGAATTCCCGATTATAGCTACCTCTGGAGCAACGGACAGACCGAAGATAGTATTGAAAATCTCTTAGCCGGAATATATGCGGTGGTTATTACCGACCAGAATGCATGTGAAAAGGATACCAGCATCGAAGTGTTTGAGGCAGATCGTTTCAGCGTTGTGTTGCAGGTGACCAGCGATTATAACGGGGTACCTATCTCGTGTACTGATTCTTCTGACGGCACTATTTCATTGCAGCCCGTAGGAGGAACATCACCCTATATCTATATCTGGAGTAACGGAGCTACCACAAGGGACCTGGTGGACATATCGGCAGGCTTCTACAGAGTGGATATCGAAGATGACCACGGTTGTAAAGACAGCGCTGAGGTGGTCATCACCGAGCCCGATCCAATTGATTATTCCATGCAACTGCAGGATCCGCTGTGTTACAATGATTCAACCGGTCGGCTTGAGTTCCTGGTTACGGGTGGTACGGTGGTTTCTCTGGATGACTATCAGGTCACGGTGAATGGCCGGCTGACCGGACCCTATATTGAAAACCTGCCGCAGGGAACCTATTTCATCCGGATTGAGGACCTGAACGACTGTTTCGTTGAAACCGATGCAGAGCTGATACATCCTGATTCGCTTGAGCTTGATTTTGATACTGAGAACGCATTCTGTAAGGATAAACCTGACGGGCATCTCGACCTCTCTATCGATGGTGGAACCTTCCCCTATCACATCAGCTGGGACAGGGATTTGCCCGCCAATGAGGATTATTTCAATGATCTGTACTGGGGTGATTATGTGGCCACGGTGACCGACGGGAACAACTGTGTGACAGTGGATACGGCATATGTCGGTTTTACTTATGCTTCATGCCTGGTGATTCCAAATGCATTCTCGCCCAATGGGGATGGCTTCAACGATATTTGGATCATTGAAGGAATTGAACTCTATCCCAATGTGGAATTGAGGATATTCGACAGGTGGGGAAGCATGGTGCTTTATACAGGAAATGCAGCGGATGAGCCATGGGACGGATCGTTCTACGGACGTGTATTGCCCATTGATTCGTACCACTATATCATAGATCTGAATAATGACGAACCACCTTTGACAGGGAATGTAACCATAGTGAGGTAAACGCGAAAGAATGAACTGGTGAAACGAGCCTGCATTTACATATTGTTTTTATTGCCATTGTTGTGGTCTGTGGAGTTGAAGTCGCAACTGTTACCACTCTATTCTCAGTATTTGCTTAGTGGATTTATGATCAATCCAGCCATGGCGGGGCATGATGGGTATACTTCTTTTAATACGACCGCACGCCAGCAATGGCTGGGATTCAAGGAGGCGCCTCAGACTTATTCCGCCTCCTGGCAAACGCGTCTTTTGAAACGCTCCTATAAGATTGTGAATAATCCGATTCGTCAGAATAATAGGTTGATACCCAGCACGAAAGGACGTGTAGGACTGGGAGCCTATGTCATCAATGATGTAAATGCAAAAGTAGCCAAGACGGGGATATCCTTCACTTACGCGTACCACATCATCATGAACAATAACCAGCTTTCATTCGGACTGGCTGCCAAGGTATTTCAGTACAGGATCTATAGCGAAAGTCTTTTCTTTGGAGAATCGGGCGATCCTGTTTTAAACAGTGATTTCAATAGTGTGGCCTACAGTCCTGATGCAGATTTTGGGGTTCTCTTCCGCGGTTATGATTATTTCGTGGGATTCTCAGTCAGTAACCTGCTACAAACCTCGTTGCTGATTGGAGCCAATGAAATCCCTGATTTTAAAACTTCCAGGCATTACTGGATCTTGGGAGGGTACCGTTTTGAACTGAGTCAGAATTTCGAACTTGAGCCCAGTGCCCTTCTAAAAACCACTGAAAATTGGAATCCCCAGGGAGATCTGTCCCTCAAACTCTATTATTCAGATCTTTTCTGGGGAGGAATGTCCTACAGAACTACCAAGAGCATCATTGCTCTGGTCGGGATAAGGGTAGAGAACCTCTTTTTCGGGTACTCCTTTGACTGGGCCCTTTCCGAGATTGGCCATTTTAATTACGGATCACATGAGATCAATCTGTCGGTAAAACTGGGGAGCAATGCCCGAAGGTATAAGTGGCTGAACCGTTACTAAGCATGAAGGTATTACATATAGAGGACAGGTTTCATCCGGGCATGGGGTATCAGATTAATTTCTTCGCGAAATACCACAACCCTCATTACCAATTCTTCATCCTGACCTCTGATTCTTCCAGGCTATGGACCGTTTCGGAGGGTCAGGAAGACCTTGCATCACTCGATCGCAGATTCGAAAAGGAATACGATGTTGGCATTGTCAGGGTACCTTCGGTGCTGGATCGAAAGTCTAAAAACAACATCTGGCTGAAGGATTTAACAAAGACCATTCGCAACATCGATCCTGATATTCTTTATGTGCATACAATTGAATCCTACACCTCCCTCCGGATCATTTTAAATAAGAAGATCCTTTCGAAATACCAGGTTTTCTTCGATACCCACACCCTGTTGAACCAGTTCCAGGAGGGAATCAAATTCAGGATCTATCAGTGGTTTCTGAGAAATGTTGTCAGGAAAAGGATCCATCGATATGGTGCCAGGGTTTTTGGAACTGTCCCTGAAAATATGATGATCCTGGAGAATGATTACGGTTTAAACAGGGAGCATATACTTTATTCCCCCATTGGTACAGACCTTTCCATATTCAGATTTGACCCTGATTCCGGAAAACGCCTCAGAAAGGAAGAGAATCTCAGGGAAAGTGATATGGTCCTTCTGTATACCGGAAAAATGAACAACCGGAAAAATCCCCACCTTATTCTGGAGGCCATCGCATTCATTGAGAAGCGCATAAACAAGTCTTTGTACCTGTTTTTTGTGGGACCGGCCGACCAGGAGTATCTTGAGCAATATTTCAAGTATAACTTCACCAGTGATCAAATCCATGTAAGGATCTTTCCGGCGGTACCAGTCTCCACACTATTTCAATGGTACTCCATGGCTGATTTTGCCGTTTTCCCCAATGAAAACACCCTGAGTGCCCTGGATGCCCAGGCCTGCAGGTTACCGGTGATCATGGAATCAGACCTGACCAACAAGGAGCGGTTAGAGAGAGGGGGGCTGACCTATGAAAAGGGAAACCTGACAGATCTTTCTGAAAAGATCCTTACAATGCTCAACGAGCCTGAATTGCCTGGAAGGCTTGGAGGAAAAGGCGAAGCATATGTTCGTTCCAAATATGATTACAGGCAGATTGTAAAGGAAATGGAATCCGATCTTGGATTATTTGATAAGTAAATCCGGAGATTTTGGCAGATAAGATATAACTTGTGTACCTGTTTATTTTACTGAAGTGGTCATAGTTATATGAACGATTTTATAACCAGGTCATTAAGGATTAAGAAGGTTTTGTCGGGAAAGGATTTTTACCAGTCCAAACAGGTAACGAGATCCAGGATGACCTATGGAAACAAGTATGCTGACTGGACATTCTGTCCCAATGAAATCAATGAGGATAGCATCCTTTACTCTTTCGGGGTAGGAGAGGATATATCTTTCGATCTTCAGATGATAGAGAGTTTCCGGGTACATGTGCACGCATTTGATCCCTCACCTGATTCCATCCGATGGATGGAGAACCAAAAGGTACCTGGGAAATTCCATTTTTATCCCTTCGGCCTTGCCCACGAGGATGGGAATGTCTCTTTCACGGAACCTGCCGATCCCGGTTTACGATCGCTTCGAATGACCGATCCTGGACAGCAAGATGTTCAAATGGAGACAACACACAATTTGCAGGTGCACAGGCTTCCAACCATTCTTGGGAAGCTGGGACATGATAGAATCGACATCCTGAAGATGGATATTGAGAGCGCAGAATACAAGGTGATAACAGATATTATTTCCTCACCCGTTCCCATTTTACAGGTCCTGATTGAATTCCACCACCGGTTTGAAAATATTGGTATTCAGCAGACTAAAAAGGCAATTGCCAGTTTAAATGCGGCGGGTTATATGATTTTTAATGTTGCTGCTTCCGGGGAAGAGATCTCCTTCATAAAGACAGATGCCTGAGATGAAAGTGTTGCTCATCAGTAAACATGCGAAAACAGGCGGTGCTGCCATAGCTACCCACAGGTTGATGGAGGCCCTGCAGGATCACTCAGTGGATGTGAGCATGCTTGTTCAGGAAATGGATGCTAATATGGAGAGCACTTATCATACCACGGGGACTGTGCTTAAGAAATGGATAAACCTGGTACGGTTCATCATTGAAAGACTGGTATTCCTGTTGTATGAGAAATCCAGTACCATCCGGTTTTTATTCTCTCTGGCCAATACAGGAGAGGGAATTACCGGCAACAGGCATTTCCGTGAAGCCGATATCATACATTTACACTGGATCAACGCAGGATTCCTCTCACTAAGGTCTTTAAAAGGGATACTGGATTCGGGGAAACCGGTGGTATGGACCTTTCACGATATGTGGGCCTTTACGGGGGGGTGCCACTATGCACTCGACTGTGAGGAATATACCCGGAATTGCGGCAATTGTCCATATTTAAAAAAGCCCCATCCCGGTGACCTTTCACACCGTATCTGGAAAAGAAAGGAGAAGATATTTCAAAAGAGGAAATTTGTTATTGTTACGCCGAGTAACTGGCTTGGTCAATGTGCACAGTCAAGCTCCCTGTTGAAACATTGTGAGGTCCATACTATCCATAATCCCATTGATCATTCGGTATTTAAGCCGGCGGAGAAAGAAATTGCCTGTGAGAACCTGGGATTGGATCCCGGGAAGAATTACATCCTGTTCGGAGCAGCAAATGTAGGGAATATGCTGAAAGGATTTGATTATTTTGTGAAAGCCATCCAGCGGTTGTATAAAGAGATGGAAGGTGATGATGGGATTGAAATCGTACTTTTTGGGAAATCCCGGGATGATGTAACCCATCTGTTTCCTTTCAAAACGCATCGCATCTCCTTTACCGGCTCTCTCCGGAAAATAGTAGATCTTTACAGTGCCGCCCATCTGTTTGCCATCCCCTCGCTTCAGGATAACCTGCCCAACACCATTATTGAATCCCTGTTCTGCGGAACACCGGTGGTTGCGTTTAATTCTGGGGGAATTCCTGAGATGATCGACCACAAAGTCAATGGCTACCTGGGGGAATACAGGTCGGGAAAAGACCTGGCCGAGGGGATGAAATGGGTGCTCACCTCCGATCACTATGAAGAGCTGTCAGCAAATGCCCGGAGGATTGCTGAAGAGCGTTATTCCCGTGAAAAATCGATCGAATTACATGTGGAGCTCTATCACAAACTATTGGAACAACACTCCTGACAATGCTCCTTTCACCTAAGATATCCATCATTACCGTTGTTTTCAATGACAGGGACCACATTGAAAGAACTATCCTCAGCGTGATAAACCAGACCTATAAAAACATTGAATACATCATAGTTGATGGGGAATCCACCGATGGAACATTTAATGTGATCTCCGGGTTTGATGAGATAGCGGTGGTGATCAGTGAACCGGATAGTGGCCTCTATGATGCTATGAACAAAGGGCTGCAGAAAGCTACCGGGGATTATGTCTGGTACCTGAATTCGGGCGACCAGGTTTACAGCAGGGATACTGTACAGAAGATGGTGGATGGTCTGGCAGATCTCCCGGATATTATCTATGGGGGGACCATGATCATCGATGAGGATCAGAAGGAAATTGGCGACAGGAGGCTCAAGCCCCCCGACCGGCTTAGCTGGAAATCTTTCAAACAGGGAATGGTGGTCTGTCACCAGTCCATCATCGTGAAGCGGGAGATCGCCCCCACATATAACCTGAAATACAAGATCTCGGCCGATATTGATTGGGTGATCCGGGCTGCAAAGAATGCACCCGTTATTCATCATTCGAACATGGTCCTTTCAAAGTTCCTGGAGGGTGGACTGTCGGGGAATAATATCAAAAAGGGATTGAGAGAACGGTTTCAAATAATGACACGATTTTATGGTTTTATACCCACCCTGCTCCGGCACTTTCTGTTCGGTATCAGGTTAACCAATTTCTACCTGAAGCACAGAAGGATCTAGTGTATTATTTATTTCGTTAATACTGTATATGTATTCGGTTTTAATTTCATTAGTATTGGGATAGTTTTCCACAATAATCTTTTCACCACAATTTTAAAATATTTCGCAGAGTATTTTTTAGTCTGGAATTCAATGACTTCCATATTATATAGAGCATATTTATTTTTCAATATTTCAAATCCTTCGGAGTACATTAGAAAGTTAAATAACGCAGGAGAGTATATATTTATATGTCCATATGAATTGAAATATTTAAATTTTCGATCGACTCGTAATGAAAAATCAATTGGTACTTCAAATACTTGATTTTTTGATATTCTCTTAATTTCGCGCAATAGTTTTCTTGGATGTTCAACATGCTCTATCACATGGGAACATATAGCTAAATCAAACTGATTATCATCATAGGGCAAGTTATAACCATCAAATTGTTTTATTTCCAATAATCCAGGTATTTTCTTTTTCTTAATTTGCTGAATTGCACTATCAGAAATCTCGACAGCTGTTAAGTCTGAACAGTAATTCTTACTACTTAACAGAGCAAGAATATTGCCATCGCCAGCACCTATATCAATAATCTTGTTGAATGGAAAACCTTTGGTCAAATCAATGATATTTTCGACCTTTCCAATAGCTCCAATTTTACGCCACTCCTCAGTCTTATCAGAGTATTGGGAATCGTACTTTTCTTTGAGTTCTTTACTTATGATTATCATATTGTTGTTGTGTTTGTCTTTATTATTCTCGCTAACAGCTCGAGTTAATTAGCACACTAGCTTTGCTGATCCTGCATTCTCTGTAGGATCTCCTTACCCGTAATGCCCTCCATGTTACATGATTTCAGGTAGTCGAGCAGCCGGAGATAGAAAGCTGTGATGCCCGGAATTTCCTTTTCGTCGAAAAAATGGTTGTGCCATAGCAGCGAGAAGATCCCGTTGAATTTCATCACCTCCTCTGTCAGGTTTTTAATGGAACTCATGGCGCTGTCCAGGTCCAGTTCCCGATAGTAAAACAGGGTTCCTTCCATCACTGTAAGTGGAATTTCCCATACATCAGAGGGACGGTCACTCCTGAAATCATACAACCTGAAAGGCCAGCAGTAAGAGTTTCGAAAACCTTCATGCTCTGCGAATCCCAGGCTGGCATCGTATTTCAGTCCGGCATTTTCCTGTATAAGCGCCGTATCGGAGTGCTGAAACTTCAGAAGATGTTGTCGAATACCAGTCACAGGGTCAGGTGAAACTTCCTTCAGGTGTTCCAGCGTCCGGTCCATGGCTTCCTGGTCGGTGGATGACTGGATGGTTCCGTGAAGTCCGATTTCGTGACCTTCAGATGAGAGTTCCCTTATCAGTTTGATGATTCTTTTTTCATTGAACCGGTACCGGGAATTGTCGTGCAACTCATCCTTTTCAAGGAAATAGTAGGTGCTTTTTATCCTCCGATCGGATTCTGTTTTATTCAAAAAATCAAAGCTCCAGAATGGATTGTGCTTTGAAAATGGATTTAAAAAATAGTACAGGGATGATAAAGCTACCTGTACCCTTCCTGCCAGGTTATAAGGCGATTTTGACAGTCCTGTAAGCTGTTTGAATTTGAAGAAAGTTTCGTAAAAATGATAAGCATCTATCCTGTCTATATCATGGCTCAGCATTAAAACAGGATTACTGAAGGCTGGTGTGCGATCAAACGGGATCCGGTTTTTTATACAGAATTGTTCGAGTCCTTCAAGGATGATATCGAAATAGTAGTTAACGATGGGCATGGCAACGAACCCAAGCTTATATTGTATCGATTCCTTGAAAGGGAACCTGCCGTACTGATCTGAAGCACCACTGTTAAACTCCTCATAACCCGACAACAGGTGGAATGCGGATTTTAAAAGGTCATGGTGAAAGACCAGGTTGTTGTTTTGGATGGTATAGAAGGCTTCGGTCTCCTTAGAAACGGGATACAGTATCGGAATGTCATCGATCCGGATCACCCTGGAAAAGTCTAGGGCTTTTTCTGACAGAGGGAAATGGATGAAGGGTGTTCCGGGTCCTGCGGTCTCTCCAAACCTGAAACGGGCCATCAGTTCACTGCCGATAACAGCATGATGCCCGAGATGCTCCAGCACGTATTGTTTTTGCGATTCAGTGAGCCTGCCTTTCATCATTATTATTTAACTTGCCGTCCGGTCAAAATGGATGACTAAAGATAATCAGTGTGGGAATAATTGAAAAACAAACCATTAAAGGTAGCTTTTTTTCCTATCTGGGTGTGGCCTTTGGTTTTGTTACAGTCGGATTGTTATGGCCCAGGTTTCTGGAACCGGAAGAAATTGGTGTCATTAACTTCCTGATTGCCGTTTCAGCCATCCTGGCCCACATAGGAAGCCTGGGTATTAACAGTATTAGCATTCGATTATTTCCCTATTTCCGAAATGATAAGACACGTCATAATGGTTTTCTCTCACTGGCTTTGCTGTTCGCATTGGCAGGTACCCTGCTGATAGTTGCCTACTTCTTTTTCTTCAAAGAAAGAATAGTTGAGAATAACACTGAAAAATCATTCCTGGTTGCGAACTATATATATTTTATTGTCCCGTTTACAGTAGCCACACTGTTTTATAATCTTTTCGACAGCCTTCACAAGGTGATGTATAACGCTGTGATTGGCGTGTTCGTAAAGGACTTTTTGTTTCGGTTGTTAAACCTGATCCTTATCGCTCTTTTTGCTTATTTCGCCTTTAGTTTTAGCCTGTTTCTCAATATATATTTCATTCTCTTTTCCATTCCAGCTTTAGTCCTCATTATTTCACTCTCCAGAACACATCAGTTTAATCTATCGGTTAATTTCTCTTTTATCAATAAGGATCTCTGGAAATCCATTGGAGGAGTAAGCCTTTTTGGATTGATGGGGGGCATGGGCACCATCGCGATTTCAAACATTGATAAAATAATGATAAACAGGTTCATAGACCTGGAAGCAACCGGCATTTACTCAATTGCGTTTCTTTTCGGTACAATCATTACCCTGCCATCAAGGTCATTAGGTAAAATTGCTACCACCATCATCGCTGAATCCTGGAAGAAAAATGACACCGGGACAATTCATACCATCTATTCCAAAAGTTGCCTGAACCAGTTTATTTTCGGTGGTTTGATCTTCCTGCTGGTCTGGTTGAACATTGACTTGGTTTTTATGATCATTCCTCCCGAATATGTGGCCGGCAAATATGTGATCTTGTTTATGTCCCTGGCCGGTGTGGTAGAAATGGCAACCGGATTGAATGGAATGATCATTTCCACATCGAAATACTATAAGTATCAATCGGTATTTATCTTTTTCCTGTTGTTCCTGGTGATCATTACCAACTATATTTTCATTCCAAAATATGGAATAACCGGTGCTGCTATAGCGTCACTCCTGTCAACAGTCATATATAACCTGTTAAGGGCGGGATTCTTATATCTTAAGTTTAAAATGCAACCATTCAATTACCGGTTTCTCATTGTTCTTGCTGCCAGCATCCTCACATTTCTGGCGGGATCTTATTTACAAAACATTGAAAGCTGGTTTCTACGAACTGTTCTGATTTGCCTTTCCGTTTTGATATTATACCTGATCCCAATCCTGTTGTTGAAGGTATCTGTGGATATAAATAGTTCATTATCCAATAGCTACAAGCTTATCCTCCAGAAGTTGAAACGGGAATAGTTGGTTGATAACTTCATGGTGAAGTCAATCCACTCCTTTCTGGATTCCCAAAATTGTTTCTAATTTTAAGAATTGAAAATTTGAAGCCGGAATGCACCCTCTTTTTAGCAGAGATTATAATATTTATTTTCTATCCAGAAGTAAGCTGGTAATAGCTTTCCTCCTTCTTCATTCGGCCTTTACTTTTTCCCAGTCGGCCAACCTGGTTCCCAATCCTTCTTTTGAACAAAAGGTTGATTTTCAAAGCTCCTCCTCTGGATCTAACTGGACGAAATGTCTTAAGAACGATACTCCTGATTATATCGAATTCACATCCAGGGGAGACCCCGAGTTTTATTACAGTAAGTATATTGGTGGTCTGCTTCCATTTGACGGCGAGGCATATGCAGGGATTTTTTGTTTCAGAACCAACCCCCTGAGGGGAGTGGAAAATGTCCGTGAGTTTATTCAGGCTCCTCTGATAGAAACCCTTCAGAAGGATACTTTATATGTAGTAAGCCTTGTGATTGCTCTAGATCCGGAATCCACCACTGCCATCAATAATTTCAATGTCTATTTCGGGCGGGAACCTGTTTCATTCAAAAGGGAAAAGCAAATGTTTGAACTACGGCCCCAGGTCCGGTTCAAACAATCATATTTTGACTCCATATCATGGGTCAAACTGGAAACAATATATAGGGCAAAAGGATACGAATCCCAGATTATACTGGGAAATTTTCTTACGGATAACGCCATCCGAAAAAGAAGTGTGTACCACGAAAGCCAGATGATGAAGAAATGGGATCTGCATGAGCTTGAGCGCGCCTCTTATTACTATATTGATATGGTGAGCGTAATGAAAAAATCCCTCAGGACACAGATCCTCGAAGATGAAGAAGATACCGAAGAATTACAAGTTTTGCCGGATCTTTCTATGGAGAGTCCGGACACTTCTTTCATTGAAATAGGGCAGGTTAATCAGGATAGTTCAATCGTATTGAATGATATCTTTTTTGAATTTGATGAATCATATCTCCTTCCTGAATCGTATAAGGAACTGGATCGTCTTTTTGAGCAGCTTTTTATCTTTCAGGATTTGTCAATTGTCATCGAAGGCCATACAGACAATATGGGTACATTTGAGTACAACATGAAATTATCCAATGAACGGGCTCAGGCAGTCGTTGGGTATTTGCTGGATAAGGGATTATCAGAAAACAGAATTACCTATGAAGGTTTTGGTTATACAAAACCATTGTCAGACAACAGGAGTGATGCTGGAAGACAAATGAACAGGAGGGTCGCTTTCAGAATAACTAAATCGGAAGAGAATAGGCAATAATTATATGGGAACTCGTATAGTATACATTTTCTTTGGAGTAGCTTTTGTTTTAAGTGTCGAAAACTGTTTTGCACAACACAACATCATATACCGGAACCATTCGCTTCACCAGGTATTGGTGAATCCTGCCACGGCCGGAAGCGAGTTTTTCCCGGTAGCTGCATTGTCCTATCAAAAACAGTGGCTGGGTATAAGCCAATCTCCCGGAACCATCATGGCCAGTACGAGCCTGCGAATGGGAAATTTCGATTTTTACAATCCCAAAATGTTCATCAGCAAGAGCAATCTCAAAACCCAGGAGCGCATTGGCCTGGGACTGGGGATCTATTCTGATCGGAATGGGCCGGTAACCAGCAGGGGAATGAACCTTGCATATGCATATCACATTGCATTATCAAATTCCCGGTTATCCTTTGGTCTTTCGGGGAGTGCAAAACAATCAGCACTGGATGGATCAGTTTGGGATCCCATTACCCCAGGGGACCCCTTGCTGGGAAATGGCAATGAATCCTATTTCAATTTTAATGCTAATGTTGGGGTATATTATTACGGAGCTAACTATTTTGCTGGTTTTGCTGCCAATCACCTGATACCACTGGAAAACAAACTTGAATCAGGGGAGAATGTCAAACAGGACTACATTCTTCATGGGGGTTACCTGTTCCGAAGCATGGAGGACATTAAAATCGAACCTTCAATACACTTCAGGTACCTGGATTACGAAGAATTTGAATTTGACCTGCAGGCAAAGATCTATTTCCAGCACATTCACTGGGTGACGTTGGCCTATCGGTCCTATAAAGCCCTTGCGGTGATGGGAGGACTAAAAGTCCGGCAGTTTTACCTTGCATACTACTATGAAGCCAATCTTTCCCCGGTTATCAAATATAGTGCTGGCACGCACGGTTTGCATATAGGTCTGAACCTGGGGATGCGTCGAATAGAAGGATTCTGATTTTCTGAAATGTCATGAACTAGCAACAATGAAAAAGTATATTTTCCTGATCATTATAGCACTACAATCCACTTCTATGCTGGCGCAGTATTTATCCAATTCTTCTTTTGAAGGCCCCCCTGGATTATCCCTTTCTCCGCCGGACTGGGTTCCTTTTGATCTCTATAGCACTCCGGATACCGAACCGCTTGAATGTGATGATTTTCCTGCATCCGACGGGGACACCTATATAACACTCGTTGCCAGGGGGTCCCTGAGTTCCCATTCCAACAGTGTGGAAAATTGCCAGGCACAATTACTGAAGCCGCTGGAAGCAGGTTCATGTTATACCCTTTCTCTGGACCTTGCCTCCCGGGATGACTTGGGGCATTATGTAACCGGGGAAGGATTCAAATACTATACATCAACTGTATCACTGAGGATTTATGGAAGCAATTCAGTATCAGAGAAAGGAATATTGATGGTGACAATCCCCGATGTCACAAACCAGGGATGGGAAACATTTTCCTATAACATAAAACCGGAAGAGGAAATTCAATTCCTTCTACTTGAGATTGGATTGTCAGCTGCTTCAACCATTCCGGGGAATATGCTCATTGATAACCTTATACTCGAAGATGTAATTGTTGAATCCACCGTAGTGCTTAATGAAACTTACAATACATCAGATCTGCCAATAACGTTGCAGGCCAGTGAAAGCAGCTCATACTCCTGGACCCCCAATACGGGCCTTTCCTGTTACGATTGTCGCTCTCCTGAGGTGAACAGCAATATTTCAAGGACATATACATGTAACTTACTTTCCTCCACTTCCGGCTGTCCGGCCGTGGAGTTGTTTATATTGCAGTTCGAGGATGATCCAGTTCCTCCAGGTGACTTTAAAATACCTAATGTATTTACTCCAAACGGGGATGAAGTCAATGACAATTTTGTGATTGAGGGCCTGCCACCATACAGTTCGCTGATCATTTTTAACCGTTCAGGAAAAGAACTTTACAGGAGTGAGGAATATAACAACGAATGGGATGGAACCGATAAGGACAATAATCCCCTTCCGTCAGATACCTACTGGTATGTACTTGTAACCCCGGGTTTATCGGGGAAACACAAAGGTTATGTTTATTTGAAAAGGGATTGATATGGTAAATATGCAAAAGAATTTTAGAATATTTCATCGATCCATGATTGGGCCAATCCTGTTTCTCCTCTGCTTGAATTTGTTAAGCGTTCGGGTTACTGCCCAGGAAATTGATCTTGAAGACCAACTCATCCTGCTGCTTCCGTTTAACGGGAGTGCTTTAGATGAAAGTGGTCATGATGTATCCACACAGGTTGAAGGGCCTGTTCTTACCAACGACCGGTATGGAAATCCGAACAGTGCATACCTTTTTGACGGGACCAATGATTACATCAATCTAAACAATAACAGCCCGCTGATCACCTCAAAATCTTTCACCATCTGTATGTGGGTAAAGATCAATGGCCAGAGTCTGGATGACTATGGTGGCAACTCATTTTTTGAACAGAGGGATGATGATTCTTTTCCGCAGAGTGCCCGTTCTACCATTTATTTCAGGGGAGAATTCAATGGAAATGTATTACTTCATATGAGAAGTAACGTGCTTGATGAAATAGAACACCTTCAATGCGACTATGTTGTGAATAACGGCTGGCACCACTATGTAGCCAGGGTGGACGAGTTGAAAAAAATGGAAATCTATATAGATGCTAATCTGCATTGCTCAGGAATTTTTCCCAACGACGGCAATTTTATCACATCAGTGGATCATGTGAACCTTGGATCGCATCACTGGGCCGGCGAAATACAGGGAGCTTTGAATGGAGTGATGGATGAAGTATATATATATAACCGGGCCCTGAATTTATGCGAAATAGAAGCCCTTTATTCAGGCCAACTCCTTGAGGAACGATAGATTCCAGATTCAAATAGAAATTCAGGGCCACTGCACTACTGGGGTCTGGGTTTTAACTGAAAAAAAACCACAAGCTTAACTTTTTCTATTGTTACGGATTCAAGTCCGGCAACTTTCATGATCCCAACCAGGTTCTTCAACTTGTGATTTTTATAATCCAGCTCCCAGAAATGATTGCTGGTGATAATTTTCCGTCTTTTGGTTTTTATAGTTACCGCAACATTTTGGAAATATGGTGTCTTCAGTTCTGCGTGAAACCAGATTTTATAGTTACGGGGAACACTCATGAATAAGTTTTTTCTGGCTGTTTTTCTCAGTTTAGGGAGTATTTCAGTGAACTTGTGAAAAGGAATATGCTCAAAAACTTCAAATGCAAGGATATGATCATATGTGTCAGGAAATGGGTATTCAACCAGGTTGGCCACAATATCCGGTGATATATAAATAAACCTGTCAGATAATAAAGATATAATTCCAAAGAGGGGAGCAAATAAATCCTAAGTAGTTAAGCCTGAAAAACCCATTGGTTTTCCCGGCCTCTTTAATTATTAAATTTTAATTATTTTCCTGATTATTTTTTTTATTGATATTGGGGTGTACTTGACAAAAAATTTTCTTAACGCTACTATATTTTTCCTGTATGAGCTTAATAGCTTTTTATCAATGATGTTATGCTTAACAATTGGTTTGCCCCTGAGTATAGAATATATAGGATAATTTGAATCAAAATAAAAATGATCAGATTGTTTCTCCAAAATTATACAGGCCCCTTCTGTATCATATGCTCCTAAGACTTTCATAAAATTAAACAGATGTTTAAAATCATTTAATGTAATTCGCCAGTAATCATGGGGAAATCCATGATAATGTGTTTCCATTGTTGGAACTGACAAAATAAGTTTGCCACCAATTTTCAAAACACTATGCATATTTAAGCTTGCTGATTCCAGGTATTCTATATGTTCAAGTGTATCTGAACATATGATAATATCAAATACATTTTTCCCAAAATGATTTTCTAAATTATGTACATCGAGTATTAGATCAACTCCTTCGCCTGATACTATATCTATACCAATATATTCTTTTGGATTTAACGACTCTATATATCCTCTCATAGAGCCCGTAACAATTCTTGAGCCAACTTCTAAAACTGTTTTATCAGATAAATCTTCTGTTATTTTTTGTTCTATAAAATTAAATCGATGTGGATTCATTGGGTTCCTTTGAACTTTGGCCCTTTTCTAACCTTACCAGTTACTGGACGTTATTAATTTTGATTGTAATTCAAATATACTATTATTTATTTCTCTTCAATATTCGCCTTTTATAATTCTCTGGAGGGTTACCTCCCAGAAAAGATGTACTTCACCGTAGGCTTACCATTAGGAAGCTTTAAAAATTTAGAGAGAAAATCCTTCTTTGATTTACCAAACATTTCGATAGAGTCCCAGGATTCAGCTCCACAAAGCACTGCTATAATAGTCAGTATGATAATGTCTATCAGCAGATGCTTCTTGTTTCGATGGATACGTGGGTCAGGTAGTTGACTAAAGTATTGATGAAGGGATATTTTCATTTCGCCCAGATTTTTGTGTTTTAGCAAAAATCATTATGTTTGGACGTAATATTCAGTAATCTAATAGCATACAATCAACAAATCAGGGTGATATATCACCAGATGTTCATTAACTCCCTGTTTTCACAGATTTGAGCAATATTCAGTGTTAATATCCCCTAAAATTGTTAGTACTGCACTAATATACAGGATTTATGTGCGTTGGCACTGTAACATCATGGCTTCAATTGGAGAATCTGTATTTGTTTTTATGACGACTGGTGGTCAAATTAACGAGTTAACAAAGCTATATCGAACAACAATTAGCCAGATGATCAAAACGGACAACCCGGATTATATTAAATACGAGTATATATTACGTTCACAGCTAATTATACAAATAAGAATCTTCTGGGAAGAATATTACAATCTAAGAGAGAAGAAAATACAATTCGAAGATGATCCTCTGATTGAAGCAAAAGTGACATCATTTATTGAGTTGATAAATCCAATATTTAAGGATCTCAATAATAGATGGCCAAAACTCCGAGAAGTAAGAAATATGTTTTATGCTCATGGTTATAGAAACGATGATTTGATTTTTGTTGCTACTGATTTCAAAAAACTGGAAACCCTTGTTGGAAATATGCTAAGCACTAATGATTGGGTTTATATTGCTATTTGTTTCTATGCCATAGCAGAACTTTGCAAATCAATATTTCGGCAATAATTCTTAAAAATCAACCAGAGGATTAAAGATGACTCAATTGAGGCACTAAGTTCAATTTCTAAAGTCCCACTTGATGTAGATGCTGCTATTAAAAATATGCTTCAAGAAATTGATGCAAGGATGGATCGTGATCAGATTATAGAAAATGATTCATAAGAAAAATTTCGTTCTGAAGTGCTAAATGGAAAGCTTCGAAAGTACTTTTCTAAGGATAATGGCTAATCTCCCCATTGCGTTTCCCTATCATATGCTAAGGGTTATACCGATTCAGCAATGACATATAAATAGCTCAAATGGATTAAAAAGATCTTATGGACCGTACTGAAAACAGGTTGTTTTTACCAATAGTGCTACGGCTATCTGTGTCAAGATTATGAAACCATGCAGTTGTATAATCAAGCTCTGTTGAACACCAATAATTACCTGTTCCAAAACCGCCAACTGCATCCTTTTCGGTATATAGGAGAGAAAGTTCTCTTTTGGTTGGAAGTCGCCAGTCTGTATACTCTTTCCCTAGAGCATCATGGTTAACAGGATTAGTAATATCATCTTGGGCACCATACCAATCAGATGTAGAAGATTGATCCTGCTTGGCAGCAATAAGACCATGTTTACCACCTGGAGTTACATAAAAAACAATTCCACCTCCAAATGACTCACCAATGACGTGTCCTGGTCGGTCAATTTCCCCATCAACAATCAATTTTCCTTCAACATGGATATTTCCATTAACATCAAGTCTCTCTCCAGGAGTAGTTATACCAATTCCTACATTTCCAACACTAGTAATTCTCATTCTTTCAGAGGATTCGTTAATCCAACCATTGGTGATAAATTGAATAGTACCTTCTGAATGTGGGGAAGCAATTTTTAAGTTTCTTGCATCTAAGCCAGAATATAACATAACAGAACTTCTCATATATTCCGAAATATTACTTGTGTTTGGGTACACATAGATTTCAAATCTCGCACTGCTATTATCAAAAGTACGATCGAAATATGCCAATCTGGTATTTTCAATTGTGCTAATGGAGTTTTTGCTGCTTTCTACGGAAAGCCATTCCTCTGGTTCGGTTGTTCCAATACCAACATATCCTTCAGAGGTAATTCTCATTCTTTCTGATGATTCATCAAACCAACCATTTGTATTAAATTGAATGCTTCCTCCCTCTGGTCTTGCAACAATCTTCAAGTTCTTGGCATCTTCTGAGGCGTAGAGCATAATTGAGCTTCTTAAATATTCGGGTATTTCTGTCACGTTTGGATAAGCATAAATTCCATATTTGGCTATTTGTCCATTATAATTCCTGTGGAATGCGGCTAAATGAGTATTTTCAGGTATTCCAATAGTACTGCTGTTATCTACAATTGATAGAGGAACCCACGGTTCACTGGTCCCTATTCCAACAAATCCTTCGTTGTAAGATATCCCTTCAGAAACTGTTTCCCACTTTGTATCTCCAGGTTCTCCTTGTGGTCCAGGTTCACCTAGCCCGAGTTTCCGGGTTACGACACCACACCTAAGATAATCATTTGACGGTTAGCCGATTGCGTCGATTGAAACATGCCCCCTAAATTTATGTTCATAAAGTGTTAGTATTTGCCCTTTGTTTTACTGGGTTTGCGTTGATATTATTCGTAACATGCTCCCTAAATAACAAAAAGGGTTCGCTATGGCTTATATCATGCACAAGAAAATAAGCGGGAAGACTTACTACTATGCAGAGCAGAGGGTCTGGAAGGACGGTAAGTCACGCAGGAAGTGGCAGAAGTACCTGGGAACCATAGACAGGATCATGGATGCTGTTGAAGGCAACCTCCTTGCACCGGACCATGCTGTCTTGTTTGAATTAGGGGGTGTGGCATCATATCTTTCTTTAGCAAAAGAGATCCAACTTGTTGAAAAGGTTGACTGTATGCTCCCTAAAAGGAAGCAAGGGCTCAGCATCGGGGAGTACCTGTTAATCGCTGCCGTAAACCGTGGATTGGAAGCGGTAAGTAAGCGGAGCATGTGGTCGTGGTTTAAGAACACAGTATTATTAAATCATTTCTCCGGCATAAAGAAAGAACAATTAACCTCCCAGCGTTTCTGGGATCATATGAATCTGATTCCGGAAGAGAAGATCGTACCGGTCTGGTTAGAGGTATTAAACAGTGCGCTGTCATCCGCTCATATTGATCTTTCGAGTGTAGCCTTTGATGAAACAAATTTCTACACATTCATCAGTACGTTCAATCAGCGCTGTAGCATACCTCAGCGAGGGAAGAACAAGCAGGGCAGATCGAATTTACGGCAGGTGAACTATGCGCTGTTTTGTTCAAAGGAGAATCATTTACCACTATATTTTGATGTGTACCAGGGCAATATACATGATGCGACGAAGTTCAAAGAGATCCTGCCTGGATTTAAGGCCGCTTTTAAAGACAAGATCACAGCGGGATCAACGATGACCATTGTATTTGACAAAGGGAATAATTCCCCGGAAGCGATTGGTGAGATTGATCAATCACCCTTTCACTTTGTAGGGTCATTAAAACTGAATGATCATAAAGAACTGACATCCATCTCAAATATGGACGAGAGATTTGAATCAACCGGCCACTCGCAATTAGAGAGCCTGAAGGCTTTACGTGTGGAAAAGGAGGTTTATGGAGAACAAAGAACGGTGATTGTAACTTTCAATCAGAACCTGTACAATGATCAGCTCAAGACATTGTACAATGATCTTGAAAGATGCCAGGGAAAACTTTCTGAACTAAGCCGTCGGTTGGCAGACAGGGCAGAGGGCCTCATTACCCGGGGCAAGAAACCCACAAAAGTTTCAGTTGAGAAAAATGTAAAGGAAATACTGAAACGACAGTACATGAAACAGCTGATCAAAGTGGATTACCAAGAGAAAAACACCACACCTCTGATAAGGTACTCACTGGACGGGGAGGAATTTGCAGGATTAACCGATACATATCTGGGAAAGAAGATATTATTCACGGATAATC
>JAGLOO010000071.1 GCA_023138875.1 Bacteroidales bacterium
GTAAAAAGCCCAAGTTGGGTTAACATGTTACTTTTTATGTGTTGAACTTTAGATTATCGTTGCTTTACGCCAATCTTTCAATCTGATCAGTTAATTTTAGAAATTACTCAACCAACAAAACTCTCATTATGAAAAAACTTCCCTCCTATTTAATCCACTCTATCCTGATCATCCTCACCATTCTCTCCTTTGGATGCAACACCGATTTGGAACCACCTTTGCTGGCCCCTTTTGAAAATCTTGATACCATTTCTACCAACGACTGGTGGAACCGGGCACCTAACCCGATCATTAATGTGAAAGTTGAAAGGGAGGATGTGGTGGCTTTTGGGATCTACACTGTTTCAAACAACACCCTGAAGCTCAACGCACAGTTATTCCCACTATACCCGGATGAAACCCGTGAGGTAGGGCTGGAAATTAAAAAGGATGATACCTGGAAAGAGATTCAGAAACAGCAGGTGAATGATATCGGCTGGTCGGCCCTGTTCCGGGTGGAGAACTGGGATACCTCTGCTGATATCCCTTATCGGATCAGGCATGGTAAAGAGGCCCTATTTGAAGGATTGATCAGGAAGGACCCGAAAGATAAAGAAGAAATTGTGATGGCCGCATTCACCGGTAACAGCAATAAGGACCGTGGTAGCAGGGAAGATTATGTCCGGAATATCAAAACCCTGGATCCGGATATCCTGTTTTTTTCAGGAGACCAGTCTTATGACCACAAGGAACATACTGCAGCATGGCTGTTATTTGGAATGCAATTCAGAGAAATCTTCCGGACAAGGCCCTGCATCACCATCCCCGATGACCATGATGTAGGACAGGGTAATTTATGGGGGGAGAGTGGTAAAATCTCCCGTGCAAGCGGTTCCAGTGACGGGGGATATACCTATCACCATGAATATGTAAAAATGGTGGAGCGTTGCCAGACCAGCCATCTGCCCGATCCGTTTGATCCTACTCCCATCGGACAGGGGATTGGTGTATACTATACGAACCTGATTGTTGGAGGTATCGATTTTGCGATTATTGAAGACCGCAAGTTCAAGTCAGGGCCCATGGGCAAGATCCCGGAACAGGGTACGCGACCCGATCATATCACCGATCCGGATTACGACCCGGCATCCCTGGACGCGGAAGGTCTAGTACTGCTGGGTGAACGACAACTGGAATTCCTGGATCAGTGGGCAGGTCAGGATGAAGGTGTTGACATGAAGGCTGTGTTATCGCAAACAGGTTTTGGCGGAACTGCACATTTGCATGGACGTATAGAAAACCGGTTATATGCTGACATGGATTCGAACGGATGGCCTCAGACCGGGCGAAACAAAGCACTCAGGGCCATAAAAAAAGCCAATGCTGTTCAGATCGGAGGAGATCAGCATCTGACAACTCTGGTTCAGCATGGCATTGAAGAATTCAGGGACGGACCCTGGACATTCCTGGTTCCATCCATCGTGAATTACTATAAAAGATGGTGGTGGCCCGAGGATGAAATGCCGGGTATGAACCATGATCCGGAAAACCCATTGCCATGGACCGGTGATTATTTTGATGGTTTTGATAACAGGATCACCATGGTGGCTTATGCCAATCCTGAAGGTTCCCTGGACGGTGCAGGTTTCGGACTGATCAGGTTTAACAAATCTGCCGGTGAGGTCACCTTCGAAAGCTGGCCCAGGGATGCGGATGTGATGGATAAAGGTGCAAAGCAGTACACCGGTTGGCCGGTTACGGTGAAGATCGGTGGGGATTAACCTGACCAGCAAACTTGCTTTTTCCGGAGATCTCTTCATAGTTCCAGGGTGGGGATATGCACTCCAGTCACCAGTGACCACCTTTCAGGATGGCATTGGGGGTCATCCCAACCGGAACTGACAAGCACCCCGCCCCGGAATTGCGTTGTATCGATCCTTTTGATCCAACTCCCGTTGGTCAGGGTATTGGTGTGTATTACACCAACCTGGTTGTGGGTGAGGTGGACTTTGCCATTATTGAGGACCGGAAATTCGAGTCAGGACCCAAAGGTAAGATCCCTTAACAGGGGCCGCGGCCAGATCATATCCCAAATCCCGAATATGATCCAACATCCATCGACCTGGAAGGATTGATGAATTCCGCGATGGACCCTGGGCATTTATAGTACCGGCCAGTGTGAATACCTATTACAAACGCTGGTGGTGGCCTGAAGACGAACAGCCAGGGATAAATCACAATCCGGGAAGTAACCTTCGAATGTTGGCCAAGGGATGTATTTGTATTGGAAAAGGGAGCCAAACAGTTTACCGGATGGCCCTTTTCAGTGAAAATAGACGAGGAATAATTGTTTACAGATGCTCCAATGTCCGCCTTTCAGTTCCAGGGAAGTTTTCATAAGATGCAAACATCCCTTTGTAGCCGAATCTACAGCTGTTGCATCAGATCTCCCTGATCCTTCTGAAATACATGGCAAATGAACGGTAGAGGAAGTGGGTCCATTTCCCGAACGGAACAATAATGAGTGCCCACTGGACCATAATGATAAGATGAACCAGGTAGATCCAGAAGTTTTCCTCCAGAATCTGCAGATCAATGAAGAGTCGAACCGCAAATGCAGAGAGGCCCAACATAAACAGCCATATTACAAAGAGCCAGTCGCTGGGATGGGAATGTTTGCTGACCTCTCTCTTCATTGTGATACGGGCCAGTACAAACAGAAAGGTAATCACGAAGATCACTGTACTCTCGGCATAGCCCAGCACGATGACCGTCCGGCTCTCAGCTAAAAACCAGTCCAGGAACACCGTGGTGAAAAGAAGCGCCAGGTATCCAATGACCAGGATCAGATGCTCTAACCAACGAACCTGACTGTCATCGCAACCCAGTGTCCTTTTCTGCGTAAACATATGTACAATCAATTCGCCCAGTGCTTTAAAATGGGCCTTTACAGAAAGCTTGCCGTCGGGCCTGAAAACCGTCAGTCTCCACATGCGGAAGATATTGGGAAGCAAGATGAATAACAGGACTCCCCCGATGGCACTCATTTCAAAATAGTGACCAAAATGCATAACCTGCTCAGGGTTAAAATCATGCAATGCTGCAAACCCAATGACCCCGATAGCCAGCAATATGAAAGCAATAACAGATACTGTCACGGACCTGTAAAGTAATCCCGATAATCCGGTCCAGTCATATTTTGCAGTCAGCCACCGTCTCAGCGACATCATCAATTCCCCCGGTTCGGCCTCCATGGGACAGGTAGTGGTGCACTCCCCACAGTAGTAGCAGAGCCAGGGATCAAGTGACATCTGTATATCCTCCTCCAGTCCGAGTACGCTGTACCTTACCATTTTCCTGGGAAAGGAGTTCTCCTGGTCGGAAAGCGCACATACCGCAGTGCAGTTCCCGCAATTATAGCAGGCATTGGCATCAAATACACCATATTTTTTTAACTCGGAGGTGAAATCAGGATTTATTCGGGTCATTGTTCTTCAGTTTATAATAAAAATATTCGTCCATATCATCAGGATCACCGCTCTCAACAAGACCATATTTTAGCAGTGTCATCAGCTGAAATAATACCTTATCGGCAGGAAGACCCAGTTCTTCCGCCAGCTGGGGGACGGTCATTTCTTTCTCCTTCAGTGCATTTATCAGGTTCTTTTTTGCCTTTATAAAATCCTTCAATTGCTGGGTTACCTCTTTGGGAACCGGACGTTTTTCTTTCAGGTATTTTGCTGTTTTACCTTTTTCAACTTCCATCTCTGTTCCTTTAAATGTTTGGGATTAAAGCATCTATCATAGATTCGATTTCTTTATTGGAATAGCCAGTAAGCTCAATGGCGTCAACGGGACAAACCGGCAGACACATCCCGCAACCTTTGCAGATGGTCTCATTGACCTGTACCACTGTTTTTCCTTCAATTTCCAATTTTGAAAGTGCGCTAAAGGGACACGCCGCTTCGCATTTTCCGCACCATTCACAGCTCTCCTGATCCACCCTGGCCACAATCGGTTCCAGCGCCAGCTCCCCGGAATCAACCAGTGAAAATGATTTGGCCGCTGCAGATAAGGCTGAATTCATGGATTCCATGATATTTTTCGGACCCTGGCTGGCACCGGCAATGGTCACTCCATCGATCACCGTCTCCACTGGCCGCAATTTCATATGGATCTCATTGAAGAACTTATCCCTGCCTTTGGGAACTTTTAGCAGCTCTCCCGTTGCATTGTCCTTCCGGGGCACCATCCCCGTGACGAGCACCACCAGGTCCGCCTCCACATCCAGGGATTTGTGCCCTGTTAAAATATCATTGATCCTTACCACGGTCTTCCCATCCTGCAATTCTACCACAGGTGGATCATCTTCAAAGGATTGTAAATAAATATCACCCAGTTTTGAAGATTCATCATAGAGGGTCTCCTGCTTACCATAGGTACGGATTCCCCGGTTAAAATGGTAATTATGAATCTCCACATATTTCTTCTTCACCGTAATGGCGGTGTAAATGTTGGTGGTGCAACAATAACGGGAACAATACTTGTTCTCCCCATCAATCTGCCGGCTACCCACACAGTAGATGTATGCAATATGCTCTATCTTTTTGCCATGGTACTGCAAGGTGTTGTCACAGTAGTGAACAATGCGCTTGAACTGCTGCAGTGTGACTACATTCTCAATAATACCATAGCCAAATTCTCCTTCAGGAGGTTCATATGGATCAAAGCCGGTGGCCATCAGGATGGAACCAACCGTTAGATCGACCTGTTTTATTTTCTGGCTGAAATCGATGTGTGAGCATACTTTCTCACACTCTCCGCACCTGGTACAGTTCTCCATATCAATGGCCGGAAGGTGGGGGTATTCACTGGGGTAGTTGTGGTAGATGGCTTTGCGACTGGTGATGCTAAAATTAAACTCATCGGGAACCTCCACCGGGCAGACGTCAATGGCCTTCATTAAATCCTTTTCGTTACAATCGAACCTGATATAGCGGGGACGCAATGTAACTTTTAGATTAAAATTACCTACACTGCCGGAATTTTTCACCACTTCAGCACCGGTATACAGTGTAATATTCTGATGCTTCATCATTTTATCATATAACCTTGTAACCAGCTCTTTGCCAGTCTCGTCGGTCATACAGAGGTTATCCCATTGAGACACCCTCCCTCCCACAAAATGATCACGTTCAATCACATATACATCCGATCCGGCTTCGGCAAGTTCAATGGCTGCCCTGATTCCGGCCACTCCCGCACCGATGACTGCAACCGCCTTTGTTGACTTCACCATCAGCGGTTCCAGCGGTTCAGCTTCCCGGACTTTGGCTATGGCAGCCTTCACAATGCGTATGGCTTTATCAGTAGCTCCGGTCTTATTGTCCGAATGTGCCCATGACACCTGTTCGCGAATATTCGCATGCACATAATTGTACTTGTTTAACCCAGCTCTTTCGGTTACAGCCCTGAATGTTAACAGATGCAGCTTGGGGGAACAAGAGGCCACCACCACTCCGTCCATCTCCTGATCAGCGATATCATCCACCATCTCCTGCTGGTTGGAATCTGCGCAGGCGAACATAGTTGTTTTTGCCAGGCAGACACCTTCATCACTCTCCACGGAAGTGCGAACTTTTTCAACATCCACATAATCAGATATGTTCCCCCCACAATGACATACATATACACCTATTTTCTTATTCATTTCGTGTTCCTCCTCAAATAACTGGTTGTTTCAGCTGAAGCAGCTCCGCCCGACAGGATTGAATCGGGTATATCCATCGGACCGGAAGCGGTCCCCGCAACAAAAACCCCATCGATGCTGGTTTTTGCAGGACTTGCCATCATATCTGCCTGATCAACAAAATTGAACGGGTCAAGTGCCAGACTTTCGTTCTTAAAACTCTCTGTGAGGTCCAGATTGGGCAGGATACCCACTGAAAGCACCACCATATCGTGCTCAGCTTCAATGACCTTTCCCTCCTCAATATTTTCAACCCTTAGCAGCAGGTTCCCATTTTCCTTTTCAGTAATCTTACCCACTTTTCCCTTTACAAATTGAACATCCATATCCTGGGCCTGGGCATAAAACTCATTGAATCCTTTCCCAAAAGCCCTGATGTGCAAATAATAAATGGTGATATCAGCCATGGGCAGGGAACCCATTAACAATTGTGCCTGTTTGATGGAGTACATACAGCAGATCTGGGAACAAATCGGATTGCCCACCGACTTATCCCGAGATCCGGTACACAATACATAAGCGATATTATCGGGCATCTTGCCGTCCCCCGGTCTCAGGATCGTATTAAAAGGACGGGTGGGGGCTAACTGTCGCTCCATCTGCATGGAGGTAACCACATTTTTCAGTTTTCCGAATCCATACCGTGGAATTTTCACAGGATCGAAAAGTTCAAACCCGGTGGCCACCACCACAGATTTTACCGTCAGTGAAAGGTGCTCTTCCTCCTGGGTAAAATCGATACATTTGGTGGGACAGACACGCTCACACGCCCCGCATAGCGTACAGTTATCAATATCGATAGCGGCTGCACGCGGACTGGCTATACTGAATGGTATATAAGCGGCTTTACGACCGACCAGTCCATACTGGTATTCATCGGTGATACTGACCGGACAGGCCTCTTCACACAACTGGCATCCAGTGCAATCATCGATATGAACATACCTGGGTTTCCTGACCAGTTCAACCTCAAAATTGTGTTCCCCCTTCCTGGTGATACTGGATGTACTGGTACTGGTAAAGACGGTAATGTTGGTGTGCCGGGCAATTTCAGACACTTTTGGGGTTGTGATACATGCCCCACAATCCAGGGTAGGAAAGACTTTGCTCAGTAAAATCATTTTTCCCCCGATGGATAACTCCTTTTCAACCAGCAGGACCCTGTAACCGAGGCCTGCCAGGTTCAGAGCCGATTCACCTCCGGCAATACCGCCTCCCACAACAAGTACGTCATATACCAGTCTCTCTCGCTTCTCCATATAAATCAGTTTGGTGTTTTCATTAATTTTTCCACAAAGCTTTTCACATGTTTTATAAAGGCCTCACTGCATACAGAACATATGGCAGCCATTTTCAGGCGGGCGGGGTCCATACCTTTCTCCTTCATCATTTCCTGAGTCAGGCGGGTAAGTTCTCCGGTCTTCTCGGTACAGGAGTCCCCATAGGGACAGTCGGTGCCATCTGCCGCTATAAATACTCCGTCAAATCCCTGCTCAAATGCATGCAATACCCATCTGGGTTTGATGGCACTTGAGCAGGGTACAGAAATGGTATAGACAGTGGGTGGATAATGTAATTTTAACATGCCTGCCATGTCAATGGCAGGATCGGAAATTTTTTCGGTTGAAAAAACCAGGATCCTCGGGCCATCATTTACTTTTCCAATTGTCATCTCTACTTCCTTAAGAGAATTTTGAAATAGCCCGCTTCCTCTACAGTCCCAAGGTATTCAAATCCCTTTTTCATACACCATTTCGGAATGTCACGCCTTGTTCCTTCATCGGCTGAAAGTACTTCCATGACCTCTCCTTTTTCAATTTCACCGATGGCCTTTTTCGCTGCAAGCAATGGTCCCGGGCAGGAAGTTCCCCGTGCATCCACCACCTTGTCTGCTGTAATGTTCTTTAGATTTTCTGTACTCATTTTCGTATGGTTTTAAAGTTTAAATAAACAGGTTGATATCTGCAGTCTCAGCAGAAGTCATATACTCCCCGATACCGCAAATATCATCGGCCAGGTCAACAAAATCCTCCAGCTTTTCGCCATGCCAGACTTTTCCGGCAAAACCACAGATGTGGATCTTTACACTGGTCATCTCCTTGGCAGTGCGAAATGCCTCGGTCCAATGCGGAGTATTAAGCCGTTTCAGTGAAGCCAGGAAATCATCTTTTTTATCGGTGATCTCGGACACACGGTCATTTACCATTGCATTCTCTTTTTTAAATGCAAATGCTGCCTGCAGGAGCACATAGATCTCCACATCCATATCCTCGGCGGCGGCTCCACCCAGGATCACACCGGCTGCTGTAAGTTTATCCACGCTGCCGGAAAACAGTGCTAATGTTAGTTTTTTTACCATTTTTCTTCTTTTTAGATTACTGTTAATTGATTCACATAACGAAGCTATCATTACAAATCATGAGTTCCAATCATCCTGCTGTGAGAGTTGATATATTAAAATGTGATATGTATCACATTCCTAATCATTTTTATACATTTGTGATTGTGCATTGTAACATCGGAAATTCAGCAGGATGGATATATGCAAACATTGTCAGAGTAAATCGCTGGCCGCTAACAAACTCGTGGAAAGCGAGATAGAAGAACTGGAACACAGTTGCGTTTCCGTAGATTTTTTGCAGGGCGAAATCATTTTCAAGCAGGATGCACTCTCTTCAAATATAATCTATATCCGGACCGGCCTGGTAAAAGTTCACATCAAAGGCCCGGACAGAGATCAGATACTAAAAATAGCAAAAGGACCCACTTATCTTGGTATTCCAACAACCCTGGGGGATAAGGTGAACAATTATTCCGCCACTTCCCTGACCCATGTATCTGTTTGCTTTGTAGATATCAGAACCTTTCGTCATTTTATTGAAAACAATAGCGAGTTTGCCTACGAGATCATACTGGACTTGTGTAAAGAGGAGCTCTCGTATTATCACCGTTGTGTAAACCAGCTGCAGAAGCATAGTGCGGGAAGGGTGGCTGACGCACTGCTCTTTTTTGCTGATGAAATTTATTTAAGTAAGACCTTTAACCTGCCGCTCAGCCGAAGTGAACTGGGAGACCTTACGGGTAATTCCCGTGAAAGTGTCTCTAGGATACTTGCTGAATTTAATCAACAACAGATCATACAGTTGAAAGGGAGAGGAATTGCCATAATAAATCACAGTTTGCTTAAAGAAATTGGAAAGAAGGGATAGCATTTGTAAAATGCTAATTCAGAATTGGATCTTCGACCTGGACTGTTATTTTAATCCCAGCTTCTCTCCTTTCTCCAGCAACCGGATTGACTCGCTGACCCGCTTCTCAATGGTTTCAGGTCTCTTGGCCATATTGATCCAGATGTTGTATTGCTTTTGACAGGTAAGGTTCAGTTTGAAGAAATTGTCCCTTGCTGGCGGGCTGCTGTCAAATGCCCTCAGCAACGCTCCGGGCATCGCCTCATTCACATCGGGTAGTTGCACGCCCCGCTCCCAGTGACCGTTCTTCTTTGCAGCCCGGATCTTTTCCATTCCCGGTTCGGCCATCCTGCCAGCCGTGATAAGCATTTCAACCCTTCTTTTATTGGATTCTGACCAGACACTGCTGTTTTTACGAGGGGTGAACTTGCGCACATATTCCGATGCGTCAACGCCCCTGATCAGGCTGTCAATCCACCCGTAGCACAATGCCTCCTCGAGGGCACCCTCATAATCGAATGTGACTTTACCCTGACCTTTTTTCCTGAACACAAGCCAGGCCACCACCTCCTGGTCATGGTTCTTTGAAAGCCAATCCTTCCATGCTTTCCGGTCACTAAATCTTAACTGTTCCATCAGGAACGAAAATAGTTGAAACCATGCACAATTGTCACGATATTGTGGTTTTATTCATGCATATACCGCATAAGTAATTTTTATCCATATGTGCGTAAAACCAGTTCACTTCAGGGACTGGATATAAGCACAAAACTACTGTTTTTCAATATATTTTTTGACAATATCCAGAGGTGCTCCGCCACAAGATGCTATGAAATAACTCGGGGACCATAAGCCACCTTTCCAGTAGTACTTTTCCAGTTCGGGAAATTCCTGTCTTAGAAATCTGGATGAGACCCCCTTTAAACTATTCACAAGTCTCGAAGGTGTTGTATGCGGAAGCGGCTCAACCAGAAGATGCACATGGTCCTTTTGACCGTTGGTTTCAACGAGCTTGCATCCGAAGTCATTACACACCCTTTCAAAGTGGTAATGTAGTCTTTCATACATCTTTTCAGTAAAGACCATTTTTCTGTATTTCGTAACAAAGACCAAATGCAGGTGCAGTGAATAAATGACATGTCTTTTAGTACGTAAGTCTTGCATAGTACATTTGTTTTTCGTATATTTAAGTATATGCCAAATATACGAAAAGCATATAAATTCAGGTTAAAGACCAATAGGGATATTGAGAACAAACTCTCCCGGTATTGTGGTTCGGCCCGCTTTCTCTGGAATAAGTCCCTTGCCATGAATCTGGAGCGCCTGGAAAATAAACAATCGATGCTCTGGTACAACGAACTGGCTTTCTGGCTCACCCTGTGGAAACAATCCGATGAATACTCTTTTTTAAAGGAGTGCCCTTCACAGGTTCTGCAGCAAAAGCTCAGGGACCTGGAAAGGGCATTCGGGGACTGCTTTGATAAGCACCAGCCTCTAAAGCGCATGCCGGTGTTCAAAAAGAAAGGATCGGGGGATGGCATTCGTTTTCCACAGGGTTTTAAGATTTATGTATACAAAAAGATT
>JAGLOO010000072.1 GCA_023138875.1 Bacteroidales bacterium
GAATTAAAAGTCTTGAGGAGAACATGTACCTGAATGGAAATACAGCATCGCATTGTATTTTATCAGGTGCTTTAATGCACCGTCCCGGTTGCCGTAATTACCTTTACTTTCCGATACAGAAATTCTTGAAGATGTTGCCCAGGATTTCGTCGGTGGTGACTTCGCCGGTGATTTCGCCCATGTAATGGAGCACTTCCCGGATGTCCTGAGCCAGCAGATCGGAGGGGAGGGCAGAGGCAAGCCCTTCGGATACCCTTGAAAGGCCCTCAGAAGCCGATTTAAGGGCATTGTAGTGCCTGATGTTGGAAATTACCGTATCCTGGTGTTTGATGCTGCCGATATTGACAATGTCAAGCAACAGCTCTGTCAGGCCATCAATGTTCTCCCTCATTTCGGCTGAAATGGAAATGATCCTTTCGTTTGTTTGAAGCGGGATACTCTGTTGAATTGCGATTTGCTGTTTATCTGATATCCTGTCTGATTTGTTCAGCACCACCACAAGTTGTTTGTTTCCGTCTGATAGCTGCTCGCGAATGACTTCAACAGAGCGGTGGATCATGTCAATATGGTCACTGGCTTCTGTGAGTAATAATACGATGGAAGCCTGTTCAATCTTCTGGTAAGTGCGCCTGATGCCCAGGTTTTCAATGATATCTGCACTCTCCCGGATACCGGCTGTATCAATGAACCGGAAATTGATCCCCCCGAAGGTGATGGTGTCCTCAATGGCATCCCGGGTGGTTCCCTCTATCTCACTGACAATGGCTCGTTCTTCATTCAGTATGGCATTCAACAGTGTTGATTTACCTACGTTGGGCCGGCCAATGATGGCCACGGGAACCCCGTGTTTTAACACATTTCCAAGCTGGAAGGAGTTGATCAGTCCATTGACCAGTTGTTCGATCTCATGAATAAGGCTGATGAGTTCTTTCCGGTCTGCAAATTCCACATCCTCTTCGCTGAAATCCAGCTCCAGCTCGATCATGGAAATGAAATGAAGCAGCTGCGCCCTCAGCTCTTTGAGTTTACCTGAAAAACCACCCCTGAGCTGTTGTAAAGCCACACGGTGAGCGCCTTCCGATTCAGCAGCGATCAGGTCGGCCACAGCTTCTGCCTGTGAAAGATCCATTTTTCCATTCAGGAATGCCCGCTGGGTGAACTCCCCGGGTTTGGCCGGCTGGGCGCCGCAACCAATCAATAATTCCAGGATCCTTTGTTGTATATAGGGCGAACCGTGACAGGAGATCTCAATGGCGTCCTCGCCTGTATAGGAATGGGGTGCTTTGAACAGGCTCACCAGTACTTCATCGATGGTAGTCTCTTCATTCCTGATGGTTCCGAAATGAATAGTATTGGGTTTTTGTTTAAGCAGTTCCTTCCCTTCGGCGGACGGCAGGAATATCGTGTCCACCATGTTGTATGTATCGGGACCACTGATCCGGATCACTGCAATGGCTCCGTTTCCGGAGGTGGCCAAGGCGCATATGGTTGATTCACTTCTCATGATTATCTGCCTTTACCCACATATCGCAGATCGATGGTGATCTGCTTATAGGGTTTGTCTAAAAGGAACGAGCACTCATTAAATTTCGGGGCAGAAAGCTTAAAAGGCGGATTCATAGAAAAGCCCCATCCTTCCTTTGGAATGCCCATGAACATGTCTATTTCCAGGTTGCAGTTTTCATCATCCAGCACAGAAATGGCATAGGTGCCGTAGTTCAGATCTTCGATCTTTGCGGTGAATACTCCGGCTTCAATATTTTCTTTCTTCCAGAGATCATTCATCTGTGGCTCTCTGGGCCAGCCTTCCGGAGCGTTGTTGATCCCAATGGTGATCTGGCCGTTGCTGTTTCGAATACCTGTAAACTTAATCTCAAGAGTTGCTGTGGATATGGACTGCGACAGTAAGGAAGGGTTTGTTACCCAGCAAAGGAGGATTGTTATGATGAATAACTTGTTCATTCTTTTTCCAGGTATGCTACCGTGAAATATGACTTGCTGGTGGGGATGGCGGCAACCTGTTCCATGACCATCTCAGAGCTTCGGCCGTTGCTGTGGTTGCTGGCATGCATATTCGTGATCATGTATTTTTCATTGGCTTCATCCAGCTTCCTGAATTCCCTGTTTGAAATGGTTTTGAACAGCTCACCATCAAAATCAAAGTAGCGTATCTGATGTACAAGATAATTCTTTTTATCGACCCAAAGGAGAGATTGTGAATAGCCATACTCATCTTCCAGATCGGAGGAAACAGGGACAGCCTCTATTTTATAGCATGCTTTCCCATTGATCAATTCCTCACCCAGCATTTTATAAGTAAAATCATCCAGTCCGGGTGCCGTCATATTGGCATTGGAAAACTCACTACCCATGAAGCTTTTGCTTTTTTCCCTGCTCACAATGCGCCTGGTCTTCCTCAAAGCCGGCAGGTAGATCCACATATCATCACTTTTTTCCGGGTAATCGAAGATCAGGATCCCGGTACCTTTTACTTCGGCAGGTGAAAGAAATTTGATGATCCTTTTCTCGGTACCGTCAGGCAATGACATGGAGGCCATTGAATTTTTCCTGATCCGCTTGTTGCCTTTCGAATCGGTGATGGTCAGCGTGGAGACTGCCTCAAACGAGCTGACTTTTACCACTTCATGGCTCTTATTAATAATATCACGGGGATTCTGCCCACTGACACTGCTGTATACGAAAGCTACAAGGAACAGTCCCATAGCAATTCTCCTCATAACCCTCAACTTCTGGCTTTTGACTTTTGGCTCCTGACTTTCAGGTTCGAGGAATTTAAATTTGAATCGAAGTACAATTGACGGCAGGATCACCAGGGCTCCGATTAAGCAACTCAAGATGGAAACCAGCACCAAAATTCCGAAGAACCTGATCGGGGTAAATGAGGAGATGATCAATACCACAAAACCCGCAATCACGGACAGTGCATTGAAAATAATTCCCCGCCCCGTTGTTGTGATGGTGGTGATCACTGCTTCCCTGGGTAACCGGTTCATTCGACGTTCTTCTCTGTACCTCCAGAGGAAGTGAATGGTATAGTCGATCCCTACACCGATCATCACCGAGGAGAGCAGGGCGGTGGCCACATCCAGCCTGATACCGGTGAGTCCCATCAGGCCATACAGCACCAGAACGGAGATTGAGAGCGGGATAATCCCCAGCAGTCCTGCCGAGACTGATCTGAAAATAATGGATACCAGGATAAAGATCGCCAGCAGCGCAATTCCCAGGGAGTAATAGGTACCGGACAGGACCTTGTTGGCCAGTTCAGTTCTTACATAACCATATCCTCCGATTGCCGAAATAGATGGATCATCTGCTGCGATGGCTTCCAGTTTTTCAATGATCTCATTGACTGTTTCATTGGTGGCATCGTTGATCCGGATCATCAGGTGTGCATTTTCATAATTGAAATCCACAAGTTGTTCCAGCTCTTCCGGATCCCCGTTCATGGAATATAGTTCCATGTACTGGGCAACTGCTTCCCGTGAGGGTGGGATTCGGTCATACAATGGATCACCAGGATCGTTCAGTGCTTTGCTGATCTCCCTGACCACGCCGGAAAAGGAGATGGTCAGGTCTATGGCCTCCATCTTCTCCAGCTCTTCCCTGCATTTTTCCATCCTGTCAAGGAGACCGGGATTCAGCATATCACCTGAAAACAAAACAGAGATACTTTCCGATCCTCCGAATTTGTTGTTTATTATCCTGGCAGCCTGTTTTACCTCATGCTGCCCGGGGAAGAAGTTCTCTTCATTTGAATCAACCCGCAGAAAGAAAATCCCGGTAGATACTGCGAGTGTTATCAGGAGGGCTACACGTGGAATGATCCTGCTTCTTCTGACCACAAAAAATGCAAACCGTTCCAGCAGATTTCGTTTGTCGTGGATCCTTCTGTTAGTCAGTGTCCGGTTTGGCCTGGACCTCTTCAGTAACGAAAGAATTGCAGGCAGTAACACAAGGCTGAAGAAAATGGCGAACAGGATCCCGATGCTTGCCACAAGGGCCATCTGGCGCGCCGGGATCATGGTATGTGCCCAGAGGGCAGAGATCCCTGCAATGGTTGTTAATCCAGTTAACAGTACAGGTTTCCATAGGGACTTTGTGATCTTGCCCGCCATCTCTTTCATGGTAGCGCCGTTTCCGGAGGCATTTAATTCCTGATACTTGGCAATCATATGGATCCCGTAATCATTGGCAACCGCAATCAGCATAATAGGCACCAGTAAGGTGATCAGGGAAAACTTCCAGCCCAGGATGGGGATCATAGAGAGACCCAGCAGTGCAGACATTACCACCACCAAAAAAGGCAGCCATACACCACGCCACTCCCTGAAGACCAGGTAGAGAAAAATAAGCATCAGGAGCAGTGCAATAGGGATCAGGATCAAGCCATCCCTTTGAATATCCCTGTCAATGGCCTGCCTCAGGTATGGCAGACCACCAAAGTGGATCTTTTCCGTTCCGGAGTGTTCCGAAAGGATGGAATGGATCTGTTCAAAGACTGCATCTTCGTTTGCATCCTCTTCAAGGGTCAGCACCACAGCTGTGGCTTTGAAGTCATCAGACACCACTACATTATAAACCAGGTCATTACCGATGATAACATTCCGTAATTCTTCTTTTTGTTGTTCATTTCGGGGGATGCGAAGTACGGTAGGCTCCACATACATGACACCCTCTTCCCCATAGATCCGGTTGGATCCAAACAGGGAAGTTGTCCTGCGAACTCCATCAATCCGTTCCAATTCTTTTTCCACATTTTTAACCCGTTTTAAGGTCTGCTCATTAAGGATATCATCCGTTTCAAATATGATCATGACCAGGTCCTGGTTGCCAAAAACCTCCTCGATCCTGTCGGTACTGACCATCGAGGTCATGGTCTTTGGGAAGTAATTTTTCAGGTCAGGATCGATTTCAAGTCTCGTGAGAAGAATTGAAAAACCAAGGGTGACAGCCACAGATAATCCAATGATCCACCAACGGTATTTTATAATTTTTTGTTCCATATAAGCACACATATTAAAAGGTTAATTTGAGTGACAGATAGCCGGCATTAAGAACCGGACCTACCAGGTCATAAAGAGAGTTTTTCGATCCATAGAGGCCACTGAATCCTCCTGATATTTTTATTCCGTCGGTGGGGGAGAAGGATACACCGGGTTGCAGAATCCATTCTTCCGTGGTCATGTTATAAACCACTGGCAATGTTAGCTCCAACTGGTTATGAAACAGGTTCCATTTACAGATAATATAGGCTGTATGGTATTTTTTTTCCAGCTGATAATTGTACAACCGGTTAAAAGCGCCCACCTGTTCCCGGATCATGCCATCTAACGCCCCACCGGTCAGTTCCATACCCTGTTGCATCAATTGAAAGAACTGTTCCTGGTTAGCATTCAGAGAAGGCTCTGCAACCGGGGCGGAATAGTCAAGAATATATTTACCATAATATCCCGCCAGCATTGTGGTATTTGAGCCGGATCTTTCGATCTCAGCTGTGTAGGAAAGCTCTGGAAATGGTACATATTCGAGTTCATTATAGCTTTCCTTGGATTGTTGCCAGGCTCCTTCCGCCCGGAAGATCCATGAACCTAACGGTAAGGACAGATCCAATCCGAGCATCCTGATCCTGTATGCCTGTTCCCGGATATTCAGGGTGAGGGGCTCCATGGTCACAGAATCCAGTATAAATGAATCGAAGCGGATACCCGGCCAGTGATGGTATCCGTCAAACCAGTAGAGCGAGCCGTCCAGCACAGGTAAGTAAATGTCATAGTTAATCCCATAACTGCCTTCTTTCAGTTCCACTCCAGGGAAAACTGGTTCCAGGAAGTTGACATATTCGGGCATGGGGACAGGACCGATCAACAGTACGCTGGATTGATAAAGGGGTTTCCAGGTACCGGTCAGTTTCATGAATGGTCCCAGATTAATCCGGCCTTGCATAGCCCATACGCCTAAATACATGTCATCCTCTTCGGGTGATCTGACTGTGGGATCAAGTGGAGTTATCTTTTCTGTGGGATTGAACAGTGTTGCCTTTCCCCACGGATCTATCAGTTTTCCGATTTTCAAACCGGCAGGACCGGACGAAAGATCCACATACACTTCCCTGATTTCCAGTTCCGACAAAGGATATTCGAATTCCGTTCCGTACCTGAACCTGATGTCAGCCTTTGCGGAAGCCCATTCCCCTGCTTTTGCATTTAACAATAATCCTACCTGACCATATCCAGCTTGCAGATACTTGCAATCATTTTCAGGGATATTGGCCACGTATGCAACAGAGCGAATGAATCCTCCCAGGGAAAAAGAGTTGCTAACTTTCATCTCATGATTTCCGGATAGGGAGGATTCAAACAGGCCCTGAGAATGCGCATGAGCTATCCCGAACGTCAACACCATGCATAACCATCCAACCTTCAACATCTGCTTCATTCCACTTTTTTAGCGAAATTAGTCTTCTGGCCCATGCGCATCGTCCATCTGGCGCGGTCTGGACCTGCAAAACACCAGAAGCAGGTTCAGACTTGTGGGACCGGACTATTTAAGGGAAATGAAAATCACTCAGGAATTTCTGGCACTGACGGTTTTCTGATATTCACTGGGAGTCATCCCGGTTTTCTCCTTGAAAATGGTATTGAAACTCGATTTGGCATTAAACCCGGAGTCATAGGCAATGGCCAGGATGGTAAGGTATTTGAATTCCGGATCTTCCAGGCGTCTTTTTACTTCTTCAATACGGTAACCATTGACCAGGTTATAGAAATTCTTTCCCATGTGTTCGTTGATTACCTCAGAGAGAAAATGCCTGGGGATCTCCAGTTGGTCTGAAAGATCAAAGATGGTGAGTTCACGGTTCAGGAATGGTTGTTCCTTGTCCATATGGTCCTCAATGAGACTGATATACTGTGCCACATCTTTTTTCTTAAGTCCCGATCGCTGGTATTTCTTCGAACCATTTTCATCGGTTAAAGCAATTTTCTGTTCCTTGAATTTTACAACTTCTTCGAAAATACTAGGCTGGTTAAATCCGAAGACTCCGAACAGGAAAGTCAGAATGGTAAGACCAATGAAGGAGATCTCATATGGATCAAAGGGCATGAATCCAACAAGAATATCAATCCCCCCGAAAATAAACATCAGCACATACCCCAGGTAAAATGTAATAGACAGACCCAGAAGCCACTGAAGCGTAATTTTACCGGAAGAGTAACTGATCAGTTGTTTCAACCTTTTCTGGTGCCGGTTAATCACCACGAATGTGGCAATGGAGTATGCAGTGATAGAGACAAAAAAAGAGATTGCATAAACAATCCGGAAGGAGATAAACCGATCGATCACAAGAAAACCATCCGTTCCACTCATCACCTTTTCATCTATAAAGACCAGGGATGCGACCAGAAATACAAAAAAAGGTGAAAAATGCCATAGATAGCGAGGATCAAATGAGGGGTGTTCGCTGGTCATCCATTTGGCATAGAGCAGGAGCAGAGGACCATATGTATAAGGAAGTATCTTGATGGGATAGAGCTCGATAAGTGTATCATTGATCAGTACAATGATCATCTCTGTGCATATGATCAGAAGCCAGGCTGCCAGGATCCGGTTGGCAAGCATACGGGGCCTTTTTACAGCAATCAGTATTCCGGCAAAAAGGGTCTGGGAAATCCCGATATAGAGGATGGCTTCCATATTGAAATGTACGAATAATTGCCCGAAAACGTATGTGAAACATGGATATTTTATTTTGTTTTCCACTACATTGTGTCTACTTTTGAGATTCAATTAAAAATCCTAATTTCATAGCATACATGAGCGTTTTACTGAACAAGAAGTCCAGGGTAATCGTACAGGGTTTTACCGGCAGTGAAGGAACTTTTCATGCACAGCAGATGCTGGAATACGGAACGGACCTGGTGGGTGGCGTGACTCCGGGCAAAGGAGGACAGGAACATCTGGGTAAACCAGTATTCAATACAGTGCGGGAGGCTGTTGAACAAGTCAGCGCCGATACATCGGTCATTTTTGTTCCCCCGGCCTTTGCCGCTGATGCCATTATGGAGGCAGCTGATGCAGGTATTAAACTGATGGTTTGTATCACAGAGGGAATTCCAACATCTGATATGATCAGGGTAAAGGAATATTTGAAGCACAGGGAAACACGCTTAATTGGACCCAATTGTCCCGGTATCATAACACCTGGTGAAGCCAAGGTGGGTATCATGCCAGGTTTTATTCATCAGCAGGGAGTGATCGGAATTGTCTCCCGTTCCGGTACTCTCACTTATGAAGCGGTTGACCAGATTACCAAAACCGGATTGGGTCAATCCACATGCATTGGGATAGGCGGGGATCCAATTATCGGGACCACCACCCTGGATGCCATCAAGTTACTCATGGATGACGATCAGACAAAGGGGATCATCATGATAGGGGAGATAGGTGGTAGCATGGAGGCTGAGGCCGCATACTGGATCAAAGAACACGGTACCAAACCTGTAGTAGGTTTTATTGCCGGACAAACTGCTCCAAAGGGTCGAAGGATGGGCCATGCAGGAGCTATTATTGGCGGGAAAGCCGATACTGCCGAAGCGAAAATGAAGATCATGTCTGCGTGTGGTATCAGCGTTGTGGTTTCCCCTGCGGAGATCGGTCAGAAGATGGCTGAACTGGTGAATATTGTCTAAACTAATTTTAATTAATTTAATAATGGATCTCTTAAAAGGAAAAGTAGCAATTGTAACCGGAGCCGCCAGGGGTATCGGACGGATGACCGCATTGCGTTTGGCACAGGAAGGTGCAGACGTTGCATTCACAGATCTCTCCAGGGATGAAAATATGGAAACACTGGAAAAGGAATTGTCTGAATTGGGAGTGAAAAGCAGGGGCTATGTGAGCGATGCCAGTGATTTTGAGCAGACACACCAGGTGGTTGACCAGGTAGTTGCTGACTTTGGGAAAGTGGATATACTGGTAAACAATGCGGGAATCACACGCGATACACTGTTAATGCGTATGGATGAGGAGATGTGGGACCTGGTTATCAAAGTAAACCTGAAATCAGTTTTCAATTTTACAAAAGCAGTTCAGAAGTACATGCTGAAGGCCCGTACCGGTTCGATCATTAATATGAGCTCGGTTGTTGGAGTGAATGGAAATGCCGGACAGTCCAACTATTCTGCTTCCAAAGCTGGTATTCTGGGATTCACGAAATCAATAGCAAAAGAACTGGGTTCACGAAGTGTGCGTTGTAATGCCATTGCACCTGGGTTCATTCTTACAGATATGACCGATAAGCTGCCTGAGAATGTGAAGGAGGAGTGGATCAAGAACATTCCGCTTAAGCGTGGCGGATTGCCGGAAGATGTGGCCAATGTGACCCTTTTCCTTGCTTCAGACCTTTCCTCATACATGACCGGACAGACGCTGCAGGTGTGTGGAGGAATGAGTGTTTAATAAGTCAGAAAGTCAAAAGTCAAAAGTCAAAAGCTGAAAGTCAAAAGTAAAAAGCTGAAAGCGGTACTCATTCTTTTATTGGGACTGGGGCTTCATGGATGTGCGGGAATCTACAGTGTGGTTGAGTTTGAGGTACTTGAGCCTGCTACCGTGAGTTTCCCGGATCAGGTGAGTCAACTGCTGATCCTGAACAGGGCTCCACTCTCATTCAGTGTCTTCAGTGAAGAAAACAGAGATGGGATGGATAAGAAGCAATTGTTGATCCTCGATACACTGATCAGCAATAGCATCAATAGGGGGCTGTTGGAGGTGCTGAGGCAGTCACCTATTGAAAGGTTCCATGTGCCCATATGGTTAACTGAACGAAGGGGGGATACCGTTTCAATGGAGGATATGGTCCTTACAAAAAGAGAAGTGGCCGCCTTGTGTGACAATATGGATGGTGATGCCGTGATCAGCCTTGAGTTCTATTCCATGGATCTGGATAGCAATTATGACTATTACACCGATGCACCGGGTGTTGTGCAGAACCATTATTATCAGGTCTCCAACATTGTTCAGTGGTTCATCTATCTGCCAGGAAGTCCAAGACCGTTCGATAAATATTCCATGGCGGATACGCTCTTTTTTTCAAACGTAATTGATGGCCAGTATATGCAGACTCAAACAACCCTCGATATGATCCGCGAAAGCTTTTATAAAAGCGGAATGAAGTATGGAAGGTACCTGGTCCCGGTCTGGACTCAAGCCTCCAGGAGTCTGTATAAGGGGAAATCGGATTCCCTCAGGAGGGCCTCAAAACTAACCGACCAGGGTGAATGGGAGCAGGCTTTATCAATCTGGGAAAATTTAGCAGTTTCTGAGGACAGTACACTGGCCTCAAAGGCCCTCAACAACATGGCCATTTATTATGAACTGGAGGACAATCTGGATACGGCCATTTTACTTGTCAACCAGGCACTGGAATTTGATAGCCTTGAAATTGTCAGGTCTTACAGGGAAGAACTGGATACAAGGATTGAGAACCGGAAAGAAGTGATTGATCAGATAAAATTTTAAATAAGGAAGTTAGAACGTTAGGAATAGGAGTTAGGTTATGTACAACACAATTTTCATTATTATCATTGCTGTGCTGGTTTTTGGATATATTCTGGAACGCATTCTCGACACGCTGAACCTGAAGCATACACTGCCCGAATTACCTGAGGAACTATCAGGGATTTTTGATCCCGATGAATATAAGAAAAGTCAGCTTTACAAAAGGGACAATACGCGCTTTTCTTTCATTACCAGCTCAATGAGTCTGGTCATTATCACCCTGGTATTTTTTGTCGGAGGATTTGGATGGCTTGAAGAAAAGCTGTCTGCCGTAACATCCAACTACATCCTCTTTGTGCTTTTATTTTTCGGACTGATGGCCCTGGTGAGTGATGTCCTTACCACCCCTTTTGCACTTTATGACACATTTGTGATTGAAGAAAGATATGGTTTTAACCGGACCAATGTGAAAACTTTTATCCTGGATAAAATAAAGGGTTGGTTGCTGGGAATAATCATCGGGGGCGGACTGCTTGCCCTGATCACATGGCTTTATCTTCTGACTGGAACCTGGTTCTGGTTGCTGGCCCTGGGAGCTGTGACCCTTTTTTCCATCTTTATGACCATGTTTTATTCAAACCTGATTGTTCCATTGTTTAATAAGCAGACACCCCTTGAAGAGGGACCTCTTCGTATTAAAATTGAAGAATTTGCGAAAAGTGCAGCATTTAAGCTGGACAACATCTTTGTGATGGATGGCTCCAAACGCTCCAGCAAGGCCAATGCATATTTTACAGGATTGGGTCCAAAAAAACGGATTGTTCTGTTTGATACCCTGATCAAGGACCTGAATGAAGAGGAGATCGTGGCTGTACTGGCCCATGAAGTGGGGCATAATAAGAAAAAGCATAACACCACCGGCTTGATCCTGTCCATCATACAAACAGGGATCACCCTCTATCTCTTCTCCCTGTTTGTGGGAGTTGACAGTATTGCGGTAGCTCTTGGAGGAGATGAGGCTTCATTTCACCTGGGATTGATCGCATTTGGAATTCTTTATACACCCATCTCCATGCTTCTTGGCCTTGGATCCAACATGTTTTCAAGGCACAATGAATACCAGGCCGACCGGTATGCCCGGGAGCATTATGATGGTGAGCGGCTGATATCCTCACTCAAGAAACTTTCAAAAAATAACCTGAGCAACCTTACGCCCCATCCGGTTTATGTCTTTTTTCACTATTCACATCCACCTTTACTGCAGCGGATCAAAGCAATGCGAAGAAAATAACATAAAACATTCGTAACTTACTTAAGCACTAATATTCTAAACTGAATAAAACAATGACTAAAGAAATTACCGCCAGCGAACTGAAAACAGAACAGTTCATCAATGAAAAAGTCAATATGATCAGGTCCACTGTAGGTGACGGGATCGCTATCAATGCCTTATCCGGAGGAGTCGATTCTTCGGTTGTGACGATGCTTGGACATCAAGCTCTGGGAGGGAACCTTAAAACCTGTTTCATTGAAAACGGTCTCATGCGTGAATCGGAACCTGAAATGGTAAAGAATTTATTCAGGAAGCATGGTGTTACAGTTGAGATCATTGATGCGCGTGAAGAGTTCCTTACAGCTTTGAAAGG
>JAGLOO010000073.1 GCA_023138875.1 Bacteroidales bacterium
TCGTCAGGGAAAGCCAGGCCAAATACCTCTTGCAGGGAACCATACTGACAGATGTGGATGAAACTGTAGCGGGGATTAAAAGACAGCACAATGTATTTGAACAGCTCGGAATTGACCCACAGGAGGCTTTTGGTTACCGGATAATAGAGCCCCTGATACAGTTGCGAAAGGATGGGGTACGTAAAGTTGGAAGTGCCCTGGGATTGCCGCCCGAACTATTTAACCGTATTCCCTTTCCCGGACCCGCACTTGCTGCGCGCATAATAGGTGAGGTGACAGATGAACGTCTCAAAACTGTCCGTAAAGCAACCACTATCGTGGAAAATATACTCAAGAATACTGGCGCTTTTCAATACATGGCAATCCTTCATGAAGACCGTGTAACGGGCATGGTGGGGGGCAAGCGCGAATTTGGTCAACAAATTGAACTTCGTTGCTGGGACAGCGTGGATGCCCGGACTGCAACGCCCACACAATTGTCATTCGAAATACTGACTAACCTTGCAGATGAAATCATTCGGCAGGTGCCAGGCATTGTTAGTGTAACATACAACTTAGCTCCCAAACCACCTTCAACTATTGAGGCGGTTTGATAATTGACTCACATTCAATAATTGTTTAGATTTAAACAAATGAACAATCATATGAAGAAGATATTTATTTCCGGGATTTTGTGCTTCATCCTTTTTTTTGCATTGTCAGCACAGCAAAGCAGTCAAATAACAATTGAAAAAGAAGGATTGAAGAGAATTTATCTACATGACGGTGAAGCTATTGATTCAAAGCAACTCTCTTCATTACTAACATCCAATCCTAATTCTGCAGCCAAATACAAATCTTCCAGGACCAACAGCATTGTTGGACTATCAACGATGGTATGCGGTACAGCTTTCATAGGGGTAGGATTTTATTATACCATAAAGAGTGCCCAAACAGTGGGAGATAATGATCTAGCAGGAACAGTTGATTATTCAAACAAGAGCGGAAACAACATGTTAATTGGAGCAGGATTTTATGTGATAAGTGTTCCGTTCTTATTGATGGCAAATTCAAATCTTAAGAAATCCATAAACCTGTATAACTCCCACTCCAATACCGGTAGCATCAGTAATCTGGATTTATATGTTGGCTTTACAGGTGAGGGAATTGGAGTCGGTTTGAAATTTTGAAATTTGAAACCCGCTCCTTTTGGCCTAAGTCTTATGCCATTGCGTAGCAGATGTGATTGGAATAAATGATTATTGCAGTATCGAATTACAGTCAAGGAAAAATCCTAATGGAGTACGAATTAACTTTCATATATTTTTTGACAATGACGCATCTGTTTTAACGAAAATATCCACTTGGTTAGCATCATTGAAATGTTTAGATGAAAAAGAGAATGATGTTCAGTTAGGAACCGTAAGTGACTTTACAAAGATATCCTTTGATTTTGATTATGTTATTAAAAGCCTAAAGGCATATCATCGGGTCATCAACCAAGAAACAAATTGATTTCTTTAAGTGGGAAGATGACAAATATAATGAAGAAGAATACTCGAAATGGTTTAAGAAACCAAAACCCTGTATTAAAGGGTCTGATGCTCATAAAATTGATTACCCTTTTGGGCATCTAAAAAATCCCCAATCAGAACCAACTGACCGATATTGTTGGATAAACTCTGATACAACATTCAGAGGATTGAAACAAATTATTGTCGAGCCTGATAGAGTTTTTATAGGGGAAGAACCAGATTTATTACGAAGAGTATGAACAAATCGAACTAAGTTTATCAAATCCCTAACGGTAAAGAAGGTTGAAGATGCAATTATTGAAGATGTATGGTTCGAAGATTTTCACCTTGAATTTAACAGTTCATTAGTCAATGTCGTTTAGTTAAGAAATGGCTTTATTTTGTTAGTAATTAACACGTTATATAGTTAGTTCTTTAATGATTTTGGTTTTATATTAGCTGTAGATACCTAAGCAGGGTATATAGGGGGTAATTGTATATCCTCTATTAAATCAAAAAGTGAAGATTATCGAATAGGTTTAACAAAAAACATCAATTATGAGCTTGAAAAAGACGAGTTCCTTGGCCGTTCAAAAGGCAGCTCAAAAGGGGTATTCACTCGTGATAGAAAGCTGACAATCAAAAGGTTGATAATCATAATCATGACTTTAAACCGAGTAGTCCAACGAGAACTCGATAGTTTCTTTCAAAAGATAACCTCATCTGATTTTACAATCAGGGAAGCCACCAAAGGTGCTTTTTCTCAGGCCAGGGCAAAATTGAATGCGTGGGCATTTGTTCGCTTAAACGAAGTTGCCGTTGACTCATTTTACAATGGGGCTGGATATTACCAATGGAATGGGATGCGTTTGTTGGCTGTCGATGGGACACGCTTGATGTTGCCCAACCAGCCAAGCATCAAGGAGGAATTTGGGGAATGCTCATTTGGCCCCAATGCCGACAGTCCCCGCTCATTGGCAATTGGGTCAATGCTATATGACGTACTGAACCAAATCACCATTGATGCGCAACTTGCACCTTACAAAAAAAGCAGTGAAAAGGTTTTGTTAGAAAGCCATATGGGAAAACTGGTGCCAAACGACCTACTACTTTTGGACAGGGGGTATCCCAGCATCGTCCTGTTTTACCAATTAATGGCAAGGAGCATTGAGTTTTGCGTGCGCATGAAAGGCAGTTGGTGATATTGTGTATAAAACCCGGGAAATCATAAGACCAAACAGAAAAAATGAACGGAAACATCGACAGAAAAAACCTTATTGCATGAATTACAAGAGATTATGACGCGATATTAACTAAACGACATTGATTCATGATTCCACTTGAAGCAGTAGTTTGTTACGACACATAAAAGCAAAAATATCATGAGAACCCCGATAATAGTATTTCTCGCTGTTGTTTATTCAAATGTTCTCCTTGGTCAGACTCATAATTATAAAGAGAAAGCAATCGAAGCATTTGATAACCAGAACTATCCCAAGGCAATTGAGTTTTTACACAAAGCAGTAAAAGAAAATCCAGATGACAAGGAATTGTATTATTATCTGGGTCACTTCTATCATTACAATGCATATGATAGCAGACCATTAGCGGGTTATAATTCGCAATACTCCGATACAGTTTTCTTCTATCTCGAAAAAGCGTTAGAAATTGACCCAAACTACGGAGATGCAAAATACTTCTACACCGCAGAATGTGGTGCGGCTGTTTCTCAGGCAATCAGAGTAAGAGACTACGAAAAAATAAAATATTACTATCAGAAAGCAGCCGAAAAAGGGGGGTTCCCTGATTGGTCTATAGAATATGGGAAGCATTTGCTCTCACCTGTTGAACCCGATGGTATTTTGTTTACGATGGGAGATTTCGCATTCAATGTATGTCGATACTTGCAAGTCTGTGAAAATTATAGAACTGACATAACTGTAATTTCGTGGGGACATCTAAACAGACCGTTTTATATTATGGAATTGAAAAATGGTAAATCACGAAAGAACATCAAATTCGATTTAACAGAAGAACAAATACTGGATATGCATCCGTATAAATGGGATACCACCTTGATGGAAATAGATGTTCCTGAAAGAATCTGCGAAAGATATAGTCTTGACAAAGACTATAAAATGAAATGGGAGATAGTTCCCGATTTATTTGGAAGCAGAAGTTATTTAGGCAGTGAGACAGCAATAATATTATCTATCATTGAATCAAACCAATGGGAAAGACCCATTTTCTTTCAATCAGGTATTACTGAGTCCATAGTAAACGGCATTCATAAGAATGTAACCAGATATGGATTAGTAGAAAAACTCGTTCCAATGGATACTGATGGCAGTAATTGGCAATACCAAGTCGAGAGTTTGGAGAACTTCGTAAATCCAATCAGTTTATATTATTATAACAGCATCATAGATACTAATCAACCAAGAGTATCGGCACAAGTACTATACGCATATTATAAATCATTATGCTACTTAGCAGAGTACTACAAAAGGACAGATGAAATTTCTAAGATAGACAACATCATAAGGTTCTACACGGAATATTTGGATATTGGTGTTTTTCCTGAATATGAAAAGAGTTTCTTAGATGGGTTGCAATTGATGAAGGATTAGCTTGCATTTAATGAAAAGTTAGAGCACATATGAAAATGCGTTCAAGAATTGTAATGAAATATAAGAATATACTCATATTAGTACTCTTGCATTTTTCTATAGAATTTGCAGACGCAAATAGAATAATTACCAGTGATGATATTGCCCGATGGTATCTTGATGCAAATCTTGTTGCAATTTCTACTCTACTGGAAATTGACACAATTCTTTTAAGAACAGTTGATACCATAGGTATGGGTGAACGCAGAATTCATTACGATATAGTAAAAGAGAGGTATCGTATGCATATTGATTCAATAATAAAGGGTCATTCGCATCAAGATACCATAATTGTTGAAACTCCAGAACATCCAGTTGGATGCTATGAATATACTATAAAAGACAGTGGGGATATGCATATATCCGAAACAGGTGATACTATGTTCATATCAGTGATGGAAATGTTTTTAACCACTGGTTGTACCGATAGTTATTTCAAAGTACTGAATTCATCTGCAAGCATAGTATTTTTAAAACTTAAAGATGGATATTTTGAAACCTATTACGTTGATAATGAAATTTCAGAACGTAGTTTGAGTTTCCTTAGAGAAGTGGATGCAAAGGGTGAGGCTTACTTCAAACGAGAGTAAAAAAATTATAGTTTAAAATGATTACGGGTTATAACATAAGGTACTCCCCATTTCTCGTGTCATGACTTTTGAATACTCAAAAGTTCGTGCCACTCGAAAAAGTCGAATACCCGAACCGTTTGCTGCACGACATCATTTTCACCCCACCCCCTGCGATGCCCCACCCGATGGGGTACTACCCCCGCTACTCCCCCCTAATGTTTTGATAATCAAGGTATCCGAAGTTTCATATAACGAAAATCGAAGACGCAAAACACCTAAGGGGGTGATACACAGGTGATTAATCAGGTCTTAAAAAAAATCTGGAAATAAAAATTACAAATCCCCAAAGGTGTTAGTTGTGGTGCAAATTTCAATGCAAATAAAAAAGGACTCACAGTGGTCATTATTGTGAGTCCTTGTATATCCCTGATTATTAAGGGTTAATAAGAGCGGGAAAGGAGGTTCGAACTCCCGACCCTCAGCTTGGGAAGTTTATTTTCGCTATTTCATCCCAATTTCAAACATTTCATTATAGTTCACGTATCTATTAGAAATCAATAGATTATAAATATATGTATTTAATTTGCTATAATTACACATCATTATAATTCATGTTTTTATATTGCAAATTTTATTGCAAATTATATTATTACTCATCCTACTATGGCAATAACCAACCCAACTGCACACTGCTATTTAGATAAGCGTACGCCTAACAAAAATAACAAATATCCTGTTAAACTCAATGTGTACTACCTTGGGAAAAATAGGTTATTCGGTTTGCCAATAAAACTAACCGGAGATGAATGGAAAAAAATCTACAAGTCAAAATTGCGGGATCAAAGATTAAAAGATATAAAGACCAAGTTGGACTACTACGAAGGAGAAAAGTTTGATGCTACTTTACGAGAAATTGAAGAACCCTTCACTTTCCAAAAATTCAAAACTGCATATGAAAAGCATGACAAATCCCAACTGGTAAGTAATGATGTGTATGTATTATTTGATAAATACATTGAAGAACTGGAAGGTAAGGATAAGGTTGGTACTGCACAGGTATATCGTACCGCACGAATATCATTTCAGGGTTTCAGAAAGAGATTATATTTTAATCAGGTAACTATTGATTTTCTTAGTGGCTATGAAAAATACATGCGAAAGGCTGGCAGAAAGAAAAATTACATAGCCATAAATCTGCGTTGCATGCGTGCTATTTACAATAGAGCAATAGCCGAAGGTCTTGCGAAACAAGTAGATTACCCATTTTCAAAGAACAGAAGTGACAAGAAGTATAAAATTAAATCTGAAGAGACGAAAAAGAAAGCATTGTCAACAGAACAATTATCAAAACTAAAACAATACGAACCCCAAACACCTGCACAACGTAAAGCATTTATGTTTTGGTGGTTTGCTTTGCATGCGTACGGGATCAATATGACGAATATCTGTCATTTGAAGAATAAAGATATTGTAGGGAATAAGATCATTATTGAACGAATCAAGACGGAAGATACAACGATAAGCAGTAAGCCTATCAGAATTCTTATCACACCTGAAATTCAAGCGTGCATTGACGAATACGGAAATCAGGATAAATCGCCTGATGCCTATGTGTTCAGCATCTTGAAGCATGGGTGGAGTGCAAAAAAAAGACGTGATAGGGTGCAGTCATTTACCCACAACATAAGTAAACATATGACTAAAATCTCGGAAGATTTGGGATTTGAAAGACCGATATCAACAAACTGGGCACGGCATAGCTTTTCAACCTTCCTAAAGAGTGGTCTTATCCCTATCGAAGTGATTTCAGAAGCACTGGGTCATTCATCAATAGAAACCACACAGATATATCTGGATTCATTTGAAGATGATGTGCTTGAAAAAATTGCCAAACGGCTTTCTGAAATATAGTATAAGGATTGTAAAACGTAACATACACAAACAATATGGATCATCAAATAGAGGATTTTATCAACTTTTTGGAAGACAATACTATAATATTTAAGTTTTACGAACCAGAAACAATTACCCCCGATGATCCTCGTTGCGACAATTGGGTATTTAATGAGGATTTTTTAATTGAAGAAATGAAATTTTCTGATGATGAATTGGATGAGTTGACAGACTTTATATTCACAGAATTATCTAATTATCATTACGGTAAAGCAAGAGAAGGACTGTTGAACGATTATTCACAACCAATTCATCTCGAAGACTATCTTGAAAAGGAATTTGAAAAATTCAGAATTGCACTTACAAAAGATTTTAAACGAATTAGGGAAAGTGAATTAAGAGAAATGATACAACAGGCTAAATATGCCAGATATGAATTGGAGATGATAAATAGTGCTAATAGAGACAATAAATGGATGATATTTGATAGTCTATTATTAGCAAAGAAAGATTTTTGTGTTGAAACTATCCGTTTTCTACGAATGTCGTTGGCTGGACTCCCAAAAGATGAAGCAGATGCTAATGAATATTACTTTTCAATAATGCCACAATACACTACCCAAAGACACAACATATTATCTGTAATACATAAGGACTTAAAAGCTGAAGGTTATATTGATTGTACTTTTAATGAATTCAAAGATGTTTTCACAAGTAAAGACCCGAAACCCATAAAATGGTATAAGCCATTACGTCATTTAACCTTTATGATCGATAAAATGACAGGACTGTTTCTGGTTGAAAAAATCAAACCTTCAAACTACTACATTGCAGAGAAATACTTCAATATATACAAAAATGGTATTCTTTTCCCACCAAAGAGACTACGGCATGATGATGATCCTAAGTCAGCCGATAGTATATTTCTGAAAAATGTAATAGACAATGCTATTACTACTTTCAAGTAAAATTTTCCCGTTTTACACAATTTTCTGACCGACAGCATTTTCAGCTTTCAGATATTCACAGGCACTGTTCTTGCCTGTGTTTACAATTGATCCAAGCAGTTCTCAACTGACAAAAACCGATAGCAAATCTGTCGGTTAATTCCGCATTATATTTTTCATGATTTTTCGTTCAAATTGCTGAGAATCATGAGCGAACACGATGCCATAACATTTGATAATCTGCCTGAAGCAGTACAGCATCTTCTACAGGAGATAGCATATATAAAGAACCACCTTTTAAACAAAGCTGCAACAACTGCTACACCAGCATCACCTGAAACCGAAAAGGAATTACTGACGGTGGAAGATGTAAGCAAGATGCTAAACATTAGTAAAGGTGCTATCTACAATATGACCAGTGCCCGTCAGATACCATTCTTTAGAAGGGGCGGGAGAATTTACTTCGACAGGGTAGAGATTGACGAATGGATTCGTTCCGACAGGCGCAAAACAATAAAACAATTACAAGATGAAGCGGAACTCGATCTGAAGAAAAATAAGAATAAATATTAATACTAATCAAATTTAAAATCATGGAAAAAAGAAAAATTAACGAAGGTGTAACTCAATTAATTGAGCACAAGAAAATGTTGTTCAAGGAATCATACGATTTGCTTGACCAACTGAAGGAGAGTGGTTCAATCAAACTGTTGGAAGGTAATGAGATTGTAATAAATCGAACAATCATCAATTACCTATACGAATTGGTAGTGAAGGATGAAAACCTACTCTATGAAGCGATGAATTCTTGATTACTGTATAGGGCAGATTAAAAACTACCTGCCCTACTTTAAAAATCTCGTTGAAATGTAAAACCCAACCAGAAAGAAAGTACTTCTCAAAGAACTTTTTGAAGTTTTTTGAATACAGGATAACAATTCAATAAATTAATGGTAACCCTTGATAGAGTAAAAATATTAACCGATAAGAAACACATTAAAAGATTAGACGCAAATGTGACAACAATTGTTATGAAAAATAATAAACATATAGCAATTAGATATAACCAGAAAAAACCTTATAACCTATTCATCAACTACAGTATTGAAGATAGTAAATGTATTATCGAATTCTCTGCAAAAGTGCTTCAGGATAGGTATCCAGAATTAATCAACAAGAATAACATCCATGATTGTTTTAAGAATGTGAATGATCTTGGCTTCTGTGAGATTGATATTGATGGAATAGTAAATGATAGCAATAGCAAGCTGCTTTCTTGTGATGTTACAACCGATATCGATAATGTAAGCATGCCTGATAAGCTGGTAATTAAAGCATGTCTGATGAAGCACTTGAATAAATACCAAGTCCAGAAATATGGGAATAGTGGTCATACCATTACTAAAATGGTTAAAACCAAGAACCGTCAGATAAGATTATCTATTTATGACAAGGGTAGAGAATTGAACAAAATGGCTAATGCACAATTCTTGGAGTTGCTACAAGATAGAAATCGCATGCATGCAAACTTTAATGGAAAATTTAGATTAGAAGCCAATGTCAAAACAAAAATACAAATCAAGCAATTGTTCCAAGTGAATGACAACAATTTACTTGATGTGCTAAATTCTTCAGCCAATCCACTGCTTACCCTGTTTGACGAAGTTTTTATTCTTCCAGATGAACCAGAACGGCAAATTCAGGTAAAGCCTGATCCATTGTCATTGGGAAAATTAAGTGATGTGAAAAATGCACTACTTCTTGAAAAATGTGATTTTGATATGGAAAAGGTTGACCTTGTTTTAAAGACCAGCCTTTCACCAAACACCAATACAAGAAACTATAAAGCCAAATTAGTGAAGCTAATGAACACATACCATCAACCAAACCAAAATATTAAGATGATGAAGAAGTTCAGGGAGCAATTGTCCAAATGTGGAAATACTGATGTTAGGAATAATAACATTATGGGGGGAAGTGAATGAAGAATCATATCAAAATATGACCCTCATTAAATGAGATATAAATATTATATTTGGTGATTAATTCTTTTGATATGAATCGTATAAAAGAAGTCCTTGATGAGAGGGGAATCAAGCAAACATGGTTAGCTGAAAAGCTTGGGAAATCATATAACATGCTCAATTCCTATACGACCAACAAACGTCAACCATCTGTTGAAGTGCTTTACCAAATAGCAGATATTTTGGGTGTTAGCGTGAAGGATTTACTGGTTGATAATACGGAAACAGATAAATAAAAACATAAATGGCAATAAAAAAATCAGAATTATACAGTTCCCTGTGGGCGAGTTGTGATGAACTCAGGGGAGGAATGGACGCAAGCCAGTACAAAGACTATGTGCTGGTAATGTTGTTTATAAAATACATTAGTGATAAATGGGCAGGGCAACTGTATGCACCGATAACTATTCCGAAAGGTGCAAGTTTCAATGATATGGTTGCACTTAAAGGAACTCCTGATATTGGTGACCAGATTAACAAGAAAATAATTGCACCTATCGCTGAAGCCAACCGTCTGGCTGATATGCCCGATTTTAATGATGTATCCAAATTGGGAAGTGGAAAAGAAATGGTGGACAGACTGACCAATTTAATTGCCATTTTTGAAAATCCAGCAATGGATTTCAGCAAGAACCGTGCTGAAGGTGATGATATTCTTGGGGATGCATACGAATACCTAATGCGACATTTTGCCACTGAAAGCGGGAAGAGCAAGGGGCAATTTTATACCCCTGCTGAAGTAAGCAGAACGATGGCAAAGATCATCGGTATCGAAAAAGTAAAAACCAGCAGCACCGATATTACAGCTTACGACCCGACTTGTGGTAGCGGATCGCTAATTTTAAGGGTAGGCAATGAAGCAAGCTGCAATGTCACCCTATATGGGCAGGAGAAAGAAGCTACAACGGCTGGTCTTGCCCGAATGAATATGATACTGCATGACAACCCAACAGCCGAAATAAAGCAGGGAAATACGCTTGTAAAACCATTATTTGAAGAAGGTAGTAATTTAAAGACTTTTGATTTTGTGGTTGCTAATCCACCATTCAGCGATAAACGTTGGAGCAATGGTCTTACTTTGCCTGAAGATTACCCTTACAACCGTTTTAACGATTACGGTGTACCACCTTCAAAAAACGGGGACTATGCTTACCTGCTGCATATCATTCGCTCACTGAAAAGACACGGTAAGGGGGCAGTGATCCTGCCACATGGGGTTTTGTTCAGGGGTAATGCTGAAGCTGAAATACGTAAGAACCTTGTAAAGAAGGGATATATCAAAGGGATTGTTGCGCTTCCTTCAAACCTGTTTTATGGCACGGGAATTCCTGCTGCCATTATTGTGGTGGATAAAGAAAATGCCCATAACCGCAAAGGAATTTTCATGATTGATGCTGGAAAGGGTTTTATTAAGGATGGAAATAAAAACCGTTTACAGGAGCAGGATATACACAAAATTGCTGATGTGTTTAATAATCAAAAGGAAATTGCGGGTTTTAGCCGTATGGTGTCTGTTTCTGAAATTGAAGAAAACGAGTTTAACCTGAACATCCCACGTTATATTGACAATCAGGAAAAAGAAGATATCCAAGACATTAAAGCACATCTATTGGGTGGTATCCCTAATGCTGACATTGAGGATCTTGGTAAGTATTGGAATGTTTACCCAAGCCTGAAGGATACTTTGTTTGAACCAAACCAGCGTAACGGTTATTCAAATATTAAAGTTGAAAATGACCAGATCAGGGATGTCATTTTCACACACCCTGAGTTCGTTCAATTTAGTAACAAGATGGATGCAGTATTCAATGATTGGAAAACGAATACTGTACAGTATCAGAAAAATCTTGACATCGGGAATAAACCGAAGCAAGTAATAGTAGATTTAGCTGAGTCTCTTCTTCAACAGTACAACAATAAACCCCTGATTGACAAATATGACATCTACCAACACATAATGAATTTTTGGTTCGAAACCATGCAGGACGATTGTTATATTGTCTCAGCAGATGGTTGGAAAGCAGAAACCTACCGTATTGTTGTGGAGAACAAACAAAAGAAAAAGGTAGACAAAGGCTGGACATGTGATCTCATTCCAAAAGAATTGGTTGCTGATAAATACTTTCAGGCAGAGAAAAAAGAATTGGAAGACCTTGAAGCAGAAAAAGAACGCATAGGTGCTGAACTAACTGAATTGGAAGAAGAACACAGTGGTGAAGAAGGTTTTTTTTCGGAGATGGATAAAGTAAACAAGGGGAATATTCAGGCAAGAATAAAGGAACTCAAAGGGGAAAGTGATATTGAAGAAGAGTTGGGTGTATTGAATCAATACCTGTCTTTATTGGACAATCAAACGCAGACCAATAAGAAGATAAAGGAATTGGATAAGGAACTGGATGATAAACTCTATGCCAAATATCCAACTCTTTCAGTTGATGATATAAAAGCCTTAGTGGTGGATGATAAGTGGATGCAAACCATAGAAACAACTATGAAGGGTGAGATTGACCAGATAAGCCAAGCACTGGCAGGAAGAATTAAAGAACTGGCTGAAAGGTATGAATCACCATTGCCAGAGATTAACAACGAAGTTTCAGAATTGGAAAGTAAAGTAAATACTCACCTTGAAAAAATGGGGTTTGTATGGCAGTAACAGGATTTCATAAGACTGAAGTGGGTAACATACCAAGCAATTGGGATGTACAAAATTTGATTAAAACATCAGTTTTAAAAGCACGAATTGGATGGCAAGGCTTGACTACAAAGGAGTATCTGAATTCGGGAGATTATTATTTGATAACTGGAACTGATTTCATTGATGGGAGAATTAAATGGGATACATGTCATTATGTTGAAAAATCAAGATTCGCTCAAGACAAAAACATACAAGTTAAAGAACGGGATATATTAATTACAAAGGATGGGACTATAGGTAAGGCTGCTTATATTGATAAAATTCCGCTTCCAGCAACTTTAAATAGTGGTGTATTTGTTATTAGACCGATTAATGGGGCATATTTACCTGTTTTCGTTTTTTATGTTTTTAAGTCGATATATTTTACTGAATTTCTAAACAAACTGGTGGCTGGTTCAACAATTAATCATTTATATCAAAAAGATTTTGTTTCATTTAAATTCCCACTCCCCCCACTCCCCGAACAAAAAGCCATTGCCGAAGTATTATCCGATACCGACAATTTAATCCATTCCCTTGAAAAACAAATTGCAAAAAAAAGTCTCATTAAGCAGGGGGTAATGCAGAAATTGCTGAGTCCGAAGAAGGGTTGGGAGATTAAGAAAATCGATGAAATTTCTGATGTAAAAAGCGGTAAGAGATTGCCAAAAGGAAGCTTACTCAGTGATATAAAAACCCCATACCCGTATATCCGAGTTATTGATATGTATAATGGAAGTGTTTTCATAGAGGATATCAAGTACGTTCCTGAGAATATCTTCCCTGTGATTAAAAACTATCGAATATATAAGGATGATATTTTTATTTCAGTTGCAGGCACATTGGGTGTTTGTGGAAAAATTCCAATTAAGTTGGATGGGGCAAATTTAACTGAGAACGCTAACCGTTTTACCAATATTACGTGTGATAGAGATTATCTACTCTTCTACTTGCTGTCAGATACAATTCAAAATAAAATTGAGTCCGAGAGAACTCTTGGTGCACAGCCTAAGCTGGCATTGACAAGAATACGAGATTTTGAAATTGCATTACCAAAAACCAAGTCGGAACAGCATCAAATAGCAACAATCTTATCTGACATGGATAAAGAAATAGAAATTTTAGAAGTCAAGCTAAACAAATACAAATCCCTAAAGCAAGGCTTAATGCAGAACCTGTTAACAGGAAAAATAAGATTATAAATAACTAAATTATGAAATCACAAATAATTGAAAGACTAATTACACCTGATGGTAAAACAATTAACGATGTCTTTCAGAAGAAGGATCGTTATTTCATTGATATCTATCAACGTGATTATAAATGGGAAAGAAGTCAGGTTGAAACACTGCTCCAAGACATTGAACTACGGTTTAATCTTACAAGAAGAAATACCATTGACCCAAAAAAGATTAAGGAAGATGTAATAAAACGGTTTAAACCATATTTCCTAAACACCTTTCTTACTTGTAAAACAGCTGGGTATGTATCAATTGTTGATGGACAACAACGGCTTACTACCTTATTGATAATATTTATTAAACTACGGCAGCTAATTGAAGAAGTGAATAATAATGATGAATATTCTACTAAGACCATCAGTCAGAATGTTTTGGACAGATTGATTTTTGAAGCTGATGATTTTGATAAGCCAGAATATTACAAGATTTACAACGCAAATAGAGAATTGGCATTTGATGCAATTCTGAATGATACTATTGATGATTTTCAACCTGAAGATGAAACGCAAAAGAAGATTATTGAAAATTATTCTATCGTTTCAAAATATTTTGTTTCATTTTTTAAATCAAAACAAGATGGGAAGAAGATAGATGATAACAAATTGACCTTTTACATCTACTACTTATTGGAAAAATTGAATGTTGTAGAAATTATAATTGAACAACAAGAAAATGTTGCTACAATTTTTGAAGTTGTTAATGACCGTGGCTTAGGATTAAAACCCTATGAAATTTTAAAAGGTAAATTCATCGGTAATCTTGATAATTCAGAAAAGGAAAAAGCAAATCAAATATGGGTCAATTTACAAAATAGATATTATAATAGCACTGTAGTAAACAGTACCGAGAATAACATTGATTTAGATACTTTTTTTAAAATTTATTTCAGGTCAAAATTCGTGGACAGTGAAGCGGAGTATAAAAAATTTGAGGATAAATATCATTATGAGATTTATCAAAATAAAAAAATCTTAAACTACTTTAAGAAGTTTGAGAACAATGGCTTCTTGTTTAATTGGGTAATTAATGATTTTGAATATTATGCCGATTTACATTTAAGAATAAGAACTGAGTACAAAAATGAATATCTGATTTTCAATAAACTGCTTGATCAGAATCAGCAATATCTTCTTATTGTGTCAGCCATTGAATTAAACGATCCACTTGAAAAAGAAAAGATTGATTTTGTGGCTAAGAAATTTGATCAAATGCACACAGCATTAAGGCTTTTGGATGAGTATGAGAGTAATTCATTTCAAGATTTCATTTACAAGATCAATCATCAAATTAGAAATAAATCAATCCCTGAAATTGAAAAAGTTTTTGATGATACCCTCATTGATTATCTGGAAAGAGAAAAGAAAATTACAGCAGGAAATTATTCCACTATCTCTGAATTGATCAAGTGGGAACTCTTACAAAATGTAAGTAACCGTTGGACTAACTTTTCTAAATATGTTTTGATGAGAATTGATAGGTTTCTTGCTCAGCATCTGGATAAACCCTCATATTGTAATGAATCACTTGATGAACTTGAGGAACGATTTAATAAGAATAATCGGAGAAGATATGGTATGCAATTAGAACACATCTATGCTTATAATGACAGAAATCAAGCATTGTTTACAGATGATCGGGATGTTTTTGATGAAGCCAAATTCAAGGAGATAAGAAATAAATTGGGGATGGTCTTGTTACTTAAAGATTCTCAAAACATTAGCAGTAACAATGATTACTATGATTTGAAAATTGACGATTATGCAACCAGTAATATTATTTGGAATGAATTATTAGTTGGGCATATAGACTCGGTTGATCAACGTAATCTACCTAAACATCTTGATTTTACTATCATAGAACCAAATGGTGATGGTGTTTTCCCTTTGAACATGGTGGAAATGAGACAACGAGAACTCGTTGAAATCTTGAAATTGATTTGGGGTTTCTAAACTTCAGCATCATGGAAAATATTGGACAAATTGAACGTCAAACCCAAAACAGGATAATAAAGCTATTCCAAGATGAATTGGAATATACATATCTCGGTAATTGGGAAGAGAGAGAGAATAACGGCAATATTGAAGAAGAATTACTATCAGCTTTTCTTTCCCGTAATGGTTACACATCTTCACAAATTTCAAAAGCTGTATATGAACTTAAATCTACAGCCACAACCTTCGATAAAAGTCTTTATTCCACTAATAAAAACGTCTATCAACTGCTTCGTTACGGTGTAAAAGTAAAGGCAGAAGCAGGAGAAAACTATAAAACTGTTCACCTGTTTAACTGGAAAAACTTTAGGGATAATGATTTTGCAATTGCCGAAGAAGTTACCATCAAGGGCAACAGAACAAAACGACCTGATGTAGTGCTATATGTGAATGGTATTGCCTTAGCTGTTCTGGAACTTAAACGTAGTATAGTTTCAATTAATGACGGCATTCGTCAAAGCATAGTCAACCAGCAGGATGCATTCATCCAACCTTTCTTTGCCACTGTCCAATTCATTTATGCGGGTAATGATACCGAGGGGTTAAGGTATGGTACAATCGGAACACCTGAAAAATACTTCCTGAAGTGGAAAGAAGATGTACAGGATACCAGCAGGAATTTGCTGGATAAGTACCTGCTAAAGATGTGTGATAAGGAACGATTTCTGGAATTGATCCATGATTTTGTACTTTTTGATGGGGGTGTGAAAAAATTACCGAGAGTTCATCAATACTTCGGAACAAAGGAAGCACAGAAATATGTTGATCGTTACGAAGGTGGTATTATCTGGCACACTCAAGGGAGCGGGAAGAGTATAGTCATGGTGTTTCTGGCAAAATGGATTTTAGAAAATAACCCAAATGCCCGTGTTGCCATACTTACTGACCGAGATGAATTGGACAAACAAATAAAACGTGTTTTTGAGGATGTTGATGAACCTATATATCGAACACAAAGTGGCAGGGATTTAATGCAGCAATTAGGGAAGGCAACTCCAAGATTACTTTGCAGCCTGATCCATAAATTTGGCAGAAAGGAAGTTGAAAACTTCAACCAGTTTATAAAAGAATTGGAAAGCCAACCTTCAAAAGCAGTTGGGGAGTTGTTTGTATACGTGGATGAAGCGCACCGAACACAAAGCGGGAAATTACACAGAACCATGAAAGCCATGTTGCCCAATGCGGTTTTTATCGGGTTCACTGGTACTCCATTGCTTAGATCGGACAAACAGACCAGTCTGGAAGTTTTCGGGAAATATATTCATACCTATAAATTTAATGAAGGTGTGGAAGATCAGGTGATACTGGACTTAATCTATGAAGCCAGAGATATTGATCAAAAGTTAACTTCACAGAAAAAAATTGATGAATGGTTTGATGCAAAGACACGTGGATTAAACGATTTTCAAAAGAGTGAATTGAAAAAGAAATGGGGAACAATGCAATCTGTTTTAAGCAGCCGTTCCCGAATGGGAAAAGTCGTCAGCGATATTATTTTCGATTTCAGTACAAAACCAAGATTAAATTCTGAACGGGGTAATGCCATCTTGATTGCTTCCTCTATCTACGAAGCATGTCGGTATTATGAATTGTTCCAGAAAACCTTTCTGAACAACAAATTTGCTATTGTCACTTCATACGATCCTCATACAAGCGATATAACTACAGAAGATACTGGTGCGAATACTGAAACGCAGAAAGAGTTCATGTTCAAATTGTACACGGATGTTTTAAAGAATGTTTCAGCACAACCAAATAAGACAAAAACTGAGACGTACGAGGATCAGGCAAAACACCTGTTTGTAAAAGAACCGTCCAACATGAGACTCCTGATTGTGGTTTCAAAACTGTTGACAGGTTTCGATGCTCCAAGTTGCACATATTTATACATCGACAAAAGCATGCAGGATCACGGCTTGTTTCAGGCAATTTGCAGGGTTAACCGATTAGATGGTGACGATAAGCAATATGGTTACATAGTTGATTACAAGGATTTGTTTAAAAAGGTTGAAAATGCTGTAGCTGTATATACTTCTGAGTTAGATTATGATGAATTTGAACCGAAGGACATCGATATAATGCTTCAGGATCGCTTGAAAGCGGGTAAGGAACGTTTAGATAATGCTTTAGAAGAAATTGCTTTATTATGTGAACCAGTTTCTACCCCAAAAGATACACTGGCGCATATTCATTATTTCTGTGGTAACCCTGAAATTCCCGAAGAACTAAAATCAAAAGAACCACAAAGAACTTCGCTCTATAAAAGAACCGTTTCACTCATTCGTTCTTATGCAAATATTGCCGATGAGATGGCAGAAGCTGGATATACAGAGATTGAGATTGAGGGCATTAAGAAGGATTTAGACCACTTCTTAAAACTTAGGGAGGAAATACGTAAAGCAAGTGGTGAAACGCTGGATTTAAAGACTTATGAAGCTGATATGCGTCATTTGATCGATACATATATTCAAGCTGAGGAATCTGAAACTATTTCACCATTTGGAGATATGTCCCTGCTGGACATCATAGTCAATTCTGGCATCTCAGATGCAGTTGATTCATTGCCCAACGGCATAAAGAAAAACCAACAAGCCGTTGCTGAAACCATTGAGAATAATGTACGCAAGAAAATTATTCGAGAACACCTGATTGACCCTGCTTTTTTTGAGGATATGTCCAAACTGCTTGCTGCAATTATAAAGGAACGGAAAGAAAATGCTGTTAGTTATGAAGAGTATCTAAAAAAGATCGCAAAACTTGTGCAACAGGTCAATGATGGAAAAAGTGAAGACACTCCTAAAGTGATTAAGACAGGTGCACAGAAAGCGTTGTATAACAACTTGGCGAAGGATGCTGAACTGGCTGTATTGATTGATGAAGCTATCATGCGGTCTAAACGGGATGATTTCAGGGGTAATCTTGCTAAGGAAAATGAAATAAAGGCAGCTATTTATCATACGTTGATGGGTTATGCAAATGATACTGATCCATTTACATTGGGCGATCCACCCGTAAGCTATGGTGTTAAAGCAACGGTGGAACGCATATTTAAGATTATCGTTGAACAAAGGGATTATTAATGTCGCAGATTGAGTTGGGAAATATTACAATTGATGTTGAACATAAGGATATTAAGAATATTCATCTTAGTGTTTACCCTCCCAATGGGAAAGTAAAAATATCTGCACCCAACCGAATGAATTTAGACACAATCCGTGTTTATGCGATCTCGAAACTACAATGGATTAAAAAGAAACAGGAGCAATTCAAGAATCAGGAACGTGAAACACCACGAGAATATATTTCACGGGAAAGCCACTACTTTCTTGGTAAACGGTATTTGTTGAAAGTGATAGGGCACAATTCCCATCCCAAGGTGATTCTAAACCACAGTGAAATTGTTTTATATGTACGACCAAACACTCCGCAGGAAAAAAGAAAAGAAATTGTTGAAGAATGGTATCGTGTTGAACTTAAAAAGATCGTGCCCAACCTGATTGAAAAATGGGAAAAGGTTATAGGGGTACAATCAAATGAGTTTGGAATAAAAAAAATGCGTACAAAATGGGGAACATGCAGCCCTGAAGCAAAAAGAATCTGGCTAAACCTTGAACTGGCAAAAAAACCTGTGGAATGCATTGAGTATATTATTGTACACGAATTAGTGCATCTTTTTGAACGCACCCATAATGACAAATTCATCAGACATATGGATGATTTCATGCCTAAATGGCGATTCCATCGGGATGAGTTGAACAGGCTGCCATTCAGCCATACGGATTGGAAATATTAGGTAGGGGAGTTATAGCATTGCATCACTTTGAATTGATCTGGCAGTAAAAAATTAAGACACTTATAACATGATAGATAATCCAGACGAATTAAGAAAGATTACATATACGGTTAGTGAATTATTAAAGGCTGACAAGCAAGATGAACTTTATGAGATACTAAATTCATCAGAAATAAACATCGAAGAGACTGGTTATGATAATTGGGATGGGGGGACATATTTTTACACAATATTCTTGAATGTAAATGTAGAGACTTTTGTGAGGATAAGAGATAGAATTGAAAAAATTGAAACTGAATTATTGTCGAGATTTGAAATTGGAACACGACACCTTGAAAATCAAATTGTATCAAGCATTAGAATAGTACCCAAAGCACAACCAAGATTAGATTGGAAGAAAATTGCTGGCTTTAATACAAAAGACGGATTACTGAAAGATGTAGGATTTATAATGCATACAATGATTTCTGTATCAACAGGTGGACAACGTATACAAGAAATCAATGATGAATATAAAACAAAATACCAGAATGTTGACAAGGCTCTTCAGAAACTTAATTTACAGAATCCTAACCCATTCAAAGACTTATGGGATTGGTATGGGAAATGGAGTGCAGATTTCTCTACATATAGAGAAAGACGAGCATTCATCAGAGAAATGTTTTCAACTTTGGTACAAACTTTGGAAGAAACAGAAGAACCAGAAACAATTAGTGTAACAGTAGATTTAACTGGTTGGGAAAGAATAGAACGGTCAATTCAAGAGATTAACATGCGTCATAATGAAGCAAGCAAGGAAGAGCAGTTTCAAGTTGTTGGGTTATTGTGTCGTGAAACAATTATTACTCTTGCTCAATCCGTATATAGTCCTGAAAAACATCCAATTCTGGATGGCACAAAGGTTAGTACTACTGACGCTAAACGAATGTTAGAAGCATATATTGCAGTTGAATTGGCAGGGTCTTCTTATGAGAAATTAAGGAAATATGCAAAAGCCACTTTGGATTTGGCAAATGAACTTACACATAAAAGAACAGCAACTAAAAAGGACTCTTCTTTATGTTCCGTTGCAACTATTTCTCTGATAAATTTTATAGGAACAATTGAAGGAAGAATTTAATCAGTTCATCCTTAACACAATGTTCAAGAATTATTCTACCCCCTGAAACAATTCTTCTGGTGTAATATCGTATAGGTCACATAGCAGGAAGACAGAACTAAGTGTGGGAAAATGTTTTGCATTTTCAATAGATTCTAAAAAATTTCGGCTTATATTATTTTCATCAGCGAAAGATTCCCTGCTTTGTCCTTTCCATTGTCTGCACTCCAGAAGGTAAGCAGAAATATTTTCAAGCCATTTATGGTGGTGCTGTTCCAGTGGACGTTTTCGGTATTTTCTTTTCACAGACATGCAAATTCTTTCTGTTTATAAATACCTCGACCATACAGAACCTATCCTGAAACACAAAAGATTAGTTTGTTTGATGTACCAGAAATAGGGGTTATTGTAGATCATAATAGAATTTGTAAATATGTTTTAAGGGGAGTGAGATAGAATATATGATAGGCTTTTGCAGGAAAACACGGTAAACATTGAACATTTGTACCCCCCACGCATGAAAATTCTCGGAGCAAATCAAAATTTCAGAAAATATCTTCTTGATTCTATTGTAGTTTCAATATATATATATAAACAAATAGGATACAGCAACAAAGATAAAGTTATTTCGTATATAACTTTAATATGAAAGATAGTAATCGAGATAAACCAAATATTAATGCTATTGCGGTTGTTCCAATGGATTATCATTCATCGGGAATCAAAGGGATGTGCCTAATTGTAGAACTCTCAGAGAACATGCCCACGAATAGTTATATTACGAAATTATATGATGTTTCCAGAGAGCACCAAAGAACATATACATATTACCACCACATCCTAAATTAATACCAGCACCAATAAACAACACCCATTAAATTTTAGTATCACTTTTGCAGGAAGTGATACAAATATCAGAATCATAACACATTGATAATACGCATGATAACAAAGAAATGCAACATTTTTACATTTTACACGTATCACTTATATATATTTTCACATGTAAATGATATAACACTATGGGACTAAAAGGACAAAGAACAAAAGCATCATATCTGGATTGGAATGAAATGTTGGTACTACTGCAAAAATTAGAACGTGATGAGGAGTATAAATATCTGCTTCTATTTGCTATTGGCAGTTATACTGCTCTACGATACGGAGACCTCAGTAAATTGAAATGGAATGATTTCATCGGCACGGAAAAACTTACCATTACAGAAGGGAAAACAAATAAAGAGCGTATTATCCACATAAACCAGCATCTCTCAGAAATTATTGAACGTGTTCATCACAAATTGGGTATTGTGAACTACGATGAGTTAATATTCATCAATCGGGACAAAACCAAAGCTATCAATATCCAGTACGTAAATAAACGTTTAAAACACCTTGCAATCAATTATAATCTACGTATTGACCCCGAAGAGGTAAGCACGCACATGTTTCGGAAAACTCTTGGTCGGCATGTTTGGGAAATGAACAAACATTCTGAAAAATCTTTGATATTACTTGGAAATCTGTTCAACCATTCGTCACTTAGTATAACACGAGCCTACCTTGGCATACGGCAACAGGAAATTGGTGATATTTATCTCAATTTATAAAATTCGCATGGTCTGTTGTACATCATTAATACAGCAGAGTTTTAGTCTCTACTGTTATGAACTTACTAATTTATTGAATTAAAAATCTATGTCATATTCTCATATACCTTTATTATCTTTAATGTTTTTATTGCCAGTATGTTAAAATAGCAAACATGAAAATTGTAGCATTTGTTGACACTTTAGGATTTAAGCAGAAAATATCAACACTTAAACATGAAGATGCGAAAAGAGTAATAAAGAGTTTCAACTCTGAAATTTATCAATTATGGGGCAGACTCAATTATAATCAAGACTATACAATTCATGGACAAACATTTAGTGATTCATTGATTGTGTATACAGATAATGAATCGAATGAATCCCTACGTAAAGTACTTAACTTTTTAACTGAGCTCTACAAAATTGCAATTACAAAAGTGGATCTACCCCTACGTGGAGGAATAAGCATTGGGGATTTTGATAGAATACCAGCTACAAATTTTGACAATTTGCAAAAAGAACTTGTGATTGGTTCTGCATTTATTGATGCCTACTTCTTAGAATCCACGAATAAAATAAAAGGTTCAAAAATCATTTTTAGACATAATATACACCTTACAGTTGAGAAGAAACTAAAAGGATTTTCATCGAAAAAACTTTTGAGGTTAGATAATGGAGAGTATCTATATGAACTAATTTGGGGAGACATTGAATTTCTTTCGAAATCAAACTACGAAGCGTTAGAAAAGTTTATTGATTTGGCTGTAAGGTCCAAATGGTTAGACCACTATTATCATACATTAGAAACTTTTCTGACAAATGAACAGCAAACGGATAAGCACCAAATATTCAGGAAGATACTGGCAGTTTTAAAAGACAAGTATAAATACAATATGACAGACGACTTCATTGAAATTTTTTTTAGAAGCGAGGGTATTACAAACCTAAAAAAGAGTTTTTTAGCGTATTTGAGAGATAATATTAGAATTTAGGATGCTGAATCATTTAATAAACCAACCCTGATAATTATGAAAAACGCTACCATAGGAAAAGAGGAATTTAGATACGCTCTTACTGAATTTGGTAAGGGCGAAATATTCGAAGAATTCGCCCTTTCATTTCTCTCCCATGTATTAGCTGATGAGTTTATTCCCGTTGGAGGAACAAAGGATAAGGGTATTGATGCAAGTATGAGAATCTTCACCCGCAACACACATAGTAAATTTATTTATCAAATTTCTACGGAATTAAGTTATGAGCAGAAGATAAATGACACGATAGCCACATTAAACAAAAATGATATTTATGTTGATAAATTGATTTACGTTACTGGTAGAAAGCTAAACCAGAAAGATCGTGTTGAAGATAGTTTTTTGGCTGATTATAAGATTCCACTGACTATATATGACGTAGAATGGTTTGCCAGCCATGTAATTGATGATGAGCGACTAATTCGTTTATATCACACTTTTATCGAAAGTAATATACATGTCTTTAGAAAACCTGATAAACATTATGTGGCAGGAAATTTCATTAAAGACCCTCGATTGTTTGTATTTATGCGGCAGCAATTTGATTCTACGCAGAGTTCACAGGAAATTGAAAATAAGTTAGCAGACACTTTAATTCTTTTTGGATTAGAAGGAACTGCCGCAGAGAAAGAAATATTTAAGACTGTAGATACCATTAAAGTTGATATCTCAAAATATATTAAGTTCAACCCTAAGTCGATCTATGAAACAATCGACAATAGGTTGAAAGTTCTTAGTAGCACCAAACCGTATCAGGTACATTACCACAAAAAGGAAGACGCATATTGTCTCCCGTATAAAACAAGACTGAAGTTGCAAGAAAGGGATGTGATTGAAACTAAAATCTTTAATATGTTTCAGGAACAAACGAAGGAGCTTCTTGCGAAGTACTTACATAAGGAGGGGGTAAAAGCAAAAAAGGTTTTAGAATTAATAGAGTCAACCATTCATAAAATCTATCACAAACAAGGTTTGGAGTTTGCTTCATTTGTAATTGATGGTGAAAGCAAGGATATTTTAGAGGATGCGCTACCAGATATTGTTGCCGAAGTAGTTGATGATAGTCACATTATTATTGAGAATAAGGAGAAAGTTAAAAGAGCTTTATTAATGACTATCAGACATTTGTCATATAATGGAACACGGGAGCAAAAAGAGTATTTAAGAAGATTGTCGAATACTTATAATATGATGTTCCTGTTAAAATGGGATTCACAATTAGCAGCAGGTTTTCAAACTTTGGCATCTAAATTGAAAATATATGTTGGAACGTCAATACTAATTCCTGCTCTTTCAGAAATATATCTGGAGAAAAACAAACGCAGATACTGGAACTTGTTGGAAGGAGCACACTTAGCAGGGGTACAATTAACAATAAATGAGACTATACTTGAAGAATTGGCAAATCATTTTGGAATGATTCGAAGCAATTATCAGTGCCATTATCAGGATGTAGAAGAGTTTTACCTTGAAGATGAGTTTAGGACAATTTATATTGATGAGATTTTGATAAGAGCGTATTTCTATTCAAAGTCGAGGGGAACAGTAAATATTTTTAATGATTTCATTAGAAATTTTGCTCACCCCAACTTGGTAAATGTAAAAAGGGACTTAAAAGGATTTCTTAGCGATGAGTTTTTTATTGAATATGAAGATACGAAGTCGATAGAAACAAAAATTGATAATGATGAACTCAGTAAACTGACCGAAAAACTTACAGAGATAAAACAATCTGAAAAGAAAGCAAAGAATGACGCCAAATTAATGCTAATGGTTTATAAACAGAGGGAGCTTAACAATGAAGAAGACGGTAAGGCAATTTTTGGATATAAAACATGGTGGTTATCTAAAGACATTTATACTTATAGGGCAATAAAGGGTTTATTTAGGTCAAAATATAATGTTAACTGCTACATGCGGTCAGATTTCCTCTATAATTACATCTCCTTAGCTCCAAAGAAGAAGGAAATTGATAATATGTTTAAGGAAATTTTTCCAAGTATGCTTGGGATAAGCCTAAGTTATCATTTACCTAAAAGCATTTGCAATCACATTAATAAATCAATAAACGAGCATGCAACAAGTTCACCGACAATGATAAAACGTGCTTTAAGAAATTATACAGAACAACTTATGAGTAAGCCAACCAAGAATTCAAAGAAGTTAACTTCATATTTTGATGATGAGGTGAAGAAAGCAAAATCAGCCTTGAAGTCAACTTGAACAAACAAATAAGTGGTAGGTTAGTGTCCTGCAATATACCTCATCATAATTCTGTTGACCATGTGATCCATGATGTACTCGTAAGAAACGATTGACCACACAAACACCTTATTTTCTTCATCAAGAACCTGCACCAGTTCTGATGTTGCACCAGAAGCCAAATCTCGTATTGGTAAATAAACATATCCTTGCTGGTCGTAAACGTCCAATATTTCAATGGCATCAACGTGTACCCCTTCAAATTTCAATACCTTCATAGATGGGTAAACGATCCTGTCAATGGTGAAGACATTATCGAAGTCGATTTTCACACCCCCATCAGGAAGGTAGGTGATCAACTTAGAGCAGCAAGGGGTAGCTTCAGGATTGATGGTGTTCATGCAATATGATCTTTTCTATAAATACTCTATTTAACGAGAATGTACATAAAACACCATATATAACGGTAACCCCCGGTATCGGGGGGCGTGAGGGCATACCCCGTCCATGAGCAGGGGAGCAGCATGAAGATCAGACACTTAGAATTTATTTTGAAAAATCTGGATGGTGATAAAGACTTAAATTATAATTTTTTACAAAATTTTATAATAAAATTTCACGATTACGGAAAGAAGGTGCATGTAATCGAATTTGATCATTAAAAAGGGTGAGTTATGGTATATTTTATATTGCAAATTTCATTGCAAATAAAAAAGGACTCACAGCAGTCATTGTTGTGAGTCCTTGCAAATCCCTGATTATGAAGGTTTAATATGAGCGGGAAACGGGGATTGAACCCGCGACCCTCAGCTTGGGAAGCTGATGCTCTACCGCTGAGCTACTCCCGCAATAGAAGCAAAAATAAACAAATAAAATTTGTCAGACATTATAGAAAAATCAATTGGTCTTTAATTGTGCCTGTACCATACGCAACACCCCATAGCTGTATTTACCCTTTAAAGCATTGTGAACTTCGCCTAAACTTACAGATGCCTCTCTTAATTTATCAGCTATTTCATTTACAACATCTTCTGAAAGCAAATCCAGAATACACACGTCGCCGGCTCCAATCCCTCTGGCAATATGTCTCTCAACCGTTGAAACGGCCAACCCTCTTGATGTGGCAATCTCCTCAATTGGTTTGCCCTCCTTTATCATGGTAAAAGTGATTTTGCAGGTTTCCCCGATTTCCAGTTTCCTGCCTTTCTTGCGTTTGCGTCCACTTTTACGGGTAGTAAACTTTGGATTCTCATCGGCCTTCTTTTCGGCAATTTTCCACAGCTCAATCCTGCGTTGTATGCTCTTTTTGTTTTGTTCCTCTAATCTTGTGATCTCTTTGCCGGTTATTATGCAGTTAGTTATGTGGGTCACCTTTTCCATTTCGCTAATGGCTTTCATCATTAACTGATCAATTTCACTTAAAATGTTGCGGTAGGTTTTAGTACGTGTAAAACGCTCTACCTCTGCTAAGTGCACTAATAGTTGACGTAGGTTTTCTTCCATAAAGGCGCTGTAATAAGCACTACCCCTGGCAATGCGTTCAAGTAACTTTTCCGGATAATTCTGTTTAAGTAATGTCTGTAATTGTTTTTTGAATATTGTCGTATTGTTCTTTTCATCCTTAATGCGACCTTGCAATATCCCTATAGCTTGCTGCATTGATTCATCTTCAAACTCCATTTTGCCGGCTTTGTTGTTTTGCAGAAAATTCAATTGTTTCGCTATGTCGGAAAAATCGAAGGTCGTGGTCAGTAATCGCTCCAAAAACTTTCGCTGCTGTTCCTGTAACAATGCCGGCAGAGGCTTTTGTTGTTCTTTGCGCTGGGTAAAAACGACTACATCTCTATCACTGCTTATGGAGGAAGTATTAATTCGCGTACGTAAAACTAAACCCTCCATACTTCGCAGGCGGCTAAGTGCTACGTATATCTGCCCTGGAGCAAAAGCCTGACCGACATCAATTATGGCTTTTTCGAAAGTTAAGCCCTGACTTTTATGTACGGTAACGGCCCATGCCAATTTTATGGGGTATTGCCAAAAGGTTCCAACCACCTCCTCTTGCAGTTCCTTGCTTTCCTCATTGATGGTGTATTTTTTGTTTTCCCAATGCTCTTTACAAAGTACAAATTCCCGGTCTGTACCCGCTATTATGACTGTAATATCCTCATCGTTTATGTGATCAACGCGTGCCAGTTTGCCATTGAAATAAATTCTTTTCCCACTGGTATCATTCTTTATAAACATGACCTGGGCACCTACTTTTAACTCAATTCTTTCCGGTAGCGGATAAAGTTTTTCAGGAAAATCCCCAGTGATATCTGCATCAAAAAAAGATGACGGACCGGGTAGTTTCCCCAACTCTTTTGTGTTGATAGCATCGGCTTTGTAATTGTGTGTGGTAATAGTAACAATCTCCTTGTCAGTATCTATAAGGTCTTCACTGCGGTAGTAGCTGTTGAGCGTAGCAATGTCTTTTTCAGTAGTGATATTGTTTCGTAAATTGTTCAGAATCCCTATAAATTTTTCATCCTGCTGCCGGAAAATCTCATCCAGTTCAATATAGACCATCTCGTCACTTTTTAAGGCGAGAGCTTCAAAAAAATGCATGCTTTTATAGTAGTTTTTCAGCACATGCCATTCGTCATCTTTAACAATGGGTGGAAGTTGGTAAAGGTCGCCAATCATAATCACCTGTGTCCCGCCAAAACTTTGGGAAAAATTGGCTTTTACGCTACGCATACGGTAGTCGATGGCGTCTAAAATATCTGCGCGCAGCATACTCACCTCATCTATTATGAGCAGATCTGTAGCCCGCAATACTTGCTTGCGTACACTGTTTAAAGAATGCTTGCGAGCGAGGGTATGTTGTGTATAAAAGTTAGTAGATGTGCTGTAATTACCAGCCGGTTCCCTCTCCGGAATAAAACTGCCAAAAGGTAATAAAAACTGCGAGTGAATGGTTACACCCTGTGCATTTAATGCAGCTATGCCAGTAGGTGCTACTATAACAAAATTCTTGTGTGTTTTTAATGCGAGGTCTTTTAGAAAAGTAGTTTTACCGGTTCCTGCTTTACCTGTTAAAAAAACATGACTGATCGTGCTGTTCACAAATTGTGCAGCCACTTCCAGTAAAACTGTTTGTTGTATGGACATAAAGCGAAAGTAATGCCAAAATAATTATTTAAGAAGCTTTCCCCAATAAACGCTGCCCCATAGTGGTTTTATTTATATAATTTTGTCAGCCACATGAAAAAACTCAATTCCAATTGAACAGTGCCATTATAACAATAGGGGATGAGATCCTGATTGGACAGGTAACGGATACCAATGCGGTCTGGATCTCACAGCACCTCAATACACTTGGTGTAAATGTCGGGGAAATGGTGACTGTTTCAGATGACCCGGAACAGATCACCTCAAGCCTTGACCGGTACATGGGCGTGTATGACCTGGTCATTATCACAGGTGGGTTGGGGCCGACCAAAGATGATCTAACCAAACAGACCCTGGCCAATTACTTTAATAGCTCAATGGTAACCCATCCTGAGGTCCTCGAACGAATCAAGGCTTTTTTTAAGGAAAGGGGGCGCACCATGATCGAGTCCAACATCCTCCAGGCTGATGTCCCGGATTCATGCCAGGTATTGATGAACAATCAGGGTACTGCACCTGGTATGTGGTTTGAACAGGACGGAACGATCCTTGTTTCCCTGCCGGGAGTTCCATATGAGATGAAGGGATTGATGCAGGACCATGTTTTACCAAAGATTCAGCAATTGGTCGAAGTACCACATGTGGTACATAAAACAATTATGACCCAGGGTGTTCCGGAATCGTACCTTGCAATGTTACTCAGGAATTGGGAGTCCGACCTGCCTGACTGTGTAAAGCTGGCTTATCTGCCCAGGCCCGGTATCGTCAGGTTACGCCTTTCTATCCGGGGAAAGCGCGCCAGGGAATCAGAACAATTACTTCAGGTGATCATTTGTAAGTTACTGGATATTATACCACAACACGTGTTTGGATATGATGACATAAGTCTCGAAGAGTCCCTTGGCAGGTTGTTGATGGAGAAGAAATTGACATTGTCAACAGCAGAAAGTTGTACAGGGGGGAACGTGGCCAGATTGATTACCTCAATACCTGGGAGCTCCGGCTATTACACCGGATCCGTAGTCGCTTATGACAACCGCATAAAAACAGATGTACTGAAGGTGGATGCACAACTTATTAACAGGAAGGGAGTGATTAGCCGGGAGGTAGTGGAACAGATGGCTGAAGGGGTGAGGCGTTTGTGCGGTACCGATACAGCCATTGCCACTTCCGGTATAGCGGGGCCCGATGGCGGAACAGATGATAAATCCGTTGGAACAACCTGGATATCTGTAATTTATGGCGAAAAGAAATACTCGGAAAAGTACCTTTTTGGAGGGTCCAGGGAGCGGATTATTGACCAGGCTACCTTTACGGCCATGCAGCTCCTGCGCAGGCTTATTCTGGATATGCTTTAAATCGGTGGTTCCGAGCGATTTTTTTGCCAGAAAAGTTTGATTATTTCATAAATAATGATGTAATTTGCGCCTCGTTAGAAGAATCGATCTGAAATTCAAAGGAATAATGTCAAAATTTTGTCAGATAACAGGGAAAAAGATGATGGTGGGAAACAATGTATCTCACTCTAAGAGAAGGACTAAAAGGACTTTCCAGCCGAATCTGTTTGATAAGAAGTTTTATCTTGTTGAAGAGGACAGGTATGTTGACCTCCGAATTTCTGCACAGGGAATTCGCACCATCAATAAAAATGGATTGAAGGCTACATTGGATAAGGCCGTTAAAAAAGGATTTCTAAAATCTTATTAATTCAAAGCAGGAAATGGCTAAAAAAGGAAACAGGGTACAGGTAATTCTGGAATGTACAGAGCACAAGGAGAGCGGAATGCCGGGTACTTCACGTTATATCTCAACCAAGAACAGGAAGAACACACCTGACAGGCTTGAGCTGAAGAAGTATAATCCCGTATTGAGAAAAGTAACACTACATCGCGAAATCAAATAAGGATCTGAAAAATGGCAAAGAAGGTAGTTGCAACATTACAGAGCGGAGAAGGCCGGAACTTCACAAAATGCATTAAGATGGTACGTTCTCCTAAAAGCGGAGCATACACATTCGAAGAGGAAGTGGTGCACAATGATCACATCAATGACTTCTTCAGTAAGTAATCATTGTCTGTCACATATTCGTTACCAAGCTTTCTTGTCACAAGAGAGCTTTTTTTATATCTGAACCACCATGGGAATATTCTCCTTTGATAAAAAGAAGACACTTGACAGAGGTCTGGAGAAGACCAAGGAGAGTGTTTTCAAAAAGCTTTCCAGGGCCGTGGTGGGAAAATCCAGGGTGGATGATGAAGTTCTGGATAACCTTGAAGAAGTGCTGATAACCTCCGACGTTGGAGTAGATACCACCCTGCGCATCATAGAGCGTATTGAATCCCGGGTATCCAAAGATAAATTCTTAAATACCAGCGAATTAAATTTAATTTTAAAAGAAGAAACAGCTTCTTTACTGGAAGAGAATAGCACTGGACTGGTGGCAGGATTTGATGAATCACTGCCTGCCAAACCCTATGTCGTCATGGTGGTTGGGGTTAATGGTGTCGGTAAGACCACCACCATTGGTAAACTGGCTTACCACTATAAGAAGGCTGGTAAAAAAGTTTTACTGGGTGCTGCAGACACGTTCAGGGCGGCGGCGGTTGATCAGCTTTCCATATGGGCTGAAAGGGTAGGTGTTGATATTGTCAAACAGGATATGGGTTCCGATCCTGCGTCAGTCGCTTATGATACGCTCTCATCGGCGGTTTCGGGTGATGCAGATGTAGTCATTATTGACACTGCCGGTCGACTTCATAATAAAGCGAACCTTATGAATGAGTTGAGCAAGATCAGTAGGGTGATGCGGAAATTAATACCCGAGGCACCCCATGAGATACTGCTTATCCTTGATGGTTCTACCGGACAGAACGCATTTGAGCAGGTAAAACAATTCACAAAGTCCACAGAAGTGAATGCCCTGGCTCTTACAAAACTCGATGGCACCGCCAAAGGAGGTGTTGTGCTCGGCATTTCGGATCAATTCCAGATTCCGGTGAAATACATTGGTCTCGGTGAAAAGATGGAAGACCTGCAGGTCTTTGACCGGAATGAGTTTGTGGATAGTCTTTTCAGTCAATCATGACCGTAAATATTCTTACCCTGGGTTGCTCAAAAAACCTTGTGGATTCAGAGCACCTGCTTTACCAGTTCAGGGCTACTGGCTACCGGGTCATGCACAATGAGTATGACACACCTGCCGATGTTGTAATCATCAATACATGTGGATTCATCCTGGATGCGAAGGAAGAATCCATTGATACTATCCTGGCTTTCCTCGAAGAAAAGAAGCGGGGAAATCTAAGGAAGTTATTTATAATGGGCTGCCTGTCTGAGCGTTATAAAGACGAGCTGCTGAGTGAACTGCCCGGGGTGGACGGATTTTTCGGAGTCTGGGAGATGGCCCGGATCCTGGAAGCGGCAGGTAGCAGACTGGACCATCAATTGCTAACCGACCGGGTGGTGACCACACCCTCACATTTTGCATATCTTAAGATCTCTGAAGGGTGTAGCCGTACCTGTGCATTCTGCGCCATTCCAGGTATCAGGGGGTCGCAACGATCTCTATCCATTGATAACCTGCTGTTGGAGAGTAATAACCTGGTGAAGAGGGGAGTGCGGGAAATGATTCTCATTGCCCAGGACCTGACCAATTATGGGATAGATCTTTACCAGAAACGTGCACTGCCGGATCTTCTAAGAGAGCTGGTCAAAATTGAGGGTCTTGAGTGGATCCGGCTACACTATGCATATCCAAGCGGATTCCCTGAAGAGGTGATCAAACTGATGGCTTCGGAAGAAAAGATCTGCAATTACATGGATATCCCCATACAACATATCAATGATTGCATCTTATCTTCTATGGGAAGGGGGCATAACAGGAATAAGCTTGAACTATTACTGAAGAAGTTCCGTAAGTGTGTTCCTGATGTGGTTCTCCGCACTACGGTGCTTGTTGGATTTCCGGGAGAAACGGATGAGGCATTTGAAGAGTTGCTGGATTTTCTGGCGAGATTCAGATTTGACCGGTTGGGGGTCTTCCCATATTCTCATGAAGAGGATACACCTGCATTCAAACAATATGAAGACCAGATTCCGGAGAAGACAAAGTCGGTAAGGGCAGAGGCGGTTATGAAGCTTCAGCAGGATATCTCCTTTCAACTCAACCAGGACCGGGTAGGGAAATCATTTAAAGTACTGATTGACAAAGAAGAGGAAGACTATTATATTGGACGCACACAGTATGACTCCCCGGAAGTTGATAATGAAGTCCTTATCCCGGTTGATCAGAATCTTTCCGTCGGAAATTATTATCGTGTGAAAATTACCGGGGCCGAAGAGTTTGACCTGTACGGGATTGTGGAATAGAGATTACTCCTTCGATTCAGGTAGTTCCTTCCTGCCTTTCGGCAATGCTCCCTTTCTCTTCTGAATGGCGACAGTGATCTCCTCTTTTTCCTTGTCAAAATCAACCACCATGGTATCGCCCTCCACCAGAGAAGATTTTATAATCGTTTCAGCCATCGGATCCTCAAGGTACTTCTGAATAGCTCTCTTTAGCGGTCTTGCTCCATACTGGATATCATATCCCTTATCCAGCACATAGTCTTTGGCTTCTTCCGAAAGCGTAATTTTGAATCCGAGGTTTTGAACACGATTATACAGGCCTTTCAGTTCAATATCAATGATCTTATGAATATCTTCTCTTGAAAGGGTATTGAACAATACAACGTCGTCGATCCTGTTCAGGAATTCCGGCGCGAATGCTCTTTTCAGAGCCTTCTGGATTACTCCCTTGGCATGTTCATTGGCTGCATCCTGCCGGGCTTTGGTGGCGAATCCTACTCCCTGTCCGAAATCCTTCAATTCGCGGGTGCCGATATTGGAGGTCATGATCACAATTGTATTCCTGAAATCAACCCTTCTGCCAAGGCTGTCAGTGAGTTGACCTTCATCCAATACCTGGAGGAGAATGTTGAATACATCGGGATGTGCCTTCTCAATTTCATCCATCAATACCACAGCATAAGGTTTCCTGCGAACCTTTTCAGTCAGCTGGCCACCTTCTTCATAACCCACATACCCCGGAGGTGCTCCCACCAGCCTCGACACGGAGAATTTCTCCATGTATTCACTCATGTCGATTCTGATCAGGTTATCCACCGATTCGAACAGGTACTGGGCAAGCACTTTAGCCATCTGGGTTTTACCAACTCCGGTAGGACCCATGAACACGAATGTTCCGATGGGCTTGTTCGGGTCCTTTAATCCGGCCCTGTTTCTCTGGATGGATTTGACAACTTTACTGATGGCCTCATCCTGCCCAATGATGCTTCCCCTTAGTTCATCGGCCATTTTCAGCAGCCTGGCACCCTCGGCCTGGGCAATTCGTTGTACAGGTACACCAGTCATCATGGCCACCACCTCAGCTACCTTTTCCTCATCCACGGTTTCCCGGTTCAGAGATAGCTCCTTCTCCCACTTCTTTTTTTCGTTATCGAGGCGGTCAAGTAATTCCTTCTCCTTGTCCCTGTAGCTGGCGGCCTTTTCAAAATTCTGGTTTTTAACAGCCTGGATCTTATCCTGTTTGGTGTGCTCTATTTCCTGCTCCAGTTCTATGATTTGATCTGGTACCACGATATTCAAAATATGTACCCTGGAGCCGGCCTCATCAAGTGCATCAATGGCTTTATCGGGCAGATGTCTGTCACTGATGTAACGCTGGGTGAGCTTCACGCAGGCAATTATAGCCTTGTCCGTGTAGTTCACATTATGGTGTTCTTCGTACCGTTCCTTAATATTCATAAGGATATCGATGGTCTCTTCCACTGACGTTGGATCCACAATCACCTTCTGAAACCTTCTTTCAAGGGCACCATCCTTTTCAATGTGTTGTCTGTATTCATCCAGGGTTGTGGCCCCGATGCACTGAATTTCACCCCTTGCAAGGGCTGGTTTAAGCATGTTGGCTGCATCCAGTGAACCGGTTGCACCTCCAGCACCGACAATGGTGTGTATCTCATCTATGAAAAGGATGATAGAAGGATTTTTAACCAGCTCATTGAGGATGGCTTTCATGCGTTCCTCGAACTGCCCCCGGTATTTGGTCCCTGCCACTATGGAAGCGAGGTCGAGGGTTACTACTCTTTGGCCAAAAAGTACCCTGCTGACTTTGCGCTGAATGATACGAAGTGCAAGGCCTTCCGCAATGGCGGATTTTCCCACACCCGGTTCTCCAATAAGGATCGGATTATTTTTCTTTCTCCTGCTGAGGATCTGTGCAAGCCTTTCGATTTCGGTCTCCCGGCCCACAATGGGGTCCAGTCGGTCTTCTTCTGCGGCTTTGGTCAGGTCGATCCCGAAGTTATCCAGTACAGGGGTATCGGAACTCGATTTCTGCGTCGATCCCGTGCTTCCCTTTCCGCCTCCGGACTGGCCACCACTGAATGGCCCCTTTCCTTCTTCATCTTCGTCACCCGGAAAATCGGCACGGCTTTCGGGCTGGGAATCAGCGATTTCCTGCTTCACTTTGTTATAAGAAATTCCATTTTCAACCAGGTACCTGGTGGCGTAGTTGTTGTCATCTTTAAGAATTGCAAGCAACAGGTGATTGGTATCTATTGTTTTCTCCTTCATGGATCGCGCTTCTAAGTGTGTAAGCTTCAGGATTCTTTCGGCACTTTTCAGCAGGGGCAAACTATCAGGATCTGTGACCGTCGCCAGCTGATCGTTTCGGATACTCTTCTCTATGGCCATTCTTAAGTCATATAATTCGACTCCCAGCACAACCAGCACATCAATCGCAAGCCCCTCTCCATCCCTTAAAATCCCCAGGAACAGGTGCTCCACACTGATGTGTGAATTCCCCAGCCTTACCGCCTCTTCCTTGCTGTAACCCAGTACATCTTTAATTCTTTGTGAAAACTGTGCATCCATTAATTCATCTCGCTTCAGTTAGTAAGAAACAAAGTAACTAATAAGGCATGAATATATCAAAAAAACAATTATCTATTATAAACAGTTCAATGTTAATAAAAGGGCTCTAAATATGAGGAATTTAGTTCGAAATTCGCTATTTTCGTGTGTTATTTCTGAACGTGGTGGTACCCGATACAAGATATTGATAATTAATTAGTTGTAATTAGATGGCGGAAGGCGAAAAAATACTGAGAATAAACATTGAGGAGGAAATGAAATCGGCCTACATCGATTACTCGATGTCGGTAATTGTTTCACGTGCTTTACCCGATGTAAGGGATGGATTGAAACCGGTTCACAGAAGGGTGCTTTTTGGCATGAATGAACTGGGCGTTGCGTCTAACAGGCCCCATAAAAAATCGGCCAGGATAGTGGGGGAGGTGCTGGGAAAATACCATCCGCATGGTGATACCTCAGTATATGATGCCATGGTAAGGATGGCCCAGGCGTGGTCATTGCGATACCCACTGGTGGAAGGGCAGGGAAACTTTGGATCGGTGGACGGAGACAGTCCGGCTGCCATGCGATATACCGAGGCCAGGTTGCGGAAGATTGCCGAGGATATCATGTCCGATCTGGATAAGAATACTGTGGATTTTCAACTAAATTTTGATGATACCCTTGAGGAGCCCACAGTAATGCCCACCAGGATTCCCACATTGCTGATAAATGGTACTTCCGGAATCGCTGTGGGGATGGCCACCAATATGGCCCCGCACAACCTGAGTGATTCCATTGATGCCACTGTTGCCTACATTGACAACAAGGAAATTGAAATCAGCGAGTTGACGGAGATATTGAAAGCCCCCGATTTTCCAACCGGGGGCATCATCTATGGATATAATGGTGTCCGTGAAGCTTTTGAAACCGGCAGGGGGAAAATTGTAGTACGGGCAAAAAGCGAAATTGAAGTTACTGATTCAGGAAGGGAGAAAATCATTATTACTGAGATTCCCTACCTGGTGAATAAGGCTGAATTGATCAGGAAGACCGCAGACCTGATCAACGAGAAGAAAATTGAAGGGATCTCCTACATTAATGATGAATCGGACCGGCAGGGGATGCGCATCGTGATTATTCTCAAGAAGGATGCAAGTGCCCATGTGGTTCTTAATAACCTGCTAAAATACACCCAGTTACAAACATCCTTTAACGTAAATAACATTGCCCTGGTGAAGGGGAGACCCAGGACCCTTAATCTGAAACAGATCATTTCCTACTTCGTTAGCCACAGGCATGAGGTGGTGGTAAGGAGAACTGAGTATGAGCTGGAGCAGGCCGAGAAAAGAGCACACATTCTTGAGGGGCTGTTAAAAGCCCTGGACCACATTGATGAGGTGATCGCCCTGATCAGGGGCTCAAGAACACCCGATGAGGCGAGAGAGGGGCTGATGGAGCAGTTCGGATTCACCGAGGTCCAGTCAAGAGCCATCCTGGATATGCGGCTGCAGCGCCTGGTGGGGCTGGAACGGGACAAATTGCGTGCAGAATATGATGAACTAATGAAGATGATCGAGTATTACAAGCAGGTATTATCTGATGAAGGCCTGAGGATGCAGATCATCAAGGAAGAGTTGTTGGAGGTGAAGGAGAAATATGGTGATGAGCGGAGGACGGAAATGGTGCCCGATGAGGGTGAATTCGATCCGGAAGACTTTTATGCTGATGAGGACATGGTGATAACCATTTCCAAACTTGGGTATATCAAGCGCACACCGTTGCACGAATTCCGGACCCAGAACAGGGGAGGAGTGGGTGCCAAAGGAAGCACCACCAGGGATGAGGATTTCATGGTAGATATGTTTGTGGCAAGCATGCATAATACCATACTATTTTTCACAGAGATGGGTAGATGCTTCTGGCTCAAGGTTTACAGGATCCCGGAAGGTGCCAGGAACACCAAAGGAAGGGCCATTCAGAACTTAATCAATATTGAAAAGGAAGATACGGTCAAGACTTTTATCAATGTGAAGAACCTCAAGGACCTTGAGTATATCAACAACAACTTCATTGTACTGGCTACCAAAAGAGGAGTGATAAAAAAGACCAGGCTTGAAGCGTACTCGAGGCCCCGTCAGAATGGAATCAATGCCATTATTGTCAGAGAAGGGGATACTCTTCTGGATGCCTTACTCACTGATGGGAACATGGAAATGATGCTGGCTGTCAGGTCAGGCAAGGCTATCCGGTTTCATGAACAAACCGTACGGGCTGTTGGAAGAACGGCATCAGGTGTGAAAGGAATTACCCTTGGAGGAGCCAGGGATGAAGTGGTCGGGATGGTTACAGCCAGACAAGGAGAGAAGGATATCCTGGTGATCTCCGAGCATGGATTTGGGAAACGGTCCATCATGAATGATTACAGATTTACCAACCGGGGTGGAAAAGGTGTAAAAACCATCAACATCACCGATAAAACAGGTGCCCTGGTCGCCATTAAAGCAGTAACCAATGATGATGATCTGATGATCATTACAGAGAATGGAATTGCCATCAGACTTGCTGTAAGAGGAGTTCGTGTGATGGGCCGTAATACTCAGGGCGTCAGGCTGATCAACCTCAGAGAGGGTGACCAGATCGCCGCAGCCACCCAGGTTCCGGCTAATGGAGAAAATGAAGAGAGAGAGAATGGACAGCCAGGGGAGCCTGCAGAACAATAAACTGTTCTGGCATCTTATTTGAAGGTTAATGGTAAAGTTGTTATTTTTGGAATATATAAAATCACAATCTAAGATGAAAAAGTTAGTAACACTGGTAATTATTGCCACAGCTGTAATCAGCATGCATGCACAGGATGCATCAACCGTGGTTCTATTGAACTACAATACTGTAAAGAAGAAGGTGGAAAAAAGTGATGCTGATATTCAGGACCCTAAGAAGAATGTTAAAGCCGCCACCTGGGAGAAGCGGGGTGAATTATTCCAGGATGTATTTATGATTGGCCTGGAGCAGTTGCAGGAAGGTATGGCCGCTGCAACGGTAGTCCTTTTCTATAAGGAGCCCAATAGTATGGAGACAGAAACCAAGGACGAATCTCTTCACGAAAAGTACATTTATGATTACATGAACTATACTTTTGTGAACGGTGCGCTTCAGGAGTGGGAGAGGATCGATCCTATTCATGAGGCTCCCCTCAGGGTGGCCATAGATGCATACATTAAGGCCCTGGAACTTGATGAAAAAGACAAGCTGAAAGAGAAGATCAAGGAGAACCTGACTGTATTGAAGGGTCAGCTGAAGAGAGACGGTGTAAATCATTATTACAAAAGTAATTATGATATGGCATTGAATGCTTTTGAAGATGTTTTAGAAGTCAATAACATGGATCTTTTTGCTGGTGAGTTAGATACGGTTATGGTACAGTATGCAGGGATTATTTCACGCGAGATCGCCAACGAAACTGACAACAAAGATCTCTCCCTGAAAGCTATTGATTACTACAAGCAACTGACTGAAATTGATTTTGGCGGCCCCAATACCTACCTGCAGATAAAAATGGATTATATGGAATTAGGCGATACACTGTCAGCGCTGGAAATACTTAAGGAGGCCTATGAAAAATACCCCGATACAGTAAATATAATTGCAAATGTTGCGGATACTTACGTTCAATTGAAGCAATTCGATGAAGGGATTGAGTTCATGGCAGGAGTGATCGAAAACAATCCTGATATCCCGGAAGCACATTACTGGAACGGGAGGTTATTGATCAACAAGGAAGAGGTGGATTTCATCGATAAGGCCATCGAATCCTATAAGAAAGCTGGAGAGTTGGATCCATCCATCTATTATATTTGGTATGATATGGGGTATATCTATTATCTCCAGGGTGCTGATTTTTACAACAGATCCAATACTGAAGAACATGTACCTACCAGAGAAAAACTAATGGAGCTGGGAAAGGAGAAGTACACAGAAGCCATTCCAGTACTTGAAAAGGCCTATGAGCTGAATGAAGAGAATAGCACCGTAAAATTCGAAACACTTGATCTGCTCCAGAGGATTTATTACAAGGAGCAAATGATGGATCAGTATGAAAGGGTGAAAGAACTGAAGGAAAATATGTAAAGAAAGCTACACGTTCAAAAAATATGAAGGGGAGGTAGTATTTATTATCTCCCTTTCTTTATATATTTTCTATTTAACATAATATATATTATAGGCCATCCGCTATGCAAGTATAATAAATAATGTCACTCAACGCAAACATATTTAATACATTGTGACCTCTGAAGGATTGTAATCGCTTTAACGCAACTAAAATGATCCATAATTCATCTATATCATGAACCAATCCCATTTTGATCTTGAAATCCTCAATCCCCATATTAATATTCCTTTCTCTAGTTCTTTTTTACAGCTGTGAAAAGATTGAGAATGATTGTCCCATACAGTCAATTATAAATACTAAATGGTCTCTTTCAAAGATTATTGATAATGAAACAAATGAAATTACTGAGTTCCCGGGAGAAATAGAAAATTTCGAGATCCTATTTAAGCAGTTAGGAATTATTGAATTGCCTGGCTTATGTAATTATTCTTTTGGAACATTTACCCTGAATGACAAAGATTCCATGAACATATTTGATGTTGGTCCTGGAACAGAGAAATATTGTTTACCCCAATTATCAATGGATTGGGAAAACCTGTTCATCATTAATCTAAGAGAATCTTCATCATATTTGATTGATCAAAATCAAATGACTATTACTTGTGATGGAGCATATAATTTAGTGTTTGACTTTGTCGAGAGTTTCGGAAATGATCTTGGTAAATTGTTGTTTTGCACAAATTCATACTTAATCAATTGCCCTTTTGAGATAGAGATATCAATAGACAATGTGAAAATAGACACTTTGACAGCAGGGTCTATTTATTCTGAAGAAATATGCCACTGCATAGATTCATTTTCATTACACATTGGGATAATATTGGATATTTCTGAAGGCACATATAACTACTACGCAAGAGAACTAAAATGCTCCGCAATTAATAAAGTAAATAGCTGGACAGGAGATATATATGTAAAGAAAGATGAATGCGCTACAGTATTTCTTGATATTATTCAATGAAATTTTACTGGCTAAATTCAATATGAAGTGTAAATACCGGGTGAAAATTGCACAGGATTGCTGATTACATTGATGGATACGGTTAGCCACGAGTACTTCGGAGTTGATTATGAAATCATCTGGGATGTTTGTGTTAACCATCTTCCGGAAAATAGACTACAAATCCAGTCAATTATTGATTCATTATAGATTCCTGGTTCTATTGTCAACACACTTTCCGCTCCACTCCGTTCCGCAAAAAGAGTATATCCACCCAACTTTCATCAAAACCTTACCTCTCCCCTGCCGAAATTACTCAATTACTCTCTCAAGGTTCCTGTCAGTAAGGGCTTCTGCGCTTTCAGCCAGTCCGAGTTGTATTGTTTATTAACAACAATATTATTTCAATGTATGTGGAAGTTCTCGTAAATGAGCAGTAGCACGATATTTTGAGGCAAAATCATTATATGCTCTTCCAACTGCATCTTCAGAAAGATCCAACACTTTAGCTGCCTCACTAGTGGGAACTTCATGCTCCCATGCATAAAGGAGATAATCCAGCTTATCAAATGAAATCCTGAAAAAAAACTCCTGATCGCTTACAGGAAGACTAAATGTATCAGGACTGGGTTGACGATCAATAATTTCCGGAATTACTTCTAGATAGTCGGCAAGTTGGTATATTTGATTTTTGTATAGATGGGTAAATGGTTCAATATCAGTGCCACCATCACCATATTTGCAGAAATCTCCCAATATAAATTCAGTGCGGTTGGTAGTTCCGGCAACAAGAAGATTTCGTCTTTCCGCTTCTGCATAAAGATGCAACATTC
>JAGLOO010000074.1 GCA_023138875.1 Bacteroidales bacterium
AAAATGAAAGTGAGAGAGATCTACGATGCGCTGGATTTCAAATATCAACCCTTTATCATGAAAAAATCCGTTGTACCCGAAACATGAAATTCAAAATCGCACCACCCTGTAGGACAGAAGGATACGCCCACCCAGGCGCAAGTTGGGTTAAATGAAAATTAAATCCATTCTGATTAGGATTGGAATAGTTGTATCAATCTAACTTTCTTCAACACTTGCGCTTATTATAAACATGTGAATCCCGGGTCATTCCCGGATTATTGTATTCGTTAACCCAGGATGTAAGTTACCTGGTTTTGTATTTATCTGGAAATTACCTAACTTCAATTCAGAACCACATTGAATAATTAACTAAAAGAAGCATAAATGAAAACAAAAATTGGAAGTTTGTTATTTGCTTTGTTTGTTACTCTTGGAAACTTGTATGCACAAGATGTAACAACTGTTGAAGCCACAGACAGTGATATCAGTGATAATCTGGATTTAGAAGCAGTGGCTTCTTTATTTGGAGAAGCAGAAAATCTTGAAGATTTTGAAAAAAAACTCAATGACCCTGAGACTCAGATTTCTAATTTAGATTTAAATGAAGACGGAGAAGTTGATTACTTAAGGGTTGTCGAGACTTCGAAAGACGGAACTCATTTAATAACAATTCAGGCTGTAATTGAAAAAGATAAATATCAGGATGTAGCGACTATTAGTGTTGAAAAAGACAGCAATGATGAAACTCAAGTACAGGTAGTTGGTGATGTATATATGTACGGACCCGATTATATCATTGAGCCTGTCTATGTTCACCCTCCAGTAATTTATGTATGGTTTTGGGGACCCTATTATAATCCTTGGCGATCTCCATATTATTGGGGTTATTACCCTCCCTATTATCACCCTTGGCATCCTTATCCCCCATACAGATACCAACGAAATGTACATGTTCATATAAATCTAAATAACTCATATCGTCATACAACAGTTAGAAGAAGTAAAACTTCTGTTGAACTACAAAACAAATCAAGACGAAATGATTACGGTGCTAAAAACCCAGACAAGTCATTTACCAAAAGGAATGAAGGTGTTAAAAACAGGCAAGAGTTAAATCAGAAAAAAGGGACTGAGAAAGTCAATAACCCTAAAACAAATGATGTTAAAGAATCAACAGGTAAGCAAGTTCAGGATGATTGGAAACCAGCCTCAGAAAATAAAGGAGACAAAAATAAAGTCAAGGATAATAAGGTCTCTGTACCCTCAGAAAAGCCAAACTCTAAGCCATCCGCCAAGCCAGCAACCAAGCCAGCAGCCAAGCCAGCAACCAAGCCAGCAACCAAACCTGCAGCCAAACCTGCAGCCAAACCAGCAGCCAAACCAAGAGGGAATCCAAAGAGTAATAGAAGATAAAATAATGATTTTTAACTGAAAATTATGATAATAGCTTTGGTAACCTTGGGAAAAGTAATTCATTTGTTTCGCAGGGTGGTGCTTGGGCAGAAATGGACCAAAAGGATTCTATAAACACGAAAGTCGTAGTAAATAACTGCTGGTAAGAAATTATCACAATGAAAATTACAATCATTCACCTTGCAGTATTGTTATTACTCATTGACTGTACACCTAAGGACTCCACTGAGAAAATCAACATTCAGGAACCAGCCCAGTTGACATTAGAGGAAGCCTATCATCTTGCTGAATTGCCTCTTGCCTGTTTACAGACCGAGTATCCCAATAAATTGGGACAGACCATTGGTACAAAAGAAGACATTAGGGAACCGCACCAGTTGCATCCTGCATTTTATGGCTGCTTTGACTGGCATTCTGCAGTTCATGGGCATTGGTCGCTGGTGAAGCTATTGAAAGAATTCCCTCAATTAGAAAAAACTGATTTGATCAGGTTAAAGCTTCAGGAAAATATCTCTGAACAGAATATTCATGCTGAAGTGGCCTATTTTCAAGGGGAACACAGCAAATCATATGAAAGAACTTATGGCTGGGCCTGGTTGCTTAAACTCGCCGAGGAATTGCATACCTGGAATGATCCTTTGGCCCGGCACCTGGAACAAAACCTACAACCTTTAACTGATCTGATCATTCAGCGGTACTTGGATTTCCTGCCCAAACTAAAATACCCGATCAGGGCAGGTGAACATACAAATACTGCTTTCGGACTAGCCTTTGCCTGGGACTATGCGAACACCATTCAACATGAAGAACTGAAGGCGGTTATAGAATCCAGGGCAATCGATTTTTACCTGAACGACATTGATTGTCCATTGAATTGGGAACCCAGCGGATATGACTTTCTGTCTCCCTGTTTTGAGGAGATCGACCTGATGCGCAGGGTATTGAATGAAGATGAATTTAAAGACTGGATGAATAGGTTTGCTCCAAAACTTAAAGCCAAAGATTTCCACTTAAAAGTCGGAGAGGTCTCTGATCGCTCGGATGGAAAGCTGGTACACCTGGATGGACTCAATTTCAGCAGGGCATGGGTGTTGTATGGCTTGGCCCATCAATACCCGGAATACTGGCATTTGATCAATACAGCAGATGAGCATATAGGATATTCCTTACCCAATCTTGTGGGTGATGGCTATGAAGGTGGTCACTGGCTGGGCACCTTTGCAATTTATGCACTAAATAATCCAAATTAACTCCTAACTTTGCAGTTTTTTTATAACCAACGAAGTATTATTTTTAGTATTCAAATGATTACGGTTGCAGGTTTAAGAATTCAATTTGGCAAGCAGGTGTTGTTTCAGGATGTAAATTTGAAATTTACTGCTGGCAACTGTTATGGAGTTATCGGAGCCAACGGTGCCGGGAAATCAACATTTTTAAAGGCAATTTCAGGAGAGATTGAAACCTCTTCCGGACATATTATGCTGGGGCCTGGCGAAAGACTTTCTGTTTTAAGTCAGGATCACTTTGCATTTGACCAGTATTCAGTACTTCATACTGTACTGAAAGGATATTCACAGCTCTGGGAAATCATGCAAGAAAAAGAAGCCATATATGCTAAATCCGATTTTTCTACAGAAGATGGTTTAAAAGCATCTGAATTAGAAGAAAAATTTGCAGATATGGATGGTTGGAATGCCGAGAGTAATGCTGCAACTCTGTTAAGCAATCTGGGCATAAAAGAAGAGTATCATTACTCTTTAATGAAAGACTTGAGCGGAAAACAAAAAGTAAGGGTTTTGTTGGCTCAGTCTCTTTTTGGGAAACCTGATAATCTATTGCTTGACGAGCCTACTAATGACCTGGATCTTGAAACGGTTATGTGGTTAGAGAATTATCTGTCTAATTATGAAAATACCGTTTTGGTTGTATCTCATGACAGGCATTTTCTGGATGCAATAAGTACCCAAACTGTTGATATTGATTTTGGCAAGATACAGATGTTTGCAGGGAATTACAGTTTTTGGTATCAAAGCAGTCAGTTGGCATTAAAGCAGCAGCTAATACAAAACAAAAGAGCCGAAGATAAACGGAAAGAATTACAAGAATTCATTTCACGTTTTAGTGCAAATGTGGCCAAATCGAAACAAACAACAAGCCGGAAAAAAATGATTGAAAAGCTTAATATTAAAGATATTAGGCCTTCAACCAGGAAGTATCCGGGTATTATTCTTACTCCTGAGCGAAAAGTAGGTGATAAAATTCTGGATGTTAGCGGATTAAGTGTAAGTATAGATGGATCAGTTCTATTCAGGGATGTGGAATTTCAAACAAGCAAAGGCGATAAAATTATTTTCCTGTCGAAAGATTCAAGAGCCATGACCGCGTTTTTTGAGATAATAAACGGTAAACTGGAAGCTGATACTGGAACATATCAATGGGGACAAACAATTACATCTGCATATTTACCTTTAGATAATTCAGAATTTTTTAAAAGCAACTTAAGTCTGTTCGATTGGTTAAGCCAGTTTACCACCGATACAAACGAGGCTTATATTCGTGGTTTTTTAGGAAAAATGCTGTTTTCCGGAGAAGAAATCTATAAACGGATTGATGTTTTATCCGGAGGAGAAAAAATGCGTTGCATGATTTCTAAGATGATGCTTGCAGGCGCTAACGCATTGGTATTAGATACACCAACAAATCATCTTGACCTGGAATCCATTCAGGCATTCAATAATAATTTAATAAAGTATCCGGGAAATGTTTTCATGTCATCACACGACCATGAGTTTATTCAATCAGCCTGCAACAGGATTATTGAACTTACTCCCAATGGTATTATTGATAAACTTATGGATTACGACGATTATATTGTGGATGAAAAAATTCAGGCTCTGAGAGAAAAAGTGTACTTAAATAGCATGATTTAATCAATTTCTATCTGGCGGTGTGAGTTGACAAAGAGGATGTTCCCTACATCGTCATATCCCTTAAAGATCCTGGCCCCCTCATGTTTTAGCAATTCACTATGGAATCCTATGATGGTTAGTCCGGCATGGGCTGAGTGCTCATTGATAAGGCCACGGGTATTGCGATCAGGCATCTCACAGATTACCTGGATATTCTTCGAAGTTATTGGAAGCCGCCCGGCTTGAACCAGTTGCTCGAGGTTCCTGCGCGTCTCCTCCTCCTTCTCTTTTTTGCAAACATCAAAAATGGTGATTTCACTCTTCCTCCATGCTGGATGACCCTGAATAATAAAGCTCATAAGGATCATCAGGTGGGAGTTCTCATAATCACCGCTCCTGATCCACACATGAATTCCATTCTTATAATTGATAGTACGCTTGGAGCTACCGAAAATGCAAACATCAAAGTTACCCGCATTGACCAGGGAAAAATTCTCTACGATCTCCTTCAGGTTATCTGGTTCATCCCTGTCGAATTCCAGGATCACCATGTTGTTTTCCATCCCGGAGATGCCCGGAAGCTGGATGGCCTGTGCCACAGCCGAAGTATAAGAAGGTGAGATCATGGTATCCACATAAACATGGCTGCCTTTACCTTTGAAATTCTTGATCAGTTTATCCAGCTCCTCAACCGATTTTTTCCGGCTGGATTTGGAGTAATAATCTTCGATCAGATGGATGTAGGTACCAAATCCATACTTATGGCTGATCCAATTCAACAAATGGAAGGCCTTATCGCGCTTGAATGAATCCCTGGAGATACAGATGGCACTGGGTCTCCATTCTTTGCCGCCTCTCGATTTGCGGGTTTGCTGCAAATAGACCTGAAGACTCCTGTTCAATTGGAACAATGCATTGGTAAATATGGATACAAGGCCTTTCCTGCTCTTGTGGTAATTGTTGATAGAGAGATATAGCAAAACCATGATCACGATGGAACCCAGTGCAAACAGGGTATCGATCTTGAACATGACCCAGATGGAAGCCACAAATCCCACCAGGGAAATGTACCACCGGGAACGGAATGAGGGGCGGTACGATGGTGCAGATCCAAAATGGTGTAAGAATGAGATCAGGCAGAGGGAACCGTAAGTAACCATAAAGAACATAGTGATGATCCCCGCCACTTTGTTCACATCCCCGATGATCACAAACACCATGGCTATTACCACTGTGACCAGGGTGGCATTAAAAGGTTCATTGGTCTCGCCCCTACCCTTAAGAAGGAACCTGTTGATCCGTTTGGAAGGGAACGAGCCATCACCTGCCAGTGCCTGAAAGGTGCGGGGTGCCACTATAATGGAGCCTATGGCAGAGGAGAATGTGGAGGCTGCAAGACCAAGGGGGATAATGATCCCGCCGGCCAGTGCAATATCACTCATAACGAGTTGGTTGTTGGGATCCCTCAGGGCCTCCAGACTTGCTGATGAGGTAAGCTTATAGACAATGAAGAAATATACAACCATGCCCGTTACGGTGGCCAGAATGGTACCCAGGGGTATGGATTTGCCAGGTTTCTTAAGGTCGCCCGACAGACCCACGCCAGCTGTCATTCCGGTGAAAGCCGGAAAAATGATGGCAAATACCAGGAAAAACTGATTCATATCCCCTTTTTCGAGAGATGACAGGGAAAATGTATAGGTAGTACTGTATTCAGTATTGCCGAGAAAAAACAGCAACAGGGATATCAGTAAAATGGCAACTACGAAATAGAGGGTTTTCATACCCACTGCGGCACCTTTTTTCAGGATCAGAACTGATAATCCGATCATGGCCGGGATACTGATCACCTGCCGGGGCAGGGTAAATTCGTATCGCGAGGATACCCATTTAAAAAAAAACTCAAATGCTTCGGTAAAAGCGATGATATAAAAGGCCACACTGATGGCCTGTGAGATGAACAGGGCGAATCCAATAGTGGCACCAATATTCATTCCAAAAGACCGGGATATAATGAAGTACTCCCCGCCCCCTTCCACCCTTTTATTGGTGGCTATCTCCGAGATAGCAAGGGCGGTGGGAATGGTTACCATGTGCCCCAGCATTATAATGCCAATGACACCCCAGAATCCCAGGGTTCCCACTGCAAAACCAAATCTTAAAAACAGGATGGCCCCAAGGATGGTGGCAATTGCAGTAAAATAAACCGGGGCTGTACCGAAAGACTTTTTAGAAGGTGTTGCCATATCTCAAATCAAGCTTTGTAAAAATAAGATATTATTGACAACATCTGTCCCCTTCCCGGGAATTAGAAGTAAAGATCCCTCTCTCCCTGCTTCACGCGTTCCAGCCTTTCCTCCAGTTTTGATTTGAATCCGTTATCATCAAACTCATTCAGGTTTTTCCGGATAAGCCGGTAGCCCTTTTCCCTGGTTCCGTTCTGTGCATAATCTTCAAGATATTCGGCCAGGGTCAGCAGGGCATTGGGCGTACAATATCTCTTGATGAATCCAGGTACCGAAAACTCCATAAAATGTTCACCTGTTCTTCCGGTCCGGTAACAAGCCGTACAGAATGAGGGTATATATTCCCTCTCGATCAGTTCTTCCATTACATCGGCCAGGGAACGATTATCATTGATCTCGAACTGCTCTGCATCCAGGTCCTGATCTTTCTCCTTTTCCGAGTAAGCTTTCATCTCTATTTTTGTACCTCCATCAATCTGGGACACCCCAAATTCGAGTACTTCCTGCCGTACCTCAGCAGGTTCCCTGGCAGTCAGAATAAGACCGGTGTAGGGAACTGCCAGCCTGAGGATAGCCACCATGCGTGTAAAATCTTCATCACTCACTTCCCATTGTGAATCGCACTTCATATTCGAAGCCTTTTTCAGACGAGGAAAAGATATGGTGTGTGGTCCCACATTATAAACAGCTTCAAGGTGGTTTACATGCCGGATCAGACCAAGGACTTCAAACCTCCAGTCGTGGAGTCCAAACAATGCACCGATGCCTACATCATCTATTCCAGCTTCCTGGGCCCGGTCCAGCGATGAAATCCGCCAGTCATAATCCTTTTTGAGTCCTCCGGTATGATAGCTGGCATAGGCCTCCCTGTGATAAGTCTCCTGGAATACCTGGTAAGTTCCGATACCTGCTTCCTTCACTGTCCTGAAGCCATCAATATCCATCGGGGCAGCATTTATATTTACCCTTCGGATCTCTCCATTCCCCTTTTTAACCTCATAAACAGTTCGAACCGAGTCAGCAATAAACTCTGCATTGTATTTCGGATGCTCCCCGTACACCAGGATGAGTCGTTTCTGGCCCATATCCTCAAGCATCTCCACCTCCCTGATCAGTTCAGGATGAGTCAAAGTGGTCCTCTTTTGTTCCTTGTTGGCTGCTCTGAAACCACAATACTCACAATTGTTGATACAGAGATTACCCACATACAGGGGCGCAAATAAAACGATACGCTTTCCGTATACCTGCTCTTTTAGCCTGTGGGCTCCTTGCTTGATCTCCTCCACCAGTTCGGGATCGGTAGCATTTATAAGGACCGCAGTTTCCTGCATACTTAACCTCTTCTTATTGAGTGATTTCTCAATGATTTCTCGCACCAGGCTCTTATCCGGTTGCGCATTCTGCAGTGTCTCCTCTATCTCTTTTTCAGAGATAAATGGCACCATGGGCTTGTCTTCAATGGCATAAACCTGCGGATCGTAGATCATGTTCAATTCGATTTACGAACCTTTGGAAGTAAAAATGAAAGTTGTTCAGCGTTAGCTCTTTACCTTCAGACCCTCCTCCGGTTCAGATGATTATTGGTACCTCGAAGCCAGTCCAGCCAGTTTCTCAGTGAGCACAAAAGTATGTATTGTTATTCGAATAACAAAATGATTTCTATCATTAATTACTAATTTTATCCACCGCATGAAAAGAAAGCACGCATATGCTGCGACCGTCTTTTCCCTGATATTTGCCATACAGGCATTCACACAGGAAACAAGGCTGTCATACAACCTTCAACCAGGAGAACGGTACGTGCTGGATGTTGATATCCAGCAAAATACACATTCTGAATCGATAAACAGTGAAGAGATCAACCTCTTCAATCAGATGAAGCTGGAATTCAACATCGATTCCACTGACAACCGCGGATTGATATATATGACCGTATGCTACAGGGACCTGCTCCTCTCTATGCTGGCCCCGGGCCTGGCCATCAATATCAACTCCGGAACCGGAGAAAACAGGATGCTCTCAGATATGGTTGATTCCCTTCAGAAAGGTACTTTTCGTGTGGTGATGGATCATTCAGGTGAATTAAAGTCCCTTGAAGGCATGGCTCAACTGTTCCAATCTCTCGCCTCCCTGCCTGCAGCTGACACCAACGAGCAGCAGGTTATTCTGAAAACCCTGGATGAAGTGTACGGGCAAGATTCGTTCAAAAGCATATTCAGCCTGTTTGTGTCGGTATACCCGGTGATACAGCCCATTGCCAATTGGACAAGTGATATTACCTATTTTTTCAATACAAAACCTGTGCAGATGGTGAACAGGTTTTACCTGACACGCACCACCGATGAGGTGGTTATCATCCAGGGTCTGGGTATGTTGAACTCAATGGGAGAATTCCAGGAAAAAACCAACATGGGAGAAGTGAAATCAGGGGTATCGGGAAGTCAGACCTATGACTTCCAGATGGACAAAGAAACCGGCTGGTTGAAGCGATGTGTCTCCCGTCAGCGTGTAGTCATTGAAACAATCATTATCAGCGGCTCATATCTTCCGGCAGGTTTGATGATCCCCTCTTATACTGAAACAGTTTTTGAGGTTAAGGGCGCCAGGTTATAATTAACAATCAATCCGATGAAACGAACATATTCTTTATTAATCATCCGCATCACCCTGCTTATTTTAACCATATCACTCTCTGCGAAACTGATCGGGCAACCATATGAACATTCCGGAGGGGTACGAGCCGGTTACTCCAGCGGGCTTACCTACAAAGGTTTTTTAAGATACCAAATGGCAGCCTTCGAATTGGATGCACTTTACAACCGTCACGGATTAAATCTGTCGGTATTGTATGAACATCACATGGAGCCTTTTCGAAGCAGTCGATGGCTGGTCTACTTGGGAGGAGGGGCTTTTGGCGGAAATTGGGAAGAGGAATTCTCCGTTGGATTGGCCGCAGTCGGAGGGATCGAATACATAGTGAGGGACCTCCCTCTTAATTTCAGCCTGGACTGGAAACCGATGATTAACATTTTTCGAGTCTATGAACTTGATTTTCTGGATTTTGGCATTTCCATTCGTTACCGTTTCAATCTCTAGTGTGCTAATTATTAATTAGTATTTAGTACACTAATCTTTACTTTTAGCTGAAAGTGCATTAAATTTATTGCAACTAAGTAATCATTTCTTCCTAAATCGTTGTGCTATGATACCAACCCTGAAGGATGTTCAATTGGCCGTAAAGAGGATCGGGCCTTATGTACACAACACCCCAGTGCTCACATCCTCCACCGTAAACCAGTTGTTACAGGCTACGGTGTTTTTCAAATGTGAAAATTTCCAACGAATGGGTGCCTTCAAGATCCGCGGAGCAACCAACGCCATCCTCCAGCTAGCAGACGATGAACGGGCCCGTGGTGTCATTACTCATTCTTCAGGTAACTTTGCAGCTGCACTTGCTCTGGCTGCCAGGTCACTGGACACAAAAGCCTATATCGTGATGCCTTCTGATGCTCCGCAGGTAAAAAGAGAAGCTGTGGCAGGTTATGGAGCGCAGATCATTGAATGTGCTCCCACGCTCGATAGCAGGGAATCAACCACCCAGTTGCACCAGAAAAAAACAGGAGCCACATTTGTACACCCATCCAATGATATAAACATTATTCTGGGAAACTCAACTGCAGTATGGGAACTGGCTAAAGAAGTGGATAGCCTGGATGTGGTCATTGCTCCGGTCGGAGGAGGCGGATTGCTTGCGGGAACTGCCCTTGCAACCAACCACCTGCATTACTATATCGAAACCATTGGTGCCGAGCCCTTTGGTGCCGATGACGCATACCTTTCCCTTAAAACAGGCAAAATACAACCCAGTATCAATCCTAAAACCATTGCGGACGGACTAAAAACCCAGCTGGGTGATAAGAACTTCCCCATCATACAAAAGTTCGTCAGCAAGATCATCCGGGTTGAGGAATCGGAAATCGTTGATTCCATGAAATTCATTTGGGAACGGATGAAAATCGTAATAGAACCATCAAGCGCCGTAGCCATTGCTGCCATGTTCAGGAACAGCTCTGAGTTCAAGAAAAGAAAGATTGGGGTGATCATATCGGGAGGAAATGTGGATCTTTCTAACCTTCCATTTTAAAAAGTGCTGACCGGACGCTGATATCTGATCCACTTAACACATAAACCTATAAATGTGTTATAAAACATTTTTTCGGACAGATGTTACGTTCCAAATCATATATATTTGTATACACAGAATTTAGAAAAGGTGCTTTCCTTTTCTACTTACTAACTGAAACTATTACTATCCTGGCGGGTGATTTATAATCACCTGCCTTTTTTTATGCCATCCCGAATGATGAAAATCTACACAGAAAAAGAGTTGATTACCGGGATCAGAAATCATGATTCCGCGATCCTTGAGTTTGTTTACGGCACCTATTTCCCTGTCATTGAAGGATATGTCATTCACCATTATGGAACCAGGGACGAGGCCAAAGATGTGTTCCAGGAAGCGATGATCATTGTCTACAATAAGGTCAAATCGGATGAACTGGAGCTTAGTTGCAAGTTTGGAACCTATCTCTATGCCATTTGCAAGAACATATGGATGCAGGAAAGAAAAAAATACCAGCTACATGCCGAGAAATTGAGGCAACAGCCGCTGGTCGTCAATGATCCGGGTCCTGCAGACGATCCATTGCTCCAAAATCACCTGACCGAACTATTCAATAAGCATTTTAATAATCTGAGTGAAGACTGCCAGAAGATCCTTGCCATGTATTTCAATAATTTCACCATTGAGGATATCCGGGCCAGTATGAATTATAAAGACCTTCATCATGCAGCAGACAGAAAGTACAGATGCAAAAAGAGCCTTATTAAAAGGATTGTGAATGATCCCCTTTTTAAACGATTGAAAAATGAAACACGTTGATCTTATTATCAAATACCTGTCAGGAGACATGAGCCAGGATGAGTCCAGGTCTTTTGAAAAAGATCTGGCATCCAATAGCTTGCTCCAGGAAGAATTCGAGGAGGTTTCAGACGCCTTTCGCCTCATAAAAGCCCAGCTCTGGAAGAGAGATGAAGATGCTTTCAGGGCCAAACTCAGGGAGGTAATGAACAAATCCTCAGGAAGATTTGAAAGTTCTGTCCGCCGACAGCGGCCCAAATGGTACTTCATCCTGCCACTGGCCGGATCCCTGGCCATTTTGATGACCGTTTACCTGGCGAACCGGGGAGCTGACCGATTATTCTCACATTTTTTCAATCCGGGAAAAGATCCTGTAATACTCGCTTATAACCAGGAAACGCGTGGTGAAGTTGAAACGGGAATTTTCCTGTATAACAGGGGTTACTATATGGAATCAATACAGAAAACAACGAAACTCATTAGTCAGAACCCCGATAATCAGCTGGCATTGCTATACTATCTGCTGGCTTCCATTGAGGTGGACCAGGAGGAAGATGCCATCAACACCGTAAATGCTGTCCAGGTAAATACTGATCACCAGCTGGGACAATCCCTGACCTGGTACACTTCACTGGCAATGATAAAATTGGGTCGCCGGGAGGAAGCTGCAGAGTGCCTCCATCTATTAATTCAGTATCCGGGACCCTATGAAGCAAAAGCCAGGCGATTGAAAAAGATGTTGTTAAAATAATTCTTAATTTAGGGGCATAAGCAATCTGGTTTATGCCTTCTTTCCCTTTTTACAAGCAACTTGATGCCATGGATTGCGGTCCCACTTGCCTGAGAATGGTGGCCCGCTATTACGGAAAACACTTCACACTGCAAACACTTAGAGAAAAATCCTATCTGAGCAGGGAGGGTGTTTCAATGCTGGGTATTGCCAAAGCAGCTGAAGCCATTGGATTCCAAACCATGGGGGTTTCTCTCACCTGGCAAAGGTTACAGTCTGAGGCTCCGTTTCCTGTAATCGTCCACTGGAAACAGAACCATTTTATCGTGGTTTATAAGATCCGTAGGAACAAGGTTTATGTGGTTGATCCTGGATTCGGGCATGCAGTTTATACAAAAGAAGAATTCCTGAAGGGATGGATCAGTACACGGAAAGATGGGGAAGCGAAAGGTTCCGTGTTGTTGGTGCATCCAACTCCTGATTTCCTGAACCAGGATGATGAACCTTTGAAAAAAACAGGATTCAGGTACCTGTTTCGCTACCTGGCTCCTTACAGGCGCTATGTATACCACCTGATCCTGGGATTGCTCCTTGGCAGCATCATCCAGTTCCTGCTTCCGTTTCTTTTCCAGTCTATGGTGGATTTCGGTATTACCAACCAGGACCTGCCATTCATCTACCTGATCCTGCTGTTCCAGTTTGTCCTGATCCTGTCGCAAATGGGCATCGATTTCATCAGGAGGTGGTTATTGCTTCACCTGAGCACAAGGATCAACATATCATTGATATCAGACTTCCTGATCAAACTGATGAAATTGCCGGTAAGTTTCTTCGACACTAAGCTTACCGGAGATTTACTGCAACGGATCGGGGATCAAAGGAGGATCGAAACCTTCATCACCACCTCTTCCCTGACCATTATGTTCTCCATGGTGAACCTGCTTGTATTTGCAGTCATCCTTGCCATCTACAGTTTAAAAATTCTGTTGATTTTCCTGACCGGAGCCCTGCTCTACTTTATCTGGATCTACGTTTTTATGAAGCGCAGAAGGTCGCTTGACCATAAGTACTTCTCCAAAATGTCAGAAAACCAGAGCAAGCTGATCCAGATCATCCAGGGAATCAAGGAGATCAAACTGAACAATGCCGAACGCACCAACCAGTGGGAATGGAAGGATATCCAGTCAGGACTATTCAGGGTGAATATGCAAAGTCTGACCCTCAACCAGTACCAGGAAGCGGGTGGTGTCTTTATCAACGAAACCAAAAATATCCTGATCAATGTAACTGCAGCCATTGCAGTTCTCAACGGGAACATGACCCTGGGTATGCTGCTGGCAGTGAGTTATATCCTCGGTCAGCTTAACGGACCCATTGAACAGATGATCTCATTCTTTCACAGGGCCCAGGATGCAAAGATCAGTCTTGAACGGCTGGGCGAGATTCATGACTCCGAGGATGAATATCAGCGTGAGACAGGTGTTACCGTACTTCCGGTGATCGATCGGATTACGGTGAATAATCTGGATTTCAGCTACACCGGGGCCATCAGCCGGAATGTACTGGAAGGTATTAACATGATCCTCAAAAAAGATACGCTGACTGCGGTGGTTGGTGTCAGTGGAAGTGGAAAAACCACGCTGATTAAATTGTTGCTGGGCTTTTATCCACCCGCAAAAGGAGAGATCAGGATCGGTGATATGAACATTCAGATGATGTCGCCTGACCTATGGAGGGGCCAGTGCGGTGTGGTCATGCAGGATGGTTTTATATTCTCCGATACCATTGCCAAGAACATTGGCCTTGGGGAGCAGGAGATCAAGCCTGACCAGTTATTGTATGCTGCCAGGATGGCATGCATTGATGATTTCATTGACCAACTGCCACTTGGTTACAATACCAGGATCGGACAGGAAGGGCTGACACTCAGTGGAGGAGAACAACAACGTGTCCTGATCGCCAGGGCCATCTATAAGAATCCTCACTTCCTGTTCCTTGACGAAGGAACCAGCGCCCTGGATGCCAACAATGAACGCCGGATCATGGAAAACCTGCAACTGGTATTTAAGGGAAAAACGGTGGTCATAGTGGCACATCGCCTGAGCACTGTGAAAAATGCTGATCAGATCATCGTACTCGATCGGGGAAAGATTGTTGAAGAAGGCAAACACAATGCCCTGATCGCCAAAAAGGGTCACTATTTCAACTTGGTACGGAACCAGCTTGAGCTGGGCAATTAGATTGTTTGTCAGATGGAGAATAACTGGAAAAAAAGGCTGGGTGTGGTTTATTCTACCAATCCGGAATTTCAATATGGATCCGAACTTGAAAAGGGGAAGAAAACGCTGCCTCCCGATCAACAATCACTCTATGTTCGACTCGACCGAAAGAACCGGAAAGGCAAAACGGTAACCATTGTAGAAGGATTTGATGGAACCGGGGAAGATTTAAAATCTCTTGGCAGAGAGCTTAAGAGCAGGTGTGGTGTGGGTGGTTCTGAGAAGGATGGTAATATCCTGATTCAGGGCGATTTCGGGGACAGGATCATGGCCCTGCTTAAGGAAAAAGGTTTTAAAGTAAAACGTTCAGGTGGTTAATTCCGGAAATCACAGAAACATCTACTGGCTGCTTTCCGGCCTGTTGTTCTTACTGCTGTTGAACGCACAGGTATTTGCACAGGAAAAAGATCTTCTTTCGCTTTCCGATACCTCCTATTTCAAAATTGGAAATAACGATTGGAACCTGGTGGAATCGGTCCTCCGCGGTGAATCAGCCAGTGTCCTGATGCTGCTTAAAAGAGGTGCCGATCCCAATGCTAAGGCAGATGGGGGTATGACAGCCCTCATGTATGCTGCCGAAAGCGGCAATGTCACGGTCGTAAAGCTCCTGGTCCTGAATGGGGCGGAATTGGAATTAACCCATGTTGAGAATACCACCCCGCTGATGGTGGCTGTACTGAACCAGCATTTTGATGCCGCCCAATACCTGCTGGAAAAAGGGGCTGATCCGGATCACCATGACGACTTCAAAGGAGCGGCACTGATCTATGCCGCAGCAATGAATGAATACCGGATCGCCGACCTGCTTCTTCATTACGGGGCTTCTGATACCATCAGGGACGGGGATGGCAATGATGCGCTGATGACGGCAGTATTCTTCGGGAATATTGAGACGGTGGATGTACTCCTCCAGAACAACCTTCGAACCGATGCCCCTGATAAAAAAAGAAACACCCCGTTGATGATTGCATCCCAGCAAGATAATGTCGACATTATTTCCCTGTTACTGGACTATGGTGCCGGACTGGAACAGGTGAATAAACAGAACTATACGCCCCTGGCCCATGCCATCCAATGCCAGCAAAACGATGCTGCCAGGATCCTGGTCGACAGTGGAGCCAACATCCACCACCAGATCACAACCAACAGGAACCTGTATGACCTGGCCTTTCAGCAAAACCAGAAGGAAATATTGAAAATGCTGAAAGAAAAAGGGGCCGAACCTGTAGCACGGCCCGACTTCTCAGAATTCGATGTGGGCTGGGGTAACTCTTTCTGTAAGAATGAACACATGATGCAAACCCGGGTATCATGGGTTGACAGGAAATTTGGTTTTTTCGCGGAAACAGGTTTTGATTTTCGTCCCTATTCACAGAAAGTTCAGGTAGATGTGAACGACACACTGATTTTCCAGTACAGGGAAAGCCGCACAGCCTGGGCTCATGGAGTGGGGAGGAATTTCAGGATTTTACAGGATAAAAAAGGTATGGAATATGGAGCATATGCCGGGCTTTATGGCCTGCTCTCATTCCCGCGTTACAGGGGTTTACAGGAAAATCCGACCGCGAAATATAACATGGTACCCTCAGTGGGTTTATATATGAAAGGGAAGATCGCAGGCCTGAAATTTGGTACTGAAAGGTATTATTTTGGAACCCTTTACGAAAAGCGCTGGAAAATGAACATTACCCTGTTTGTAAGGATATCTTACCGGAGCACTAATTATGTTTATAAAGAGATCAACTATTAAATCGCAGGGAATTCTGGGTTCCCTCTATATGGTAGCCGCTATTTTGCTGATGCTATCAGGCAATTTCATGGGATGTGAACCGGAGGACTGGGACTTCGAGGTTGATTGCAATGACTGTTACGGGTACAAGCCCGACAGCGCAAAACTGATTATTTACCTCACCATTAACCATGAGAATGATTCTGTTCCGCTCACCTTCTACCGGGGAGCGTATGAGGATAATAAAATCGACTGGCAGGATACAGCCACCACCAAGGAGTTTTATCTCAATTCAGAGATCGACCGGGAGTATACGGTCAGTGCCACCTATAAATCCGGCCAGAAGACCATTATCGCTTTCGATGCCGATAAGATGTATCTTTCAGATGCCGGGGAGGAGTGCGGTTCTCCTTGTTATATTGTGAAAGGAGGGATCCTGGACCTTCGATTGATGGAATAGTCTTAATCTGTAGGGCACCTGTAATAACCACAGGGATAGATATTCCGAATTATTATTTACTAAAGTTTCGCAGTTCTCTAAAA
>JAGLOO010000075.1 GCA_023138875.1 Bacteroidales bacterium
AAAAATGAAAGTGAGAGAGATCTACAATGCGCTGGATTTCAAATATCAACCCTTTATCATGAAAAAATCCGTTGTACCCGAAACATGAAATTCAAAATCGCACCACCCTGTAGGACAGAAGGATACGCCCACCCAGGCGCAAGTTGGGTTATGTAAGAAGTGCTTTCAAGAATTTTTCAATTTGAAAATAGTTGTTTTGTCCCTATCATTGTTACAACAATTGAAATGTTTGATAAAGTAGAAAGCGACTTCATTGAAGGATTCGACAAGCAAGATAATTCAAAATAATGGTGAGTTTGAGAAAGTATTTCATCTCCATTATTCATCACTCTGTAACTATGCATTGAAAGTTACCGGAGACAAAAGCATTGCTGAGGATCTTGTCCAGGATCTGTTTATTCAACTTTGGGAGAGGAAGACATTGGCCCGGATCAGGGATATTGAACGATACCTGCTCAGAAGTATTAAATTCAAATGTATTGATTATTTGAAATACAGGGATACGCAGTCAGAGATTCAGGTAGAAGAGTTTCCTGATGAGGCTTCAGGCATTTTATCTGATCTTACTGAGGAAGAAATTGAGCCTCTCCTTTATTATCTGGCAGCTAAGCTACCACCCAAGACAAGAACTGTTTTTCTGCTTAGCAGAGAATCAGGCTTATCGTATAAGGAGATAGCTGAGGAGATGGAACTATCTGTTAAAACTGTTGAAAGTCAAATGGGAAGGGCATTGAGACAACTTAGGATATTACTTAGAACCCTCGGTTTTCTTTCCCTGATCCCTTTATTATTGACTTGACAAACTATATTGAGCCATTCCCGCAACTCTTTCTTCAAATCCTAAACAATATAATATTAATAATCAGAATAGGGGTATTATGAAAAAAAGCAGACAGTATAGTGAAAGCACTAAAATATTTTCATTGGAAAAGATAGATACATTGTTATCAAAGCACTTTCTGCAGGAGACTTCGGCAGAAGAAGAAGATGTTGCTGCCTTCAGGGAAAATAATAAAAGGGAGTATGAATTGCTTCAAAAGTTCTGGAAAAGAAAAAATATAGAAGTAATGGATTTCAACTCAGCACAAGCCCTGGAGAGAATACGGGAAAAGAGAGTCAGGAAGTCTGACAAGATCATATCCATTTATAAATATTACAGGAGAATAGCCGCAGCAATAGTTATCCTTCTAATGAGTTCATTTGCCACGTATTATATCCTTAACCGGGGCGGTCAGCCGCATCAGTTTATCGTACAAACAGGTGTGAATGAGAGATTTAACAAAATTACTCTCAGTGATGGTTCAGTAGCATGGCTTAATAAGAATACAACACTCACCTATCCTGAAAAGTTCCTACACAAAGAACGAAAGGTAATTCTGGAGGGTGAAGCATTTTTTGAAATTACAAAATCGAAGAAGCAGACATTTGTTGTTAGTACCAGACATTCAGATGTAACCGTACTCGGTACATCATTTAATGTAAAAGCCTCCGGAGTTGAGACAGAGGTTACTGTAAAGACAGGTAAGGTGGAGGTCACTTCTGATTTCATCAGCGAAAAGGTGATTCTTTTTCCGGATCAAACCGCTATTGTATCTGAAAATCAAATGGTATCTCATAAGGTAAGAAATGTAAACTACCTGTCCTGGAAGACAGGGGTTTTCGAATTTGACAATACTCCATTGAACCAGGTTATTTCCGATTTAAATAGTTATTACAGGGATCAAATAGCATTCGAAACAGAATTGGATTGCACTTGCAATTTAACGGCCAGATTTGATCAGGAAAGCATTGATGAAATTGTTATGATCCTGGAAACAACCTGCGATCTGGTCATTCAAAAAGAGAATAATCAATATATCATCAAATAATATGAAGAAAGCTCTATTTATCACATTGATTGCACTAATAGCTCATTTTACCCTTGCTATGAGTATTGACCTGAGCAAGACTGTTAGCATTTCATTCAATGATATCGAATTGCAGGAAGCGATAAAACAACTGGGTGAGCAATCTGGTATTTCTTTCGCTTTTAATAATAACATATATGGCATGAAGGATAAGGTGAAAGGGAACTTTCGAAACAAATCTGTTGAATATATTATAAATACTATTATTAAGGAGAAACCTATAGAATATAAAACTATTGGAGATAAGGTTACTTTTTATAAAAAAAAAGCGGAGAGCAAAAACAACCTGAGAAATAAGAATATAAGAGGTGGACTTAGCGGTTATGTGTATGACGCTGACACGAAAGAACCTCTTATCGGAGCCACGGTTTATATTGAAGGTACCACAATGGGCAGTTCTACGGACTACGATGGGTATTATCATTTGCCTTTACTAAAACCCGGTTCCTACACGGTTATTGTTTCCTTTATTGGTTATGAAAAGCAGTCAGAGGCAATTGAGATCAGCCAGTATGAGACTTTCGAGAAGGATTTCTATTTAGCATACGGGTCCTCGGAACTGGAGGAGGTGACCATCACTATCCAGGCACAGGGACAGATAAAAGCCATCAACCAACAGCTGGCTGCTGGTGCCATTACAAATATTGTGGCTGCAGAAAAGATCCAGGAAGTGCCGGATGCCAATATTGCCGAGTCTCTGGGCAGGTTACCGGGAGTTTCCATTATTCGTTCCGATGGTGAAGGTGACCAGATCGTAGTCAGGGGATTGGAACCAAAGTATAACCTGGTTACCGTCAATGGCGTCAGATCCCCTTCAACAGATGTCAGCAGCAATGCCGTGGGACTAGCGGGCATATCTCCTTATATGATTGAAGGCATCGAGGTGCAAAAATCGCTGACTCCCGATAAAGATGCAGATGTGGTGGGAGCCATTATTGACCTAAGGCTGAAAGATGCTCCAAAAGGGGTGCATGGGAACCTGATCTTTGAGAACAATTTCAGTACGCTGGCCAGGTCGTCTTTTAACCCTAAAATTACCATGCAGGGAAGCAAGAGGTTTTTTGACGATAAGTTGGGGATTATCCTTCAGGGGAATTATGAAAAAATTGACCGTTCTAGCCACAGGATGTCTGGTAATTATCAACTGGAGGACGAGAATGAGGAGGGGTTCAGGGATGCCCTGGTTAGTGGCGGAAACTTTTCTCATCATATCCTGACCAGGCAACGCTATGGGGCAAGTCTGCTAATTGACTACAAACTTCCACAGGGAAAAATTATGTTAAGCGGTTTTGCTAACGGGTTTTCGAATGATGGATGGGTAAAATCAAGATCAATGAACAGCCTGACCAGTACCTATGAAAACAATAATTCTGTCTATCTCCGGCAAAATATCTCGTATGTGGGTTCGCTAAGCTATGAGCAAAAGCTTTTTCTTAATTCGACATTGGATGTTGGAGTATCCTATACCTCTGCGCGTAGTGATATGCCTGAGCAGATGGGAATAATACAGACATGGTATGGCTTATCGGATCTTTTTGATCCGTTACGAAACCAATCGGTCTATGCATTAAACAAGATCAATCAAGATCTTCAGGATAAGGATTCTTCAAACTTTATTCAATCAGTGAGCCTGGCAGAAGAGCATTTTGCAGAAAATGAAATTACTGCACAGATCAACTGGGAAATTCCTTTTGTCATCAGTAATAATATTTCAGGAACCATTAAGACAGGAGGAAAATACCGCGTAAAAGAGAGGAGTAATGACAGAGATTATACAAACCTTACTCTGATACACGGAGGTTCTTTCCCTTTACGGGATGCAATACCGGGTCAAAATCCGGAAATCGATTTCACCGGTTTTGGTGACTATGTAGCGCAAAATGTCTCGGCCTTCAATATGCTGGATCAGACCTATTCACAAGCTATTCTGGGTGGAAAATTTCACATGAGTGATTTTATGCAAAGGAACTTGGTAGTACAGGTTATTGACAGACTCAAGGAATCAGACTGGGTTGATAGTCCTTTCGCCAATGAGCCGATAAACTGCTTACCGAATGACTACGAAGGAAAAAGCAGCTTCTTTGCAGGATATATGATGACAAACCTCAATCTGTGGAAATTCATCAACATTATCGGCGGGGTAAGGTATGAACAGGAAAAGACCGATTACAAGGCGTGGGGCATCATTGATTGGGGCCAACATAATTCGGATGAGGAGCAGTTGCGTGACAGCTTGAGGCAGAATAGTTTTCTTCTGCCTATGATCAACATGAAGATTAAACCATTTGAATGGATGGACCTGCGACTGGCCTATACACAGTCTCTTGCCCGGCCTTCCTATTACAGGTTTTTACCAAGGTATTATCTCACTACAATGAAAGATCTTACAGGGGTAGGAAATCCTGATCTGAAACCCGCCAGATCTCATAACCTGGATGCTTATCTCTCTTTTCATTCCAATAAGCTTGGTCTGTTTAGCATTGGAGTGTTCTACAAGAAAATAGAGAACTTTGATTACGACCGTACTTTTTATGTAGTAAGTGATACAATCAATAATATCCACCCCTACGATGCTGAAGCAGGGGCAGGGAGAAGAATATATTTTCCCATGAACAATCCTTTTGAAGGGAGTGTCAGGGGGATCGAGGTGGACTGGCAGACCGTATTCTGGTATCTGCCAAAGCCTTTTAACGGACTGGTCTTTAACATCAATTACGCCAGAATGCAATCATCGACCAATTATCAGACCATTATCCTGGAAAGGATCCAGGGCGAAATGCCATGGGAATTTACCATCGTGCCGGTTGATAGTTCCTACTCCAGGCCATTGATACAACAACCCGATGATGTGTTTAATGCATCTATCGGATATGATTTCAAAGGGTTTTCAGCACGCCTGGCTTATAATTTTAAAGGGAAAACACTTACAGGTGTTGGGGGGAGCGACACCGAAAAGGACTCCTATTCTCAGAACTATCAACAGTGGGATCTTTCTGTGAGGCAAAAACTTCCCTGGGCAGGTATGCAGTTGTCACTGAATATCACCAATCTCTCAAATTCGTTTATCCAGGATTTTCGCTCCATTGGTCAGGATCTGCCTACCAGGGAGGAGTACTATGGATCCATGATCATTATCGGGCTCCGTTTTGAACTTTAACACTCAATATAATTTATTACCTGTTTATTAACTAAAAAACTTAAAACTATGAAAATCAAAATCTTTACCACATGTATTACAATGATGGGTATGCTCTCTTTGTCATCATTCGCACAGGAACTGGAAGTCCCCTGGCAGGGCGATCCGCTAAATGAAGTGATCCTTGCCGATACAACAGCTGAGGGAGTTCAGGCACATGACACCTATGTGCTTGAGCGTGGAGGATATTATGTGCTGACCGGTTCGATTACTTTCAAGGGTGATTCAACAACCATTGAAGCCGAAGAAGGTGAAGGCATGCGCCCGATCATTCTGATGGGAACAGATAATGAAGGTGCCACTTATGGCTGGGGGGTCATCTGGTGTGAAGGGGTTGTTACGCTACGGGATCTACGTTTCCCGCTTACAAACGATCTTGGGAACCGGGGCTGGAATTCACTCCTGTCTGTAGCTGGTGAGAATATTACGGCAATTATGGATAATTGTATTGTGGATTTTAACGATGGCATGCTTATTGGAAATGATAGGTCGCCTGATCAAACCATTATACTGACTAATAATCTGTTTCGCTGGGGTGGTGAATCAAGCTGGGGCGGACCCTGGTCAGGTTTTGGCCCTATCATTAAAAATGCTAATGTCGAGGGAATGTATATAGAGAACAATACATGGGTTGATTGTATTGCCCCGATGGTAGTGTATGAAAGCGGAAACCTTAAGAACTTCTGGTTCAATCACAATACCGTAGTGAACCACGCCCAATTCTTTACGCGCAGCGAATATTGGAACAATGCGATATTCATGAATAACCTTTTTGTTAACCCCCATTTCGTTGGTGAAACATTGAAGCTCAGATTCGGGCAGGATCCTGATCTCTTACCGTATGGAGTGGTTACCGTAGCCACGCCGCACGACAGCATTGTATGGCCGGGATTCCCAGCCAAAGAGGAGAGGGTCCTTTTGTTTGCACACAACAATAATTATGTGGCAGACGAGATCAAACAATGGTGGCAGGATGCACCCGGACTATTACCGGATACCGCTGATTTCCAAGTTGCGGATTATGCAAAAGGAGATAATGGATTTCTGAATTCACGTGCGGTATCCCTGATGGCTGATGATGCTAACTATCCTTATTTCCTGTGGGATGACAACTACAGTATGCACACAGTGAATCCCTCTTTTAACGGGTATACATTTGATTATGATGAAATCCGGAAATTCGCTGAGAAAATGGCTGGTGTTCAGGATGCACCGGGTGTCTCAGTAGGAATCGAAGGATGGGCACGCCATCCTGAAGATACCACCAACAGAGCGCCGGTTGCTACAGATTTCTACACTTTTGATTATGCAAGTAATGAACTGAAAGGGGCTGCCTATCAGGGATATCCTGTGGGAGACTTGAACTGGTGGCCCGATCTGAAAGCCACATGGGAAGCAGATACGGCGAAAGAGACCTATGAAAAGATCCTGGCTTCCGTAAAAGACGGTACATGGGAGTTTAAATCTTACAATACCGTGGGCATTGAAGATCGCACGGACAATAGTTCCGGTATCACTCTCAATCAGTGTTATCCGAATCCAGCATCGGGTTACACAAACATCACTTTCTCAATTCCGGGTGAGAGCTCTGTAAGCCTCAGGGTCTACAATATATTTGGACAGGAGGTATTGAATGTCCTTGATAAACAATACCCTGCCGGAGAATTTGAAACAAGGGTTGACCTGCGTAATCTATCCTCCGGAACCTATTTCTACCAGTTACGAGTTGATGGTTTTAGCCAGACAAGGAAAATGACTTTGTTATAAAACAGGATTTATTATAACTTCAATCAATTCTCTTAAACAACCTGGTCTTCTGAGATTCATTCAGGATTTCGGAAGATCGGGTTTATGATTCCTTACAGTTGAAACAGGTACTGTTCAAAACAACTTTACCATAAGGCAGCACAGGCAACTATTCATATTGCACAAACAAAACTACTATGAAAAAAGCGTACTTGCTATTGATTCTAATGCTACTGGTCAGGCCAGCTCCAGCTCAGACAGGAATAGTGTATGACGATCTCTCTTTAACCAGTGAGATTCTTGGAATGGAGCGGAGTTATGCTATTTACCTGCCTCCCGGGTATGAAACCTCACAGCGAAGTTATCCGGTTCTCTACCTGCTTCATGGGGGCGGAGACGACCATACCGGATGGGTGCAGTTTGGCGAAGTACAGTATATTGCTGACAACGCAATCGGCAATGGCTCTGCCACTCCTATGATTATTGTAATGCCAGATGCCAATACAGGTCAGCGGGGCTACTTCAATGATCTGGAAGATAACTGGCGATATGAGGATTTCTTTTTTGAAGAATTCATCCCTTTTATTGAAAAAAGATACCGAATCAAGGGTGAGAAGCTATTCAGGGCGGTTGCTGGTCTTTCCATGGGAGGAGGAGGTACATACATGTATGCACTGCATCATCCGGAACTATTCTCATCTGCCTGTCCCCTAAGTGCAGGTGCGGGGCCTCTATCCATAAAGCAAATGGATAGCCATTTAAAGCGGAAGGGTTGGGAACCGGGTACAGAAGAGATCATGGAAGCCTGGTACAAACGACACAGTGTTCTGGAACTAATCAAGGATATGCCGGAAGATCAGAAAAAATCAATACGGTGGTACATCGACTGCGGTGATGATGATTTTATTTATGAAGGCAACTCTTTGGTCCATATTGCTATGCGAAAAAAGAAGATTCCGCATGAATTCCGGATCAGGGATGGGGGCCATAACTGGACCTACTGGAGGGAGTCCCTTCCAGAGGTATTGTCCTTTGTTTCGAAGGGATTTCATCATTTCTAACACCCTAGTAATAAGTTACTTAAATACTTAAACTATCCAGGCATGGAGAAGAATATGAAATTCATAGCTTTCATTTTGTTTGTACTCTGGATATCTCAAGTTCATGGCCAGGAAAGAACTGGGTACTATGTAAATGGACGGTACCTCTATGATGCATGCGGAGAAGAAGTTATTTTGCGGGGTGTTAATAAGATGACCACATGGACTGATCGATCCGGAGCGGCTTTTCCTGAAATCGCAAAAACCGGTGCCAACTGTGTGCGGATTGTGATGGTTAAGAGCGATCAACCGTCGGATCTCGACCGGTGGGTAACGCAATGCACTAATAACAATATGATCCCTATGCCTGAAAACCATGAGGCGACTGGTAGTCTGGACGATGTTCCGTCCATTGTCGATTGGTGGTGTCAGCCTGGCATGGTGACTATTATAAAGAAACATGAGAAGCACCTGTTAATTAATATTGCTAACGAAGCAGGAAAATGGGGTCAGCAATCAAGGGTTAAATCAACCTATGCAGATGCTATTGTTCAGATGAGAGATTCAGGTATTCATACTCCCCTGGTGATTGACGGGAGTCCGTGGGGACAGGGTGCCGATGTGTTGTTGGATAATTATCATTACTGGAATGACCTGGATCCCGACCATAATATCTTGGTTTCACTACATGTTTATGACGGGTGGATGGATGCGGATGCACTAATAAGCGTATTGCAGCAATTTGTGAATAAAGAGATACCCGTAATCATCGGTGAATTTTCGGAGTATTGCTTAAATGGTGGTTGTGTTCCCTGGGAAACGGTGCTAAATGAATGCCAGGCAAAAGATATTGGTTGGCTCTGGTGGTCATGGGGCCCGGGCAATATTGGTCATCCGGAAATGGATATGACAAGATTTCCAAATCCAGGTCTATACTCGAGTATTAAGGGTACCGGAAAAATTGTTGCCATTGACCACCCGTACAGTATCAGGAATACTTCGCTTCGGCCGCGATCACTTATGGACAGTTGCGGATCAAACACCATATACAGGCTCTCCACAGATATCATTGGAGGTGGAACAGTTTTACCAGCGCTTGGCAGATACCATCCAAGTGACACAGTTATTCTGAAGGCGACCGGTTCATCAGGGTTCATATTCAGCCACTGGGGAGGAGATTTATCTGGCAGTGATAACCCTGCGACACTTGTCATGGATACCGTCAAGCATGTGATAGCCAACTTCACTTCTATTCCTACCTATACGCTCACGACCAATATTATAGGTAATGGAACTATAGTCCCCGAAAGCGGCACTTACAACGAGAGTGACACAGTTATCGTGAAGGCAACAGCTTCATCAGGGTATACATTTAGCTACTGGTCAGAAGATCTGTCCGGAACAGATAACCCAGATATCATTATTATGGATGAAGATAAATCCGTTACAGCGACCTTTGTTAATAACGATTCGCTTACTTCCCATTTGGCTGAGAGTATTGACTTTGGCGCACAGAGTGGTTTTGTAATGCCTGTTTCTTCCATTGGAATCTTTGCTTATCCGAACCCTGCATCAGGTTTCGCAAACATCATATTCTCAATTCCGGGCGAAAGCACTGTAAGTCTCAGGGTCTATAATGTATTTGGACAGGAGGTGTTGAAACTTTTTGAAGATAGATACCCGGCCGGAACAATAAAAACGAGGATTGATCTGCGAAATTTATCTCCCGGGACCTATTTCTACCAGTTACGGGTAGATGGTTATAACCAAACCAGGAAAATCACCCTGTTGTGAAAAGCAATCAATTCTCAAGGCGTAAATTTGTAAAAACAGGCATTATTTCTTCAGCTGCGCTTACCGGAGCTGTTTCTCTGACTTCCTGTAATGATTCAACTCAAGAAATCAAAAATCAACTTTTCCCTTATTTTAAAGGTGAAGATTGGAATCCAACTGATGGAGTCGCCGGATTACTCTTTTCTCAGATAGGTTACGAGCTTGGATTACCGGTTAGGGTAGTTGTAGGCCTGCCTCAAAAAAAGTGTTTGTCTGGGAATACCCGTTGTGGGGCAACAGCTACGGCGACAATAATTGAAGAAGCAATAAAAAGATTTGAAAATTAAAATCACTATGAAAAAAACAATCTTTATATTCATTCTGATCTTCTTGGTCCGGCATATTCCAGCCCAGCAAGGAAGGGTGCATGATAACCTCTCTTTGAACAGTGATATTCTCGACATGGAACGGAATTATGCTGTATACTTACCTCCTGATTATGAGACATCACAGCGCAGTTATCCGGTACTCTACCTGCTTCATGGGCGAGGAGACGACCATACAGGATGGGTACAGTTCGGCGAAGTACAGTATATTGCAGACTACATTATTGGTATTGGTTCAGCCACACCCATGATCATTGTAATGCCAGATGCAAATTCAGGTCAGCGGGGTTACTTCAATGACCTGGAAGATGACTGGCGGTTTGAGGACTTCTTTTTTGAAGAATTCATGCCTTTTATTGAAAAAACATACCGGATTAAGGGAGAGAATAGTTTCAGAGCTATTGCTGGTCTTTCCATGGGGGGAGGCGGTACATTCATGTATGCATTGCATCATCCGGAACTATTCTCATCTGCTTGTCCCCTGAGTGCGGATACCGGTCCTCTTTCCATGGATGAAATGGAAGGCTATTTGAAGCGGAAGGGCTGGGAACCGGGTACAGAAGAGAAAATGGAAGCCTGGTATAAACGACACAGTGTTCTGGAACTAATCAAGGATATGCCGGACGATCAGAAGAAAGCGGTCAGGTGGTACATCGACTGTGGGGATGATGATTTTCTATTTGAAGGCAATTCACGGGTCCATATCGCTATGCGCAAGAAAGAGATCCCGCACGAATTCCGGATCCGGGATGGAGGCCATAACTGGACTTACTGGAGGGAATCCCTTCCAGTAGTATTGTCGTTTGTTTCAAAAGCATTTCACCAGTATTGATTTACCGCATTTCAGGGATGCGGCAGAAGAAGCTGCGGAATTCTATGATTTTGATAGTGACGTTGTTGAGCATGTACTATATAGAAATGAGATTAAAGTATTTGATCTGAGGGAAGACAACTTATGAAAAAACAACTGAGTATTCTTTTATTATTTATCGCATGCGGACAGCAATTGCCCGATTCTAAAGCTGAACATGATGCTTCGGAAGGGAAGAACGAACCTGTTTTCGAATATAATCAGGAAGAGAACTACTACTTATGTAAGCCAGGGGATTATAATGAAAATCATAATAAAGATATGATTTATCCACTAATCGTCTATCTTCATGGAGGAGGTGGAGCAGGCGACCCAAAGGATTTATCGCTTCTGGGATATGATGAATCCGCCGAATTCAAAAAGAAATACCCTTGTTTTGTTTATGCCGCTCAAACTTCCGGATCATGGAAAAACGAAGTGCTAATTAAGCAGATAGAAAAGCTGAAAAAGTGTTATCGAATAGATAACAATCGTATCTATCTGATTGGCTATTCCATGGGCGGTTCGGGTTCTTATGCATTAGCCAACGCTTATTACGATTTCAACTCACATTTATTTGCAGGCATCATAAGACTGGCAGGACAAAGCCAATCGATCGTAAGGGAAGCCATTGCAAACCATACTTCCGTCTGGCTGCATATTGGTTTACAAGATACCAGACAGCGCATAAATGTTACCCGGCAGGCTTATGAATATATTAAGAAATATCACCCGAATGCTTCTGAGACATCAGATACTGTTAATATTTACGACCATCCCGGAACCACTTTGACACTGAAAACAGATAATAATGAGATTTTAAGAAAGAGTGAATATGATCATGACGGTCATGGTATTTACCATTTTCCTTTTCATGATGACTCACTCCTTGCCTGGCTTTTCGATCAGTCATTACAGAACAGGAAATAGATTCTGTGATCTTGTTGGAATCGCTTCATAAATGAAAGGAATTTATAATGAAAAGAAGTATTTTTATAACAACCGCTAAAGTTGCTGTTACATTTAATTTTGTTTTTTGCTTATCCTTTTGCCTGCAGGGGCAATCAAGAATAACGATAAAGAAAAATGTTGAAGGAGTTTCAAATTACATAACAGATATTGTTACCTGGCAGGATTCAAAAGGGTTACCTCGAGAAGTTTATTTCACCAGAGGAGAAAAAAACAATCAGGAATCAACTGAAAAAGGATACATTATTAAAACTACCTATTATGCAGACAAAAGCAAACAAGTTGTCTGCAAACCGGAAAGAGAAAACAACGGAGAGAGAATGGCAACTACCGGCCTTCATTATATAAAAAATGGCAAAGGTACAAACTATACGACGCAAGCCAGGGACGGGTATGATTTTGAGATTGCTCCGATTTTTCATGGAGAGAATCATTTGATTTACCGGGTGAGCTTCTGGCAGCACGGATTTGGACAGGATTATAAAACTGATTCATCTGCTTTTAAAGTTACAGTTGACTGGGTTTTTTATAATGGTCTGGACCATTTTTTGTATTCTATAACCTATGACTGTTCACGGGATTATAAAGAAGATGGCGTTCCTTTCAGCAATGATGGCCGTTCTCCCTATACATCGTTTGATTGGGATGGAAATGGAATAAAGGAAGAACCTATAAGCGGCGTTATGTACGGTACACATCGTAAATTTAAAACTTTTGGCATGAAGACCTGGGAGTACAAAGAACCGAATATTATACCCTTTGTTTGGGAATGGAAAGAAGACGATGACAGAGAAATCGGTTATATTCAAACCGAAACTTATACTCAGCAAAGAGGTGGCAGTGAAGGCTGGGGAATGGGAGGAGACTGGGGAGAGGAATATGCGGACCACGGAGAACTTGCAACACTTGATATCTGGCGCATGCATTATCAGATGAACGGGTATCAACAATTCAAAGACAACCGCATAACCTGGGGAATGCCTTATGGAGCTGTTGACGGCGGGTATGGTACAGAGCCTCCATATCAATGCTATACACTTGCAATTGTTATGGATAAGTATTCTGAGAATGGTGTTAAAAATCTTATTACCGAAACTGAACTTATACACTCCGACGACCTGAATTTTTCAGTGTCGTCTGGTGAAATAGTTACATCCGGAATTGAGGGACCGGGAAATCCATTCATGCGAAAGTATTCCCCTGCCGGTTATAATCATGTTCTTCGTACCTGGGAACTTAAAGCCGGAGGAAAGCAGTCAACATTTAGTTTTAATGTTAATAAAGGGTTTTACAAAAACCCTGTTTTTGTTCTACATAATTATTTAGGGAATGCAATCCCGACTGAAATTACATTAAATGGAAAGAAATTAGTAAATCAAAATGATTTTCTGTGTTCATTAGATGCAAAGGATAAAAAGCTGTATTGCACCCTGCTTAAGCAGGTCAAAGGGAGAAATATAATCATAATCTTAAATCAATAGTGTGTTAAACTTTTAAACCAGCAAAATTATGAAGAATATGAAAAGCTTTATGAAACGGCGCGATTTTCTTATTGGGCTGTCAGGATTAACATTTTTCAATCTGTTTACATTTACCCTGGGAAGATCCCAAATTGACACAAACCAGAAATTGAAAGTAGAACCTTATGACATGCAATTAAGACCACACCACATATTAGATATTATCTCTGATCATGGAAATGGTGTACAATATGAACCTCATCCTTACGGACATTCACTACATATTGTAGCTCCAATTATTCTGTCAGATTTGGATCTAAAGGTCAAACTCGTACTTGATGCGGATGACATATGCGTGGGCTGTAAGCACCTGTTGTCTGACGGAAAATGCAAAGACGTATTGGCTCAACTCAATCCATCACCTTTAAAACAAGCCTATAATGATGTATTGGATTGCCGATTATTTGATTACCTGTCAATAGAAGTCAACAGTGTACTGACAACCAGGAAATATCTTGAATTGGTCAATGAGAAAGTCCCAGGAATTGAGATGATTTGTACTCATCCAAAAACGAGTATGGAAGAACGGTTAAACGGACTGATTAATGGACTGAATAAACTGGGTATTCGTGAAAGGATTTAAGGAGAAGATGTTGACACGAATATTCATCATGCTTCGATGAACATATGTTGCTTATTATTAACAAACTATCATGAAAAAAAACTGCTTATTATTCATTCTTGTTCTATTAATCCGGCTTGCTTCAGCTCAGACCGGAAGAGTATTTGACAACCTCTACTTTAACAGTGATATTTTAGATATGGAGCGGAATTATGCGATATACTTACCTCCTGATTATGAGACCTCGCAACGCAGTTATCCTGTACTCTACCTGCTTCATGGGAGAGGAGACGACCATACCGGGTGGGTGCAGTTCGGCGAAGTGCAGTTCATTACTGACTACATGATTGATATTGGCTCCGCTACTCCCATGATCATTGTAATGCCAGATGCTAATTCAGGTCAGCGGGGTTACTTCAATGATCTGGATGATAATTGGAGGTATGAGGACTTCTTTTTTGAAGAATTCATTCCTTTTATTGAAAAAAAGTACCGAATCAAGAGTGAGAAGCGTTTCAGGGCAATTGCCGGTCTTTCCATGGGAGGAGGCGGTACATTCATGTATGCATTGCATCATCCGGAACTATTTTCATCTGCTTGTCCCCTGAGTGCAGATGCCGGTTCTCTCTCCATGGGGGAATTGGATGGTTATTTGACGCGGAATGGCTGGAAGCTGAGTTCAGAAGAGAAAATGGAAGCCTGGTACAAACAACATAGTGCACTGGAACTTATCAAGGATATGCCGGAAGATCAGAAGAAATCAGTACGGTGGTTCATCGATTGTGGCGATGATGATTTTCTATTTGAAGGCAATTCACTGGTCCATATTGCTATGCGTAAAAAGGAGATCCCGCACGAATTCCGAATCCGGGAGGGGGACCATAACTGGACTTACTGGAGGGAGTCCCTTCCGGAGGTATTGTCCTTTGTTTCAGAGGCATTTCACCAGCATTGAGATGAGTTCTGTTCTTGCCAATACACAAATAATTCTCTTGTTGATATAAGAAGCAATCAATTTTCCAGACGTGAAATAATAAGAGCAGGCATTTTATCTTCAGCTGCGATTACCGGGGTTGGTTCTCTGGTATAATAAATCCAGAGAAGTGGCGATAGGTTGCATTACTTGCATTAAAACCTACTACACTAATCCTATGTTTACATTTAATTGCGAGATATATGATAAATTTGGGCAGTCGGTAATAAAAAATAAACCAGATCTCTGTTAAACATTGAGCTTACTCTCAACATCATCCTTTAAAGTTCTGTAAAGTTCGAGGAAGCCTCTCAGATCGATTATCTCATCCCGGTTAGATAGATCTACCCGTATGATTGCTTCAATGCAATTTTCAAGTTTACTAAAGTATCCGAGGAAGACCTTCACAGTCTCCCCCACATTCTTATTCCTGTGAACTTGCTTAGGTGGCCTGATCTGATACAAGTCATAAGAATACTCCTGTACCTCGATTTCAAAATTCTTGGTCGTATTTCCGGTACTGAGATGTATTCAGCTGCTCAACAATAAATGCTCCGTAGTTTACATTATCCCCTATACGTGGAATTATAGCATCAAAATCTTTAATATTGACTCGACTGACGTTTCTGCCGTCAACGTAAAAAAGCCGACCATACCCCTGTTCGCTATTGGATATGAGTAAAAAAAGCTTTAACCCAACTTGGGCCCAAGT
>JAGLOO010000076.1 GCA_023138875.1 Bacteroidales bacterium
GGTCCTATTTTTGGGTAGTATTACCAGGCATAAGCTTTTCTGAAGGTTTGTAGGATACACTCTTTTTGCGGAACGAAGTGAAGCAGAAAGGGTGTTTTCGTATAACATAATCTGTAATTGTTCAGGCTTTTATAACATTTGTGGCTGATGGAAGGGCCACGCATTATTTGTTTGATTAAAAATAGTAAAGGTAAAAGATGCGTTTATGGCAACTTTGTAATATTTAATAATTTGTTGTAACTTTTATTGACAAAAAACGCTATATATTAACTCTTTAAATAGCTAAATCATCCATGTCCGGGAAGCTTTTCACAGATACAATTTTTATTAAAAAGCTTACTGAAGTAACAGAAGCAAACCTAACCAATAATCAGTTTGGAGTTAGCGAACTGGCACGGAAATTAGGAATGAGTCGGTCATATATTCACCGTCGTTTAAAAACTCTCACCAACCATTCGGTCAGCCATTTTATACGTACAGTTCGTTTAGAAAAGGCCTTGGAAATGCTCAAGCAACATGAGGCTTCAGCTGCCGAAATTGCATACAATGTTGGATTTAGCAGTCCTGCCTATTTTAGCCACTGCTTTCATAAACATTATGGTTTCCCGCCGGGAGAAGTGAAGAAGAGACTTTTACCGGAAGATAGGGAAGAAAATGAATTAGCTGAAGAAAGTGGGGTGGATTCAAAACAGCTGCAAGATGATATGAAAGCATCAATCATTATAGGTAAAAAGTTTACTCGTAACAAGATTTTCCTGATGTCTGCAATTATTTTGGTTGTAATTGCACTGACCTGGTTCTTTTACTTTGTTTTTATCAACGGCAGTTTTCCCCCAGATGATTTAAGTCAACAGGATAAGGAATTGTCTATAATTGTGCTACCCTTTAAAAATCTCAGTGATAATCCCAATAATCAATACTTTGCTGATGGCATTACGGAAGATATTCTCAATAATCTTTACTGGATAACAGCGTTGAGAGTTGTTTCACGTACTTCGGCAGAGCAGTTCCGCGAAAGCAATCCTACAGCTCTCGAGATTGCCCGTGAAATGGATGTAAAATATGTACTTGAAGGAAGTGTGCGCAGGTATGGTGAAAAAACCAGAATAAGTGTTCAACTCATCGATGCATACCGGGATAAACATTTGTGGTCCTCTTATTTCGACAGGGAACTAAATGATATAATTGGCGTTCAGGATGACATTGCATTTCAGGTTGCTTCCAAACTGAAAGCTGTTCTTTCTGAAAATGAGATCAGGCAGATTGAGAAAATTTCTACCAAAAACCCCAAGGCATATGATTATTATTTGCAAGGACGTTTCTTACTTCATAAAGCCAATAGCGAACAGCGTTTCGATTTTAACAGAAAGGATGTGATGAACTGCATTCAGTATTATGAAAAGGCGATTTCCGAAGATGTAAACTTTGCCGAAGCATACGCTGGTTTGGCCAATGCTTGGTTAAAACTTTCATTATGGGGCTGGCTTCCATACAAAGAAGGATTTCCGAAAGTAAGAGAATTATGTAAGAAGGCCCTGGAAATCGATCCGGAATGTTCAGAGGCTTATGCTGTTCTGGGGACTTACCTTGTTTGGGGTGAGCGGAAAATTGAGGAAGGAGGTAAGGAATTAATGACTTCCATCCAATTAAATCCGAATTTCTCTACAGCACGTCAATGGTATGCCCAGTTTCTGATGATAACGGGACCAATTGAGGATGCCCGTTTTCACATGAACCGCGCCCTGGAACTGGAACCTTACTTCTGGGTAGTACAGAATTTAAATGCATGGATATATTATTTCGAAAATAAATACGACAAAGCTATCGAAGCTTGTCTCCTTGCGCGAGATCTTAAACCGGATTTTATTGAAAATGAATGGTTGTTTGTGCTCAACTATACAAAATTGGGTGAAGGGGAGAAAGCGGTACAGAAACTACAGACTATTACCAAACGCTATCCCGGAACAGAGCAATACGTTAATGAGATTAGCGAAGCATATAACAAATCAGGAATTAATGGACTATTTACCTGGCTAATTGAGGTGAACAAGAATAAGCCCATTCCAGTTGAGGGTATGAACGGGCATCCTTTTTTTATCGCCTGGTGGAATGCCATTTTAGGGAATCGTGAGGAATCGGTTTACTGGCTCGAAAAGAACATGGAATCTAAAAGGCGACTTTATATTTATTTCAACCTGATTGCCACAAATCCCGATTTTGATATTCTTCGTGATGATCCACGCTTTCTGAAGATTATTGATGAAATTGGACTTTCTCCATATCACCATCGCAAAACAAAATAAATCCTCCTCGTGTAATTATGTTATATCTAACAACATAGTTGCAATAATCTCCACAAAATTGATAGTTTCAGCAACATAGTTGCTATGTCTTGGCTGTTGTTTATCCCGAAATTGTATAAGGATTAAATCATTTCAATTTCACATGTTAAACTTAAAATCAATAATTATGAAAACACTTGCAAAGCTTTTATTTATTGTGGCCTGTTTAGGCCTTGTTCATGCTTGTTCCAAATTCGACGAACTTGTTGAAGAAATGCCGGATGCTGAATTACAAAGCGCTCAACCCATTACGGTTACAGTACCGTTCAAGGCGGATTTTACAGTTTGGAATCATACCGACCCTACCGATAGATCATGTGGTGACCACCCTATTTATAAAATTACTATGAAAGGAGAGGGTATCATCAATCACCTTGGGCTAATAACTACAACGATGACTTTTTGTAATAACGTAGGAACCGGGGAATATTGGGACACGGATTGTATTTTTATAGCCGCAAACGGAGATGAATTGTATGCCTCCATTCCTATGGGCACTGTTATTCCTAACGAAGAAGAAAACTCAAATTACTACAGTAATAGATTCAATGATGATATGTTTTTTGTTGGTGGTACCGGGCATTTTGAAGGTGCTTCAGGTGAGGCTAAGACGCATGCATACGTCCATCTTCCCACAGATGATTATATTCATGAAGGTGATGAAGTTTGGCACACTGATTTTTTTAGTACGGGTGAACTTATTTTGGTAGCAGGTAAAAGGTAAGTTCGATTAATTATGAGTTAATTGGATTCTTTATAAAATATTTAATTAATAAAACACTTGAAACTTTCGTTTTTTGCAGTTTCAGTTAGCCTTTATCAGGTTGTTCTAAAAACCGATGAGGATAGTGTTAATAACTCTGCAGAGCTGAAAAGCGCACCTGTTTCTGTAAACCATGGTTCCACCGGACATACCAGACCGAGTGTGTGACCATCAAAGATTTAAATTTAAAGGTCAATTTCCGGTTTATCGGGAAAGAACCAATTGATATTGTATATACTCCGGGCCGAATTGTATGACCTATTTAACTGAGCGCAGACATAATATTACATTATAGGACAAGCTCGAATACCCGAGAGAATCCTCTCAATATATTTTTCAAGCTCTTATTGCTGACAAGACCGCAATTTGCTTTATTTGTCTTATAATGTACTGCGTTATGTTTATATTGCTTTGAACTTCAAAGCAGTATCCATTGATAGAATGGGGGTTCCTGAAATAAATTTTACAATTTCGAAAGGGGAGGGGTAAAAGCTTTTCTGAAAGAATGTTGGAAACACTCTTTTTGCGGAATGGAATGGAGCGAAATGTGTGTTGAGCATAAATCACATCCTAATCAGTCTTTTATTTTTCAATGGGTTACTTGACTAAATCTTCAGTAAACTTCAGATAAGAATCTAAAGATTGATGCCCGGGTATTACAAAAACTCATATACCTCTTGATTTAATCATATAGGGCAATCCCATATGCAGAATTTAGTATTCACTAAAAGCTTCGCATTCATGGAAGTATGATCTCAAAAACAGTCTCGGTGTTCTGATTTGTAAAAGCTGAAATACTTCCCTTGTGCATGCTTATGATCTGGCGGGATAGAAATAGCCCGATGCCGGCTCCACTTTCTTTGGTGGTAAAGAAGGGAACGAAAAACTTGTCCTGAAAATCAGCAGATATGGGCTCTCCATTGTTTATTACCCGTATTGCTGTTTTCCCATCATCAGAAACTCCGATCACTATCTTGATTTTCTTCCTTTTTGTCAATATCAATGCCTCTTCTGCATTCTTAATAAGGTTGATCATAACCTGGTTGAGCAGACCTTCATCGGCATAAATCACCTTAACTCCATCCTGGATAACTATGTCCAAATCGGTGTTGTCATGTGGGATTAGCTCCAATCCCATGGATTTAAGGGCGCCAGACCATTTCATAACATCCAAAGAGACTTTTTCAGGTTCAGGTATTTGGGATAGTTTCCGGTAATGCCCGACGAAATTTTTCAGGCCTGAACTCATTGATTCAATAATCTCCAAACCACTAATGGTATCGCTGATTCTTTTTTCATCAATTATTGACGGTTCAACTGGAGTATTGTTCTTTAAAAAGATGGGTTTAAGCGATTTTGAAACGGAAATAATCGGAGCAATGGAATTCATTATTTCGTGGTTCATAATGCGAATAAGCTTTTGCCATGATTCCATCTCTTTGGCATCAATCTCATTTTTAATATCCTGGAGAGATAAAAGGGTGAACATTTGGTTTCGAAACCTTAACTCAGCTGATGAAACCTGAATAATAGTCATGCCGCCATTGATTTCAATTTTACATGACTTTACCTCTCCGGGTTCCAGGTGTGTAATCAGTTGATGTAATTCAGGTAAATTGCTTTTCAGGCGGGTGAGATTGGATGTGTAATTTGTCCCAAGTAGGTTCCGTGCTGCCTGATTCATGATCTCAAAATCGCCATGATCATCTATTGAGATAAAACCAGTTGAAGAATGCTCTATCATAGCCAGGAACAGCTGTTCCCTTGCTGCATACTCCATTTTAACATCCTGGAAAATGGAGACCACATGGTTGAGGGAATCATGCAGTTCCTTGATAGTTTTGCTTCTGTTGCCCGCAGGCAACTTTATGGATGTGTCATAATTCTGAAGCGCATTAAAAAACGAGGCAATCTTTCGGTTGACTGCGTTCTGGTTGATCACAAAAGCGACGACTTCAATAATCAACAACAATCCACCTCCAATTAATACGGTAATACTTCTGTCGTTCACCCAAACAATACAGGTTAGCAGTGTGGTTATAGCGATAACCAGGGTCCAGAAAAGGATGCTTTGCAAATAATACCTAGATGCCATATTTTTTACCCTTGTTATAAAGCGTCTGACGTGTAATCCCTAATTGAGTTGCTGCCGAAGAGTAATTGCCCTCGTGTTTATTCAATGCGTTTACGATCATCATTTTTTCCATCTCCTGCATGGTTTCAGGCAGATCTATTGCTTTTTTGGTGGATGATGTGATGAATATATCTTCGGTCCGAATGTGTTTTCCGGTGCTTAAAATCACTGTCCTTTCGATGGTATGTTCCAACTCGCGAATGTTACCAGGCCAATGGTATTCTTTCAGTTTGTTTAATACTCCCTTATTGAAAGTCAGTCCGTCCCGGTTATACTTCTTGGTGTATTTGTGAAGGAAAAAAGAGGCCAGTGCGTCGATATCCTGAACACGCTCGCGCAGAGGTGGAATTTCTAGATGTATGGTGTTAATCCGGTACATCAGATCTTCCCTGAACCGACCTCCTGTAAGTAAATCGTCCAGGTTGCTGTTGGTAGCAGAAATTAGCCTGATGTTAATGGGAACTTCTTCAGTCCCGCCAAGAGGGATGATCCGCCTGTTTTGCAGGGTCACCAGCAGCTTCGACTGCAGGTTTACCGGCAGGTTGCCTATCTCATCTAGGAACAGGGTTCCATAATTGGCCAGTTCAAACTTCCCAGGCTTGTCTTCAACAGCATCGGTGAAAGCACCCTTCTTATGGCCGAATAACTCACTCTCAAACAAAGTCTCCGGAATCGTAGCCATATCCACTATAACCATAAGTTCCTGACTTCGACCCGATAGGCGGTGGATTTCCCGGGCAATTACCTCTTTTCCCGTTCCATTTTCACCCGTGATCAATACATTGGCATCGGTGGTAGCAATTTTCTGAACCATTTGAACCAGCCGGAGCATGGCAGATGAGCTCCCAATGATCAGTTTATTCTGCCGGTTGATTTCAGCTTTTAGTCCTTGCTGTTGTTGTTTCAGCTTCTTTACCTCTTTGTTGGCATTTCCAAGGCGAGTGGCAGCCTTTAGCGTGGTGATCATTTTTTCATTTTCCCATGGCTTCTGTATAAAATCTGCTGCGCCTTCCTTCACGGCTCTGACAGCCAGTTCCACATCGCCATAAGCGGTAAACATCACCACCTCGGTGATAGGAGAGAGTTTTTTAATCTCCCTAAGCCAGAAAAAACCTTCGTTTCCGTTGTTTACCCCGGCACTGAAATTCATATCAAGTAATACTACATCATATTCACCCTTACTAAACTCCATTGGAATTGAGTTTGGGTTGGTAATGCCCTTCACCCGATCAAACTCATATTTTAGAAAGAGCTTCAGCGCTTTAATTGCATTGCTATTGTCATCAACTATTAACAGGCGCCCGTTCGACATAAGCCAAAGTTAATCAACAAGAGCCCATCAACTGTAATAGTGTAAAAATATTTAACAATAAGCTGTTTGTTTTTTTTACACCTTCCCATCTTCATGCAAACATATTATATTGATATTTAGCGCTGTAGCTTATCCTGGCACGAATTTGGCAAAGGAAAGGTAAGAGGTTAGATTAAGTATTAATTGCAACATGATACATACTAAAAATCTGTCTAAGATATTCCGGACCGATGAAGTTGAGACCAATGCTTTGCTAAATGTAGATCTAACAATTGAGCAGGGCGAATTTGTTGCTATCATGGGTCCATCTGGCTGTGGTAAATCAACCTTGTTAAATATTCTTGGACTGCTGGATACTCCTTCAAGAGGTGATTACTATTTCAATCAAGTGAACATGACCCGCTTCAATGAGAACCAACGTATTAACATAAGAAAAGGGAGAATTGGTTTTGTATTTCAGAATTTCAATCTAATCGACGAACTCTCTATTTTTGAAAACGTGGAGTTTCCATTGATTCCTCTGAAAATAAGTCTATCCAATCGAAAGAAATGTGTAAATGATATCCTGAACTGCCTGAAAATTGGTCACAGGAGTAAACATTTCCCACAGCAACTCTCCGGAGGTCAGCAACAGAGAGTAGCCATAGCCAGGGCATTGGTTATCAGGCCAGACTTAATACTAGCTGATGAGCCCACAGGCAATCTCGATTCAAAACACGGTTTGGAAGTAATGAAAATGCTTCGCGAACTCAATAAGGAAGGAACAGCGATTGTTATTGCTACGCATAACAACCGTGATGCTGAGTTCGCACACAGGATAGTGAATTTGTTTGATGGACAGATAGTTCATGAGAATTAGTCCATCAAAATATGTTTACGACTATATAAGACTTGCCTTACTAATTTGATAAAGGGTTTATAACACAAGCAAACGATGATTACAATTCTGCGACGTTTCAAAAGACAAAAAGCCACAACCCTTTTGAAAATAATAAGTATGGGAATTGGTATTGCATGCTCGTTATTGATTTTCTATATAGCTACTAACCAGCTGAATACTGATAGGTTCTACAAAGATAGGACGTTAATATATCAGATTTTTTCTGATTTTAAATCGCCCAATTTGGAAGGGTTGTATAATGTAACCTCCCAACCCGTTGTACCGGCAATGAATAATGACCTTGCCCAGGTACAATATGGAACAGTGGTTTACAATGTCGGGGATATTTCTTTTGTTTTTGATAAAAAAATCTTTGATGCACACACAATACATGCCGATTCTCTATTTTTTGATGTATTTGAACGCCCTTTCATCATGGGGGATCCCCGAAATGTACTTTCTCGAATCAACTGTGCAGTGGTAACTACTGCATTTGCGAGAAAAGTGTTCGGCAGAACTGATGTGGTTGGTGAAACACTCAATATGCGTGGCTCCCGCAATATCGAGATTATCGGGGTTATAGCAGACTGGCCGCAAAACTCAAGTTTCGAAGCCGAAGTGATTGTCTCTTTTGAAACACTCCGTGACGAAAAACGATTAAACATGAGTTGGGATGGGGGTGAAAGCTATCAAGGCTACCTGAAGCTATTTCAAGGAACCGATATTGAATTACTAGAAAGTAGTTTTCCAGGTTTTTTGCAAAAATATGTAGATATGGAAAACGAAAATGATAAAGGGTATTTCCTGACTTTTAAAGCCATTCCCATCACAAAAGCCCCATATATAATTAATCCTCAATTAAAAAGCACCATCCTTATTCTGTTCCTTCTGGGCGGATTATTGCTTGGTCTTGTCTTTTTTAATACCGTATTGCTCTCCATATCACAACAGCAAAAAATGCAAAAGGAGCTAAGTATTCGTCGGGTACATGGCTTTTCACGCTCCAGAATATTCAGGCTTCTTTTGTATGATGCCCTATTTCAGTTTTCAATTTCGCTGATAGTTTCGCTAATTGTGGTTTTGTATCTATCTCCTTTGGTACTTTCGAATTTTAATATCGACCTGACGTTGGCAACTGCAACGTCCTCGTTTATTGTTTTGTTAGCAGGTATATGCTCCATTCTATTTGTTGCCAGTTTTATAATTCCCAGTCAATGGTCTTTTCGACGATTGAAATATGTGCTAGCAAGAAATAGTCCATTTAAGCGCTCATATATTACCGATATTCCCTTGGCATTTCAGGTGGGAATATCCTTCACTCTGCTTGTATTCTTTTGGTTCATTTTCCGACAACTAGCATATATTCAATATTTTGATAAAGGATACACCTCTGATAACCTGGTATATGTGGAGCTAAATAATGAACAACTCTTTAGTAAAGACCAGTTGCTTAAAAGCGAGTTGGAGCAAATACAGGGTGTTGAATCTGTATGTCTGTCGGATGAAATTCCTCTTTACCCTTTATCGGGAAATAATTTCGGCATACAGCCAGGCGGGAAGGACTATAAAAATTTCAGAAATCTGGAGGCAGATGAAGACTTTTTTACAACACTGGGGATGGAAATATTTGGCCCCGGATTCAGTCAAACAGCAGATAATAGCAACAATGTTGTAATTACACAAAAAGTGGCTGAAGAGTTAGGGCTTGACAATCCGGTACACCACACTATTTACCGAAATGCAGGTGGGCTATTTACTGTAGTAGGGGTAGTTCCTGATATTGTTTCCGGTTCAATGCATTCGGAAAAACCGGGAATCGTTTTTAATCATTATTCATACCATAGTGTTTATTCTACGCTTACAATTCGTATCAGGACAAATATGATGATTGAAACAATTAGAGAGATCCAGTCAAAAATGGAAGATATTGTTCCCAATGAAATCATTCAGATAAAATACTATGACACAGATCTGAAAGCTAATTATGAATTCGATTATGCCATAAAGAAGACAGTATCTTTCTTTACAGTTATAGCATTGCTGCTTACCATTGCCGGATTGGTCGGTTTCTCTGTCAGTTCTATTCAAAAACGAGTGAAAGAAATCGGTATACGAAAGGTAAATGGTGCTGACGAGTGGTCGTTATTGCTATTACTGAACCGTCATTTTCTCCTAAAAAGCATTGGCGCATTGTTGATTTTCAGCCCCTTATCCTGGTGGTTAATAACGACCTGGATGGAGAACTATGCTTATCATGTACCCGTAAAACCATTAACAATTGCTGCACTATCGTTTCTGATATTAGGAGTTGTATTTGTTACCATTTTTCTGGCCGTATGGAACACCATAAAAAGAAATCCTGTGGAAGCATTGAGGTATGAGTAATTTCCCAAAGATTCAGTTTTGTTAATCTCAATAGCTAGTTGTTAAAACCGACAACATTGAACTTGAGGTATAATTAGGCAAGTGTATTGCAAACTGAGCGAAGCGTAGCGAGTGAATTTGCACAATACGCTTGTTATTAATAGATTAACAGAAAAGCTTTTGCGCGAGGGGAGGAGTTTAAACAAAAGAGGTGGACTGGGGGCAGGCCATTGCGCCTGAGGCGGATTTTGCATTTTCCAAGCACAAAAACCGCTGAACAGCAATGTCAGGGCGGCCGGAGCGGCTATTTAATATAATGGTCAATTATAGAGACATGGCAGGATCCGTGGGTCAAAGAAAGAATCAGACTATTGTCCTATAATGTACTTGCATTAT
>JAGLOO010000077.1 GCA_023138875.1 Bacteroidales bacterium
GCGAAGCCTGCCTCAAGATGAGATCTCCCTTAAGGGCCGTTAAAGACGATGACGTTGATAGGCTGTAGGTGTATAGGCAGTAATGTCAAAGCCGAGCAGTACTAATTGCCCGTGAGCTTTTTTCAAGGCTAGTTAAAAAATTCTTCTTCCATTATGTTAATCTTATTTGAAGATTTTAGGTGACTATTGCAATGGGGAACCACCTCTTACCATTCCGAACAGAGAAGTTAAGCCCATTAGCGCCGATGGTACTGCGTTTAGTGGGAGAGTAGGTCGTTGCCTATCTTATATAATCCCATCCGGTTTCCGGGTGGGATTTTTTTATAAAGTAATTTTGATAGTTTGTTAATTTCTATCCCCGAAAAATCCACTCAGTTCAATCCTGGCTTCTTAACTTAGTATGCTATACCTCCCATTCAGGTGAGAAGATCGTTTTTCATATACCTATTACTTTCAGCTTTTTCGGTGCTGTCAATCGGACAGGTGATTGATACCTCAAAGATGATCAACACCTGGAAGCTGATGCATAACTATACCCGTTTTGAAGAGGTCCCGCTGGATACCAACCTGCACCAGTTGCAGCGGGACTACAATCCTGCATTCAAACAGGGTTTTAGCTATGAATATCTTGGTATCCTGGGTCATGCCCTGAACCATGTGGATTTCTTTTTGCGACCCGAAGCTGATGCCTTTGTATTTGGAGTGGGGTGGGATCCCTATTTAAAAACAGCCGGGAGAGCTTCGTTTTTCAATACAAAAAAACCATTTACATCCCTTGCTTATTCAACCATCCCTGTGGTTGTTTGGCGGGAGGAGAATGTTGAATTCCTTCATACACAGAATATTTCTCCTTTTACCAATTTTGGAATAGATTTTAATATACTGGCTGGCAAAGAGTTATATGCGAACGAAAATACACGTGTAAACCGCGTTGGCCTTTTCGGCAGCCATGCAAAAGATAAGTACAGCATTTTTGGAACCTTCTATTACAATGATTTCAAGGTGGAGGACAATGCCGGGCTGGTAGAACTGGACACCTTCCTGAAGGGGGACGCGGAGAGGCCGTGGCTCTATGAGATGAACCTGGTGGACGCAAAATCCCAGTACCGCAACCTGTCCCTATTCATGACACAGAAGTACAACCTTGTGGAACGTCAGACATTTACAGATACCCTGGGCAATACAACCACATCAGGAAAAACCCTGTCGGTATCTCATCAATTGCATGTTGACAGGCATATGAAGTCCTATGAGGATGAAGTTGATCAGGAGGATTTATCTCCGGTGTATAACAATTATTACTATTATACACCCAATGCAATGGATTCAGTATCAGAAGATAAGATTTCCAATGTTTTTCAGTTGATTCTGGGCGACCCCGATTATGATAAAATCTCTGCGCGTGTTTATGCGGGCCATGAATTCAGGAGATTTGGCAATCTTTATCCCCATAAATATGAGCTGTTCTCGCATATGGATACCATCAGCACCATGCCATTGGCACTGGATTCTGTATTCAGGGATACTGCTGAGGCCCGGTTCAACTCGGAATACTTCAACGATGTGTATGTGGGATTCCACCTGGCCGGGCCCACAACGGGTATCTGGGACTGGGTGATTGATGGTAAATATTATCTACTGGGTTATTATCAGAATAATTTCCAGGTCAATGCCACCTTTTCCAGGCGATTAAGGGAAAAGGCTGATCTGGGTATCAGAGGAAGCATGGAATTGAAGCGGCAGCACTATTTCACCAGCCATTATTCTTCCTCCTTCTTTGAATGGGACAATGATTTTCCATCACTTTTTAAGATAAAGGGTGAAGCCTTTATCAAAAGTGATGAACTTGAACTGGACGTACGTGCGGGTGTCGCCTATTTGAGTAACTATGTGTACTGGAACCAGGATGCCCTTCCACAGGTTTATGATCATGATCTGCTGATCCTGTCGGGCAATTTTTCAAAGCATTTCCAGCTTTCAGGTTATAATTCAGAAAACAAATTTCTATTTCAGTATTCCACTGCGAAAGAGGTACTCAGGTTACCCCTGGTAGCCCTCTATACATCCAACTACTGGAAACAGTCCCTATTTAAGGGAGCGCTTATTACAGACCTTGGATTTGATTTTTATTATACCACAAAGTACAGAGCAAGCGCTTACATGCCCCCCACAGGAGTCTTTTATCTCCAGGATGAGTATGATGTGGGTGGATACCCGTTCCTGGATGTGTTCCTTGCGTTCCGCATATCACGTACCCGGATCTTCGTTTCTTATAGCAACCTGCTTCACGGGCTGGGATTCGTAGGGAACAATTATTTTACCACCTACCGGTATCCCATGAAGCCCAGGACTATCCGGGTGGGACTGGTATGGACTTTTTATGACTAAAGTATGATAAAAACACATTACGGCATAGATTTTGTAATAAAAGTGCGTCACGAGAAGAATTAGAGGATTTGTTATGCACAGAAGTTTGAACCATAAGTATTCTATTGTTCTAATTATCATCCTGTTACAGGCGAGTCTCGGTTCCTGTTTCCGGAACCGGGAGATCCGGTTCAGGGATGTGACTGAGATTAAACCCGAAATTCTCTCTGATCTGGACTTGATTCGGCAGAAGGGGGTGCTCTCGGTGGTGACAGAATACAACTCCATCAGTTATTTCATCTACCGGGGTCAGCCCATGGGTTTCCAGTACCAGATGTTGCAGGAACTGGCCAATCACATGGATCTGGAACTGGCGGTAGAGGTCAGCAACAACCTGGATAAGAATTTCCAGGACCTGTCGGATGGGAATGTGGATTTGATCGCCATGAACCTGACCGTTACTGCCGATCGGATGGAGCAGGTGAGTTTTACAGTACCGCTGCTTCAAACACGACAGGTGCTGGTCCAGAGAAAACCTGAAAACTGGGAGGCAATGAATAGCAAACAGCTGGAATCAAAATTGCTCAGGAACCAGCTGGATCTTTCGGGAAAGACAGTGCACGTCCAGGTGGGTTCGGTGTATGCGGATCGCCTGCTCTCACTCTCCAATGAGATTGGCGGAGACATCCAGATCCGGGAGGTGCAGCTCGAGTCGGAACAGCTCGTTCAACGGGTAGCACTGGGAGAGATCGATTATGCCGTCTGTGATGAAAATGTGGGTCTTGTGAATAGCACCTATTTTCCACAGCTTGATGTGGGTACTGCCATCTCTTTTCCACAGCACGTAGCCTGGGGTGTCCGCCACAGGTCTGATAGCCTGAGGGCTGAGATCAATTCCTGGCTTACCGGTTACAAGAAAACCAGCAGGTATGCCATACTCTACAACAAGTATTTCAGAAATCAACATTCGGCCAGAAGGATACAGAGTGAATATTATGTGCTGAGCAGCGGGAAAATTTCCCAGTTCGATAAGATTATTAAGAGTGAGAGTGAAAGAATTGGCTGGGATTGGCGGTTGATGGCATCCATGATCTACCAGGAATCCAGGTTCAATCCGGAAGCGGAATCATGGGCTGGTGCATATGGCCTGATGCAGCTGATGCCAAGAACTGCCCAGAACTACGGGGTTACCAGAAACTCTCCCGCTGAAGCACAGATCAGGGCTGGCGCAAGCTTCATTAGATGGTTGGACAACAGGTTTATAGATGTCATTTCCGATGATGATGAACGGTTAAAATTCATCCTTGCTTCATACAATATCGGGTATGGCCATATCCAGGATGCAAGGCGGCTTGCAGAAAGGTACGGTGCTGATCCCGATGTCTGGCATGGCAGTGTGGAGGATTGGCTGTTGAAAAAATCAGATCCTGTCTACTATTCCGATCAGGTGGTGAAATACGGGTATGCCAGGGGGATTGAAACATACAACTATGTAAAAGAGGTGATCGAGCGCTTTGAACACTATAAGAACATTGTGAATAGCGATGTCATAGCAGCATGGAAGCCACTTCAAGAAATTCGCTGAGCATCATTGCGGTAGCACCCCAGATCTTTTCATCTCCGGCAACATAAATAGGTACTTCTAAGGTCTGCCCATGTTGTAATATCGTTTCAGACCTCTGATTTTTCGGATCCATCAGTTCATACACCGAGGCTTCGATGACATACTGAACTTCAGACGTGTCCGGATTGAACACAGGACGCTGGTCCAGCCACCCGACAAAAGGAGTTACCATAAAATTGCTTACCGGGATATAGAGTTCCGTAAGCGATCCAAGGACCCCGATCCCATCATTGATACCAAGTTCCTCCCTGGTTTCACGTAAGGCAGTGAACTCAAGAGATCCATCCTGGTCTTCCCGGGCACCTCCCGGAAAACTGACCTGGGCACTATGTGGACCAGGGTACTCATTGCGTTTGATAAAAGCCAGGGAAATGTGCCCGTCTGAAGGGTACATCAGAACCATGACGGCAGCATGAACAGGTTCTCCTTCATGCGTGAATGCCCCTCTGAATTCCGAAGCCATTAATAGTTGCGCCTGCTCTCCGGGTAGGTTTGTTGCGAGTGTTTCTTTCCACCGTTCTGGATTTATCGATTCCTGCATTAGGTTTTATACTAGTAATATTGGAATTTTATTATCGTATTTGTCAAACAGTTAAAGTAGAAAATTGTTTTTCAGAAGCATTACTCGATGCACATCCCGGGGATCTTAATTAAACCTGATACTCTTGTCGGGGGATATCCTGGCAATGATCATGGAGGGGAGCAATAAGAAAATGAAAGTGATGGCCATGGTCCCCAGGTTGAGCAGCAGAATGTGAAGAATGTTCAGATTGATAGGGACTGTATCCAGGTAATAGGAGCTTGGATCCAGTGACACCAGATTCAGGTATTTCTGTGCCAGGCAAATCACCAGTCCGATCAGGTTTCCCCAGAGAAGGCCTGTCAGGGTGAGGTATCCTGACTGGTATAGAAAGATCTTCTGCACCGATGCATTGGTGGTCCCAAGTGCTTTCAATATCCCGATCATATTGGTCCGCTCCAGGATCAGGATCAGCAATCCCGAAATCATGTTGAAACCTGCCACGATGAGCATCAGGAGAATGAGGATGATCACATTCATGTCCTGGAGGTTAAGCCAGTCGAAGATCTGCGTGTATTTTTCCTGTATGGTTTCCACCTTCAAACGGCTCCCATCATCCAGGAAATCAAAAGCTACCCTGCTTCTCACTTCATTGGTGATCTCAGGCAAACTTTCCATATCTTCAAGGAACACTTCGTAACCACTCACCTGCCCTTCATGCCAGTTATTAAGACGTTGTACCTGTTTAATATCAGCATAGATGTACAGTCTGTCGAATTCTTCAAGGCTTGTGTTATAAATCCCCTGTATGGTAAATGTTCTTGCCCGTGGCGGGTCCTGTATAAAATACATGGTAAACTTGTCGCCAACTCCCAGCTTAAGCAGGCTGGCAGTGTTTGCCGAGAGTACCACTCTGTTGCTCCTTACCGAATCGTTCACTCTGAAAGTCTCCCCTTCAGTGAGGTGTTTTTCGATAAATTCCCAGTCATACTGATCATCAATCCCTTTCAACACTGCACCATGGATCTCCTCCCCGGTTTTAATGATCCCGGCTTTGATGGCAAAGGCCTGGACGTTTTTCACTTCTTCAATATTCCTGATCTCCTCCACACTTTCCAAACCGGCCGGAACAGGCATGGTTTCAAAGGAGAGGTTCGAATCCAGATTGAGAATCTGGATGTGGGCACCAAATCCGATAACCTTGTTGGAGATCTCCTTTTTAAATCCCGTGACAATGGCCACAGCAACAATCATAACCGCAAGCCCCAGTGCAATGCCGAATATGGCAATGGCTATGATGGAACGGGAGAAACTGCGTTTTCCCTTCTTGTTGCCGATCATCCGGCGAACTATGAAAAGTTCTGTGTTCAAGAATTCTGTGTTCTGTTATCAAATGTAGTTATCTTTTCTCTATTTTTGGGTTGTGATGAGATCCATGATTTTCACTTTATTGATCCTGCACTGCATGCTGGCAGCGTGCAACAGCAAGGAGATTCCCATAAAGACCGGTGCCGACCGCCTGGATATTTACCTGCCTGTGATTCAGGGTAATGATCTTGCAATCGTGGCCAACCATACCTCCCTGGTGGGTGACCGTCACCTTGTGGATACACTTCTTTCCAGGGGTATTGAAAGAGGCCGTTTGCTGAAGGTGTTTGTCCCCGAGCATGGGTTCAGAGGAGACCGGGCCGCAGGGCAGCAGGTGGAGGATGACACCGATCCGGTAACCGGGATCCCTGTTGTTTCGTTGTACGGATCACATAAAAAACCCCGGCCGGAAGACCTGGCTGGTGTGAACCTGGTGCTGTTCGATCTCCAGGATGTGGGTGTAAGGTTTTATACCTATATATCAACCCTCCATTACGTGATGGAAGCCTGTGCGGAAAATGACGTTCCACTGATGGTACTTGACAGGCCCAATCCCAATGGAGGGTATGTGGATGGCCCTTTAATGGAACCTGAGTTTACTTCTTTTGTGGGAATGCACCCGATCCCGATGGTATATGGACTTACCATCGGGGAACTTGCCAGGATGATCAACGGGGAGGGATGGCTGAAGGATGGTCTCAGGTGCGATCTTACCGTAATACCCTGTCAGCATTATTTTCATGGTAAATCTTATTCTTTGCCGGTGAACCCATCACCCAATCTTTCCAATGACCACGCCATATTGATGTATCCTTCCACCTGTTTTTTTGAAGGAACCGTGATCAGTGAGGGGAGGGGAACCGCCATGCCGTTCGAGGTTTACGGACATCCCGGACTGGAGGGTGATTTCAGTTTCACACCTGTTTTAATTCCCGGGGTTTCAGGAAATCCTAAATTTCGGGATCAACTCTGCCATGGTGCCGATCTCAGGGTTTTTGAACCATCGGAGGGGTGGACCAGGATTCAGCTTCGCTGGGTACTGGATGCCTATGCAAAGTATCCCCGGAAAGAAGAGTTTTTCACACCTTATTTTGAAAAGCTGGCAGGAACTTCTGAATTGAGGAAGCAGATCGAGGCAGGCTGGGATGAGTCCCGGATCAGGGAGAGCTGGCAAAAGGACCTGGAGCGCTATAGAATAAAAAGAGAATCTTATTTGATATACCCTTAAGATGAAATACAATTTCCGGATCACATCGTTCATTGCTGCATTATTATGGTTGCCGCTGGTTTCAATAGCACAGCTCCGGCACCCCGAGGGAGGATTCGTGTTCGACGATTCGGAGGTGCCACGCATTGATATCGCCATTTCCCCCTCCAACCTGGCAAACCTTTATGCGGATCCCTACAGCAACAACGAGTTTAAGGCCCTGTTCAGGTTCACCCGCAGCGACAGCACTGTGGACCCGATGGAGGTCGGGTTAAGGTTTCGGGGGAATACTTCAAGGGATAAGGAAAAAAAGGCATTCCGGGTATCATTTAACACTTTCGAAAGCGGAGGGGATTTTCATAAGATTGAAAAGATGAACCTGAATGCCGAAACCAACGATCCGTCCCTGATCCGGTCCAAATTAAACTGGGAGCTGTTCAGGTACCTGGGTATCCCCGGTTCCCGTTGCAACCATGTTCTCCTCTACATCAACGACGCATTCTACGGGGTTTATATCAACACAGAGCACATTGATGAAAAATTTGTCAAGTCACGATTCGGCACCAATGATGGTAACCTGTACAAATGCCTGTGGCCTGCTGATCTCGCCTACCTGGGCGAGGACCAGGATTTATATAAATTCATGAATGAGGAGCGTCGGGCCTATGAGCTGAGCATCAATGAAGAGTGGGACGATTATGAAGACCTGGCCCGTTATATTTCAGTGCTTCAGCAGTATGATGGATCTCAACTTCGTGAAAAGCTTGAGAAGTTAATGAATGTACAGCAATATCTGAAAATCATGGCTGTGGATGTGATGACCGGGAACTGGGATGGGTACATCGGGAATAAAAACAACTATTACCTCTACCGGGATCCGGTTACCCAAAGGTTTGAATATATCCCCTATGACCTTGACAACACATTCGGGATCGACTGGTTGAGCATCGACTGGTCCGACCGGTCGATCTATAACTGGCACCGGGAGCAAAGGCCCCTCTATGAGAAGCTCCTGCAGGTGGAGGAGTATAAGGAACAGTTTACTGGCTACATAAAGAAACTGGCTGAATACATGACATCCGATGCCCTGAACCAGGAAATGGAAAGGTGGAGGGCCCAGATCAGCACTGCGGTAAGCCAGGATACTTTTTATCCGCTTGACTGGGGGTATGAATTCTCCGATTTTGAGAACGCCCTGACCACCGCATGGGGAGATCATGTTCCATATGGTGTACAGGAATTTACTGCAAAGAGGGCATCCTCTGCCCTGGTGGAATGCATTCAGGCAGATGCGTTTCCGCTTATATCCCATGCCCGGATCGTACCATCACAGGGCAGGATCGATGTGGACTGGGTAGCAGAGGATGATGATCCGGATTTTACCACCACCCTGCATTACCGGATCGATCAGTCGGACTGGGAATCCAGATTGTTGGATACCCCTTCAGAGATTGACGCGGAATCAGGAACCTATGCTTACCGGGATTCCATCCTTTCGTTGACCGGCCAGACAGTTGTGGATCTGTATTTCACGGTTCAGGACCAGGCCGGACAGGAAACCAGGTATCCCTCGTCGCATCTGACCATCACTTTTCCACTTGCACATGGTCCATTGTATCTCAACGAGTTCATGGCATCAAACAGCAGTATAAAAAAGGATGAATACGGAGAATATGACGATTGGGTAGAGATCTACAATCCAACCGGTGCACCGGTATGGCTGGGAGATGTGTACCTGAGCGATAACATGGGGGTACCGGGAAAATACAGGTTCCCCGATGACTATATTTCCCCCGATGGGTATTACCTGGTCTGGCTCGACGGAGAACCGGAGCAGGGTCCCAACCATGCCCCTTTCAAGATCAGTAAGGATGGAGAAGAGCTTCGCCTGTCGGATCGTCCTGCAGATGGATTTAACATTATGGATTCCATCACCTTCGGACCACAGGTCACCGATGTAGCCCTGGGAAGATCCACTGACGGGGGAGAGGATTGGATTGCATTCTCCGGGCCAACACCTGGCTATTCGAACCTCTCCACAGGATGGAATGAGACTCCGGCGGAACATCTGGCACTGACCCTCTATCCCAATCCGGTTACCAATGGGACCATACATTTCAGCTGGCCTGTTTCAGGTGCTATTTATAATGCAATGGGTCAGTTAATGTTGGATCTGTCTGATACAGACCGTGCAGATGTGGGAATCTTTGTGCCGGGAATCTATATTTTCAGGACGCCGGAAGGGAAATCCATCCAGTTCATCGTGGCAGGTCAATAGAAGATCCGGTCATTTTCGGTAGCCCTGGCGCTTTTTTCCTTTGTAATTCTTTCTCTTGTACTGTCCGCCATAGCCTCTGCCTCTGTATTTGCCGGGATTGTACTCGGGTGCTTCTCCAAATTCGTCAGGGACCATGGCTTTCATTACCGGTTTTTCCAGCAGCGTTTCAATCCTGGAAAACTTTCCCTGCTCCTGCTCACTGATCAGGGTGATGGCCACGCCCTCCGATTCGGCTCTTGCTGTACGGCCTATCCGGTGGATGTAATCTTCACCTTCCTGTGGAACATCATAATTGATGATCAGTTCAATATTGTCAATATCTATGCCACGGGATAAAAGGTCAGTGGCCACCAGGATATTCAGTTTTCGGTTCCGGAACTGAAGGAGTATATCTTCCCTGGATTTCTGATCCAGGTCGGAGTGTATATCCTGTACCAGCAAACCCACTTTTTTCAGTTGACGTCCCAGTTGTTTTGCAGATAATTTCGTGGAACAGAATACAATGACGCTTTTCATGTCCCTGTCTTTCAACAGATGGGTGACCAGGGGGAGTTTCTGTGTTTCATATACTACATAGGCCACCTGCAATACTTTTTCAACTGGTTTTGAAATGGCAATGCTGATCTCCACAGGTTTGCGCAACACCTTTTTTGCCAGTGTCCTGATCTTGTCAGGCATGGTGGCAGCAAAGAGCAGATTCTGCCGTTCCTTGGGGAGGTGTTGAATGATCTTCATGATATCATCAAAGAAACCCATATCCAGCATCCGGTCTGCCTCATCCAGGATCAGGTAATTCAACCCATCAAAATTTACATAACTGCTGTTCAGGTGTGCGATCATCCTTCCCGGGGTGCAGATCACTACCTCGGTACCCTCGGTAAGTGCCTTCTTCTCCCTGGCAAACAACTGGCCATCACCCCCTCCATAAACAGCTATTGAGCTTACGGAGGTAAAATATGAGAATCCTTCCATCTGCTGGTCGATCTGAATGGCCAGCTCACGGGTGGGAACGATTACCAGTGCGCGGGTCTGGTTCTCTTTCCGGGAGGAGATGATATTTTGAATTACCGGCAGCAGAAATGCTGCGGTCTTCCCTGTTCCGGTCTGTGCCGATCCGATGATGTCTCTGCCTTCCAATATGGCCGGAATGGCCTGTTCCTGGATCGGTGTGGGTGATTCAAACCCCATGGCTTCTATCCCTTCATAAAGCTCGGGATGAAACTTAAAATCACTAAAATTCAATCTGTTTCTTTCTAATGGTTAATGGACAGTAAAAGTAGTTAAATAATGGATACATGCCCTTACAAGCAGATTTGCCGGAATTATTCGGTTCTTCCGGGATACACCTTCAATGCCTCTGCAAGTGTTTCCATGGCATGTACCAGGTCCTCTTTTTTCAGTACGTAAGCAATGCGAACCTCCTGTTTCCCGAGTCCCGGCGTGGAGTAGAATCCTGAAGCCGGGGCCATCATCACCGTCTGGTTGTTGTAGTCAAAATCACTGAGGATCCATTGGGAGAACCGGTCTGCATCGTCCACCGGAAGATGAACCACTGTGTAGAAAGCACCCCTGGGTGTGGGGCAGATTACGCCCGGTATTTTGTTAAGGGCTTCCACCATGAAGTTGCGCCGTTCAATATACTCGCTATAGACCTCTTCGAAATAGGAGGGTGGAGTATCCAGTGCAGCCTCTCCGGCCACCTGTCCGTAGGACGGGGGACTCAACCTGGCCTGGGCAAATTTCAGTGCCGTGGAGATGACTTCTTTGTTCTTTGAGACCAGCGTTCCTATGCGCACACCACACATGCTGTATCTTTTGGAGACCGAGTCGAACATGACCACATGCTCTTCCAGTCCTTCCAGGTCCATGGCCGAGAAATGCTTCTCCCCGTCATAGCAGAATTCCCTGTACACCTCATCGGAGAAGAGATAGATGTCATGTTTCTTTACAATCTCGCCCAGGGCTTCAATCTCTTCCTGAGAATAGAGGTACCCGGTGGGATTGTTGGGATTGCAGATAATGATCCCGCGGGTCTTCGACGTGATTACCTTTTCAAATTCCTCAATGGGCGGCAAGGCAAAGCCGCTGTTGATGTCCGAGGTGATGGGTACTACCTTCACGCCTGCTGCCACCGAAAAACCATTGTAATTGGCATAAAAAGGTTCGGGTACGATTACCTCTTCATCGGGATTGACGGTCGACATGAGGGCAAACGAGATGGCCTCGGAACCACCGGTGGTTACCAGCATCTCGGTATGGTCCACATCGATTCCGATGCCCTGGTAAAATGCAGCCAGTTTGTGCCTGTAACTCTCGTTCCCAGCCGAATGACTGTATTCGATCACCAGGTCGGGCATGTTTTTCACTGCATCACGCGCTACCTCAGGTGTTTTGATATCGGGCTGACCAATGTTGAGGTGGTACACTTTTCTCCCTTTCTTTTTTGCCTCTTCGGCAAAGGGGACGAGCTTCCGGATGGGAGATGCCGGCATGAGTTGACCTTTTCTGGAAATTGTTGGCATATCAAATGTTTTATTTTGACGAGAGTACTTTCCCCTTGATCTGCAATTTTACCGGAGAGTTGGATGCGGTGGCGTAAACGTAGGCTGATTTTGAAAAGGTGCCGGCCCGTGCCGTGCTGTATTTGACGGTAATCTCTCCCGCCCCGCCAGGTTCAACCGGTTCCCTGGGCCAGTCAGGAACGGTGCATCCACATGTAGTGCGCACCCTGTTGATCACAATGGCCTCCTCTCCCAGGTTCTTAAAGGCAAATGACCAGGTACCGTCGCTGTCTTTCGGGATTTCACCGTAATCATGCATTGTTTCTTCGAAAAAGATCTCTTTTCCACTCTCCTTTGCACGCTGTTCCGGGTTATCCGCACATCCTGTCAGCAATCCAGCTAGCATCATTATCACAACGATTCCTGAAATCAACTTCCTCCACATTGGTCAATCTTTTTGAATCCTTAAAAATAGTATAAATTTATTGCATGAAACAAAAAGTAGCATTGGTATTGTCAGGAGGCGGTGCCAGAGGAATTGCCCATATTGGTGTCATAGAGGAACTGGAAAAGCAGGATTATGAAATCACCTCCATTGCCGGGACATCCATGGGATCCCTTGTTGGAGGTGTTTATGCACTGCGAAAATTAGAAGAGTTTAAACTCTGGATTTGTACGCTCGATAAAAGGAAAGTCTTCAGTCTTGTAGATTTTGCATTGAGCAAGCAGGGCATGATTAAAGGCGACAGGGTCCTTAAGAAGATGAAGGATTTTATTCCTGATACCAACATTGAAGATTTAAGTATACCGTATGTGGCCGTTGCCGCAGACCTTCTTCACAAAGAGGAAGTAGCTTTTTCAGATGGAAGTATTTATGAAGCCATTCGGGCATCCATTTCCATTCCTACTGTATTGACACCGGTAAAGACAGAGGATAGGTTGCTGGTGGATGGAGGGGTCATGAATAATATTCCCATCAATCAGGTTAAACGAACCGCTGGTGATTTGCTGGTTGTTGTGAATGTGAATGCGAACATCCCTACCAGCTCACCTCAGTTATCCATCGAAGAGAGTAAAAAAACACAATCCACTTACCAGAATAAACGCAAAGAGTTCTACAATCATCTGAAAAAGATCAATCCATTGGGCCATGAAGAAAAACTCGGCTATTTCACCCTGATAACAAAAACCCTGGACCTGATGACGGATCATATGTCACAAATGACACTCAGCAGGTTCTCGCCGGATATCCTGATAAATGTATCCAGAGATTCCTGCACTATATATGACTTTTATAAAGCAGAAGAGATGATCGAAATCGGCCGGCAGGCGGCCCTTACCAGCATTGGAGCGTATAAAAGTAAAAATTTAACGTGAAATTATTGACGTTGAAAGATTGCGCTATGAGTAGTAGTGCGGATTAATTTATTTCATACTTTGCTTCTCTACCTTTATGGCGCAATTGGTGCAATTATGGTGCAATTATTTTAATCGTAACTGTTTACCTGGGTATGCTACCCAGTAATGAAGTTGTGTCCTTCGAAGGTAGTGTATAATTCGAAGAAAACATTCCGGTCGTGCTTCCGGGCCGTTGAAACAAATCCTGCGATTCGGGCATAGATTTCTGCCCCTGAAAGAGTGCGGAAGCAGTTTGACACTTTCTGTTGAAAGCAAACGCCAGTACTGCCTCCTTATTCCTAAGAGAATCTGTCTTCAATATGATCTC
>JAGLOO010000078.1 GCA_023138875.1 Bacteroidales bacterium
TCACTCAGGCGCAAGTTGGGTTAACAATAATCCACAATGCCAGATGTTTTGATTTAATGTCATCCAGCAATAACTCACATCTCATATTCACAGCAAATCCCAAGGTGAAATTGGAATTCTGTGTTGCAATATTGCAACATAAAGGGTACGGTCCCTTATGCTATTCTGGTATAGAATTTAATCTACAGATCGATCAAATGATGAAACCTATTTGACAAATCAAAAGTAGGATTTCAAAATATTTCTCCTGATAGTTTCTGATTTTAGCATATTTCACAAGGTTCTTTTATATTTTGCTGCAATCTTAACTGTTTGGCTTCCTGTATCTGTTTCTGCCATTGGCCTGTAGGCAAAGAGGTTCCAATCAAGGCTTCATACGGAGTTAGACCTTTCAGGGAGTGATGGGGTCGTACATATTTATAATCAGGTATGATCCAGTCCAGCAGTTTTCTTAATTCATGAATATTCTTGAAGTCGTGTTTGAAAAGATAATGATACTTGATGATCTTATTCTGGGCTTCAACCATTGAGTTTGAGAAACGGATATCTTTTCCGGCAATGAGTTTTTGAACGCTAACCTCCTCGGAACTGATGTAGTCATCCACGGTGTTGTTATTGTTTTCAACTCCGCCGTCAACGATGAGTCTGACATCCTCCCCGGGAACCAATATATACTGCTCATAGGCTTGCTTGATGCTTTGCATACGGATTTCGGCGGACACCTTCTCAGAAACTTGGTAATTAAGGATAAAGCGGGAGAAGTTGTCCATCAGCAGATAGACATAGTATTTCATTCCATTGAGGCATTTAACAACTGTAATGTCTGCATGCCAGATCTGGTGGGGACGGTTGGCTCGGATCCCGGTTTCGTATTTTAGTTTCTTTGGCGACCGTGGCCGGTCCCATCCCAGCTTTGTGATGTAATTGTACCAGGTAGCTAATGATGCGTTCATAATATTATTTCGCAGGGCATAGTAAGCAATTGAATTGACCGGCCAGTAGTGGAATCGTTGACCGGAAAGCATTTCTTTCATCCGGTTCACCTCAGTTGCTGTAAGCTGGTTAGAATAGATTCTTCTGCAGAGCTGAAAGGGAGAGGAAGGGCATTTTCTGAGTACCTGGTTTTTCCAGTGGTAAAAGACTGAAGAAGAGATATTGCAAAGCCGGAGGACGAATTTGAGGTTGATATTCTTCCGGTATTTAAGGATAGACCGGACAAACCTCTCTTTGTTTTCGCTTATGGTTTTCTGAAATTGAGAAGATCGTCTGAGTATTGCTGAGAATGTAGTTGCCAACTTTAGATAAGTTCTGATAACTGCTGCCGATTCTCTCCTTTCGAGGAACTGATCAAGAAGATCGATATCGGAGAGTTCAGATCCGAGGTATTTATCTTCGTTTTCATTCTTCCACCTCCAGATGGTAGACCTGTCAATGCACGCAATGTACTTATGTGGAAGTTTGTTTCGTTTGGCCAGCTGTTTGATGCTGGTATGATAAGAGTTGTATTGTTTCAATCTCTATTGGTTTTTTAGTTATATCCTGGTTTATGGAAAATGTAACCGGTGAAATTTGAAGTTTTTGATAAAAAATATCAGGTACTACGTGATTATCCTGGAGAAGTTCCACCCCCTGAATCGAACCATTAGTGAGTAATAATCGTTAAATTTGTAGAAAACAGCGTTATGGGAACAGTAGAGTTAAGAAAAGAGGTTCGAAGCTACATTGATAAGGCGGACGAAAGGTTCCTCAGGATGGTTGATGCCATGAGAAAGGAATATGAAGAGCCTGATGTTGTGGGGTATGAAGTCGACGGCACACCTATTACACAGGAAGACCTGAAAAAACGAGTCAAAGCCGCTTCTGCACGGGTTAAGGCTGGTCATTACACCACCCAGGAGGACCTGGAGAAGGAGATGGAAAGTTGGTAATGAAAAAGAAGCTTCCGGTACGTTGGGATGACAAAGCCCAGGAGAGCCTTGATGGTATCTGCGATTTTATTGCTGAAGAATCAGTAAGTGCTGCCAGACACGTTAAGAAGACATTGGTGAGGTTAGCTGGAAGCCTGGGCTACTTACCTGAAAAATACTCCAAAGAAGAATACCTGGCCGATGAACCGGAGAACTATCGGTCAGTATCCAAGTGGCGTTACAAGATCATTTATGAAGTAATAGACGAATATGTAATCATCTCCGATATCTTCAATACCAGCCAGCATCCTTCCAAAATACGGAAAGCAAAGGATAGTTAGACAATTCCGACTCCCCGCTCTTCTGCAGAGCTGAAAGGGAGAGGAATGGCATTTTTTGAGTACCAGGTTTTTCCAGTGGTAGAAGACAGAAAAGGAGATATTGCAAAGTTATCCCAGTTTAATCTTTACATTGTTAAATTGGCTTCGCCGAGCTCGTAAACTTCGGTTCCCCGATGCTCTGCATCGGAAATTCGGGTCCAGGGTTCTACCCTGGGATTAATACCTTTTATTGAAGAAAAGAAGTTTCTCTGCCTGATTTGCCCATTTCAAAAAGCACGCCCTATTGGGCACTCTACTTTTTGAAAAGAGCAAAGGCCGGCCCTTGGTAATACTACCCAATTTTAGGACCACTGGTTAAGTTGAATTTTTAGAATTAATTTTACCAGTGAATCATGATAATAATCAATTAAGAAAAGAAAAAAATGGTCCGAAGAATGGGTAGTACTTCCCTTCGAAACTTTTGCCTGCGCACAGGAAATCAAGCGAACGCAGCGGTATTCAGGATTTCGCTATGAACCGGGATAGGTTATGGACAGATTTTCACAATTATTCACTGTTGTGCACAACCGGATTTGTGAACAAGCCGATTTAATGGGATTTTTTTATCATACCAGTTACGAAATGCCGGATTACCCGATGGTTCACCGATCTGACCGGATTGACCAGCCGGTAAAGCCCGATCGTATGGAGAATTCAGCAAACAGTTCCGCAACCCGGTCCGCCAGCCAATGCCTGTGGCGAAGGCACTCCGCACGACATGGGAGGAACCCCCATAGTTCAGGAATTTTTACCTTCTTCTCCTTCGAAGAAGGTTCGAACTTCGCTCAAAACAGCCGACAATACAGGACTTCTTTCAGTTTTCGAAGGGAGTCCTTTCTTTTTACCCTCCCCGCAGCCACCCACATCCCCCCGCACCGCCTTCGCCCTCACCAAACTATCGAACGGACTCAGAAACGCCACAGCCATATTTTTTTCTTTGATCAGGCGGCTGGTATCCTGTATTTACTTAATAAAATCCAGGTAATTTTCACGGTTTAACAATTTAACATCTGCTTTATAGGTCTCTGCCCAGGATTTTGGGGCACGAATTTTCCCTTGTCCCCATTTGATCTCGTACCCGGTTAATACTCCTTGATTTTCCTCAACATAGTCTATTTCAGCTCCTGTATAGAGTCGCCAGAAATATGAATTCGACAACGATCTGTGATTGTTTAACCATTTCTGACGTTCAGCAATCAGGAAGTTTTCGAATAGGGCTCCTAAATCATCTCTTTGATCAAGGCGGTTCACATTGCCAATCAAATAATTCCGGATTCCAGTATCCCAAAAGTAGATTTTACTAGATTTCTTAATCTCATTTCTCAAATTCCGGCTAAACCCACCTAATCGGAAAAGAACGAAAGCCTTTTCAAATAAACCAATGTAAGATTCTACTGTTTCATGATTCATTTTTAAGGATTGGCTCAGTTCATGTATTGAAACCTCAGATCCAATTTGAAATGCTAATAACTTCAACAATTGATAGGCCTTTTGAATATGCTTGATCTGACTGATTTCAATGATGTCCTTCATTAGATATGAATCGCTAATCTCTCTCAAGGCTTCAAACCTTTCATCACGATTCGACTGGGTTAAAACCTCTGGATATGAGCCGAAAACTAAAAAATCGCCAAGGAGATCCTTTAGTTCAAAAGGATTGTACAACGAGCCCATTTCCTCCTGACTCAAGGGAAAAAGAGTGTATACTCTTTTCCGTCCGGTCATTGGCTCCCCAAGTTTGGTTGCCAAGTCAAAAGATGACGAACCTGTAACAATAACACGTAATGAGGGCAACTCATCATGAAGAATCTTTAAATGAATCCCCAAATCGGGAATTTTCTGACCTTCATCGATAAAAAGTAGTTCATATCCCTCAACCAGATCCCGCATTTTTTTCAGATCCTGACCACTGAATACCTCCTGGTACCGGGCTTGATCAGCATTGACTCGTACTGTTTTATAAGGCAGTTCATTGGTGATGCTGGTCAACAAAGAGGTTTTTCCTGTTTGTCTGGCACCATACAAAACAACAAGCTTCTGCCCCTTTATCAATTCATCCAGAATGCTCTTTCTCAAGTATCTCTTTATCCACATAGATTAAATATCGTGAATATTTCTGGTTTACCGTGTATATTTACGTGAAAATATCCGGTTCAACAAAATAATTACACGCCCGATCCCAAATATAGTTCAAAGAACACCTAAAGAATTCCTGGAGACTGGAATATGCTTGGAGCAAGAATAGTTTGGCTTCAGGGTGGAAAAAACGGTCCCTTGATCACTTCGGGCCGATTCTGGTTGACAAGGCAAATGACTTGGTGATTTGATGTTTAATTAATTTGACATATTCCGGCGAAGAATGGTCAAAGCTTCTGGTTTTTTCAATCAGTGTCCCATATTCCCATTTGGGCATTCGTTTTTCCAACCCTGTCATTTTATATTTCATATGTGGGATATTTCCATCAGATCTTTGAGAAAAATCAAGCACTATGAAAATGACGAAATATCTGTTTCTCCCGGTTCTATTAATCTGGTCTGTTTCTGTACGTGGCCAGAGTATAGAGATAAGTGGCAGGGTTAGCGATGGAAAAGGCCAGCCATTGGACTATGCAAGTGTCGCCCTGCAGGGTAGTCTGGATGGTACTTCCACCGATGACCAGGGGGAATATTCGTTCTCCACTTCAAGAAAAGGGAAACTATTACTGCTTGCCTCATACATTGGATACGAAACCTGTATTGAAGAGATTATCATTGGAGAAAACGATATGTATGTGGATCTGATCCTGCCTCAGTCTTCAACGGATATTCTGGAAGTGGTTATTACCGCAGGATCCTATGAAGCCAGTGATGAGAGAAACACCGTAGTCCTGCGATCCAGGGATATTGGTATGACCGCCGGGGCCACTGGAGATATTACCAAGGCTATCGAAACCCTGCCCGGGGTCCAGCGGGTGGGGGAGTCGAGCGGATTGTTTGTCAGGGGGGGATCTGATGCGGAGAGCCAGGTGCTTATTGACGGCATGGTCGTTCAAAAGCCCTATTATAGTCCAGTTCCCGATGTAAAACAGAGGGGGCGGTTTGATCCTTTCATGTTTTCAGGCACCGTGTTCAGCACCGGGGGATATTCGGCACAATACGGCCAGGCACTGTCCTCCGTCCTGGCTCTGAAGAGCAAAGGTTTGGCGGATTCGACACACACAGGGGGAGGAGTGCATTTCTACGGGACCAATATGTTTCACGAGCACCGCTGGGATAACACTTCTCTGTATGTAAAAGGGGAATACAACAACATGGCTCCTTACAACAATACAATTCCTCAACTTACCGAGTGGGTTAAATCGCCGGAAAATGTGGCCGGAACTGTGAATTTCAGGCATAAGTTTTCGGATTTCGACATGCTGAAATTCTATGTCAATGGTTCTCGCACAAAAATGTCCATGATGTACGATAATCCTGACAGCATCGATTACAAAAGCCTGTTTGGGATTCAAAATGACAACCTTATCATAAATTCCTCCTATAAGAAGTATTTCAAGGATGAAACATGGTCCCTGTATATTGGAGGCTCTTACTCAAATAATCTGGATGATGCCGATCAGGATGGCACAGACATGTCGGAGTTTGAAGACCTGACACAGGGGAAGATTGTAGTGATGAACCGTTCCATTCCCGGACTGGAACTGCATGCGGGGACTGAGATCCAGCTGAAGAATGCCGACGGGGAAATACGTTCAGCAAACGATATGGAGGTTCAGATTGGAGAGATAGATGAGCTATATGCCGTGGTTTTCCTGGAGGCGGAATGGACCATTGCACCCAGATTGGCAAGCAGATTCGGGACCAGGTATGAATACTCTGATTTCCTGAACAGAGGCAACATCGCCCCCCGGATATCCCTGGCTTATAAGACCGGGAATCATAGCCAGGTTTCCCTGGCCTATGGTAAGTTCTACCAGTCCCCGGAGAACGAGTTCCTTTATCAAACCAATAATCTGGAATTTGAGAATGCCACACACCTGATTGCCAACTACCAGTATATGAAGGACAAACGGGTGTTCAGAACGGAATTATATTATAAGCTTTACCAGGATCTGATCAGTTATTTGCCCGAACAGATCACTTCTCTAAATAATGATGGAGACGGATATGCAAGGGGTGTTGACCTGTTCTGGAGGGACCGGAAAAGCATTCCCAATGCGGATTACTGGATATCCTATTCCTTCCTGGATACCGAAAGAGATTATCGGGATTATCCCATTGCCGCACCTCCCGAGTTTGCCTCCAGGCACAACCTATCCGTCGTGTACAAGCATACCTTTGCGAGACTTGGATCCATGGTTGGTGTTACCTACGCATATTCTTCCGGAAGGCCCTATAATAACCCGGAAAAGCCCGACAGCGAGTTTCATACGGACTATACCAAAGCATATAGCAACCTGAGTTTCAATATGAGCAAAATGCTCAGGGTCTTTGGAACGAGCGCGGTGATTTACGCCTCGGTGGAAAATATACTGGGCGCGGAACATGTTTTTGGCTACCATTATCTGCCTAATGATGCGGGCCGGATCCCCATCCTGCCCTCCAGCGTCCGCTCCTTTTTTGTGGGATTCTTTATCTCCACCTATTAATGTCTTTTATCAAAGCAAAAAGTCGCAATATGAAAAAGAAAGCAATAATCATCGGCCTTTTGCTTCTGCTTGTCGCAGGAGTAAGTGCACAGTCGGAGCGCTACATGGAACTCATGAAAGAGAGCATCGGCATGATGGATTCAGAAAATAGCATGGTGCAAATGCTGCAGGCGGCCAATCAGTTCGAACGGATTGGTATTGCCCTGCAGGAAGAATGGCTGCCCTACTATTACGCCGCCTACTGTCATGTTCAGATCAGCCACCATGAAAAAAAGGACCGTGCAAAGGATCTGCATATCGACAAAGCCGAAGAATTTAATTTTCGGGCCAATCAGATTTCTCCGGATAATTCTGAAATTTATGTAATGAAAGGTTTTATCCTCCAGGCAAAAATGAGCGTCGAGCCCATGGTCAGGGGCCTGAAATACAATAAGGAATGCCTGGACATGTTTCGGAAAGCGAAAGAGATGGATCCTGAGAATCCCAGGAGCTATTTGTGGCATGGGGTGAATCTGTACAACACTCCAGCATACATGGGCGGGGGAAAGAAGAATGCCTTACCTTTACTGGATACGGCACTGTTGAAATTCGATACTTATCCTCTGCTCAGCGAGATCCATCCGGACTGGGGGAAGTCTTATGCCGACAGTATCCGGAATGAATGCCTGAAAAAGTGATTGTTATGAACAAGAACAAGGTAGAAGTCTACCAGGTCGATCGTCCCATCATCAGGATCATAGGGATTCCTCTAATCGGGATCCTCATGCCACTGATTCTCTATACGGATTCCGAGTCGAACGGACTGTTAAAATGGATGCTGGCTTCCACTATAATTACCTTTGTGGAATGGGAAACAAGCAGGAGGATTGTCGCCTTTCTATGGAGGAGATACTCCTGGGAGACAAGCCCGGGGGTTCACCTCCTGATGAACATCCTGTTCCTGGTATTACTCACCGGATTCACCGTGCTGACTGTTTATCTTTTTAACCTCCTGTTCCATTCGAGTTACGATGATTACTGGTTCCAAATGAGAAGCGTGCATCTCTCAGTGGCCCTGCTCACCTTCTTTGCCATATCAGTTTATGAGGGAGTCTACCTTTTTTACAAGTGGAAAAATTCCCTGGTTCGCTCTGTACTGCTTGAAAAGGAAAAGGTCCTGTCCCAGTATGAAGCCTTGAAAAACCAGGTAAACCCCCATTTTTTATTCAACAGCATGAATACGCTGGCAGGCATTATCCCGGAAAATCCAGAGAAGGCGGTGGAGTTTGTCACTCGCTTTTCTTCCCTTTACCGCTACGTACTGGATGTGAAGGACCTGGTATCCGTTAAGCTTGAAAAAGAGCTGGAATTCGTCAGGTCCTACATCTATCTGCAGAAAATCCGTTACGGAGAGAATCTACAGGTGGAAATGAGCACGGAGGAGCTCGATCTGAATTCACGGATCATGCCCCTCTCTTTCCAGTTACTGATTGAGAACGCCATTAAACACAATGAAATCTCTGATCGACATCCTCTGAAGATAAATGTTAGTAGTGAAGAAGGTTACCTGGTGGTGAGGAATGGACTGAATAAAGTTCCTCATGAATTGGATTCGCCCAAAACCGGTCTTCATAATCTGAATGAAAGGTACAGGCTGGTTTCTGATTCTCTTCCCTATTTTCGTCAGGATGAGAAAGAGTTTGTTGCTGGCATTCCTATGCTACAGGATGCCTGACGAATGATATTAAAGGACTATGGATGTATTAATCATAGAAGATGAGCAGGTTGCTTCCAGGCGCCTGGAACAGTTACTGACTCAGATAGATCCCTCGATCTCTGTGCTGGCAAAATTCGCTACCATCAGGGATAGCGTGGAATGGCTCGGGGAACATTCCCCGGACCTGATTTTTTCGGACATCCAGTTGTCCGATGGTCTGAGCTTCCGGATTTTTGAACAGCTTGAAGTAAATACACCGGTCATATTTACCACGGCCTATGATCAATATGCCATTAAAGCCTTCGAGGTTAACAGCATTGACTATTTACTGAAACCCATTGAAAAGGAACAGCTTGCCCAGGCTCTTGAAAAATATCATAGCCTGAATCCGTCCGGCGACAAGAACAGTATTAATCTTGACTTCCTTCATAAGGCTTTTATTGAGAGAGATCAGCTGTACAAGAAACGCTTTATGATTATGATCGGCCCGAAAGTTAAAGTCATCGAAGTGGAAGACATCGCCTATTTCCAAGTTCAGGACAAAAGTGTTTTCATCAAAACAAAGGCAAACCAGAACCTGGCCATTGATCATTCACTGGATAAACTGGAAGAGATGCTTGATCCCAGGCTTTTCTTCCGGATCAACCGGAAATACATCGTTCATCTCCATTCCATAGATAGCATGTATACCCTGTCCAAAAGCAGGATGAAGCTCACACTGACCCCCCCTGTTGATGAGGATATTTACTTAAGTTTTAAGCGCTCAAGGAGTTTTAAGAACTGGTTGAATCAATAAATATGTAATCATCCTTCTCCCCGATTGGAAGACCATGATGACAGCTCTCAGGACCATCAGGGCTTCGAAAAGTAAGTTTCTCTGCCAGGTTTGCCCATTTCAAAAAGCACGCCCTTCGGACACTCAACTTTTTGAAAAGAGCAAAGGCCAGCCCTTCGAAACTTTTGCCCGCGCGCAGGAAAACAAGCAATCACAGAGGTATTCAGAGTTTTGCTTAGAACCGGGATGGGTTATGGACAGAGATTCACAATTATTCACCATTGTACACAAACGGGTTTATGAACAAACTGATTTAATAGGATTCTTTGATCCTGACGGATACGGGATGCCGGGTTGCCCGATGTTTCACCGATCTGCCCGGATCGACCAGCCGGCTGATCGGCCGGTAAAGCCCTATCGTGTGGAAAATTCAGCGAACAGTTCCGCAGCCCTGACCACCCGACACGGGCGGAACCACCATAGTTCAGGAATTTTTACCTTCTTCTCCTTCGAAGAAGGTTCGAACTTCGTTCAAAACATCCGACCATTAATAGGAGAAGCCAGCTTATTATCAGTAAGTTGGCTTTTTTCTTTATAAAATTCGCACCCCAACTTTCCCCCTTTTTTCGACTTTAATGCATTTGTGGCACCATACTCCCAATCCGAGAAATGTCGTATATGAGGCTTATTTGAGGCCAAATTTGGTGGATGTGGAGGATACCAACGCATGAAAAACCCCCAGCGTGAACCGGGGGCTTCCTATGATCAAATTATGCGATCACATCTTAACCCAACTTGGGCCCAAGTTAG
>JAGLOO010000079.1 GCA_023138875.1 Bacteroidales bacterium
ATTATCTGATCAATCTGGCTGCACTGAAAGCCCACGCACGGGCAGGTATTACTTTAACTGCAAAGAATCATTTTGGAAGCACTACCAAGAGCAGTGCCGAACATATGCACCCGGGACTTGTTGCACTTGAAAATGACAATCCCACAAGAAATGATTATGGTATGTACAGGGTCCAGGTCGATCTGATGGGAAGTTATGTACTGGGAAGAAATACACTGCTCTTCTTTGTTGACGGGCTCTGGGGAAGCCCTGAAGCAGTGAAAGGACCTGTAAAATGGAAAATGTCTCCTTTCAACAATGATTATCCAAACTCAATATTCATTTCACAGGATCAGGTGGCACTGGAATCGGTCTGTTTTGATTTTCTGCGGACGGAGGCTGTGACGGGTTCTGTTGATGACTGGAAAAACAGACCGATCATGGCACAGGGCGTCGATGATTACCTCCACCAGGCGGCAGATCCGGAAAACTGGCCTGCCGGAATAAGCTATGACCCTGACAATTCAGGCACCCCTATATCCTCTCTTGGTACACATGAACACTGGAACAGCCCATCTAAAAAGCAATACTCCGGGAACCTGGAACCAGGCATTGGAATCGAACTCATCGCCATTCCCGCTGAAAATGTGAATTCCAATAATTTTAACGCGAAAGAGGCAGTTACGTTACCTGTAATTGACGGTTTGGAAGATGATGATTGCTGGAAAACCACCAGCTGGCTTCCCATCGATCAGATGTGGATTACCTGGGGTGAACCGCTCCTTCCTTTTGACGACTTTAAAGGGGAATTCAAAGTGATGTGGTCTTCGGTGACCGATAAACTGTACTTCCTGGTCCGCACAAGGGATGATGTTTTTGTGGACGGATATTCATGGCCCCAGGGTAATTATCCCGATTACGACATTCTGGAGATCTTTATCGATGAAGATCATTCCGGTGGTGACCATGTCTTCGACACCGAAAGTTCACTGGCAGCGAATGCTTTTTCCTACCATATAGCCATTGATGAGCCGGAAGATGGGAGCACCACGGGTTCTTTTGTGGTTTGTGATATTGCAGGCACCAGCTGGGGAGACAGGACAATCCCCGATTATGCCGGACACTTCCCGGAATTGGTCCTAAGTAAAGAGGGAAGAAACCACATATGGGAGTTTTCCTTGAATGTACACAATGATTCCTATGACCACACCAATTCGGCTGCATCACTTGTTGAATTAAGTACAGGTAAAATTATGGGACTCTCGATGGCCTATTGCGATAATGATAATCCCGATGAGGATCCTTTGTCGCGCGATAATTTCATTGCATCGGTCTATGTTCCCGAAGCAGCTTATAATGACCACTGGAAGAATGCTGATGGCTACGGTGTGGTAACCCTGGTTGAAAGCAGTGGTCCCGTAAACCAGCCCCCCTCAATAACGAAACCTTTTGACAGCTTTATATTTACAGAGAAAAACAGCGAACTTGTCCTTGTAGCAGATCTGAATGAATATTTTACAGACGAAGAGGGTGATCAGCTTACCTTTAATGCCATTGCTGCAGGTTCGGATATTTCTGTCAGGGTTGATGGAACCATACTCTACGGAACAGCCTTGGACCCTTTCTTCGAAGAATCCTATGTTACGGTAACAGCTACGGTCCATAATCATACAGGTGTTTCACAGGGATTCACAGTATCGATGGCCAACAGCGCCCCCGTAGTTGTGAATCCCATAGATGACCAGGTGGTTACAGAAACAGGGCTTGCAATTACAGTTGCAGAGGATATTCATTCGCTATTTATGGATCCAGATGGTGATCCCCTTACCTACCAAACCTCAAGCGACGATCCGGAGCTATCACTCCACATAAACGGAGATGAGCTTCTGATGGAGGCCACTGAGAATTTCACAGGTCCTGCAGTGGTTACAGTTACTGCCAGTGACGGAGAACTCTCCACCCCGACTTCATTTTCCGTTAGTTCTACGGTGGGGATCGATCACATGAATATTAATTCGGGTTTGAAGATCTATCCAAATCCCATGATTGATAACAATGTTCGTATCTCATTCAACAGTGATCTGCCGGGAAATCAGGTAGTGGTCAGGGTGCTCTCCATGAACAGGCAGGTACTTTACACGGAGGTTTTTGAGAAATACCAGGTTCAATTTACGCAACAGATAACCCTGGAGGGTATTGGCTCCGGAATGTACCTGATGGAAATTGAAATAGCGGATCAGAAGTTTGTCAGTAAGTTTACCAAATCAACTAATCATCCCTGGTAATTGCATGCTTAATACACCAGAAAACATAAAGATCCAGTATCATAAAAAACTGCACACTGTTTTTCTCAGGTTAAAAAAGAGGCATGTTCCGGCTAAGCTGCTCTTTATTGTCATGGGCGTCATTTCAACCGCCTGGTTCCTGATCCGGGTTATTCCCAAACCACAGCGGGCAGGATATCCGTGTATGCGTACTGCATTTCCCATTATGACCGGTTTCCTGATATGGGTCGGAAGTGTAACGGGAGCTTTTGTGGCTTTCAAGCTATCGGGAAAGTATTTTAAAACAGCAAAAGTCCGCGCCGGTTTTGCGTTTGTACTTGCGGGTATTGGTTTTTCAATCATGGTGATAATGCAGCCAACCGTGAAAACATGGGCAGCTAACCTGTTGTCAACAACTGAAATTGTTCACCCGGCAAATGAGCCTATAGGAACAAGCTGGGGCATCAATCATGGCAGGGTGGTCTGGGCCTGGGACCAGGACGCAACAGATGAGAGTTGTCCGAATACAGAGGCCGACCCATTTTATGCACCTGATAACTGGGACCAGGCAGTGGTGGATGAGATGATCACCACATCCATGCTACAACTCACCTCTGAAAGTACAATCGGCGATGCATGGGATGCACTGTTCAAAAGCTTCAATAGTAACAAGGGAATTGGTGAAGTTGGTTATACTGCCGGACAGACCATCTTTATAAAAATAAATGAGGGGACATCCTCATGGCTTGCCACTGATGGACTGGAACGTGATTACACCGGATGGAAAGGTAATATTGACCCGGTTTGCGAAACCACTCCGGGTGTCACCCTTGCCATCCTCCGGCAACTGGTCAACAATGCGGGTGTGTCGCAGGAAGACATCTGGGTAGCCGATCCGCGCTCCCATGTGTGGCAGCACACATACGAACTCCTCTCTGCTGAATTTCCGGATGTGAAATATGGAGATAGAAGCCCTACCCACGAGGACAAGGGACGTACCACTTTGCATCAAAACGGCTCGAAAACAATCTGGTTTTCGGACCTGGGAGACGAAATGCCTGCTGCTGTGAGTGAGTATAACTGGGAGGAAATTGTTGAGGCAGATTATCTGATCAATCTGGCTGCACT
>JAGLOO010000008.1 GCA_023138875.1 Bacteroidales bacterium
AGTAATTAGCCCCAAAATTTAGACAACAGGTATAATTAGAAAAATTAATAAACTTGTTGTTATGAAAAAAAGAAAAAATCACACACCTGGCTTCAAAACAAAAGTCGTTATCGAAGCCATTCAGGAAAGAGAAACAATTCAAGAAATCGGTAGGAAGTATGACCTTCATCCGAACCAGATTTCAACATGGAAGACCAGGTTCTTATCAGGAGCCAGTAGCGTTTTTGAGAATGGTTCTGGAAAGGATGATACGGAAAAGGAAAGAGCTGAACTGTTCAAGAAAGTAGGCCAGTTACAGATGGAGGTTGATTTCTTAAAAAAAGTGTTGGGGAAATAGCAAAAGAGGATAGGCTTCAAAAAGTGAATAAGAAAGACAAACTGAGCATCAAGCAACAGTGCGAGCTTTTGGAAGTCTGCCGTAGCAGTTTCTACTATGTTCCCCAGGAAGACAGTTCATACAATCAAGAACTGATGAAACTAATTGATAAGCAATATTTGGAAACACCGTTTTTTGGAGTGCCAAAAATGACAAAACACCTTCAATTGTTGGGTCACAAGATCAATCCCAAGCGGATCCGCCGGTTGTACCGGTTGATGGATCTGCATGCTATTGGTCCCCGACCCAACACCAGCAAGCCCCATAAGGGCAAGGGGCACACCGTATTTCCATATTTGCTTCGGAATTTAGAGATAACACACCCTAACCAGGTTTGGTCCCTGGACATAACCTATGTCCCAGTAGGGAATGGCTATATGTACCTGGTGGCCATTATTGACCTTTACAGCCGTTATATTGTTGGTTGGTCACTATCTAATACCATGACAGCCGAGTGGTGCAAAGCATGTGTAAAGGCCGCCATTGCAGCCCATGGGGAGCCTGAGATTATCAACACTGATCAAGGGAGTCAATTTACCAGTCCGATCTTTACTACGTTGTTCGATGAGATAAAAACGAAGCTGAGCATGGATGGAAAAGGAAGATGGATTGACAATGTTTTTATCGAGCGCTTCTGGCGGAGTCTCAAGTACGAAAAGATCTATTTGGAGCCATCAGAGGATGGGAACGAGCTATACGGGAAAATCAAATGGTATATGGAGTTTTACAATAACCGCAGGCCACATCAATCCCTGGAGTATAATATACCGGAACAGGTGTATGGCAGGGCCGTATAATTTTCCTTTCCCGGCCATGGCCGGGAAAGGAAAAACAAACTTATATTTGAATTTCGTTGTCTAAAGGTGGGGAGTAGTTCTGTTCTCCATCTGAACCTTTAACATAATCATAAATTAAATTGTGATAATACTGATACAATTCTTTCATTTTTGATGGCTCAAAGGCATCATTAATTACTGATTGTAAATAAGTTTCATAAATGTCTTTGTATTCCGGCTGATCTATTAAATACCTGATTAATGGCCATTAATTGTAACTTTGGTCATAGATAGTGAAAGTGGCTCTCTTTCCATGGCGGTTAAGGCTTCGTTATTATCCCAGGGAATCCAAACTATTTTATTGGTATAAGGATCGTTATACAAATAGTAATTATGGCCTATTATACCATACGAATCCCAATTTTGGATTACGGTATTAGTCGCGAGCCATTTCATGAAATGATCCACATCAAATACGGATTCTAAATTAGATTTCCATTGTTCAACATAACTGTTTCTGATGCTTGAATGTAGAATATTGTAGAAGGCTAAAACATCGCTATAATCGGCAATATCTTCATTTGTTTTCAAATCAAAATCAGTTGTATTAAATGTACCATAAGTAAATGTTCCCGCTTTGCCTTCAGGTTTATAACAATTGCCTGTACTGCTTCCGAATTGATCATCGAGCATTGTGTCGCTACGTAACTTTGTTTCTGTAAAATCAATATGATTTGATAAGCAATACCAGTATGAAGATATGAAGAAGAAAAATCAAAGAAGATTAAACAAGCTAAATCCAAATTCGACAGGTGGCATAGTAAAAGACAGAAAAATGAGTGCCCAGAGGGCGTGTTTTTCTGTCTTTTAGGAGTGGGTTGGCTTAAAGCGGGTAGGGGCTTTACTCTTTGACTGCTCCGGGAGCCGGGCAGGCAATGTGTAAAGCAGCGTTGGCCAAAAAAGCGATGGGATGGGAAAAGGAAAACAAGCGATCGCAGAGGTATTCAGAATTTCGTTAAGAATCGGGATAGGTTATGGACAGAAATTCACAATTTTTTACCGATATGTACAACCAGATTTGTGAACAAACCGAATTAATGGGTTTTTTTTATCCTGCCGGTTACGGGATGACGGGTTGCCCGGTGTTTCACCGATCTGCCCGGATCGACCGGCCGGCTGATCGGCAGGTAAAATCTAATCGTGGAGAGAATTCAGCGAACGGTTCCGCAACCCGGACCACCCGACATGGGCGGAACCCCCATAGTTCAGGAATTTTTACCTTCTTCTCCTTCGAAGAAGGTTCGAACTTCGTTCAAAACATCATTAGTTTACCGATAGCTAAAATACGATAATGAAAATAGCAATTAATTGTGATATTTATCCTGGAATAAAAGCTCCATCTGCTGCACTAACTTTAACAAAACATTAGGTTGAACCTATGTCGGATATCCGACAAAACAGGACATCTTCCATTCGTTGGTCGGTGTTCTTTATTTTTATCCGCCCCGCAGCTACCCACATCCCCACGCACAGCCTTAGCGCTCAACAAACTATCGAACGGATGCACGAACGCCATGCCCACTTTATTCTGACTATGGCGATTCCGGCCACATTTTTCAGTGGCCGTCGAGGCAAAAAACAGTTGAGGGTTGTGAGTGCCGGACAGGCGTGCAACCGGAAGCGTTTTTTGACTTGGTTCCAATTTTTCCTTTTGGAGACATGCGGACAAGCAAGCTTAATAGCCGGTACGCACCTATGAAGATAAATGTACTGTGTACCGGCTATTGTGCTTGCCGGAAAGGGATTGTGCAAGGGGTGAGTGAAAGGTTAGTCTCAAAAGGAGGTGCCTTTTACTCACTTCTTGCACAGGAAGGGCAGAGCTTGGTTTTCCGGCGTCTGTTTTTGTTTGGGTGGTGGGATTTGCTATCTACATTTGTTGTCAATATATATTGTTTTGTCATCATTTTACAACAGGATGTCAAGGAGCAAATGAAGTGGGGGTACAAAAACCATGACGGAAAAACAAGCATGTGCGATACGCCGGGTTGGCCTTTGGTTCTTTTTTACGGAAAGCAGGCTTTCCCGCATGCCCCGCTTCAAAAGCCACTTGCAGCATGAGGTGAATGCAAAGTGTTTAACAATCCAAAAAGTAGAGAAATATGACAACAAGTAAGTTCTTTTTGTATGCCCGTAAGTCATCGGAAGATGAAGACAGACAGGTATTGTCCATTGAAGCGCAGCTATCGGAACTGGAATAATTCGCCAAACGGGAAAAGATACGGATTGCGGAACGGTTCATTGAAAGCAAGAATGCGAAATCGCCGGGGCGGGTACAATTTAACAAAATGGTGGAAAAGATTTATGCATCAAAAGAACCAGTTGGTATTCTGGCGTGGCATCCCGACCGTTTGGCGCGAAATTCAGTTGATGGTGGTCAGGTGATTTACCTTATCGATATGCACAAGATCGCTACGCTTCGTTTTCCTACTTTTTGGTTTGAGCCAACACCGCAGGGATTGTTTATGTTGCAAGTGGCTTTTGGTCAGAGTAAGTATTACTCAGACAATCTCTCAGAGAATGTTAAGCGGGGCATGCGTCAAAAACTAAAGCGGGGTGAATGGTTAAATATTGCTCCGGTGGGATACGTTAATAATCCGAAGACACGGAATATAGAACCAGATCCGGTGAAAGCGAAGATCATCCATACTATTTATCAGGAATTTGCAGCCGGGAAACACTCTTTGGAAAGCGCTCGATACCGCCTTAGTTTTTTCGGTCTTGTGAGCCGTTCAGGAAAGGTGTTGAGCAAATCAGCGGTTCAACGGATCTTATCCAATCCTGTTTATACCGGTCGTATCATTTGTAAAGGAGAAACATACCAGGGGAGTTTTGAACCGCTGATCGGCAATGAACTTTTTGAAACGGTGCAGGAGCAACTGAGACTACGCTCGAAACCAAGAAAGAGCAGGCACAAACATGATTTTCCCTTTACGGGGTTGTTTACGTGCGGAGAATGTGGCGGAGCGATCACGGCCCAATATGGAAAAGGGAACGGGGGAACGTATATATATTATCGTTGCTCAAAGAAGTTCGGTAAATGCTCACAACCATACTTGCGGGACGATTTAATGCTGAAACAGATTCGCGGGTTGCTTCAAAAAGTTTCATTGCCGGACGGCTGGGTTACAGCCGCTTTTGCCCAACTGGAGCGGTGGGAAGAGGAAGAGCAAGGGAAGCTTCAGTCCTTTGCCCAAAAGCAGGCACACACTCTTACAGAAACGCAAAGCAAACTGGATAAGCTGGTGAATGGTTTTCTGGAAGGGATCATTGAAAAGGAAACGTACTTAAAGAAGAAGGACGAATTAATCAAGCTAAAGATCGAACTGGAACAGCAGCAAACTCTTTTTGGGCAAAAGGCGAAGCATTGGGTCGAACCCATGCGGGAATGGCTGGAAACGGCTCACAAGGCCGGAAAGCTTGCTTTTTCTGACGATTATCCTGATATGAAGCAGATTCTGGAGAAAATTGGAACGAACCGCCGGGTCAAAGATAAACGGATTAAAGTTGAGTTTGTGCGTCCGTTCGATAGTTTGCTGTGCGTGAAGGCTGTGCGGGGGGATGTTGGAGGCTGCGGGGAGGGTAAAACGAAAGGACACCGCCCAACAAGTGGAAGATGTCCTGCTATGTCGCATGTTCTGAACGAAGTTCGAACCTTCTTCGAGGGAGAAGAAGGTTGATCCGGCTGATCTTGGGGCGGTTTTGGCCTGATCCGCAATGAGTAGTCCGGTGAGGCGGGACGAAAATCCCTTTCTGTTTCAGGACAATGGTGTCAAACCTTGAAATGCTATCCATATATTGATGCTTCGATGTCATCGCTTGATTTCCTGCGCGTGGGCAAAAGTTTCGAAGCTGGAGTTTGCTCTTTTTAAAAAGTAGAGTGCCCAACGGGCGTGCTTTTTGAAATGGGCAAACCAGGTGAGAAACTTTCTTTTACAAGATATTCCTAACAAGGACTGAGAAACAACCCTTGCCAGACACACCCTAAGTATACAATCTGGTATATTTCTGCTACTAATCAGCTCAAGTAAGGTTTATACTGAAGGTAGCCAATTTATTCCGGCCCGAGGTGGTCAATTTCTTTTGGCGCAATGGCAAATAATTCCGCTTTTCAATAATGCCATGGACAGGGTTGGACAGAAAGACTTCAGCTTTATTCAGCCAAAATGGATAAAGTTGTCTACTTCTATAAAACTCTCTACTTTTGCAAACAAAACGACTATGCTTACACTCGGAAAAGGGCACTTCAGGCCGAACACGAAATTGCTTGATCTGTTGAACAGGAACTTCACCCTGCTCCTGTTCCTGGAACACTTCGGGATTGACTTCCACCTGGGAAATCTGACCGTGAGACAGATTTGCCAAGAACAAGGGATCAACCAGGCTGCTTTCATTGCCATCGGCAACCTATACAACGGGATCCTTCCAGAAGCAGAAGATCCAAGCATCATCAGCGGGGTCGAAACCATCATCCGCTTCCTCAGGTCCAGTCACCTTTTTTACAGAAATGACAAGTATCCCGAGATCATGGAATACCTGGCCACACTTTATGAACACCACAATTCAAAGGATGTCATTCTGCTGGAGCAATTCTTCAAAGACTATTTCCAAGAAGTGCTGGAGCATCTGGATTATGAAGAGAAGGTGGCTTTCCCGTATTTCCATTCCCTCATTGAAACAGACGAAGCATTAAGCAAAGAACATTACTCAGCCAGCGACTACAGGGAACACCATACGGATATCGAGACTAAGCTCGAAGATTTGAAAAACCTGATGTTGAAACACATTAAGATTGAGGGGGATCTGACCATCAAGCGAAAATTCCTTAACAGCTTATTCGGCCTCGAATTCGATCTCAAGATCCATTCCATGATCGAGGAACTGATCCTGCTTCCGCTCGTTGAAAAACTGGAAAAGCAAAAGCTGAATGAATAACTGCGAGATCCATATTGCCCTGCTGGAACCCTCTGACATCATTTGTGAAGGTCTGTCGGCTTCCCTGTTGAGCTCACAGGACCATTATGTGATCCACCGCATGTATAATCTAAATGAACTGGAAACCCGTAGTGTTCACACTTATTTCCACGTGATCATTGTGAATCCCATCATGGCAATAAACCGGGGGGGCTATTGCAAAAAACTCCGAAATCGGCTGGCAAACAGCTCCTGGATCGGGCTTATCTATTCGCTGTTTACTCCGGCTACCCTAACCGGTTTTGATGAAATCATTTCCGTAACCGAATCCAGGGAAATCATATCCCAGAAAGTGAAAGCCCTGGTGGGTCAGTGCCCCTGTGACGAAGAAGAATCCGAAGAGCTAACAGAAAGGGAAAAGGAAGTGCTGACCCTTCTTACTCAGGGCTGCTCCAATAAGGACATCGCTGCAAAACTGTTTATCAGTGTGCATACCGTTATCAGCCACCGCAAAAATCTGGTGGAAAAAACAGGGATCAAAAGCCTGTCCGGGCTTACCATATACGCCATCACAAAGAAGATTATTTCACTCAGTACCTGAATCAGGGGACCAACATCCTTAATTTACATGGTCCGGGCATGGAAAAATACCCATTTTAGGGGATTATTTATCCGGCCTGAAAGTACTTCTTTTGCATAAGAGAACTAAGATGTATATTATGCAGGACTGGGAAAAGCAAAAAGAGAGTTTTGAAATCAGGGATGTGCGTAAATTGAAAGGGAATTTCCTTCCTTCCATCCTGAAAAAGGCACAGTCGATGGAGGTGGGCATGGGCCTGTGTATTGTACAGAGCTTCGAACCCATACCCCTGTATTCGGCCATGAGCGACCTGGGTTTTGAGCATTTGACAGACAAAGCATCCGATGCGGAATACCGGGTGTATTTTTACAGGTCTTCAGCCTCAGAGCCGGATCTGCCCGGAGATCCGGAACTGCCGTTCAAACCCACAGCCATAGTAAATTTCAATACCATAGATCCGGAACTTGCCGATACTGTGGTGAATTTCTGGAAGCATATCTGGGGAAAGGAAAATCCGGCCATTGACATGAAAACCCGCCTCCTGCTCTCCCTGGTTAACGGCGTGGGTGCCGGCAGGATGCGCCAGGCGGTAAGAGAATTTGTTAAAGCCTATTCCATAGGGGTAAGCATTGCTGTCTTTGATGAAATCTTCGCCATGCTGGCCTGGAACCAGGGAGTGGGCTACTTTGCCTCGGAGATCGGACCATCCGCCCTGTTTGCAGCCTATAAGCTAGTGAAGATACAGGAGGAAAAGGAAGTTCCAAGGGAAGAAATCGTGAAAAAACTTCTGGATAGATTCGGAGATGAAAATCCCGATGTGAGCACCTTTTACAAAAACAAAGGACAGAATGATTAAAGCCGATGATAAGATTGCTGATGTACTTACCCGTTTCCCGGGGCTGAAGGAGGAACTCATAAAGCGAAACAGAAGGTTCAGTAACCTGTATAATCCTGTGGTGTTCAATGCCGTGGGAAAATATGCCCGCATCCGCAATGTGGCAAAAGTATCGGGCGAAAATCTTGAGGAGTTGCTGGAGTTCATGAATATGGAAATCTGTCAAGAGAAATCATGAAACCTAAGAAACCCTTTACCGGAATACTTGCATTCATCCTGGTTCTGCTTACCATGCCCCTGGGGCATGCCGCCATGATCCTGATGGAGAAATTCTTTGGAGAACAATATGTGATCCTGGCTGCCCTTTTGCTGGGTTTCACGGGATTAATCCTGCTGATCTGGGGTATCTTGTCCCTGAAGGAAACCCGTGCCACTTCACTGGGCTTATTCGCCGGTCTGTTCATATGGACCGGATGGATCGAATTCGCCTTTGTATACTATGCCCATCGCTTCGGTGTGGAACCGCTGATGGTGAACGGGGAAGTAGTGACAAAGCCGGAATACCTGATCATGCCTTCCTCCATCGGATTCTGGGCGATCCTGATGATCGATTACTTCTTCGGCACCCGTACGGGCTGCCGATTCTTCACCTGGCTCCAGAAAGCCTTGAAGCTCCCCGGTAAAATAAAATTCAAACCGGTAGTCCGGAATGTTGCCATGACCACTTTCATGGAACTGACCGCCCTGCTGTGGACCTTCTACCTGGTACTCCTGCTTCTTTATGATGAACGCTTTTTTGGTGACCGGCATATAGTAACCTACATCGTTGCCTTCGGCTCCCTGTTATGGTCCCTCTACCTTTTCATGCACCTGATCAGGATCAAGAAACTGGCCTATGCGATTCGCTATGCCATACCAACTGTGATCATTTTCTGGAACTTCGTAGAGATCATTGGCCGCTGGGACCTCTTCAAAGAAATCTGGGTGGAACCCCTGCAATACTGGCTGGAGATGCTGATCACCCTGGTGGTATTTGTCATACTGAGCCTTGTCGCGATGCTGGAAAGGAAGAACAAGAGATCCGAAAAACCAGCCTGATCTGAAATATCCCAACCCTTAAAACATCACTCTATGAACAATAGCCTTCCATTCTCGGCAGATACAAGAATGGCCGATGTGGTTCACAGGGATTACAGGCTGATCCCCCTCCTGGGAAGATTTGGGATTGAGTTCGGATTTGGAAATAAGTCCGTGGAGGAGGTGTGCCAAATGTACAGCGTCGATTGCAGTTTCTTCCTGGAAATTGTCAATTCTTACCATAATCCTGATTACTTCCCGCAGAAACAGCTTCAGCGTTTTAATCCTGAGATAATCATCGATTACCTGAGAAACACGCATGCATACTACCTGAACAGTAAAGTCCCTGAAATTCAAACCTACATCGACGAAATGGAGGGAAATGTTCCCAGTATCCAGCAGAAAAACATCACCCACCTCAATAGTTTTTTCAGGGAGTATACAGAGGAATTGGTAGAACACCTTTCAAAGGAGGATCATTCCGTATTCCCCTATGTACTTGCATTGCAGGATGCCCTCGATTCATTGGAAGTACCGGATGAACTGTACGGGACCATCCTGGAAAAGCCCATACAGGTTTATGAAAAAAACCATGACAACCTGGAAATCAAGCTCGGCGACCTGAAGAACCTTATTATCAAACATCTACCTCCCATATCAAATAATGATTGCCGAAAGCTGCTCATAGAATTGTTCAGGCTTGAATCGGACCTGGAAAACCATTCAAGGATCGAAGAAAAAGTACTGATCCCCAAGGTTACCCTTATTGAACGGGAGGTGTTACAGTTGCATGGAACCTGTTAAGCCAAATATTATTATTGCCGCAAAGTCTTTCACACACCGTCTGGGTATCAAGACCATCCTTGGCGTACTGGGGATAGCCCCGGATGTAATTGAAGCAAACAACTATGAACAACTGACGGGATTACTGAAGCTTCCCAACTGTATTTCCCACATGATCCTGGCAGATGAGATTATTCCTGATCCGCAAAAAATCCACTTCGAAAAACTGATGGATTACTGCGGAGAAATAAAATTCCTCGTGCTTTGCGAAAGAGCTCTGACTGATCATCCCTCAGCCAGGTTCATTCTTCATAAAGAAAGCAGCAATAAAGTGCTTGATGCCATAAGTGAGCTCTTATCTGAACCTGAAGAGGACAGTCCTCAGAGCGTAGAAAGTATTGTACTGAGTGAAAGGGAAATGGAGGTCTTGAAACAGGTGGCCCAGGGTTTTTCCAACAAGGAGATTGCAGATGCCCTGTACATCAGTGTGAACACTGTCATCACCCACAGGAAAAATCTCACCGAGAAACTGGGTATAAAAACCATTGCCGGTCTTACTGTTTACGCCATCATGAACAACCTGATCTCACCCAAAAAAGTGCAGCACTGATAAGGCAAAATCATCAAATCTTAGGATTGTAACTCTCTGCCGGAATACCTTGCTTTATGTATGGAAAAATGTAAGATCAGGATCATCAGCCAGAGTCCGTCGGGACAGGTATTCCAATGCCTTAGTTGTAAAAAGATGCATGTCGAATTCAACAACCTCTACTTCAGTTTCAGCGATGAACAATTCCATGACTTCAAGCAGTATTTCCTGGAATTCGACATTGAATACTGGGAAAACCAGTGTATAAACCCGGTTTGCAGGCGCAGTATCATGATCCCCCTTGGTCAGGACTTCTTCCATGCCCTGTTCCATCCAGGAGAAATCAGGGAACTAAAGCGATTGTTATCGGGAACCGAAGGAGTAGGAGCCCGGCACGATCTTGAAGTCTGTTCCGAATTACTGGTCAGGGTATCTATGAACTGAAACCTGAAAATCACAAAAAATGATGATTGTCCATCCGGGCACACAAAGCAAATTTTGAAACTTCCTAAATAATCACTGAATACGAACAGACATGAGTAAAACAGCAATTTTCTACGGTTCTTCAACCGGGAATACCGAGGCAGCAGCCAAAGAAATGGCCGGACAACTGAACGCCGATATCTTTGATGTGGCCGGCAAACCTACAGATAAGCTCGCAGAATTTGACAACCTCATCCTGGGCACCTCCACCTGGGGTATCGGGGATCTGCAGGATGACTGGGATGAATTTATAACAGAACTGGATGAAGCAAACCTGGAAGGAAAGGTAGTGGCCTTATTTGGTTTTGGGGACAGCGAATCCTACGGGGATAGTTTCGTGGATGCCATAGGCACCCTGTATAAAACCATCCGGGAAAAGGGTTGCAGGATAGTCGGAGCCTGTGATACGGAAGGTTACGTTTATGTGGAATCCACCGCTGAAGTGGATGGGAAATTCGTGGGCCTGCCCCTGGATGAGGAGAACCAGGATCACCTTACCGATTCACGGATCGAGGCCTGGCTGGCAAAGATCCAGCCCGAATTCATCTAATCACAAAAAAGCTGATATTTTGAAATATACCTGTTCAGATTTCCGCTCACCCGGACTCCAGATATTGATACATCATATATACGAGTATAAGAAAGGCGTAAGGAACATGGTGATGCATACCATGGACCATGCAGAACTGGATGCTGCTGAATTCATGCTAAAACAAAAAGGAATGGATTACCATCTTGAGGTAGTCAATCCCCGCAAGGTCAACCTGTACTTCGGAAATCCAAATTGCGTGGAGGTCATCCGGTCCTTCGGGAAGAAATCACTTTCCGAATATTCTCCCGAGGAAGATTTCATCCTGGGGATCATGCTGGGATACGACCGGAACCAGCAGTGTGTAAGGTATATCAAGAAGATAAAAAGGGAGCAGGATGTCGTCCAGGCTCTGCTCCCTTCCAATGAAATACCTGAAGTGGCCTGATCCTATGCAATACCCCAAATCATATACCAGGTACAGGATTATCCGGGCAGCCAGGAAGGAATTCCTGAGAAAGGGATTCAAAGGGGCCTCTATGAGGTTGATTGCTGCCGCTTCGGGGGTAAGCACCAGCAATATTTACAACTACTTCCAGAGCAAGGACCAGATCTTCCGGGAGGTATTGAATCCATTGCTGGATGCCTTCAGCCACCTGGATTTCCCCGACAGGAACTTCGATATGGTACTGGCCTCCAATATACTTCACCTGTTGCACGATCCGGACCAGGCCCTGCTGGAAATGAAACGGGTGCTGGTTCCAGGGGGTAAGCTCATCCTGCCCACCTACTGCCATGGAAAGAGCCTCTTTACCCGTACACTGTCCAGGATTTCAGGCATCTACAGCTTTAAAGTCAAAAACCGCTGGTCGGTTCGGGACTACTGGAGCTATGTGGAGTACATGGGTTTCCGCATCCTGAAAGCGGAGATCCTGGGAAAGCCCTTTCCCTTGGTTTATTTGCTCGCTGAAAACAAAGCTTCTCAACCAATGATAAAAGACCCTCATAACTAAATCAAAAACAGCCTCATGAAAATCCTCAAGATCAATTCTTTCTTCAAGAAAATCGGCAGTTTCCAGGTCCGCTTCCGCTGGCCTGTACTTTTCTTTGCCCTGGCACTGGCCGCAATGGGCATTTCAGGACTGCAAAAAATGTACACCACCAACTCACGGGACCAATGGTTCGATGACGCGGAACTAATCGAAATCCAGACAGAAGCTTTCGAAGACCAGTTCGGAAACAACGATAAAATCGGCATCCTGGTGGAAGCTGAGGATGTGTTCCATCCTGAGGTCCTCCAAATGATTCGTGATCTGGGCAATGCCTTTCTGGATTCGGTTCCCTATGCCGATGAGATCACTTCACTGGTGGAGCTTGAAATCTCCGTTGGCACCGAAGAAGGCATGGCAGTGATCAATCCTTTCGAGGACGGCATACCTGATGATCCGGATGAAATGGATGAAATAAGGAAGCTCATCCTCTCCCGACAGGCCCTGGTAAACAAACTGGTATCGGACGATTGTACCGAAACCTGGCTCTCCCTGGACCTGCTGGAATATCCCGAAAAGGAAGTCTGGGAACAGGAAACAAACCTGGATCCCATGTTCCAGGTGGGTGAGGCCGTGATCCGTGTACTGGGAAACGGGGACTGGGAATCGGATCGGTACACCCTCAAGGCTGCCGGCATGCCTTATAGCGAAACCAAGGAGCGGGATTTTTTCGCGCGGGAAACCGCCATGCGAATCGGTTCCGGGTTCCTGGTTATGTTGCTCCTGCTCATCCTCTTTGTCCGCTCATTCAGGGGGGTGATCGTCCCAGTCTTTACCGTTATCATGGGAGTAATTGTGGTCTTCGGTACCATGGGCTGGCTGGGCATCGGGGTCGACTCCACTATGATGACCCTGCCTGTGCTCCTGGGAATGGCCCTGTCGGTGGGCTACTCCTTGCACCTGATTAACGCCTTCAAGCATAGCTTCCGAAAAACTGGAAAGCGAAAGGAGAGTGTCATCACTGCCGTGGAAGAAACCGGTTGGCCTATCTTCTTTACCGCAGCCACCACCATGGGCTCGGTTATGTCCTTTGCCACGGTGGGCATCCTGACCATCCAATGGCTCGGATTTACCTGTGCAGCCGTGGTCCTGGCTGACTACCTCCTCGTTATGACCCTGATCCCCGTGCTTATGAGTTTCGGGAAGGATCACGAACCCAAACCCAAATCCGCCGCAGCGGATGCCTTTTTTGTCAAACGCTGGTTCCGTTCATTCAGACGCTGGCGCTGGTCCATGCGCGAGCACAGTCTAAAAAGACAATCCTCCTTCCTGGAACGCTGGCTCCATGGGCTGGGCGTATTTGTGCTCAGGCGCAAAGTAGCCATCCTCATAGTATCTGCCCTGTTCTTCCTGGCCATTGCCCCGGGCATACTGAAGATTAGTACCAATATGGATTCCTTCCGTTTCATCGGCCTTAAGGTGCCTTATGTGAAGACCCTGCACGAGGTGGTCCATTCCCAACTGGGTTCATACATGAATTACAACATTTCTATCACCTATGAGGAGGCCGACGCCATCAAGGATCCGAAGGTAATGCAGGAATTTGATGAGCTACTTAACATGGTTGGAGCGTTCGATCTGACCAAAAAAAACAAGGGCGCACCACGGGTATTCTCCATTGTGGACATCATAAAGGAAATGAACCAGACCCTGCATAGCGACAGTATGGAGTATCATGTGATCCCTAACAACAGCCAGATGATCGCCCAGGTGCTCCTGCTCTATGAGATGTCGGGGGGAACCAAAACTTTCCAGTGGATCGACGAAGACTATTCTATGCTGAGAGCCCAGGTGCAGATGTACAAATTCGAATCCGGGGAGATCGTCTGGGAACTGGACCAGATCAGGGAATTTGTGGAAACCCGAATGCCTGGTGCCGCTTTGACCATCGTGGGAACGGCCGTTCAGTTTGCCGAGCTGAATGGAAAAATTGTGGCCGGTGAGCTGAAATCGGTGGCTGTTGCCCTGCTGATCATCAGTGCCCTGCTTATTGCAGTGTTTGGGAGTTTCAAGACAGGCCTCATCGGCATGGTGCCAAACTTTGCGCCCCTGATCGTTCTCGGTGGCTTCATGGGCTATCTGGATTCTCCCCTTGACATGATGACCATGACCATCATGCCCATGATACTTGGGATCGCGGTTGACGATACCATCCACTTCATCAACCACATCAAGTACGAGTTTGAAAAATGTGGCCGCTACCGTGAGGCCATACTTACAGCATTCAGCACAGTGGGTAAAACGCTGGCCATGACCACCACCATACTGGTGGCCACTTTTGCCATGTACATGACCTCCCCTGTAGCCAATCTGGGACGGGTGGGGCTGCTGGCCTCCGTCGGTCTGTTGACAGCCCTGGTCACTGACTATCTGGTCACTCCGGCCCTGATCATCATGACCAAACCTTTCGGAAAGGAAAAAAAAGAAACGCAAGCATAAACCTATAACACTACAATCATGAAACTCAGAATCAGTATATTAATATCGGTATTGGCCATTGTTTCAGCCCCGCTGAACGCCCAGAGCGGACGGGAGATCATACAACAGGTAAAGGACCGCCCAGATGGAGACAGCCGCTACTCAGAAATGACCATGACCCTGATTAGCAAAAAAGGCAAGGAACGCATCCGGAAAATAAATTCCTACTCCATGGACATCGGGCAAGATAAAAAGACCCTGATGTTCTTTACCTACCCGGGCGATGTGGCCGGAACGGGCTTTCTTACCTGGGACTACGATCAGATCGGGAAGGATGACGACAAATGGCTGTACCTGCCCGCCATGAAGAAAACCAGGCGGATCAGCGGCTCATCGGCCAAGAAGGACTATTTTATGGGAACCGATTTCACCTATGATGACATGGGGAGCCGTAACATTGACGAAGATGAACACAAGCTCTTGAGAGAAGAAGAACTGGAAGGGCAAAGCTGTTGGGTGATTGAATCGGAATCCAAAGATCCGCAGGATATTTTTTCCAGAAAAGTCAGATGGATCCGCAAAGACTGCCTGATGGCAGTCAAAGTGGTGTTTTACGACCGACAGGGAATCCTGCACCGGGAACTTCATGTATCGGATGTGAAGCAGGTGGATGGATTCTGGACGGCTGCAAAGCTCCATATGACCAATGTGCAAGTAACCCACCAGACACTGCTTAGCATCGACAATCCGCAATTCAATACGGGACTCAGCGAATCATCTTTCACAGTTGTAAAATTGGAAAAAGGTGAACTCTAACAGCGCCCAGAAATCCATGTCGTGGCTGGCATTTACCGTCATGCGGACCGTTATGTCCATGCGAAGGCAGATTAGGAATATTGAGGCTGAGGTGACACTTGCAGGGATAAAACCTGGAGAATCCATCCTGGATTTTGGTTGCGGATTGGGCTATAATACTATTCCCGCCGCCATGAAAGTAGGCATAAAGGGAAGGGTCATAGCCCAGGATGTGAGTTCCCGGGCATTGAAGGCCGTGAAAAAAAAAGCTATACGATGCGGATTACGGAACATTGACTACATACACTCAGACCGCCAAACGGGGATGGAACGGGAGAGCATTGACATCATGTACCTGCACAATACCCTACCCATGGTCAGGGATAAAAAGGAAGCCCTGATGGAGATTTGCCGGGTTCTGAAACCGGGTGGCAGGCTAAGCTATATGAGCCGGACCGGGTCGAGGATATTCGGGAACAATGCCATGAGTGAAGCTGGGGTCCTGGACTACCTGGTTTCAGATCTGCACATGATCCTTCTCATCGAGCAACAGGGACACCATATACTTCAAAAAAAGACATGAAGCGATTTGCACTCCTATTAGGCTTTATGGGGACCTGGCTTTTTCTTATGGCCCAGGAAGAGACCGAATATGATTTCAGCGGCTTTGCCGACACCTACCACGCGGTGCGCAGCTCGGAGCCCTATATGCTTATGAGTTCCCGGACCCGGCTGCGGACAGAACTGGACATATCCAGAGGCCGGTCCAGCCTCTTTGCCTCCCTGAATTCAAAGTACAATGCCATACTGGACGACCAGAACGGGATTGAGCTCAGGGAAGCCTACTTCGATTTCTCCTCAGAGCACTGGGACTTCAGAGCGGGAAGACAAATTGTGATCTGGGGTGTGAGCGACGGGATGCGCATCACCGATGTGGTATCTCCCATGGATATGACCGAATTCCTGGCCCGGGACTACGACGACATCCGGATCCCGGTCAATGCCCTGAAACTTGGCTACAGTAATACTTTCCTGCGCAGCGAGCTGATCTTCATCCCGGTTTCCTCCTTCTTCATCTTCCCGGACAGTCCGGATAATCCCTGGTCGGTATTCCCCACGTCGGGCTTCCCCGTCTACGAAGTGGACCTGGAACAATTCCCGGAAAAAAGGCTGGCCAACAGTGAATTCGGGGGCAGAGTCAGCTTTTTCCTGTCCGGACTGGATTTCAGCATCGCAGCCCTGCACAGCTGGAACAAGATGCCGGTCCTGGAGCAGAATCCTTCAACTGCCATGGACACCCTATTTGTAAAGGGCCTGTATGAACGCATGGACATGCTGGGAGCGGACTTTTCCTTTCCTCTATGGCAACTGGTTATCAGGGGAGAAGCTGCTCTCTACCTTGGCGAAATTCAGGGAACCGATCCCGGAACCGGGAGTGATATTGTCCTGCGCAATACGGGCAACTTCCTGTTCGGGGTAGACTGGTACCCGGGGCACGAATGGACCATCACAGCCCAGTATTCCCATAAATTCATCCCCGACTATATCGAACGCCTTGACTCAAAAAAGAACACTGCACTTGGCACCCTTGGCATCACCAAGAAGGTCTTTCGCTCCACCCTGAGCCTTTCGACCTTTGCCTATGTGGACCTGAGCAACAAAGGATTCTTTATGCGCAGCTCTGCCGATTATGCCCTCAGCGACCAGATCCACCTCATGCTTGGCTATGACTGGTTTCACGGGGATGAAGGCATGTTTGCTCTTTACAATCAAAACTCCGAAATTTGGATTAAAGCCAAATACAGTTTCTGACAAATATATACTGCAACAGATGAGTGATGATTTATACATTCAAACACTGGAAGCCAACAGCAGCTTTACAGAACCGGCTATCCGGCAGGCCATGGCATCTTTGAGCCTGGACGAAGAAGACCGGGTGCTGGATGTACCCTGCGGAACCGGACGTCATGCCCTGTGGATGCTGGATCAATACCCGGGAACAAAAGTTACTTGCCTTGACCTGTCCGATGCACATATTAATTATGCCGGTAAACTGGTTAAGGAGGCCGAAAAGGAAGGGGCTGTATCCCTGGTTAAAGGGGATATAAATCATATGGAATTCCCGGACAATTATTTCGACCTGGTCTGGTGCTGTGACGGGCTGTGGCCAGGACCGGCAGAGATGGGTTGTGTGGCCGAGGAACCTTATGCCATCCTGGACGATATGCTAAGAATCATCCGCCCAGGCGGTCAGATCGCCATCCTGTTCTGGACCATGCAAAAACTCCTGCCCGGCTATCCCCTGGTGGAAGCGGCCCTGAATGCCACAGCCTATAGCAACCGTCCCTTCACCCCGGATAGCAATCCGGGTCTCCACACCATGAACACCCTATCATGGTTGCGCAGGACGGGATTTAAGAAGCTGGAAGCAAGAACCTTCGCCGCGGATATCCAGGGCTTTCAGGGTCCGCAGGACATAGCGAAGGCCCAAATGCTCCTGTCCATGATATGGCAGGGTGCCGAAGGCCAGGTTCAAGCCGGGACCTGGAAACAGTACCAGGAGATCTCCGATCCTTCATCGGAAAAATATATCCTTAACAACAAGGATTACCTGGGAGTGGTCACCTATACCATGTTTACAGGCACAAAGTTGAAAAAGTAATATTCCCTTTCTATCCAAAACTCAGGCATGGAAAAGTACAGTTTTGAAAAGAAAACCCTCTGGGTGGTTCTGCTCACCGCAGTAACCATGGTAGTGGAGATCATTTTCGGCCTGACCACCCGGTCGATGGCCTTGCTGGCCGACGGCATCCATATGGGATCGCATGTCCTGGCGATCGGATTGAGCTGGCTGGCCTATGTCATAGTCAGGAAAGTTTCGAAAAGCAAAAAATTCAACGGAAACTCGGATAAAATCCTGTCACTCTCAAGCTACAGCATGATCACGGACATAGCAACGGACACGGGCATCATCACTAAGCCATTCTCATATGCACCATGGAACTGAAACCCATTGCATCGATAAAGTTCAATCCCAACCTTACACGAATAGGCTGCCCCTTCTTCATCCCCCTGTACATTGGAAATGACTCGATTACGCTGACTCTTTTATCCCATTTTTCGAGAGATTTTACCCGTTTCAGCCCCCATCCTTCCTGAAAATTGTCCATTCCTCCTTTTTTCTGAGTATTTGAAAGGTATGAAAAGGTAAAAAATCATAATAAATAAGGATTGTCAAAAGAACGGAGAATAAGCAACTTTGCGTTTCAATCTTAAAAAGATGATGAACAAGCATGAAGGTGGACGGAATCCTGCAAAAACTCAAGCGTCATTGGAGCATTAGTAATTCACTGCAGGTGCTTGTAATCCTTATTGTTTTTGCCCTGGCAGGATTTTCAACTCTTTTTATTCACAGGCAGATCAACACCTTGCTGGAGATCAATCAGGACAGTAGCTTTTGGCTCAGGCTATTGGTCTTCATAGTCCTGATTCTTCCCTTGTATACTGTAATACTGTACATTTATGGAATTGTACTCGGGCAGAGGAAGTTCTCTAAAAAGTTTATCAAAACAAAACTTGGTCTAATATTCAGAAAAAATGCAGGCAATTGATCTAAATTACTCAGGCATTATCATCGGGGCCATATCCTTTTTTATCATTGGGTTTTTCCACCCCATTGTGATCAAAGCAGAATATTACCTGGGGAGAAAATCCTGGTGGATATTCCTGGTGTTAGGCATCTGTGTTTCCCTTGCATCTTTATTGACAGAGAATACTATGATCTCCATCGGCCTGGGGGTGTTTGCCTTCTCCTGCTTCTGGAGCATCAAGGAGGTCTTCGAACAGGAGCAACGGGTCCTGAACGGCCGTTTCCCGAAGAATCCCAAGCGGAAATACCCTGATTCTTCAGGAGAAATGCAAGCAAGAAAATGAGGGCAAATTACAGCTGTTGGATGGGCAGGATCTGCCACATGATACTTAGCTCTTCTTGTTCCTACGGTGCTTTTTGTACCAGACCACAAAGCCGGTGACGGACATGAATACGGTCAGTAAACCCACCAGGGGAACGACTAGGATGTAAAACATCCCGAAAAGGGGCTTATAAATACGGCCGGTATGCACTTCCAGGGCAACATTCCAGAGCGAAATTGGGGTATTGACCAGCCTGGTGGGCATGGGGGAAAAGGACTTTCCTGCTTCGGCCATCCGGGCCCCTGTGTTGTAATCAAACCAGACCGTTCCACCGGAATATTCCTTACTCATGCCAGTAATCATATCGCGGCTCACGGGCGGGCCGGGTCGGCCCATGGGTTTCCAGGGCTCGCCGGTGATCCTGTTCACCACGATCCCCTCATCAGGCTGCCATACAAATAAACCGGAGAAGGAACACACCAGCCAACTGCCCGGAGCAAGGGGTTCAAACACATTGATGCCCATCACGCTCAGGGGAGGCTGGACCGGAATGCGGATCAATTCCCGTTCCAATCCGGCGTCCGCACGATAAAATCCATCCGATGTGGCTAGCAGGAAACTATCCCTTCCCTCTTCGTAGCGGATTGCCCGAAGCTTGTCGAACCAGGCATTGGGCGAATCCAGCTTTGTACCAGGGATCTTATTTACTTGCTTTGTGGCAATGGCAATGAGCAGGGGCGGCCTCAGAAACATCCCTGTAAGGGTGGTCAGTAGCAGAAGCACCAGGGTGATCCAGCCGGTCTTATTGTGCCACTTCAGGCTCCACCTGCTGGTGCGGGAGGCCTTCTTCGCCTCACTGCCCTTCTTCTTTCTTCCCCGTATGCGGTAGCGGTTCACAAAGAAGATCAGTCCGGTGATGGTCAGGAATATGAAGATCAGGCCTACGGCATCCACGATAATTTTTCCGGCCAGGCCGTATATTTCACCACTGTGGATTACCCAAAGGGTTTTGAACAAGCCTACCTGATCCTTATAGCCTGCCGGCGGAGTCAAATGATGTACATGAAAATGCCCGAATGCATCCCTGATCAGTAGTTCGGAACGGGTCAGCACGAGCAGACTGTCACCTTTCTGGCTCAGATCCGCCACGCGCTGTTTCCTGACGGGCAGTTCACATTTCTGCCACAGGCCCGACACAGCTTCAAAACGGAACAGGCCAAAATAGGTCCCGGCATACAATTCCCCTGAGGGCAGCATACTTAAGGCACTTACCTTCCGGTTGTCAATCCCTTTCGGGAAGCCGGCATTGAAATCCGAATATTCTTTGAATTCAGGTGTTGTCAACCAGATACCTATGTTACCGTAAACCAGCACCGAATCAGGGCTCAGTTGCAGGCTTCCCCGTACGGATGCGTTATTCCAGTTTACATAGCGATGCTCCTTTGGTAGAAGTTTGCGGTTCACATCAACGCCCGAAAACGCCTTTCGGTGGTTCAATATAATGCCTGATGCTGCAAACATCAGTAGAAAGAGGGTCAGGACAATGCCAATCCACTTATGGCTTTTTCTCAGAAACTTGATCATCGAAACAATTCAGGGTATATAACCACGAAAGTATTGGTTTGTTGCAACTATCCGGGTTTGAATTATTCAAAGTTCCGGCTTCCGTCGGGCTGGTAAAGATAGCGCATGGTCACATAGCCGGTCTGGGATTCATCGTTGTAATAATCCTTCAGCCAGATCTTCACATATTTTTCATCTGCGGTCTTGATGACATAAATATTGTCGTTGATGGTATAGGTGGGAGGCGGACCCTCAAAGGTAAGCCAGGTGGCCAGTACTGTATCGCCGGGGACATTGATGTACTCCCAGACGCCGGATTCCTGAATGATGCCAATGGAATCGTTCAGGGAATATCCACTTTCCGGAGCCTCTGTCACAGATTCAAACCCAATTGTGCCCATATTCAGGCTTCCTCCCATTCCGGGTCCGGAGGTACCGCAGTTTACTCTCACATCGTAGCGATGGAATCCAATGTCCCAGGCATCGGAAGTACTAAAATTGCTTACTGTCACTTCTTTGTCTTCTGAGAAGGAAAAATAGACCCACGTCTCATAGGCTGTGGCATCCAGAGTAACAGTTTTGATTTCAAGCTCCTGTTCATTGGGATCAGGGTCAGGATCCTCTGTTTCACATGATATGAAAGACAGAACAAACCCTAAAATAAGAAAGTACATATACTTGCTTGTTGTTTTCATGATTGCTTTATTTTGATTTATGAATAGACCTGTAAAGTTTTTCAATGGAGAGGTCAAGTTTTACAAAATAACTTCTTCCCGGCGAGGTTGATGTGTTGAAGGTGATCATGCCGGCCGTATAATCGAAGAGGTTCTCAATACCAACCACCAGGTTTACTCCCTGGGGAAAACGCTGGGCCAGGGACAACCTCCAGGTGGTATAGCCCTCATAGTGAACCGGGTACCAGGCTTCGATGAGTTCTCCCCGGTATTCAATTTCTTCCATGACATGGTATTCCTTGGCCCCGATGTACTTGCCGGAAATATTTGCCGTAAGCTGGTAACGGGGCCTGGTGAAACGGTATTCCATCTGAAGATTGGCCGTATGCGGGCTCACACTGGAAAGGCGAACACCCTCCTGGTGATTCTGATCATTTACGTAAGAATAAGCACCTTTTAATACAAAGGGTTTAAACAAACGAAGCTTCATGAGGAAATCCATTCCTTTCAGGCTCGAGGAGGCAATATTCTGGTAGCGATAAACAGTCTGGTTGTCCTCCCATTGACCTTCTATTTTATTTTTGAAGTTGTTGATGTAGGCATTCAGGGAAGCATTCAGTTTGGGCCGTGTGAATTCAAGGGAAGCCGAATAGTAGTTATTTGTTTCGGGTTGAAGGTCCTCGTTTCCCATGATCATAAACATTCCCAGGTGGTCCCATCTCATGTAAAGTTCCTTTAGGCTGGGGGAGCGGTAGCCAGAAGCATAATTTAGTCGAAGGCTCAGTGGAGCCATGCGGTACATCAGAGAAAGCTTGGGTGTAAAATAACCCCCGAAGGCAGAGTGATAGCCTCCCCGGAGTCCCAGCACAATATCAAGATCTTCCCGGGGGGAAATCTCATCCTGAAGAAAAAGAATGGTCGAGGATGCCTGCTTATCGATCAGATCTCCATAGACAAACATATCGGTGAGCAGTGATTCATGCAGGTACTCCAGCCCGGCCACCACTTGCTGGATCTTCCCGGGGTTGAACTGAGTAATCAGTTTTGGATTCAGAAAGTCGTTGCTGTAATTAATGTCTTTTCGGTGAAGCTTCTCCAGATAATCGTACTTATTGTAGGTGTCGGAGTGGAAGGAAAATATCCAGGAAGCCGATCCCATACTTTGAAGACTGGCTTTTAGCCCATAGGACAAGTCATTAAAAAACTCATGCTTCTTGTCCTCCCGGTAGAAATCATACTTATGCCGCTGGTAATAGCTGCCATAGGCCTCAACAGAAAGCCTCTCGTTGAAATTATAGCTGAATCTCTGCTTCACCATGAAGTCCGATTCCCCTTCAATGGAAGTGGGATCTTCACGGAGACTCTCATAAATCGTGGTATCGGGATCGATAAACTCCTTGACCAGGGAATCCCGGTCAAAAAGCTGGTAGCCATCACTGCTGTGAAGCGACAAGCTGGTATTCGAATGCAGGTTCCCCAGATTGAATCCAAGCACAGCATCGGCATTCAGGTTGGGCCTGTCCAGGTTCTTCCAGAATTCATAGTTCTCGTCATTTTCATCCGGAGCCGGGTAGTTCTTCTCATTGAATCCAGCGTATTTCACCGAAACGGATCCGTATGCTTTCTCCTTTCTCTGCTTGCTGATGATATTGATCACTGCTCCCATGGCCTGGGATCCGTACAATGCCGATGCAGCACCCTTCACAATTTCGATGCGTTCAATATCCGCTGCATTCAAACGGGAATAATCCACATTCCCCCGGGTCTCTCCCGCCATCCGTTCTCCATCGATCAGGATCAGCACATTCCGGCCCTCCAGGCCCTGCATATTGATGTCCGTGCTGGTGCCATGCCGCTGGAACTCAATGCCGGGCAGTTCGGCCTCCAGGACAGCCTGAACATCGGCATAGCCCCCGCTTTCAATCTGCCGGGATGAAATAAGTTGCGTAATTACAGGGGCGTCCTTCAGGGCCTTTTCCGTTCGGGTAGCTGTAATCACCACCTGCTCCAGCTGGAGGGGATCTGCTTCCATGAAGAAGCTAACAGATTCTCCCGGATCAATGGTATCAACCAGGGCCTTATATCCCACAAAAGAGATGGTCACAAGCGATCTTTCACGAAGGATGTTCGGGCATTCTCCGCTAAGCGATGTAATGGAATATTTCTGTACTCCGGTGGTCATGCCCTTGAAACTAACACTGGCATAAGGCACAGCCTGGCCGCTCTCCTCGTCCATCACCCTCAGTTTAGCTTCCTGTGAGAAGCACAGTCCGCTCACCAGGAGCAGGAAAAATATGAATATCCGAATCCTCACTACAGTCTCATCACCTCCATTGTGGTGGTCCCCTTTATCCCGCTTTCATCATAGAAACTGATGAAGCGAAGTTTGTAATAATACCCGTCAATATTTCTGATGATATAATTTTTATCGGGGACAATGGTATAGAGCTCATTGTCAAAGCTATAGAATTTCCAGTCGTAGCCAATGATATCGAGGTCTGAGGAGAAAGTATGCCGGATGGTATCCTGCAGCTTGATGCTGAAAAAATCACTGCTATCCATGGCAACTGACATTCCATAGGGATTGATCAGGACCCCTGTTACGAGGTAGGGATACTGCTCCCCGTCGTCGGTTATCAGCATGGTGGAATACCTGGTGCACTTCAGGCTCCATCGGTCCTTTTCCGGTGCAACCGGGACTGTGCCCGAATCAAAAGAAAAATATACGTAGCTAAAGTCCGAAGCTTTCTCAATGAGGAGGGTCTGCTCATCAGAGCCATCCAGGGCTGCATGTCTCAACAGGTAGTTCCCGTCTTCGATGTCAAGTGTGGTTTTTCTCTTGCCCGTATTCTGCCCCTCTGGCCCCAGGCCCAGGTCGATGACGTAAACGTATTGGAGCGATTGCAGGGAGTCGCCCGACTTATCGTACCACTGCCCAATGGCTGTACTGTCAGGATCTCCGCCGGAGTGGTCAAAGTTCATCTCCAGTCCCTCGTCCGAATCCACCTGCTGAAAGCTGGTATCCATGGAATTACCTGCAAGCATCATTTTTGCTGAATTGAGGATTACATGCCATTCGTCCACTTTACATTCAAAGGCCAGGTCCCAGTCATAAATGGAATTTGATGCCTGGATAGAATAGGTGGAAAGATCAAGAAAGACCTGTGTATGATAGCTCTCCCCCAGTTCCACCGACAGGGTTTCCAACTCTCCGGATTTGTGCACAGGAACAATCTCATCCTCTTCGAAGCAGGAGGTTAATAGCAGAGAGGCAGCCAGGAATACGGGCAGAAGGGGGCCTGTCAGATGCTTTCTAGCTGTCATATTTCACGAAGTTTAATTTGAGCCCGAGGAAAAAGGTTCTTCCCCATCCGATGATGGAGGAAGCATCACCGCCGTGAGCGCTGCCTCCGGATGTAGATCCCTGAATCACTGTATTGTTGAACACATTTTTCACTCCGGTGGAGAGGGTGATTTTCCGGGTAAAAAAAGACTTCGACAGGCTGATGTCCATGTGGTGGTAGTCGTTCATGTAGGTGATATTGACCTCACCGGCATCATCATAGCTGTACAGGGGGTAGCGGCCGAAGTATTTATAAAACACGGAGAAATTTGCACTGTTTTTCAGGAATTTCACCGCCAGGCTGGCATTGGCATTTGTACTGAAAATGAAGCGGTCCGACTCGTAGTAATCATCCCTGCGGCCGGTTTCCGCTATACCCGCCTGAATGTCCATAAAACGTCCCGGGCTCAGCGACAGGGTAAAAGCACCTCCCAGCGATTCATACTTACCGATATTCTCGTTGCGGTAATGGAGGGGGTTGTCAGGGTCCACCTGGACAAGGGTGATCTTGTTGAAGATCTGGTTGTAGAAGGCACTCAGCCGGATCTCGGTATGTTTCTTCAGCAAAGAAGCCTTTTTGTTGACCGCAAAATTGAAGTTATGGGAGTTTTCAGCCTTCAGATCCTCATTTCCTTCCACCTGGTGATTGCTGTCATAGAAAAACAGGTATAGCTCCTTCAGGGAAGGAGCCCTGAAACCCCGTGCATAGGAAAGGCGAATGCTCGACTGTGGCAACTGGTATTTTACATTGACCGAAGGAACTACCGGTGCTTTGTATTTGGTATTATAAGCCAGTCTTACCGCCGGCTGAAAGATCAATCTTTTGTTCAGGTGCCATTGCAGGTTGGCAAACAGGGCATAGTCGCCAATGTCCTCGTAATTGTTCTTAATTCTTTTGCCTGTGGCGGTTTCCAGGTTTACATCCACGCCCAGCTGGTACTGGAGCTTCCTGTCCTCTCCAAGTGAATTATAAGCACCCCGTACCACGAAAGCATTGAATACTGAGGTGTCGTTGTCGCTCTCATTAGGACTGAGAGTGGTTTCCAGGGTGGTCAGGTCCTTCAGGTACTTGTTCTTGGTCCTTGAATAATAGGAGTAAGAAAGCAGCAGGTCCAGGTTGGCCGAATTTTTAAACTCGTAGAATCCGTTTGTACTGCCATTCAGGCGCCGGGTATAGTACCAGGTATCGTGCCCTTTATCATAATACGGGGGGGAAGGATTGTTCCGGTCCAGCAGGCGCTCATTGAAATAATCAAGCTTGTTCTTGATCTTCAGCCTGTCCCTGCTATAGGCATATTGCAGGCCGGCCACATATTGTTCCTTGGGTTTCCACTGCTTCCAGCGCGAATCCGGGTCGGTGGAGTATCCCTGGAAAAAATTCCTTCCCAGTTTCAGCCCCATATCGTGTCCTTTACGCTTCAGGTAGGCATTCCCGTTGAAGTTGTAGACCCCCACCGACTCATAATGGGAGTCCAGATCGGCTTTGAAACTGGCGTACTTGTTTTCCTTGGTTATGATGTTGATCACCCCTCCAAGGGCATTGCTGCCATATATGACCGACATGGGGCCTTCCACGATTTCCACATGGTCCACTTCATTCAGGTTGATCTGACTCAAATCGATATTCCCGTTCAACCGGCCGATGACAGGGACACCATCCACAAGGATCTTGATGTTTTCACCGGAGATTCCCTGCAGCTTCAGGGAAGAACCCGTGGAAGGATCATTGTTGATCTGGATGTTCAGGTCTGTATTGAGCAGCTCGGCCAGGTTGTTGGAAGCCTTGCGCTCAATTTTTTCAGAACCGATCACCTTGATGTTGTAGATGGACCTGTCGACCGGTATGGGCCGATTCTGTCCGGTTACTACCACCTCGTCGAGGCTGAGTGATCCGGGGAGCAATTCATAGTTAATTGAGGGCTGGTAGTGGCTTATGGTATCCAGGAGGGTCTCGTATCCCATAAAAGAAACACTTACCAGTGTTCTCCCGGTATAAGTAAGGATGGCCTTCCCGTCCAGGTCCGTGGTCATATAATTCGTAGTTCCGTAATCCAGGTCCTCTGTGCAAACATGGCAGAAGGGCAGAAACTCACCGCTCTCCCCGTCTCTTACCAGGATATGGATGATCCGTTCCTGGGAAAAGGCCTGGTATCCCAGGATACAAAAGATAAAAAGTAGCAGTCGCTTCATTCTAAGAATTAAACTCATTTAAAAAGTGCCTGTCCGAAATGCAGGTTTCGGACAGGCCCGTACTCACAATTACTGTTTCAGAAACTTGTTATGGCTTACGTAGTTTTCTGCTTCTACAATAATCGTATACATTCCAGTTTGAAGGTGACCTATAGAGAGGGCATGCTGATCGAATCCCCCGGCGGTGATGGCCTGCTGATGAACCATCTGTCCGGCCGTGTTATACATACGGACCCGGACATCGCCCCGGGCATCCAGTACAATGGTGATGTGATCGCTGGCAGGATTGGGGTAAAGCTCTAGCATGCTGATCTCAAGTGTTGCCCCAGTGGATGTGGGTGCATCCAGGAGCTTCTGTTCAAAGGTGTATTTGCCTTCCGAACTACCCGTGAAAGCGGTGAAATACATCTTCCAGTAGGTGGAATCTGTTCCTTCGGCATTCATGACCTTTGCAAAGAAAACCCGGTCATCATCCAACACATAGGCCATGCTGCCCATATCAAAGGTTTTCCAGTCGGACCCGATAACACTGATGGTATCTTTGAAGTCGCTTTCGGAAAAGGTTTCGTAATCTGCCTGCGCAACCCCGCTCACTTCCTGAAGGCTTACCCTGGCAGAATTGGCCAGTACACCGGTCACATAGTAGGGGATCGTATAGTCATAGTACTTGGTAAATACCAGGTCCCAGTCCGCCGAGGTGGATTCATTCTCCACGACTTGCTTTGATTCCAGGGAATAGGAAATGTGGTTCTTATCCATGTAGGGATCAGCCTCAAGGGTGTCGGTATGCTCATCGGTTCCATCCAGGTTGGCAAACTTGAAGATCCAGGTATTGGCACCTGAATTGGGATCCTTATCCACTATCCAGAGTTTTTTATAGCTCCCGGAAGCGGTAAGGATCACATACAGGCTGTCTCCTACAATATGGTGATTTGCCATGCTGTAACGTCCCCAACCGTAATCAAAATCATCCCCTTCCACCTGGTTCTGCATAAAGGCTCCTTCATCCCATGATGCAATGGAATTATACAATGGAGTCCAGGTCATCCCGGTGGTGTCCAGTGTTTCCCATGCGCTGATATCCCCACCCGTGTAGGTGTAGAGTTCAACCATTGCTCCGCTATTGGCCAGAATATTGATCCCGTACCTGTTCGTTGGAAAACTCAGGTCCCATGCGGTTCTGTCCGATGTGGAAACTGTACCGCCTGTGAAGCTGTAATAGGCTTCATTTGCATATCCTGCACCTGTGACCACGTCGACAGTTGACTGTGCAAAAGCACTCATCACAAATACGCATGCTGCTAAAAGTGTAAAAGTTCTCTTCATGTTAAATTGTTTTATGTATTGATTTGTATGAATCTGATTTGAATCTCTTCTCTGCCAGGTCCGATACGGTATCCAGGACGCAGCCTGTTGGGCACAGGGCCCGGCACCAGAGATTTGGTACCCTGAGTGATATAAGAACCATCCCCAGTGAAACCCAGAACATCACGCTGCTCAACTCCTCACCGAAGAGGTGAGGAAAGAGTTCATAACGGGACAGGATATCCAGTCCGGCCAGGTACCCGGCAATGATAAACACCGCTACTGCATAGCGTATTAGCCTCAACTGCCTGTTGGTCAGGAAGAATTGCTTTTTGGGGAAAGGCGATATCTTCTGTACCAGGCGCTGGGCGTTCCCGTATGGACAGACATGCTTGCAGTAGCTGTTCCTGAACCAGATGGCAGATACCAGGACCAGGCCGATGTAGGCAATGGTAAAAACAGACAGACCCCTGCTTGCAAAAGCCTGGATGAACAGCAAAAAAGTAAAAGAAGAATTCAGGTAAAAACCCAGCCAGGCAAGGGAGACCAACGATACAATCAGGATCACCGGTTTTCTGCGAAATTTCCGTAAACTCATTGCCAGGAACATTATTACCAGGAGTGCCAGGTTCAGGATCCATATCCTGCTCAGTTTTGCTTCTACCAAAAATGAACCAGTCCCCCGTGAAGGAAAGGCCTCGAATGAGGCCCAGTAAAGCTCGTTCACAGCCCGGGCAACTGCCACGCTGCTAATGGTGGCACCTGAAACCGCATCCAGGGTATGACTGCGATCCAGCTCCAGGCCGGTGTACTGAGTGAAATATCCGGCGGTGCTCATCTTCCTCAGGTAGAATGGGGTCTCCGATGATCCCTTGTAGATCAGGCTGTCCATCTTCCCATCATTGCCCATGACCAGGGCCAGATCGATGGGACCGTTAAAACCTTTCACATTACTCATTCCGTTGTTTTCCATATACAGCGAGAAATCCTCCAGTTCTGCAAACAGGAAACCGGATTTGCTACTTACCCTTAGCGGATCCACTCCAAGATCATTGCTGATCCTGGAGCTGAATTCACTATCCGATTCCGATGAACCGATGCATATTTGCCCGAATCCCTGAGTGGTCCCAGGCTTCGCTCCTATCATACCAAACCCTCCTTCTGTTTCTTCCTCCAGGTCAAGCAGGCCAAAACCTCCCAAAGCATCAGGATCATCACCAAAAATGGTTCCTCCCTCATCCTGGTAAGCTTTTATGGCCATATCCCTGTTCTTTTCAGGAAGGATCAGGATCAAGCCTGTCAGCACAAGAACCAGCGCGCTCACCAGTATTTTCCTGAGATATTTCAGATTCAAAAGTTTTGAATGCGTGTTACTTAAGGGTTTCTGCTACAATGTCGATCACCCACCTGTCGATCTCAGGATCTGGAAGCACGGCATCCGGCTTGTAGAGCACCCCCTCCCCGGAGGGATCCCCGGCCTGGATTCCCTCTACGATATTGCCTTCCTGGAATTTTTCATCCACAGCTACAAGTATGGGTATGACCACCGCCTTTTCTTTCACAGAAAGCACCTGTTCCACAGCTCTTGCTGTTGGTTTGGAATCGAAATGCACGATGTGTCCGCACCAGGCGTAGCTAATGTGATCCATTTCTTCCTGAGCTTTCAGGTATTTCCCGATTTCCACGATCAGCTCCGTCCACTGTTGCTCGTAGGGTTTGGAACCGTAGGCCACCAGTACCACACCTTCATTGCCTTTATCTTGGCTGAGATCCCGGTAGCGCCGGGCCACATTTTTCTTAAGATAGCCCGGGAAGTCCAGCAGGGGAGTCAGGGTAACACTGGCTTCAGGCTGGTACACCTCAATCCCTTCCTCTTTAAGCTTGCCCTGTACATCAGGATTGGACTGCATGCCTACAATGTTCTGGATATCGTCGGCCGTATGTGTACTTACTGTCAGGAAAAGAGGAACGATGATAACCTCAGAAAACCCTTCCTGGTCGAAGGTTTTCAGCTGCGAAGCAATACTGGGCTCGGTATACTCCATAAAGGCGGAACGGACCTCGGCCACTCCTGTTTTCAGGATCTCTGCTTCCACACGGGTTTCAACGTCCAGGAGCATCTGGCGCCAATTGGGGGAATGCGACCCATGGCTTACGATCAGGACCCCGATTTTTGCTTCGCCTTCAGTCTCATCCTGGTTTTGGGTCCGGGTATTCGTGTCCGGTCTTGAATTACAGGAAAAAAGCAGCAAGGAGCTGGCAACAATTATAAACAGTCGTAATTTCATATGCGCTTATTTAGATTAAATCAAGTGCAAAAATAGTCACCGAATCTTCCGCATACAATCCCAAATAGTAGTGATTTTATGCCTACGAAGGAATCCCTGTCAGCAAATGAGATCAGTCCATAGACATCTGTCTGTCAACCATCCCGGCAAATATACCCCCTTCAAGAATCAACTTCTGCGGATCCCCGTTTTCCACTACTTCCCCCTTGTGCAGGACCACCACTTTGTCTGCATTGGCTACGGTGCGCATGCGGTGGGCAATGATGATCACGGTCTTGTCCCGGATCAGCTCGGAAATCCCGGCCTGGATCAGGGTCTCATTTTCTACATCTATGGATGCTGTGGCTTCATCCAGAAGCACAATAGGTGCATCCTTTAGAAGAGCGCGGGCAATTGAAATACGCTGACGCTCACCGCCCGACAGGGTTTCCCCGTTCTCCCCGATTACTGTCTGATATCCTTCCGGCAGGCGGGATACAAACTCATCGCAACGGGCCAGGCGGGCCACCTTCACTACTTCTTCATCGGAGGCATCCCGGCGTCCCAGGCGGATGTTTTCCATTACAGAAGCATTGAAGAGGACCACATCCTGGAAGACTACAGAATAGTGTTTCAACAGCACTTCCGGATCAATGCCACTGATATCTTCCCCTCCTAGCAGGATCCGGCCGCAACTGGCATCCCAGAAGCGGGCCGCCAGCTTGGCCGAGGTGGTTTTCCCTCCCCCAGAGGGCCCTACCAGTGCAGTGATTTCCCCCTGTCTGGCTGTGAAGTTCACATCACTTAATACCTGCTTGTCGCTTTCATAGGAGAAATCTACATGTTCAAAAGTGATATCGAAACTGGCTGGCGAGAACTCCTCCAGGCCCTGCTGTACGGGAAGAGCTTCCATTTCGCGCATGCGCCTGATGCGGATATCCAGGTAGAAAAGAGCGGCCAGACTATTAAAGACCTCGTTTACAGGTTCGTAAATACGGGAAGCAATCATTAGGAAGATCAGGAAAATGAACAGATCAATGGTCCCGGCCGTCAGCAGCCTGGCACCCACGATGATAACCGTTGCCAGGCCAAGTTTGAGCAGAACTACAGAAACATTCAGCAGCATCCCATTCAGGAGTTCCCCGCTGATCAGGCTTTTTTCATAGCGGCCCAGTTTATTCTCCAGTCTATCCCGGTATCTGTGCTCCAGCCGGTAGGCCTTGATCTCCTGGATGGTGTCCAGGCCTTCCTGGATATGCTCGCTCACATCCCTCTTCCGATCATAAATGACCCGGTGGTTCTTCATTTGGAATTTCTTGGAAAGGAAAAAGGCAAAAACTGCCAGGGGAACCACCCAGAACAGGGCCAACGAAAGCTGCCAGTTATAGAAGAAGAGACCAATGGCCATGAGCAGGATGCTGGCTGTAGCAGCAAACACCTGGGGTACCGCATGTGAAAAAGTATGCTCCAAGTCAGTGGTATCATTCATAATGGTCGCCGTCAAGTCGGACAGGTTTTTCTCCCCGAAAAAGGCCAGGGGCAGGATGCGTAGTTTTTCGGCAAGATTTAGCCTCCTGTTGGCACTTTCAGTATAGATGGCCAGATAGGTGCTTTTATACTGAAATACGGCAATCAACCACATGACCGCCATAAAGGCCAGGGCCAGAATAACATAGTACCAGAGACCGTGTGCAGGTGCAGATGCCGGATCAAAAACACCGCGCAGATAATCATCCAGGAAGAGAAAGATAAATACAGCCGGAAGCATCAGGGACAGGTTCAGCAAAGTGGTCCAGGCCACCGCCTTTAGAAAATCCACGGCGCCCTTTCGGGTCATGGCAAAACGATCCATCACAAAACTAAGCATGGCTCACCTCCTTTCTTCCCAGGGTCCACCTGACCGATTGTTTGTATTCCTTCCACATTTTTGCATAGAGTCCCTTCTCTTGAAGCAATTCCTCGTGTTGCCCCTCTTCGACAATCTTCCCCCGGTTGATTACAATGATCCTGTCGGCATCCATTACCGAACTCAAGCGGTGGGCAATCATCAATACCGTTTTTCCCTTGCCCAGCTCCCTGAGGCCCTGCTGTATAAGGTGTTCGTTCTCCGGATCGGCAAAGGCCGTGGCCTCATCCAGCACAACAATGGGTGCATCCTTCAACATGGCCCTTGCCAGGGCCATACGCTGTTGCTCCCCTCCTGAAAGATAGGTACCTTCAACACCGATACGGGTATCTAATCCATTTGGAAGCCGCTCGAGGATCTCCTCACACTGAGCCATCAGCAAGGCCTTCTGCATCTCTGCTTCCGTAGCATCCGGCTTCCCAAAGAGCAGGTTCTCCCGGAGACTGGTTTTAAAAAGCCGTGTATTCTGAAACACGAAGGATATGGAGTCCATGAGATCTTCATTAGCCATGTTGCGGACATCCACACCGCCAATCCTTACACTCCCCTCATCCACATCCCAGAAACGGGGTATCAGCCTGGCCATGGTGGTCTTTCCCCCGCCGGAAGCCCCCACCAGGGCAACACGACTTCCCTCTGGAACTGTGAAGCTAACCCCATCCACAGCTCTCTGTCCGCTTCCGGGATAACTGAAACTCACATTTTTAAACCGGATATCAAAAGTTTTGGGTCTGGAACCCTCGGTTGCCTCGGGGAGCAGGGTGCCGGATAGGAGTTCTTCCATCCGATTAATAGCTTCCGTGGCCTGAGCACCGGCCTGGTTCAGGTACATATTCCGCATGATGGACTGGGCGAAAACCGGGGTAATAAGAATATAGAAGAACAGGTTCAGCACCACTCCGGCCAGGTTCCCGGTATTGCCAATCAGCAAAATAGCCACCGGAACCAGGAAAAAGGCAAAGCCGTTTATCATGACGGTGTAGGTGGACATGGATTTTTCCCAGTTACGGGTGTATTCAGACACCATGTCCCGGTAACGGAGAATACTGGCATGGAAATTTTTAAAGGAAAACACAGTCTGCTGGAAGACCTTCACCACGGGGATCCCCCGGACATATTCCACCGCTTCGGTATTCATCTCTTCCAGTGAATTCATATACTGGTTCATGAAATACCTGCCCTTTCCTCCCATCATGAAGGCCATAACCCCCATGGCCGAGAAAATGGGTACCAGGCAGGCCAGGCCAAGTCTCCAGTCAAAGACAAAGATCAGTACCAGGGTTCCCAGGGGCGCAAGGATGGTCCCGGCCAGATCGGGAAGCTGGTGAGCCAGAAAACCATGGGTAATACTTACATTGTCATCTATGATCTTCCGAATGCGCCCTACGGTTTGCTGGTTGAAAAAGCCCAGGGGCTGATCAAGGATCCGTTTCATAGCATCCCCCCTCATTCGCGACTCCACACGAAAGGCTACCAGGTGCGATACGGTCAGGGCCAGGAAGTAGAGTACGACCCCGGAAACTGCTGTTCCCACCGCCCACCAGGCATAGGTGCTGATTTGTTCATGTGCCTCATCAGCCGCCACTCTGAATAGTATACGGGCAATGAGCCAGATAAAAATGTAGGGCAGCATCCCGCACAGGGTGCTGAGGGCTGACAGGACCATGGCTCCTGGCAGGAAGCCCCGGCGGCCCTTCAGATAGGTCTTGAGCATAAATAAGATCTTCATTTTCCTTTGTCTTGAGTCTCGCTTACAGATTGTATTTCCCCGTTTCTCATCTACTCTTCCCGGAGCAGCCTGAAACTTCCTGCCATATGCAGCCTTGTCCAATGTTCATTCACCGATTGCCTGAGTACGATCATTGTTTTTGATTTTAGAAGTTTAAAGTAACAGGCAGACAAGGGATATTGCAATCATTATTAATGGTGAAATAATCCCTGGCCCTTCATCAGATTTGGGGAGCGTGTCTTACTCCCCATTAATCAGGAGGAATATCCCGAAATACCCTCAATTATTGGGATTGGATTATCTCTGCATGTTCACTTCTTTTGTTATTCGAATTCAACTTAAAAAAATCACAAACAATGAAAACGAAATCATGGTTATTCCTTGCATTATTTACCTTCCTGGCCGGGACGGTATTTGTGGCATGTGACGAAAACGGAAACAACGATCCCGATCCCAATGAAGGGAAATTCGAAAGCCTGGAATCCCCCTACCTTATCTGTGCCAACCGAAATCCAGGCGGTGTGGGATTCGACTTTGAGTACAGGGAGGACACTGGAGGTGGAAACAACATCGATTCCACAACGGTAACCGACTTCGAAGAGGACATTGTGATCAAGACCATAAAGGGAGAAAAGCCCGATGGCAGCCTGGGCGGAGCCCCATACATCAAGTTATACGACAATTCGGTGGAAGCGGTGAACTATTCCAGCGTGGATCCATCCTGCACAGGCATGACCGGATTTAACGCATTAAGCAGTTCGAATATACAGAGCTATTCCCTGCAGAATGATGATGAAAGCTTTGATGTTTCGACTGTACCCACCGGGGACACAGGAAAACCCATCATGGCGGACCTGATGACCGAATACGGTAAACTGGCCATTGGCATCAAATGGAAAACTGCCGCCAACAACAAAGTGGCCGATGACGAACCTGTCTGGATCATCAAGACCCGCGACGGACGCCTTGTTAAACTCATTGTAAGCGATTTTCCCGCCGATCCGGCTCCTACTTCCACCGGCTTTATTTCCATCAGTTGGGATTTTGTAGACTAAGATGAAATCCAGATCATTTACACCCCAGATCAGGGATCATGTGGCAGAAAAACAGGTTTAAATGAGTATTCTGAAAACCAGGAACCGGTTCGCCGCAGGTGGACTGGTTCTTGCAATGGCATTGATGATCGTTCCTTTGTCTGCTGCAAAGGCACAGGACGCACTCCGGGTTGTGGGACAGGTGGAAGACAGGCAGAGCGGAAAGCCCGTGGCCTTTGCCAATATATCCGTCCGGAACAGTCCGCATGGCACTTCCAGCGGGGAGGACGGGAGCTTTGAAATTAAAATCAAAAAGACGGAAGGCACCGTATTGGTAATCAGTCATATTAATTTCTACAAACAGGAAGTCAGGCTTGGATCCACTACACCCGGCAGTGATCTCCTCGTTAAACTGGAACCCAAATCCACTCAGATATCCGATGTGGTCGTATCCGCATCCCTGTATGAGCAGCAGAAGCTTAAACTAACCCGGTCGGCCAGTGTGATCTCCCACCGGCAGATCGTGGATAAGATGAACTCGAACCTGACCGACATGCTGTCGGCCACTCCTGGCTTCACCCAGGTCTGGGAGTACCATTCGCCCATTATTCTCCGCGGACTGAATTCCAACCGGCTGGTCATCATGAAAGACGGCAACCGGCGTATTGGCACCTTTCCTGGCGGATATTTCGGGCAGGACATGAACATCTACGATACCCGGAAAGTGGAAATAATCAAGGGGCCCGGCTCGGTCATCTACGGTAGCGGGGCCATATCAGGGATCATCAATGTACTCAGTAATACTCCGTTCGGGCAAGGAAAGACCTCCGCCCACATCCTGTCCGGATATGGAAGCAACAATAACGAATTCCTGGAAATGGCCCGGGTCTGTCACAAGGGAGAAAGCTTCGGAATCTCTGTAAACGGGAAATACCGGAAGACCAGGAACATGGTCTACGGGAACGGGGAGGAAGCGGAGAACAGTGCTGTGGAGGACCGCGACCTGGCCCTGAATACCGGGGTGAAGCTGGGGAAAAACCAGGAACTACTCCTCAATGCAAGCTACCACTACGGCGACTGGGGAAAGCCCCGGGGTTTCAACGGCCCCACCAAATATTTCACCAGGATCAATAACCTGGAAGAAAACCTGCATGCCGATTTGGGTTATTCCTGGACCCCGGGAGGCATTGTAGAAGCCGTGCATGTGAATCTGTATTACGATGACGGCATGCGCGACTACCACCAGTATCGCTACAGTGAGATCAGCGGTAATCTCAGTTCCCTGGATGTGGTCCACTATAAAAGTAACTATGGAGGAGGCCGCCTGTTCGCCATCCTGAAGCCCTGGTCCGGCAACCGGCTCAGCCTGGGAGCGGATGCCTACCTTTTCCGACTGGACAATCCCACCACTGTATACGATTACTATTACGGGACCGAGGGAACCATTGATGGATATACCAACGCCGGACAGCAGGACATCGGCATCTTCCTCAACGATGAATGGGAAGTTAGCAATAAGCTTCGCATTGTTGCTGGTATCCGCTATGACATGGCCACCGTCCAGGAAGGGGAAAGCACCGGCGGAGATGAGCGGACACAGATCCGGAAAGCCCTGAGCGGAAATACCGGACTGGTATTCTCCCCCACCCAACACAGTCACCTCTCCTTCAACGTAGGACGGGCATTCCGCATGCCCACTGCCGAGGAACTCTTTACCCAGATCATTTCCTGCAAGGGCATTAAGGTGGGTAACCCGGAACTGAGACCCGAGTACAGCTGGAACCTGGACCTGGGCTGGAGGGGAGAAACCCTGGAAAAAAAACTGAATTACGACCTGAGCCTCTTCCATATCCGCCTGCATGACTTCATCAACGAAGCTCCTGTGGCCGATGACCCGGATGTGGATTTCACCTATATCAATACCAATGCCACCCTGTCGGGAGGCGAGCTTTCCCTCTCCTACCGTTTCGATGGCGTGTTTTCCCCGGCCAATGCGCTCTATGCCGGACTGGGGGCTGCCTACGTATTCGGGATTGATCTGTCGGACGAGGAAAACGCCCCCCTTTTCGGAATTCCTCCCTTAAACACCACCCTGGAGCTTCACTACCGGGGCACGGTAAATAAGACCTGGCTAACCGGCTACAGCCTGAAAGCCGAGTGCGAAATGGCCGCAGCCCAGGACCGCATCCCAACACCCCCGGAAGGAACCGAAGGAGGGCCCTGGGGATATATTCCTTCCGATCCCCATGCGGTATTGAACCTTTCGGCCGGACTAAATTCCAACGCGCTTCCCGGTCATCCCAAGCTGCGCGTCATCGTGAATAACGTATTTGATTTGGATTATCAGCCTTATGGTTCCTACATTCCTGCCATGGGACGGAACATCAAGCTGGTTCTCACCTTCGACATTTAAATTTCAATTAATCATCAGAGCCATGAAAATAAAACTGCTTTACACCTGTCTCATCCTGCTTTCCCTGTGTATCCATTCCTGTAATTCAGGAAGTAAATCCCCCGGCAGTAGCCAGGAAGCCAAACAGGCGCCCCTGCTTGAATCCGAGTACCTGGGTGTGGGAGAAGTATTCCTCAGGGGAAAGGAGCTGGCCGGTCAGGAAATCAAGGTAAAGGGAATCGTGGAGCACGTATGCAAGCATACCTGGAAACGTTTTAAAATCGTGGATGCGGATGACAGCGCATTCATCAAAGTGGAGCTGGGGGAGGACTTCCCCACCCTTGATGCCTCCCTCCTGGGACATACCGCCTATGTAAGGGGGAAACTGGTCCCTGTACAAATGGATGCAAAGGCAGTGGAAGCCTGGGAAAAAAAGACAAGGGAAAACCACAAGGGAGAAGAGGAAACGGCCCATTTCAAGGAAGAGATCGCCATGATCCAGGAAATCCATCAGCAGATCGTAAACGGGGAGATCCCTTTTCATATGGCCCTTACCCTGGAAGCCACTTCCTATGAGATCAGGTAAAAAAAGCCTGCGACAATGGCTCAGAGAGCTGCACCGCGACATCGGCTACTTTGCGGTAGGCATGAGCCTGGTCTACGCCCTGTCGGGTTTCTTTCTTTCCCATAAAAACGTCTTTACGGCCACCCGGACAGAAAGCGCTGAACTAAGTCTGGCAACCGGAATGGACCTGTCAGAGTTCAGGGAAACCATGGACAGCGAATCGGATGTGGATCTCACCCACAGCAGGCTGAAGGGTGAATACATTAGCTTCTATTTTGAAGGCGGGGAAGGTGATTATCATGTCCCCACCGGCCGGGTTCAATACGAACGCTATTTCAGGCGAGGCCTGATGCTCTTCATCAACCAGTTACACCTGAATCAGCGAAAAGGCTGGGTGGCCGTGGCCGATGTGTTCTCCTTCCTGCTGGTGTTCCTGGCCCTGAGTGGACTTGTAATGGTTAGGGGAAGGAAGGGTTTCCTGACACGGGGTATCTGGTTCATGTTGCTTGGTTTCATTCTTATCCTTATCTTCATCTGGATTCAATAAACACCCGACATGAAACTACTTAATACCGGGAGCCATACAGTGGCCCAACCCTCCACCTTCATGATCACCCGGGGCGTAATGAAAGGCTATATAAAACGCCCCCTGCTCCTGCTGATCGCTTCCAAACTCAGCTTCCCGAGATACCGCAAAGGTATTAACCTGGACCTGCCAGTTGATTTCATTGATGACTACGGTTTCCTGGCCTGGCTCTATCTCCGCATGCAGAAGAAGATGGAAAAGGAAATCAAGCGATGACATCGAAGCATCAATATATGGATAGCATTTCAAGGTTTGACACTATTGTCCTGAAACAGAAAGGGATTTTCGTCCCGCCTCACTGGACTACTCATTGCGGATCAGGCCAAAACCGCCCCAAGATCAGCCAGATCAACCTTCTTCTCCCTCGAAGAAGGTTCGAACTTCGTTCAAATCCGACAAAGCAGGTACATCAAATTTGCTTCTTGTCGTAATTATCAATCACTTACAATAATGATAATCAAAATCCTGGAAAAGAGAAAGCAGATAAAAGTTGTATGAAAATAGTGTGAAAACAAAAAGCTACTTATAACAAGTAGTGTGCTGTAAGTAGCTGATAATGAGTGTAGCGAGAGGGAGGTTTTTCGCCTCATTACATGAGGCTCAAGAAGTCTGGTTGGGAGGCTTAACAAATGAAAAGCCTTTTGCTCGTTTTACTCACAAAATGGTCTTTTTCCCTTATGTCCTTAATGAAAGCAAGCTTTCAACGTCCAAAATGTTAAAAGCCCCTCTGATTTCATCAGAAAGGCTTTTTTTGTAGCGAGAGGGAGACTTGAACTCCCGACCTCATGATTATGAATCATGCGCTCTAACCACCTGAGCTACCTCGCCATCATTTCTTGTAGAACTTTCGGGCTGCAAATATAGTTTTTTTTAAGATTACAACAATAAGAAATCTGGTCTCACAGGCAGGCCTGGGGATTTGGGATTATGGGTATCGCTGTTTTTTCATATATTACATGATATAGAAGACAGGAGGTTAAACTATGGGTTCTGGTTTAGAGGGGCTAAGTACAGTTATGCAGGTGCTTATTTACCTGGGCGCATTTGGGATGGTGGCAGTCGCAGCGGGCAGGATAGCCGGAGTATTCCAGAAGCTGAAGTTGCCATTGATCACGGGATTCCTGATTATTGGCCTGGTATCCGGTCCTGAATTGCTTGGTTTGATCGACTCTGAGGCTTTACCAAGGCTTAGTTTTCTAAATGATATAGCGCTTGCATTTATTGCCTTTGCAGTGGGTTCGGAACTCTACCTAAAGGATCTGAGAAGCAGAATAAAGAGCATTGTTTCGATGACCATCAGCCAGATCCTGGCTTCATTCATCCTTGTAAGTCTTAGTGTTTACTTTCTAGCTTCATTGATCCCCTTTCTCCAGGATATGACCCTGGCTGCTAAGATCTCTATATCCATGCTGGCCGGGACCATTGCTATTGCCAACTCACCTTCATCAACCATTGCCATCATTAACGAGCTTCGTGCCCGGGGACCGTTCACCCAGACCTCTATCGGGGTGACTGTAGTCAAGGATTTTGGGGTGATCATCTTCTTTGCTGTCATATTCACTCTTTCCAAGTCTCTGATCGAGGAAGTAGAATTCAGGTTGATTTACATTCTCCAGGTGGTTGCCGAACTGGTACTGGCTTTTGGATTGGGATTCCTGGTCTGGCTGATACTCAGGCTGATCTTCACGATCAAAGGGGCCATGCCGTTAAAAAAGGTTCTGTTCCTGTTGACCGGATTTGTGGTGTATCTGTTTACGCGCGTTATCGCGGACCACTTCAGCCTGTACCTGGGTCTTGAACTGCATATTGAACCCTTGCTGATCTGTATTATCGGAAGTTTCCTGGTGACCAATTTCTCAGTATACAGAAACGATTTTGTCAGGATTGTAAAGGAAACGGGTCCGTATATCTATATTGTTTTCTTCACACTGACCGGGGCCATGATCTCCCTGGAAGTGGTTGCTTCCTTGTGGTTTGTTACAATAATCATCTTTGGAGCAAGGCTCTTCTCACTGCTCCTGGCCAGCTATACGGGCAGTGCGACTGCAAAAGACCCACCCCTGTATCGAAGGATTTCCTGGATGCCTTATATAACCCAGGCAGGAGTAGGAGTGGGCCTGGCCACGATTATTGCTTCGGAATATCCAGGTTGGGGTGGGCAGTTTGCTACGGTAATGATCTCAGTCATTGTGCTGAATCAAATTGTTGGTCCGCCTCTGTTCAAATGGGCGTTGCATCTTGCCGGTGAGGTCCATGTGAAATCTGATGGCACCTATGAAGTGGAAAAGAAGATCCTTATTTTCGGATGGGAAAATCAATCCGTAGCCCTGGCAAATCAGCTGAAAAAACAGAGTTGGGAGGTGGAGTTTGTCGTTACGAATCCATCCGGGGAGCTCCTTGAGAACAACGAGTTCGTCGTTCACGATTTAAAGGGTACTGATCATATTTCTTTAAGGAAATTCAGTGCTGAAACGGCCGATACCATTGTCTGTCTGCTTTCTGCAGACGAGAATTACGCCATCTGTGAAACAGCTTATGAACACTTCGGTACAAAACACCTGATTGTTAGGCTACACGACAGGGAATTCTACAAGAAATTCCACAAGATCGGCGTTATGGTAATGGATCCCACCATAGCCATGGTCTCCTTGCTTGAGCATTTTGTGAGGGCTCCTATCGCTACTTCACTTTTACTGGGTATGGATGAAAATCAGGATTCCATCGATATTGAATTACGGAATTCCGATTACCACGGAATAACCCTCCGGAACCTCAGGTTACCCTCAGATGTTATCATCCTCTCAGTGACCAGGGGTGACCATCCCATTATTTCCCACGGATATACCCGATTGCGCCTGGGTGATATTGTAACCCTGGTGGGTTCCAATGAGAGCCTGGACAAGGTCCGGCTGAATCTGCAGGGCTATTGAGTCAAAGACTGCTTATATCCTGCAGTCAACATTACGAGTCAGATACACTACAGGTGAAGGGCCATTGTATGGATTTTATCTGTTTCTTTATGCGATAGCGGATTTATTCAATTTCAGGTATTAACTTGAGATCGAAAGGTTGATAATCATTTAAAAGCAATTTAAGATAAACATGGGAAAAATTCTGGATAGATTAAAGGGTGGTAATATCCTGGTGTCAGACGGTGCATGGGGAACATTTTTACATCAGAGGGGGCTTTCCACTGATGAATGTCCCGAATCATGGAATTTGACCAGACCCGATGATGTTTTTGAAATTGCAAGGAGTTATGTGGAAGCAGGGGCTGATATTATTCTTACAAACAGTTTTGGAGGAAGCCCTTTCAAGCTTGAACCCTATGGCCTCAAAGACCAGGTATATAAAATAAACCGTGCTGCTGCTGAGATCTCCAGGAAAGCTGCCGAAGACAAGGTGATGGTTCTTGGGTCAATGGGTCCGACAGGCAAAATGGTTTTCATGGGAGAAATATCCGAAGAGGAGTTGCTTGAAGGATTCAAGGAGCAGGCAAGAGGGCTCATTGAGGGAGGAGTAGACGGTTTGCTTGTTGAAACCATGTCCGATATCCAGGAGTCAACACTGGCCGTAAAAGCAGCAAAAAGTGTTTCGGACCTGGAGGTGGTCTGTACATTTACATTTGAGAGAACCCAGAGCAATGAATACCGAACCATGATGGGTACCACCGTAGCTGAAGCGGTCGAATCGGCTCGTACAGCGGATGCTGACATTATCGGGGCAAATTGTGGAAATGGAATAGCAGGAATGGTGGATATTGTAAGAGAGATAAGGAAAATGGAAAAGAATTTACCAATTCTTGTACATGCCAATGCTGGATTACCTCATTATCAGGATGGCCAAACAGTATTTCCTGAAACTCCTGTTGAAATGGCTTCCCAGGCGAAATCCCTGGTTGAAGCCGGTGCCAACATTGTAGGTGGCTGTTGTGGCACCACCCCGGAACATATCAGATTAATTTTGCAGGCTGTTAAGCCTGGGAAACATGCCATTTGATGAATTCCGGGTAAATGAGTGCTTCAACAGATAGGGCTATTGACCCGAAACGCATCTTACTAAAAGATACATATCCCAAAACGAATCAATTATGAAATCAACAATAATCATAGCTTTAATTTTGTTTCTGGCTTCCTCCACATATTCCCAAACCAGAGTGGTCTATGGACAACTTACTGCATATAATAAGTACCCACTTCAGAACATTGAGGTCAAAACAAAAAAGAGCAAAGCGGCTGTAAAATCTGATTCACTCGGTCTTTTTAGTATTGTATGCCAGGAGAATGATGTGATCAGGATAAGACCAAAAGCATTTCAATCAGTTAGCCGGAAGGTGGGACCGGATACAGATACCCTGCTCATCAACCTGGTGTTTATAAATAGCAGGGCCAACAGGGAACTGGCTACAGGATATGGCTATATTAACCAGCAGGATCTGAGTTATGCGGTGAGTCACCTCGAACAGGAGAACAATGAGTTCTGCAACTATGAAAATATATTCGAACTGATCAGGGGGAGATTCCCCGGGGTAACAGTCAGCCGCAACAATTATGGAGGAGCTATTTATGTGCGCGGTGCAACTTCTATCAACATGAGTTCAGAGGCCCTGTATGTGGTCGATGGTGGGGTGACCAGCAACATTGACTGGATCCATCCATGCGATATCAGGTCCATTGATGTTCTGAAGGATGGCATGACTGCTATATATGGGTCGCGGGGTGCAAGCGGTGTGGTGGTTATTGAAACCAAGCGGGGGCAAAAGTAATTTCAGCTACATTTCCTACTAATCCCCAAACGTCACAAAGTGCTTGCAACAGGATAACCGGAAATGCACTGATGGAACTTGCTGAAAAGTTTTAAAAGTCCCGGAAAAACTCTATTTTGGCATCCTGAGCTACCACAAAAACCTCTTTCATGGGTGTTACTGTTAAACCTGTTTGTACAAAACAGGATATGCGTAAATTCATTCATCTTCCTGCGAAAATTCATAGGGGCCATAGCAACTGGATCCCTCCCCTCTATTCCGATGAGTGGGAGTATTTTGATTCAGATAAGAACAAGGCCTTCGAATATTGCGATGTGATCATGCTTCTGGCATACAGGGGAAGGGATCTGGTTGGACGGATCATGGGGATCATCAATTACAAATACAATGAAATACACCGGGAGAACTATGCCCGTTTCAATTACCTGGAGTCCTGGGACGACCGGGAAGTGATCCAGGTACTGCTGCAACATGTGGAGGACTGGGCCCGGATCAAGGGTATGGATAAACTGGTGGGACCACTTGCTTTTTCAGATAAAGACCCACAGGGGTATTTAATTGATGGATTTCATCAGCCGGTAGTTATTGCCTCCCACTGTAATTTTGAGTATGTGATCGGTCACCTGAAGGCCCTTGGATTCACAAAGGAGATCGACCTGGTGGTTTATAAGATCCAGATTCCTGACAAAACTCCAGAACTATACCATAAAATTGCAGAGCGGGCTAAGAGCAATAATCCGAAAATCCGACTCCTTGAGTTTACCCGACGTAAAGACCTGAAACCCCTCATACGTCCCATATTTACGCTGATCAATGATACTTTTACAGATGTTTACGGATTCATACCGTTTACCCTGGAGGAGATGGACGATTTTGCCAACCGATACCTGCTGATCATGGACCCACAGTATATTAAAGTGCTGGTTAATGAACGGCATGAGCCAGTCGCTTTTGTGATCGGGATGCCCGATATTAGCAAAGGGATCAAAAAATCGAGGGGTTATCTGCTGCCTTTCGGGATCCTTCAAATCCTGATAGCCGGACGGCGATCCAAACAGCTGAACCTTTTACTGGGCGCCATTCATCCCGAATTCCAGAACCGCGGACTCGATACCATCATGGGATCTGCCATGCTGGAGTCGGCCCGGATAGGGAAACTGGAATACATCGACAGTCATCTGGAAATGGAGACCAACAACAAAGTAAGGGCTGAAATGGAATATATGGGGGGTGAGGTATATAAAACCTACCGTGTATTTGGGAAATCACTTAAAAAGATCACAAAAAAGGATGCTGCCAAAAGATTAAAACAACTGGCTGAGTCCGGGTGTGGATAATTATTCGTTAATTATCTGATTATTATTTTGATTTGTTCCCGGAAGCTCCTATTTTTGATCTTCTATATCCGAAAAAGATGAGGATTATTGGAAATATGACTGTGACCTGCAACCCGCTCTCCTTTTAAAGCGGGCGCCGTCACTCTGTTTTCTTTTCTAACCGGTAATTCTCAAATCAATGTCACATATAAGTATCAGATCAAGGTTTTCAAAGTTTTTTGTCCGTGAATTTTTTCAGGATTTGCGTGAAGCTATTGCAGGTTCGGAGCAGGATTTCACTCAGATCCCGTTAAAAAAAGCAATCATATTACTCAGCATTCCCATGGTCCTGGAGATGATTATGGAATCGGTTTTCGCGCTGGTAGACATCTTCTTTGTTTCCCGCCTGGGGGCTGAAGCAATCGCTACTGTGGGAATCACCGAATCGCTGATGACCATTATTTATGCCATCGGGATCGGGCTCAGCGTGGGAACTACTGCGCTTGTTTCCAGGAGGATCGGGGAGAAGCGCCCTGAAGAGGCCTCCATTGCTGCCGTTCAGGCTATTTTTGCAGGAGTCGTTGTCTCCCTGTTGTTTTCTGCAATAGGTATTTTCTTTGCAAGGGACCTGCTCAGACTGATGGGTGCATCGGCGGAAACAGTCGAAATGGGATATATGTATCCTACCATCATGCTGGGGGGAAACGGTGTTATTATGCTTCTGTTCATCATCAATGCTGTATTCAGAAGCAGTGGAGATGCAGCCATTTCCATGAGGGTCCTGTGGTTCGCCAACATTCTGAATATCATCCTTGATCCATTGCTTATTTTTGGTATTGGTCCATTCCCGGAAATGGGGATCAAAGGAGCTGCCGTGGCCACCAATATCGGTAGGGGTGTAGCAGTGGTCTACCAGCTCTACCTGCTGGGCCGGGGAAAATACAGGGTGAAAGTCAGGGCGAAGCAGATCGTTATTAAAATCAGCGAAGTGGTTAAATTACTGAAGCTTTCACTGGGAGCCATTGGCCAGAATATTATTGCTACTTCCTCATGGATCTTCCTGGTCTGGGTGATTACAAGCCTCGGGGAAGAGGTGGTAGCCGGGTATACCATTGCCATCAGGATCGTTATGTTTGTGTTGCTTCCTTCCTGGGGAATGGCCAATGCAGCAGCAACGCTGGTGGGGCAGAACCTGGGAGCGAATAAGCCGGAAAGGGCTGAACGGTCAGCCTGGGTAGTAGGGTTGGGAAATATGATTTTCCTGGGACTGGTCTCTATCATTTTTATCGCGATCCCCGATTCTTTCATTGGTTTTTTCGTGGATGGAGCAGATGAACCTGTGGTGCTGCAGAGCGGTGTAACCTGTCTTCGGGTGGTCAGTTTCGGCTTCTTTGTGTATGCCCTGGGCATGGTGATGATCAATTCCATCAACGGGGCAGGAGACACGGCCACCCCGGTGTGGATCAACTTCATTGCCTTCTGGCTCATGGAGATCCCGCTTGCATATCTGTTTACCAGGGTGTTCGACCTGCACATCAACGGGGTCTGCTATTCCATCCTGATCGGTGAGACTGCGCTGACATTTATTGCCCTGGTCATATTCCGAAGGGGAAAATGGAAGTTAAAAAAGGTATAAAAGTTAGAAAATTCTCTATTCTTTATTTACTTGTAGTAAACTTAATCGAATGCCAACAGCGATAATTTTTGATATTAAACGTTTTGCAGTACATGATGGGCCCGGGATCCGGACCACCGTGTTCCTGAAGGGTTGTCCCCTTCGTTGCTGGTGGTGCCACAATCCCGAGAGTCAGGCAAAAGAGCCATATACCGTGGATATTGAGAGAAAAGTGAATGGACAAAGCATACCGGGAAGGAAAACCTACGGGGAGAAGATCGAAGTTGCAGCATTGATGGAGACCTTGCTTAAGGACCGCCATTTTTATGAAGAATCGGGTGGCGGGATTACTTTCTCAGGAGGTGAACCCATGATGCAGGCAGATGCGCTGGCAGTGTTGCTTGAGGAGTGTAAAAAAAATGGTCTGCACACCATTGTTGATACCAGCGGATTTGCAAAATGCGAGCAATTTGAGAGGATTCTGGATCATACGGACCTGTTTCTTTATGATCTGAAAAATATGGATCCTGAACTCCATAAAAAATATACAGGGGTGGATAATGGATTAATCCAGTCCAATGCCGATTTCCTTCTTGAAAGTGGAGCTCAGATTATTTTCCGCATCCCGGTGATTCCCGGGATTAGTACTTCAGATGATGAAGTGAACCGGATGGTCTTTTTTATTGAAGAGAGAAAGGAGTATCTGAAAGAGGTACACTTGTTGCCCTATCACCGTATTTCGGAGAATAAGTATTTCAGGTTACGAATGAAACAGCAGCTTCCCGAAGTGAAGGAACCTGATCAGAAATTTATGTGGCAACTAAAGGAGAAATTTGAAAAGACCGGTCTTGACGTATTCATTGGAGGATGAAAGAAATAGATTGAAATTTGAGTGTAATGACCGACAGAATAGTAAGACTTAGAAAAGAAAGCCTGAATGCAGTGAACCGACTGTCAGCGGAACGGGGACTCCTGGTGACTGAATTTTATAAGGGGCTTTCAGCCACACAGTACTCCATCCCGGTGCAGCGGGCCAGGGCTTTTGAATATATCTTGAAAAATAAGGCCATCTGCATTAACAATAATGAATTAATCGTTGGCGAACGGGGACCCGCACCCAAAGCAACGCCCACCTATCCTGAGATCAACCTGCACTCTTTAGAAGACCTGGATATCCTGGATAGCAGGAAAAAGGTCTCCTTCAGAGTAGATAAGCAAACCAGGAAGGCTTATGAGGAGGTAATCATCCCTTACTGGACAGGGAAGACCAATCGTGAAAGGATTTTTAATAATCTGGACAGCGCATGGAAAGGAGCCTATGCGGCCGGAGTTTTTACCGAATTTCAGGAACAGCGTGCTCCTGGTCATACGGTATTGGGTGATAAGATCTACAGGAAGGGGATGAAGGAGCTCATAGAGGAGATCCGTGCCACAATCGAAGTCCTGGATTTCCTGAAGGATCCTGAGGCCTATGATAAAAGGGAGGAACTGAAAGCTATGGAGATCACGGCAGGAGCCCTGATCATGTATGCCGAAAGGTATGCAGAGAAACTGGAGGCACTGGCAGCAGATGAAACAGATCCGCAAAGAAAGAAAGAATTGGTTCAGATGGCGGCCATCTGTCGCAAGGTTCCCACTGAGGCCCCAACTACCATGCATGAGGCGCTTCAATATTACTGGTTTGTCCATCTGGGTGTGATCACCGAATTGAATCCCTGGGACTCTTTCAACCCGGGCCGGTTGGATCAGCATCTGTACCCATTTTACCTGGACGACCTGGAGTCGGGACTGCTGGATAAAAAGGAAGCTGTAGAGTTATTTCAATCTTTCTGGATCAAATTTAACAACCATCCCTCGCCTCCGAAGGTGGGTGTGACTGGAGAAGAAAGCAATACATATACCGATTTCTGCCTGATCAATCTGGGCGGTCTTAAGGAAGATGGCTCCAATGCAGTCAATGAACTTAGTTTTGTGCTGCTGGATGTGATCGAGGAGATGAGACTGCTGCAGCCCTCTTCCATGGTACAGGTGAGCAAGAAGAATCCCGGTAGTTTTGTGGACCGCGCTGTAAAAATCGTAAAAACGGGATTTGGTCAGCCCTCCATTTTCAATACCGATGCCATCATACAGGAGTTGGTCAGGCAGGGGAAACGACTTGAGGATGCCAGGAACGGGGGTGCATCCGGTTGTGTGGAGAGCGGCGCTTTCGGTACGGAGGCCTATATCCTGACCGGCTATTTCAACCTGGTAAAAGTGCTCGAATTAACCCTCAACAATGGAGTGGATCCCCGATCGGGTAAAGAGATTGGAGTGGCCACCGGCGACCCTTCTTCTTTTAAGTCATTCGATGAACTGAAAAAGGCATTTACCCGGCAAATGCAGCACTTCATTGACATCAAAATCACTGGAAATAACGTCATTGAACGCATCTTTAGCACGCACATGCCGGTACCTTTCCTGTCCCTCCTTATTGATGATTGTATTGGCAACGGAAAGGACTATAATGCGGGAGGCGCCAGGTACAACACCAGTTATGTGCAGGGAGTTGGCCTGGGATCCATTACTGATATCCTGACATCTTTGCAATACCATGTATTTGACAGGGAAACCATCACCATGGGAACCTTCCTGGAGGTGCTGTCGGATAATTTCAAAGGGCATGATGAGTTGAGGGCTTCTTTGTTATACGATACGCCCAAATTTGGCAATGATGATGATAATGCCGACACTCATGCCCGGTGGGTATTTGATGTATTTTATGAATCGGTGAACGGCCGGAAAAGTCCGCGGGGTGCAACTTACAGGATCAATATGCTGTCTACCACCAGTCATGTATATTTTGGCAAGGTTGTTGGTGCTACCGCCGATGGACGGCTGGCCCGTGAACCCCTTTCCGAAGGAATTTCCCCTTTCCAGGGAATGGACAGGAAAGGGCCCACAGCAGTGTTGAACTCAGCCCTTAAGATCGATCATTTAAAAACAGGTGGTACTCTGCTCAACCAGAAATTTACGCCTGATTTCTTCAAAGACGAACGAAGCATTCGCAAGATAACACAGCTGATCCGAAGCTACTTCAGGATGAATGGACACCACATCCAGTTTAATGTGGTTTCAGCCGATACCCTGCGGGATGCACAGACGCATCCTGAAAAGTACCAGGACCTGATCGTTCGCGTGGCAGGGTATAGCGATTATTTCAATGAACTGGGCCCCGAACTACAGGATGAGATCATTCGCCGTACCGAGCATGGGAGTCTGTAAAACTGAAAGCTGAAAGTGGTATTGACAGGAGACATAAGATTATAATTTATACATTAGCTGTATGAAGCTATATTTGTTATTAAAGGTTTTCTAATGATGAATTTCCAGAGGATATGTTATATTTTTCTGTTCGTTTTATTGATTACAGGTGCTTGCAGTACCCGGATCAATCGTACCAGAATTGCCGGGATTAATTTTCTGCTGGATTCCTTGAAATCAGTTTATGCACCCGATGAAAGAATTGCTCTCTGGAATGTTTCAGTTTCCGGATCATCCGCTATAATCAGCCTGACTGGTGAGGTCGATAAAAAAGAAGCTTACAACGGCATTGTTGAAGTATTTGAAGAAAAATATCCCGATCTGGAAAACAGTATTGTACTACTTCCGGAAGGAGAAAGCAGGCAAATTGTTTCCGGGTTGATCAATAATTCTGTAGCGAATCTGCGTTCCGGTCCCCGTCACAGTGCCGAAATAGTTACACAGGTACTGTTGGGAACACCCATAAGAGTATTAAAAAGAGAAAATGACTGGTACCTGGTCCAGACACCCAATCAATATTTGGGATGGGTTGATGCACCGGCCCTGGAAAGAGTAGACGGATCTGAGTTAACAGATTTCAAGCGATCAGAAAAGATTGTCTATAACGAGCAATACGGCTTTTCATATGCTGAACCTAATGATAACTCGCAGCCGGTATCCGACCTGGTGATTGGTTGCATTCTACCTGTAACCTCTTCCGTTCCCGGATTTTACGAAGTGCAGTATCCTGACAGCCGTGTTGCCTGGGTGAAAAAAGTGGAGGTTATCAGTACCGGAGAGGTATTCAATATTACCATGGATGAAAAGGATCTGGTTGAAACAGCCAGAAAGTTTATGGGCATACCCTTTCTGTGGGGAGGAACATCATCCAAAGCCATAGATTGCAGTGGATTTACATCAACAGTCTATTTTATGAACGGAATCCTTCTTCAGAGAGATGCCTCTCAGCAAACCAGGTACGGTAAAGAGATTACAACCAGTTACGAATCTAAGAACCTCGTACCCGGCGATCTCCTGTTTTTTGGGAGAAGGGCCTCGGATTCCCTTCCTGAACGGGTTACACATGTGGCCATGTACATCGGCGACACCGAGTTTATACATGCATCGGGAAAAGTAAGGATAAACAGCATTGACAGCGCGAGAAATAACTTTCTCCCGGAATATGTACCCCGCTTTGTCAGGGCTGTCAGGATCAAAGGGGAGGCAGGGGGAAAAGGTATAGAGCGAATTTCAGAAAATGAATTTTATAAAGAGATAATCAGCAGTTCAGAATGAAGACCAGAAGAAGGACCTTTATAAAAACGCTGGGTGCAGTATCGATAGCTGCAACAGTTCCTGGAACTGCATGTGACAAAGCTCCGCCGGTCATAGGAAACGGAAAAATGAAATTAAGCTACAGAACCTATGATTTGCAGTTGAAACATACGTTTACCGTTTCAGGTTTTTCAAGAAATACCACACCGGTGGTGTTAACAGAGATCCGGTATGAAGGAATTACGGGATATGGTGAAGCTTCAATGCCGCCCTACCTCGGGGAATCGCAGGAGTCGGTGGTGAACTTTCTGAAAAAGGTGGATCTGGGCCAGTTCAATGATCCGTTCATGGTGGAGGATATTCTGGAGTACGTTAATGCCATTGATGTGGGTAACCGGGCCGCCAAGGCATCTGTGGATATTGCGCTTCACGATTTAATGGGCAGGATTGTCAATCAGCCGTTATACAGACTATGGGGACTGAATCCTGAAAAAACCCCAATGACATCATTTACCATTGGCATAGATACTCCCGATATTGTCAGATTGAAGACCGAAGAAGCCAGCCGTTTTAAAGTACTGAAGGTCAAACTGGGTGGTGGCAATGATAAGGAGATGATCAGCACGGTCAGATCGGTTACCGATGTTCCCTTATATGTGGATGTGAATCAGGGATGGAAAGATAAACACATGGCCCTGGACATGATTCACTGGCTCAATGAGCGAGGCATTAAGTTTGTTGAGCAACCCATGCCCAAAACGCAGATTGACGACATGGCATGGCTTACCGAAAACAGTCCGTTACCTACCATAGCCGATGAGGCTTTCCAGCGATTATCTGATGTGGCCATATTTAAAGGGGTGTACTCCGGAATAAACATCAAACTTATGAAGAGTACAGGACTGCGCGAGGCTCATAAGATGATCACGGTGGCACGGGCACTTGGTTTGAAAGTGATGATCGGTTGCATGACAGAAACATCCTGTGCCGTTTCGGCAGCATCTCAGCTTTCCCCGCTTGTTGACTGGGCAGACCTTGATGGAAACCTGTTGATCAGCAATGATATTTATGAAGGCATGAAAGTTATCGCTGGCAAAGTTACACTCAGTGACCTGCCGGGCATTGGAGTTAAAAAATTAGACCTGAATGTTGAATAGAAGACAATTTCTCAGGAACACAGGTGCTCTGACTGCCATACCGTTTGCTCCGCTATCCGGTATAACCTCCAGGGGCGAAGAGCAAAAAAGTGTGCAAAAACCCAGGATTTTTCCTGAACGGTTGAAAAAGGGGGATTCAATTGGTCTGATAACCCCCGGTGGTCCTATTGTTAAAAATCAACTCGAGGAAACCATTGAGAAACTGGAAAACGCGGGATTTAAAACCTACCATACCAATTCAGCGCTATCGCAATATGGATATTTTGCCGGGTCTGACCAGGAAAGGGCCGATGACCTGATGCATATGTTTACCAATAAAGAGGTAGATGGAATCCTGTGTGTCAGAGGAGGATACGGCTCCATAAGAATACTCGATCTGCTCGATTTCGAACAGATTGAACAAAATCCAAAGGTGTTTATCGGGTACAGCGATATCACAGCTTTAATAACTTCAATTTACGAGCAAACGGGATTGATTACTTTTCATGGTCCGCTGGGAATTTCACTATTCAATGAATTTACATTGAAGTCATTTACAAAAGTTGTCATGGACCCGGTGAACCACTATAAATATCGTTACAAAAGAGAAGATAATACCGGCGGTAATCCTGAATTTGATATTTATACAATTAACGGCGGTAAGGCCGAAGGTGAATTAATTGGTGGAAATTTAAGTGTATTGGATTCGATGATCGGTAGCAGATTTGAAGCCAATTATGAAAACAAAGTAGTCTATCTTGAAGAAACTGAAGAGAAGACATACAGGGTTGACAAGATGCTTGTGCATCATTTGCAGGCCACAAACCTGAAAAAGGCTGCAGGAATTGTGATGGGGGTTTTCAGTAAATGCAATATAAATGACGAACCAAGACTTACCTTAAGGGAGGCTATTACAGACCTGTTCAAGCCACTTGGTATTCCCGTTTCATATGGTTTGTCATTTGGCCATATCGATACCAAGGTAACCATTCCAACAGGGATACATGCAAGAATGAATGCCGATAAAAATACACTCAGATTACTTGAAAAGGCGGTAATCTAGAAGAATGAGTGTTCCGGAGTACTATCTATTGAATTCTGCCAGGGCAATCATCAGCTGTTCAAGTTTTGCACTGGCCTGGAGGGAAGAGTTGCTGAAGTTATTGACTACCATCGAAAAGGCGATATCCCGCCCCGACTCCGAAGTTACATATCCTGTATAAGCTTTGACACGGCTGATGGTTCCGCTTTTGGCCCGAAGTTTCCCCTCTGCAATACTGCCTCTGAACATGTTCTTCAGAGTACCTGTTTCACCGGCAATGGCCATCGAGTTATAAAAATCATCAAAATAGTTGCTGTGAAGCTTCATGTATGTTAGTAGATACACCATTTGACGAGGTGTAATGGCATTATACTGCGATAAGCCACTCCCATCAGCCAGGGACATTCCCTGCGTATCCATTCCCCTGTGTGTCCAGAAATTCAGAACTGAATCGGCCGAACTGCCTGTTTCGGGTGCAGCTCCAAGTTTGATCCCCGAGTGGATCAGACAATGCTCGGCAAACAGATTAATGCTATGTGTATTTGTCTGTGTAATAATATCTGCAAGCCCTGGTGATCGTGTGGTGTAAAAAACCTTTCCGCTTAAGATTGCAGCTCCTCCCTGCTTTTGAAGAAGACGCACTGTAGAAGCCGGTTTTTGTATGCCAATCTTTTCTTCTCTTAATATGGAATCAAGATGCCTGGCTGCAACCAGTGCAGGATCCGGCATCGATCCCTTCACTTCAAAACCATGTTCATTCAGCGGCAGTTGGCCACGTATATAACGTTCATAAGAATAGGGTGTGCCAAAAATATAGGCATCATCAAAGGAGATTGAATCGGCGGTGACGGCATTATCAAAAGTTAAACCGGGAATATGGGGAAAATGGTTTACTATCTCGGCTGTATCGCCGGTTTTGTCGCCGGTATTAAAATATATGGAATAATAATTATCGTAAACCGCCAGTCCACAGGCTCCAGCTCCGTAATAATTACCCATATTCTGCCATGACCATCCCGGAGGGACCATGTCCCGGCTGAATATCCTTGCATCGGCGATTACTCCTCCGGTTATTGAATCAATTCCAAGGTCTTTGATGGCATTGGCCCACGCATGCAGAAATTGATTCTCACCAGTGGAATTAAAGTATTTTGATCCAAGGGTTGGGTCGCCTCCGCCTTTAATGATGATATAGCCGGGCAATATATGATCAGTAATGTCTGTTTTTCCCGTATATTCTAGAAAGGTCTCAAATTGATGTTCAGGCCCGAGCAATTCCAGGACAGTTGCTGTTGTTAATAGTTTTTGTGTCGATGCAGGCCTGAGGGCCATGTCAGGATTTATCGCGGCAATGGGTTCTCCCGAATGAATATCAACAGCATAAAATGCAAATCCTGCTGTTTTAAAATCAGCTGAAACCACAATCTGTTTTAATAGCCTGTTTACGTTATGGTTTCGCTTCTCTAAAGGGCGGAACTGAGCAAAACTGCTGACGGCCACAAAAACCAGGCATAGAATGAATATTGATCTTCGCATGATCAAAAACAATTACAGGACTGTTCAGCATAAAAGTAGCCTTTTTATGAATTATTAAAGCCAATAACTATTTTAGCATAATGAACGATTATGGCATACTATCAATATTGCCTCCTGTTCTGGCAATTATCCTGGCCTTAAAGACCAGGCAGGTCTATATATCCCTGGTATTTGGGATCTGGCTGGGATGGTTGATCATAAGCGACTGGAATTTCTTAGATGGCACCATTGCAACAATAGACGGATTTGTCGATGTATTTAAAATCCCGGGTAATACAAAAACCATCATGTTCAGTGCCCTTGTAGGTGCTTTATTATTGTTCATTCAGTATTCGGGAGGTGTTCAGGGTTTTATCCTGAGAATTGATAAGCTGCTTCACTCAGTTGAAAAAAAGCAAAACGGAAAAAGCAGGGTGGTTGTACAGATCATGGCCCTGGCCACCGGGATGCTGTTGTTTATTGAAACAAGCATTAGCTCACTAACAGTTGGAACACTGTTCCGTCCGGTATTTGACAAGTTGAAGATTCCCAGGGAGAAGTTGGCTTACATTGCTGACTCAAGTTCGGCGCCAAGTTCTATATTAATCCCTTTTAACGCCTGGGGTGCATTCATCATGGGTTTGTTGATTACACAGGGAATTGAATCACCTTTAACTACATTGCTTTCTGCCCTGGTTTACAACTATTATCCAATGATAGCCATTCTTTTGGTTTTCATAGTGATTGTCTCAAAGAAGGATTTTGGTCCCATGGCGAAAGCCGAGAAGAGAACACGGGAAACAGGAAAGCTTCTCAATGATGGCGCCAGGCCCTTGGTCTCAGATGAAGTTACTTCCTATGAAATGAAAGAAGGCGTTAAACCCAGGGCCATCAATATGATTGTTCCGCTCGTTGTAATGATTGTAATGATGTTTATCAGCTTGGCTTACACAGGATGGAACCAGGTTGAAGATGCATCCTCCTTCATGAATCACCTTGGAAAAGCCATGGGCCTTGGATCCGGATCGTCGGCAGTCCTGTACTCCGTAACGACCGCAATCCTGGTGGCAATGTTGCTTTACCGTGTTCAGGGTATCATGAGGTTACGCAAAATGATTGAACTTATCTTGAAGGGAATCAGTGAATTGATGCCTCTTGCGTTGTTGATGATGCTTGCATTTTCCATCAGTCACGTTTGCAACAACCTGGGAACCGGTGAATATGTGGCAGGCATTACAGAGGGCTGGCTTTCACCAGCACTGTTACCGGCTGTTATTTTTATTCTCTCCTCTATTATTGCTTTTTCAACCGGCACATCCTGGGGTACATTTGCCATCATGATTTCCATTGCAGTGCCCATGGCAGAATTGCATGGTGCGAACCTCTTCCTGGTTATTGCGGCAACCATGGGAGGCGGGGTATTTGGCGATCATTGTTCCCCGATTTCAGATACTACCATCATATCTTCCATGGCATCGGCTTCTGACCATATTGACCATGTAAGGACACAACTTCCGTATGCCCTGGTCACAGGTGCGGTTACAGTGATTATTTATTTGATTCTGGGGTTTGTTACCGGATAGGATAGCTGGAGTTTGTTACCGGATAGCCGGGGGAATATTTTTTCTCAGACCTTCTACCAAGGTGTCAATTTGATCTTTTGTATGGGTGGAGAAAACAACGATCCGTAAAACCCCTTCCTTTCCAGCGCCACGGTAATTTGAATATTGAATAAAAATCCCATCCTCCATCAATGCCTCGTGAATTGCTGTCATCGAAGCAGCATCACCGGGAGTAAATGCAACGATGGGCAGGCAATTATCATCTGTAGGAATATGAATCGACTCCATCCCCGTCTTCAGGTAACGGGCATTCTCCCACAACTTTTCTCTCATTCCCGGATTGTTTTTCACCAGTTCCAGTCCCTTGAGCCCTGCAGCAATGGCAGCAGTCATGGGCGAGTTTGAACCTGTTATTACACTCCCGGCCCTTACCTGCCTGACGAAGTCGGTCCGGCCCGGAATAATCCCCCCGTAGGCACCGAATGCCTTCGACAGGGTAGCTCCCATGAAAAGCCTTTCGGAGTTAAGCCCCAGATGCTCGCAGGTGCCCCTTCCGTTCTGGCCCAGGATCCCCACCCCATGTGCATCATCGATCCATACCAATCCATTGTTTTTTTCAGCCAGGTCAAGATAATCAACAAGCGGGGCCAGCTTTGCACGGATGGGAAACAATCCATCTGTTGCTATCAGGGGTCTTTGGTTCTGTTTCAGGGTTTCATCCAGCCTCAGTTTCAAGTCTTCCACATTTCTGTTTGCAAACTTTACGACCAGCTTCCCGGCCGTTTCAGCTCCTTCAATGTTGCTGTAATGAGATCCCTCATCAATAAAAATAACATCATACAGATCCAGATCATTCAGGGCCTTCAATCCGGCAATATTACTCAGGTATCCGGAGGGAAGATAAGCAGCGTCTTCGGTACCAAAGTATTCTGCTATTTTTTCTTCAAGTTGCAATAACAGCGGTGTGGTACCTGCCATGGCCCTTGAGGTGGCGCTTCCGATCCCGAATTGTAAAACTGCATCCCCTGAAGCTTGTATAAGCTCTGTATGTGAGTGGAGCTGAAAATAACCTGTGCCTGCGAAATAGAGGTATTTTTTACCATCAATAATGACCTCGGGACCCGCCGGACCCTCCATGATATGTTTTCGCTGATCAGCCAAAATTAAACGGTTTCTTTTTCCATGGAGTTTAGATATTCTTCATTGAAACCAGCCCCGATACCCGGATTGTCACCCAGCTCCCATTTCCCGTTTCCCCGGTACTCGATGCCTCCTGTTACCGGATCCCTGTCCAGCATCAGCGACGAATCCATGTCAAAATGTACAATGTTATCCCGGGCCGCCACCAGGTGCATTAAGGCTGTAAGTGCGTAGCGCGATTCAGACATACAACCCACCTGACATTTGATCCCGGCCGCTTCGGCGATGGCAATTATTTTCAGGGCATTATTGATCCCTCCTGATTTTGAGAACTTAATATTAAAATAATCGCATGCACCCATACTTGCAAGACGAAATGCATCATGGTGGTTAAATACGGATTCATCGGCCATGATGGGAATGGGGCTGCTCTCCCTCACCTTTGCCAGATCTCTGTTATTCCAGTGTGGAATCGGTTCTTCGCAATGTTCAATATTGTATTTGTCAAATGCTTTTAAGGTTTTAATGGCTGTAATTGTATCCCATCCCTGATTTGCATCGATTCGAACAGGATATTCCATTCCAACGGCATCTCTTATGGCTTTTATCCTTGCAACATCCTCTTCCGTTGTTGTACCCAGTTTGACCTTAATGGCCGGGAATCCTGAGGCTTTAAAGTCCTGTGCATCTTTTGCCATTTTTTCCGGATCCCCGATGCTGATTGTCATATCGGTATAGACTTCACGGCTGTTACTTCCTCCAAGTAATTTATAGAGGGGAAGGTTGGCTTTCTTGGCAAGCAAATCGTACAGTGCCATATCAAAAGCGCTTTTCATCGTGAAATTTCCCTTTACCGCCCTGTCAATCTCTGATAAACGGTCTTCTAAGGCAAAGGGGTCTTTGTTCTTTATAAGCCTGCCGATTTTTTTTGCCAGCTCAAAAACTGTTTCCTGGGTTTCGCCGACAATAAAAACAAAGGGGGCACACTCACCCGTTCCCGTAAGACCGGAGCTGGTGTGTATTTTAACTACAATATTTGTGGCCTCCGTAATAACGCCCAGGGAAATAACAAAAGGCTCCTTATAAGGAATATTGAGTTTGATAATTTCTACAGATGTAATTATAATATTGTCCATAATTCACTAAAATTTTATGGTTAAAAATCAAAGTGGACCGATTTTTCTCCTGCTTCAACGGCCACCGGAAGAAAATTCTCTTTAGGTGGCATGGGACAGGTGGCGAACGGACTGAATGCACAGGGCGGATTGTAAGCCTTGTTGAAATCCAGGATAATCCGGCCAGTGGAATCAGGCATAGAGTACATATATCTGCCCGCACCGTAGGTTTCCAAACCCGTGGTCTCATCTGCAATTACCAGGAAATATTGTTTGCCTGAGATGAAGGGAAAAAGTACCAGGTTTTTTCTGTTGAGCCTGAAGTGCAATTCACCCGGACAACTATATTCTTCGGTAAATCCTTCAATCGGTGTGGCCACAGTCATGGTTTTTGGCTCCTCAAAGGGAACCAGCGTGGCTTCAACAACATACTCCGTTTGAATGGGGTAGGAGGGTATATGGTCCAGCTGGCTGATCCGGGGATGTTTATAATCCCTCATCCGAATACCATATTTTTCGCCCCGTTTTATAATATTCCAGGATAGGTCGCCCTGTTGCAGGTAGGTGGTATTTTTTGAATGATCATTTATAAGTTCCATATGGTACACCAGGGAATCTCCGCTGCTAATATCAATTCCCTCTTCTACCTGGAGCATTACGTTGCCATCTTTGAGTGTTAGCTTTCCGCAATAAGCTTTGGCTTTCTCCGGGAAGATGATATCATTGGATGGATCGGACCCAAATCTGTTCCCCCCTTCTTCCAGCCAGTACAATCCCGCCAGGTTGAGCCAACCGGTCTCTCCTTTCAACCGTTCCAGGCGACTGTGTTGCCAGGTTTGAATCTCTTTCTCATAACTGTCAGGATCCCCGATAACAGTTGAGCTATTCGCACATCCTGTTATGGAAATGGCGATAGGGATAAGCGAGAGATATTTATATTTCATAGATAAGACTTAAGCAACAGCTACAAAGGTCGAACTACCATAATTCCGGTTGCGGACTTACTGTTCAACAGATATTCTTCCAGTGTTTTTTCTGAAACTACAACTTTTTCAGCCTTCGATGAAGCGTGCATTAAATGAATGCGGCCCGCATCCCGGATCAGGATCCCAACATGAGATATGGCTATGCCTTCCATGCCGGTAGTAATCCCCACAATGTCACCATCCATCAGTTTGTTTTCAACCTCGGCAATGCTGGATTCAGGAATGAAAAACATCTCCCTTGCTGATATTTCCTGTTCCTGTTCAGCAATAATTTTTACAAGTGGAGCACTCTCTTTTAGTTGCCTGTAACTATCAGGGTGGGTACTCATAAAATTTATCTTTTTTGGGAAAGGCGTCTGTGCAATTTCCCGGGAAATATCCTGTATCCGTTTCTTCTGCTGATTGTTATATATCCAATCACTAAAATAGTGTAAGCGCGAAGGATAACCGTCGATGATCCCGTTCCTGTAACGTATATGTTGTAATTCAGAGGTAAATTGTTCGAAAGTTTGTTGGTCACTTTTAATTGTTCTGGAAATAGCCAGGCAGTTTTCTGCGAACGTGGTGCAGTCCATCTCCCGCAAATTCACAACCAGTTGTTCTTCCTCAGTTTCAAGTGTGTGGGCAACGTATGGTGTTTCTTTTAAATAGCTCCCCACTTTCACTAATAAAGCTGAAGTTGTCGCATTTCTTTCTGTTGAATAGAGGTCTAATACCTTTTCCAGTATTGCTTTGTCTTCGGGCTGGAAAATTATTCTCTCAGATTCAGCAACTGGATTTTTCTGTGTTGAGTTGCATGAGAAGAGGCAGGATAAAGCGAATAGTGTTAGAAGCCGGGTTTTCATTTTCATTTTTTTATTTCCCAAATGTACAAAAGAAACAAATCACCTTCTGTTAAACTCCGAAATCAACGCTCTTTCTTCATCCCTTTCCTGTTATCCAATTCTGCACCCGGGGGACTACCATTGGCAAATCTGCTGACTATTTGGGTTTCTAATTAGAAATAGTTATATTCGTGAACTAAATATACGAAAATACGGGATGTTAAGTTCACAAAAAGTAAGGAATAATGTTGTTTTAGCCATCTACCAGGACATCCGAACAGTATTTCGTTTGAATGACATAGCCCTGCTGATGGGTGAAACAAATTTTCAATCGCTCAATAAAAAATTGAACTACTACGTTCGAACGGGAAGGCTACAAAACCCGCGCAAAGGGATATACGCCAAACAAAATTTTAATCCTGAAGAGCTGGCATGCACCATCTACACACCTTCCTATATTTCGCTGGAATATGTATTGCAAAAAGCCGGTATCGTATTTCAATTTGATTCACGGATTACAGCGACCAGTTATCTGAGCCGGAGCATTGAGGTAACAGGTCGAACCTACCAGTTTCGCAAAATCAAGGGAGAAATACTTGTGAATACAGCAGGAATCAAAAGGCTGGATAATCATATCAATATTGCTTCTGCCGAAAGGGCGTTCTTAGATTTACTGTACCTGAATAAGGATTATTATTTTGATAATCTCAATCCGTTGAGCAAACAACTCGTTTATGAACTAGTACCCATTTATCAATCAAAGGCATTGTCTGAACGGGTAAATAAACTCATGCAAAATGATTGACATAAACCGGCATAGATTCTTCCTGGTTCAAATCCTGAAAGATATATACACAGATATCGAGCTGGCAAACTGCCTGGGTTTTAAAGGCGATACTTCCCTGATGTTTTTTTATGACCTGCCGCGTTTCTCTGTCGATTTGAATTTCAATCTGCTTGATGTTGAAAAGGAAGATGTTGTTTACGGCAAAGTCCGTAAAATACTTCTCAAATACGGGACCATATTTGATGAAGCCAAAAAGTTCTACGGCCCCATGATTGTCCTGGATTATGGATTTGAAGAACGCAAGTTGAAAGTTGAGATTTCAAATCGTTTATTTGATAACCGGTACGAGATAAAAAATCTACTGGGAATCATTGTGAAGGTAATGGTTCAGGAAGATATGTTTGCACATAAACTTTGTGCTTTGCTCGACAGGAATGTAATAACCAACCGTGACATTTTCGATTGCTGGTTCTTTATGCAGCATCGGACTCCGGTGAACAAAAGTATTGTTGAATTGCGGATGGAAATGTCTTTCACTGAATACCTGCAAAGGTGTATCGACAGCCTTGAGTCAATGAGCGACAAAGGATTATTACAGGGTATGGGAGAGTTGATGGATAACAAAATGAAAAAGTTTGTACAGACGAAATTGCGGTCAGAAGTTATCGGATTTTTGAAGTTCTATAAAAACTTCCCGATTCTGTGACATCAATGTTATATATTTAAGCAGAATTAGCAAGGATAATGGACGATTAGTTCTTTTGAAAATTATATTTTTACAAGATGCACCGGAGAGATGCCGGAGTGGTCGAACGGGGCGGTCTCGAAAACCGTTGTGCTCCTTGCGGGCACCGGGGGTTCGAATCCCTTTCTCTCCGCAAAACAGTGATAACCCACAAGCGAAAGCGGTGGGTTTTTTTTCGAGCATCCGTATCAAGCTTGCTTGAATACGGATGAGAGGAAAAGAGAACCTGATTGCGCTTCACAGCGCAATCAGTGGTTATCATTGTTTTGCTGGTCACCCCATTCAGGGATCACGAAGCCCCCCCTCTTTTATACTTCCACCATTTTTATTTCGTTCATATACTATATCCCGGTTAAGTTGTAAAAGTTACTATCAGGTTCAGTCATAACCCCAATGATGACTATTGGTAAAAAAGCACTCTTCATTGTTTTATTAGTCTGGACAGGTAGCATCCTTCAAGGGCAGCTCACTGTTGGTGCAGCATCTGCAGCAGATGTAAACTCCCAGCACTGGAATTCGGCTAAATACGCTTTCATTGAAGGGAAAGACGGGGTTGCAATAAGGCGGAACCGTAGCAAGCCAGTATCGTCCAAAAGAATTTGCTATCGATGCCGGCTATTCCCGGTTGTTTACCGATAATTTTTCCGGAGGTATTGTCATCAGATATATCCTGTCGGATCTCACCGATGGACAGGCTACTGCGGGTGGACAGGAGACCACAGCAGGTATGTGGTAGATTCGAATACAGCATCAATGAGCAACATTCCATCTCCCTGAATACGGATGTGAATAAATTATTGGTGCCTACTCCGCCCGTTTATGAAACTGATACAGTCACCGGGAATATGATTTTATTATTTGGGAAAGAAGCTCCTGAATTTGTTCTTGCCGGAATGTTCCAGTCTTTTTATGATGCCCCGGGAATCTTAAAGTCTGATGGCACCCGAAGTGTGCTGCTTGAAGAGATGTATGAAATAACCTACGGTATTGGCCTGGAATACCGGTACAGAAACCTTGTTGCCATTCGCACCGGCTATTTTCATGAACATAGTACCAAAGGAAACAGAAAGTATTTTACAGTTGGGATGGGAGTAAAACTTAGATACATATCATTTGATGCATCTTATTCGCGTCCTGTTTATCAGTATAGCCCATTATCTAATACATTCAGACTAACCCTTATAACAGAGTTTGGCAAAGTTTCAAATCAGTAATTGCGCTGAGAGATACACGCTATAGGCAGAAAGATACACGATACAGCTCCTTTATCCAGATATTTCGAAATTGCACCAGGCTGGAAGCCCCGTTTAGTTTCCCTGTTTTTTTTATTTACACCACCATGGTGTTGCGGTCCGATGGGCCCTTTGATATCCAGTCCAGGAAAGAGGGCATCTTCGATCACTGCGATCCCATTGTTAACCACCGAGATCCGGTCTCCTTTAATGATTATATCGAATGCATTCCCTTTTCACCTCAGGATTCCCGGCTGGTGTGAAGAGCCTGCCCCTGAAACACCTTGAAGAGGTTCCACCGGACGAGATCACCCTCATCCCATACGGATGCTCAACCCTCCGGATCACCGAATTTCCTGTCGTACACTAATCCTGGGATTGCTGTAATTCACTCAGGATTTTTTGAAATTCTCTGTGTAAAATTGGAGCAGTTTCGGGACCAACAGAGTTTTTTTCTCCATAGGGAGCATCATCATACGTGTAAGGTGCTTCCTCATCCCATTGGCTTTTTGGAAGAATGTATCCAATTTCATCATTTGACAACCCTACAATGAATCGATATTTTCCCGGCATCAATTCGCGCAGTGGCGGGATTTCTATGGGATCAATTTCATAATCCTGTCCCCCGGGAGCCTCAATACCGCCATTAACGATTTCAGGATAAATTTCTCCCGGAATGCATAAGAAACTTGCCGGACCGAGTGTGAATGCAGCAAGTTCTGTTCGTATTTTGAACCAGCCGGTCATTCCAAAATCCAGGACTCCGAGCATTGCAGCCACACGAAACACTTTATTATCCAATGGCAACGCAATTGTTTTTGCCCGGACAGAGATACTTGCTTTATTTATTACAGTATCCGGTTGGGCAAGGGCATCAAGTGCCAGCATGGCAAGTTTTTGTCCCTGAGCTTTTGCTTTGTTAAAGGAAGCCTCAGTATAGGTAGTATCCAGAAACGGGTCATCCAGGGGCATGCTGGCACGTGTGGTCATCAGTCCACCGATAGCGCCATTGATATAAACAGCCACACCGCCTACACCCGGTTTACACAGTGAATCCCCGTCATAGACCCCTTTTTCGATAAACTCCCGGACATAATGAGGGAAATCGGAACTTATATACAGATTATCAGACCACAATGTTTCAGGATGATTTGCCCAGGCAACAAGTGTGCCAAGGGTAGAGTCTGTTTCTGCATCAATAGCCTGCATCAGTCGAAGGCCCGGGTCCATCACAATGGGCTCCCGGGTATCCATGACCAGATCTAAGGCCCCGGTCAGATCCTGCGCAAAACGCAGTGTTGCTGGCCGTAAGTTGGTTACAGCATGGGAAATAGCAGCAACTACCTGGTTTTTAACATACTGCATATGCTCTTTATTCACACCACTTTTTAAAGGGTGTTCGCCCCAGATACCGATAAGATCATTGCTTTCATGTGTGTGTGTGCTTGAGATTATTGCATAATCTATCTCAATGTTTTCAGGGATTTGTTTTCTTATATCAACAACATCATCGTGCCGAAAACCAATGGCATCGAGCGAGACCAGGGCCAGCCGGGTTTGGCCATCATCGAAAACAACCACCCGCGCCCATACATCATCATGCACACCATTTGCAGCCCGCTGCTGACTGAATCCGGCAATCCAGTAAGCATCGAATTTCCCGTTGTTGTTATTGTCATTATACGTATCACCCTCCTTCTCCTGAAATTTGGCATCGCCATTTATATCATTCCATGTATCTACAATCTCAGGCGTAATGGGTAGTGCAGCAAATCCAACCTTCATGGTACCCGGTGTATCTGCACCTTTGATGTTCAGATCCACTTCATAACCGGGATGACGGTCCCTCAAATTCCAGAATACCCACACAACTGAAAGAAAAATTATCCCTAAAATTGCAGCTCCGATTCTTAATAACCACTTTTTCATTTTTATACTTTTAAATTTGATTTTTAATTGATGGTTTCCTCTTAAGTTCAAATAATATTAAGATTGATGTGTAGATCAGGAAACCGCCTCCACACAGAAGCATGATGGTGCTGAATTCAGAATAGATATCATTGTATGCCGTAAGGTCACGTGCTTTGTTTTGAAGAATAAATCCATGTCCAAGCAGATACAGACTACTTACGAAAGACACCATTTTCAGGATTATCAGTGATTCTTTGTATTTCTTTGTGCGAGTCAGTTTAATGCTGATATTTCTAATCATAACAAGCCAGATAAGCCATGATAAGATCTGCAGAAAATTGAGTGTCCGAAAATAGCTTAACAAGGTATAAACCGGACTTAGACCGGCATAAGAACGATTATAAACATGACGGTCGTTATATAAAAGGACCTTGATCTTATCCATATCTTTCTGGCGTAGCAGATTCAATATGGACTCCCGTTTCCGCTCCATATCCATGTTGTGCCAGCCGGGAATCTCCAGCGCATTCCAAACAAAACAGGTGCTTCCGTACCCATGATAATCTGTGACCCCATTCATTATCAATCCATTCGAGGTACAGGCTTTAACAATATTCTTGAATATCCGGCGGTCATAACTCAATCCGGCACCCTGGTTCGCAATCTCAAAACCATCAACACCCAGATTAATGAAATAGGGTATTGATTTTCGTTCTCCGTCAAACCAGTGTGCCACTATTACAATTCCATGATCATCATGGGTTGAATCAATCACCTGTTGATCGGACAGACCTTTTGTGATAAAATTTCGGTTCAGTCCCAGTAGGGTCATGTGGTTACTACCCGAAAACTCTTCGCCACATATGATTAAAGGCTCCTGGGAGAGTGTCCCGGATTCCTGAGCCTTTACGGCCTCCATTGTCTTTTGATGATGATTGTGATCGGTAATAAAAAAAGCATCGAAACCATTGTTTTTGTGCCATTTCTGGAGACCTGTCTGTGAAATGATTCCGTCATGGCTGTATTCGGTGTGGCTATGTGTATTTATTAAAATGGTGTTTTCCTGATTATTCACAATTGTATTGGCCGGTAACCACATGAATATGATAAACCACAACACACCCACCCATATACTCAAAATGAGCGGAATCCTCTTTAACCAGGAAAGAAATCCACCTAAAAACAGGTTACTCCTTCTGCTGTTATTATTCAATAATATACGGGTAAATGATATAATCAGGGAGAGGGAGATGATCCAGAAGAGTAATATGGTAAATTCCAGTAATGGTTGATCAGCGCGCAGATAAAATAACAGAGTCCCTATGAAGGGTTCGAAAATAATGCGCCAGATTGGAATGTTGATATCAAAGCCAGGCGCCGGTTCTGAGGTCAATGCATCTACTATCTGAATTGGATAGTGAAAAAGCAGGGCCATTATCACAATAACAGTGAAAAGGCCAATAAAGCCGGAGTGAGGAATAATTCTGTTTAGAATGCGATTCATTACTCAGGTGATGATTAATTGTATCCGGTCCCATCATTTACCGCTATCACCGGATAGGGTACATCATATCCTTTTACCGAATGCCAGATGATGCGGTTGAATGTATCCTCATCGATGCGGTCGAGTTCATCCAGGTTCTGCTCCATGGATTTTTGCGCCCAGTAACGGGCATCTCCTGAAAGGCTTATAAGCTCCGGGTTTAATTCATCCAGAGGAATATTATTTGGCAATGCTGAAAAGGGTGAAAAATCCGGTTTGTTGGTAAAACAATCAGACATGGGTTCCGCTGCAAGATCAAACTGGTTCAGTGGAGGAATGCCCAGAATATTCTCCATGGTTCGAAACATATTTATCTGGGAATAATATGTAGAGATCACCTGGCCACGTTTTGTAAAGGGACTAATTACCAAACCAACAGTCCGGTGCCCGTCAACATGATCAAGACCTGCCTGGGGATCATCCTCGGTAACGAAGATACATGTCTTCTCCCAAAATTTACTGTGAGATATAGCTTCCACAACCTGCCCCAACGCTAAATCATTGTCTGCAACAGCAGACCTGGGAGTAGGCAGACCGGGCTTTGTCCCTGATGTGTGATCATTGGGTAAAAGCATAATAATGAAATTTGGGAAGTTGTCATTCTTTTCAAATTCTTTAAGCTCTTTGATGAATTCTGCCGCCCTGTATATATCGGGGACCTTTTCGGGGAAACCTATAAATGTAGGACACGTGTAAGGCTCCATCTGTGGCAAATTTGATTTTGCCCGAATCCTGATGCTGTTTGTGCCTGTAATGAAATCCTCATATATATCGGTAAAGGTGGCGTTTTCAGGTTCGATGATTGCATCAACAAATTCACCGTAGTTGCGGAAGGATAAACCATGCTGCATCACATTGTCCCAGATAAAACCGGATGAGGAGTAAGCCATCGGATCACCGCCATCATAAGGATAGCTACGTGGGAAATCGCCAAAAAACTTTTCTATATAATCAGTAACATAAGCTTCATCCGTCCATTGATGGCCATCTGCACTGAGAACGCCACTGCAGTAATAGTTATCCATCAGTACAAATTCCTCGGCGAGTGCATGATGATTTGGGGTGACTTCCCGTCCAAAGTGAACCAGGGAAGGATCACCATTTCCCTGCTCTAAATCACCAAACACCTGGTCATAAGTCCGGTTTTCTTTAATGATATAGACCACATGCTTAAAATGAGATTCCTGTCCCGGTAATTGAGGAACAGCTACCCGGCGCGCACTTTTATGCTCCCGGACCAGCTGATTCATCATTCGTGCGAATGAGTTATTCTCTTTCACGACTTCTGTCATTTTTTGAAGCGCAGTCTTATCAGGCAGTGGAACGATGGAGATACTACCCATATGGTGATGCGTATTGTACCCGGGCCTGTCCGCCCGCATATTCCTTGAGCCAATACCTTTCGTATTTGCTACGAAAAGGAATGTTGCATCTTTATCTAAAATGACGGCACCCGGGTACCAGCCGGTTGGAATAAAACCTGCTATTTCATTTTTATCATCAAGTTCTATAACACAGAGCGCATTATCAGTTCCGTTGGCAACGAACAGTTGTTTGCCGTCATGAGAAATGGCCAGGGCATTGGGTGCGCTGCCAAATGGCAAATCTTTTTCCATCCGCACAGATATTCTGTCAATAACAGCATCGCTTTTTGTATCTATTACTGAAATAATATCACTGTTGGCACAAGCGACGTACAGGTGGGCTTTGTCAGGACTAAGAGCCATAGCACCAGGATGCAAGCCAACTTCAATATGCTTTATTTGCTGTTGTGATTGTAGATCAATTACAGAAACTGAACCGTTATTGGCAATTCCTGTTTTGGGGTCAATGACTATTTCGCTGCCGGATGTAGTATAAGTTGGATCTCCGGGCTCTGGTTGTCTGCCGCCCCAATTGCTTACATAGGCCTTTTGGGAGGAGAGAAGTATGACTTCATAGGGAGAAACGCCAACGGGAATTTCAGATATGGACCCATCAGCCAAGTCAACAACAGCCAGGGTATTACTCCGGTTAAGCGCTACATATAGCTTGTCACCACTCGCATTGACTGAAAAACCACATGGTACCGGATGGCCTCCTATTTTTGGTTGCAGGAATTGTATCGGTTCAATCCAATTTAGAATATTGTGCTCATCTTTTTGAGCAATAAATATTTTATCTCTGGATTGGCTGGCATAGATTTGTTTGCCATCCGCAGAGAAAGCGATCCCATTGAATGATCCGCCGCCTTTGAGGGGTAGCGTTTGCATGATGGTTCGATCTAAAACACGTATTAAATCAAGGGAATTTTTATTCAGGACGGCAAGCCATTTTCCATCAGGGCTCTGTGCAAGATCTACTGGCCGACCCGGGAATAAGATTTGAAATCCTGCAGGTCGCAATAGCTGATTGGTCGGAACGAGTATACTTCCATCCGGTTGCTGACCAACTTTACGGGTGGAAAGATCATCATTTTGCTTAGTTTCAACGCGGCATTGACTTATTATCAAAATAAATAGTGTTAAAACAAAGAGCGTCAGAATACTGATATAGCTTGTTTTTTTCATTACTGTTCCTCCTTTTAGAAAAATCTGTTTTCTACGGTTTTACAGATGGTGTGATAAATTGGCAGGTGAAACTCCTGTACTTCAGGAGTACTAATAGATGGGACACAGATAGAGATATCGCAATATTGTTTCATTTCACCACCTGATTGTCCCGTAAGTCCGATGACTGTTAATCCTTTGGCTTTTGCAGTAATAACGGCATCGACTATATTCTGAGAATTTCCGGAGGTACTGATGGCTATGAGTACATCTCCTTTTCGTCCATAGCCAGCAATTTGCTGGGCATAGACAAGGCTCGGATCAACGTCATTTGATATGGCAGATATTAGGGCATTGTGTGCATTTAATGATATGGCAGGCAAAGCATGCTGCAACTTTTCTGCAATGGCTGCCCCCCGGGTATTTGAAACTGATACCAGACCATGTTTGAGATCTTTATCCACAGGACGTCTCTTTTCAAAGCTTTTCATAAGCTCGCCAACGATATGATCTGCATCTGCACAGCTGCCCCCATTTCCACATAACAACAGCAACCCATTATTTGAGTAGCAATCTATGACTGTGCTACAGGCATTCTCAATATCTTCTTTACACGATTCCAGGGCGGGAAACCGACTGATCATTTCATTTAATATTTCCTGGCTCATCTTTCCATTTTTTTTTAGGAACCTCAATTTAAGGCAACACACAAAGCAGCGTAATCTCCGATATTATCACCAAGAGCCGCAGGTACTATTTTACAGACTTGTTTAGCTGCCTGGATTGCTTCCTGGTTTAAAATATTCTCAATATGAGGCTTAAAAAGTTCTTCATTTCTTGCATAAATACTTCCGATAACGATGCACTCCGGATTCAGTATATCGATTAAAATGGCCAGGCCTTTCCCCAGATAACCGGCCGAGATATTAACAATTTCCTGTGCCACAGGATCACCGGAGATGGCAGCTTCAAAAACAGTTTTAGCCGTCATATCCCTGATCAGATCTTCAGAAGGACAAAAACCAACAGTTTCTCCTGCCTGAAGTTTATCGTTAATGATACTCCATGCCAGCTGGGCAATTCCGCCACCACTGCAAAAACCTTCAAAAGAGCCTGCCTTGCCAAATCCAATGGGTCCATCTTCGGCCATTCTGATATGACCAACTTCCCCTGCTAAATCATTCGTTCCTGCGTATAGTTGTCCGTTAATTATAAGACCGGCTCCCATTCCTGTCCCAAAAGTCAGAAAGATCATATTCTTTGTACCCACACCGGCTCCCATCATCCATTCAGCAAGGGCACAGGCATTTGCGTCGTTCTGAACTTCCACATCTATATTAAATTCCTCTTTAAAAATATCAACTATCGGCACTGAATCCCATCCGGGCAGATTGGGCGGAGAGTATATAATCCCTTTTTCTGAATCAAGTGGTCCGCCACAGCTGATTCCAATTTTGACTAAATTGTTCTTTTCATACTTCTCGAAGAGGGCATACGTATGTTTTTTGAACTCGTTAATAATTTTCTGGTATCCTCTCTTAGTATGAGTAGAAAAAACGATCTTCTCGTGTACATTAAAACCCTGGTCACCTAATACGACACTGCATTTTGTTCCTCCAACATCAAATCCCAGATAATACCTATCCAATTGAGTTTTTATATGCATACCTATCATTTGTTAAATAACAGGTCCACCAGTCTGTTTGTTTGTGAAAAGTCGGGTATGAGGATTTGCGCCCCTGAGCGGATCAACCGGGTGCGTTTTTCCTGATTCAGTCCATATCTCCTCACTTCGTCGCTGGCTATTCCAATGGCAATTCCATCGGATTTAATACACTCTTTGATCTCAACCGGTCCATCCCCGAATACTGCCAGTTCGCTCCCCTTCAGATTGTTCTCTGTGATAATCGTTTCGATCACCATTTTTTTTGAATACTCACTGATGTCACCAACCGACCCGTGTATGCCACCCTTGAAAAGGTCGGCATAACCCAGTATTTCCGCTTCATGAATGACATCATCTATATCAGTACCACTTGCCAGGTAAAGCGTTACACCCTTCTCATTAAGTGCTTTTAAAAAGTCAACAGATCCTTTTACTGTGAAATCCTCAATAGTGAGTTGTCCTGTTTCAAGCTTTTCCAGTCTTTTGGAAATCACTTTCATCAGTGCATCATTGTATATCTTTTTGTAACCGAACTTATCGAGGATCTTCTCTTTCGGAACAATATTGAATTCATCAACCATCTGAACAAGTCCTTCCATTTGGACAATGGTCTGTATTCCGGTTGACATATCGATGAATTCCAGAACATGCTTTCTAATATCCTGGTAGAGTGTTTGATCTGCAGTTTCATGTTTTTCTCCAAGGATGGCCCTGACCATCACTGGTTCCATTACCTGTTCCCATCCCTCTCTCAACGTGCTGATGGAACCATCGTGGTCGAATACAGCATGTTTAATATTTCCCATTATTGAAACCACATCACTCTGGCACAATTCAATCTCACTGTCAGGCAGATAGTTAGCCTGACGAAGGTCTGCGGCCAGTTCAGGCCGGTGGTTGAAATCAGCGTCAATACTCAATTCAATGATCTCGTCACCAGATGCTGTCCCTGTGGTAAATAGTTTTTGTACGGTTACTGCGGCAGCAAGATTTGCAAACGCAGCTGCTTCTGAAGGGGGGATGCCTGCAGCCAGGCAAAGTGTAAGCGCGCTGATCGTGGTATCGCCTGCACCCACCGTATCAAGTCTTTTTAACAATTGGATACCGGGAATTTCGGTAATACCGGTTGCGTCAATGCTAACAATTCCACGAGCTCCACAGGTAACAAAAATGGGTTTCTTGTTTTTTTCATAGACCTTGGCTCCGTGCTTCTTAATCTCTGAAAAAGAGATATAATCCTGCGGATTGACATCAAGGCCATTCAGAACAGCTGTTTCAATCTCATTCGCCTTGCGGTATACATTTCGGAATTTGGTATTAAAATGCCTTGAATCGAGTACCACTATTTTGTCGTCATACTTCTCAAAGAGTTCATTGGCCCGGTCAATAAAATCCCGGTTCGTGATGCTTCCTGATACCTGCTGGTTAAATATCAGTGCATCATAGTTTTCAAGTGCAAATTGTAAGTTGCGGAGTATTTCTACATCAGTCTCTTTTGTTCGCCTGTTTTTCAATCCAAAATCGATTCGCGGATCCTCTTTTTCCCCGTAATATTTCTTCGTGTATGTGTATGTATTGAAATCTTCATTTTGAATGGTCAGCGAAGTTACATCAGCACCCAGAACCTCAAGCTGTGCAGAGAGTTCCCGGCCATGAATATCATTTCCAACAACCCCGATCACTTTAATCGCACCTGGTTTGAGTGCGGCCAGGTTGGCTACAATATTGCCGGCACCTCCCGGGGAATAATTGTGCCTGGCCACCGCTTCTGCTTGTAATCCGGTTTCAACGGAGACCTCCGAACCATCCGGGTCCATCTGCCAGTAAGCATCCAGGCAAAAATCGCCGTAGACGGCAATTTTTACACTGCTTATTTTTTTCAGTATCTCGTGGATCCGGGCCTGTGTCATGTGATACTTATTAATTTAATTCAAGCAATTTTTTATAAAGCAAAGGTATCGTCTGTTTTTGATTGCCTCCAATGTAATATCCTTTCCCTCCATATGCCTCGGGAACACGGGTAACAATGCTTTTCTGGTCGCGATAATAATAACCGACAGCGTTTTCGTCTGTGAAGTTTTGGGGATTGTATGGCCTCAGGTCAAAATTGGCGGTAATAATTTTATTCGGCACATGCCCCGTATTGGCAGCCATTGAAGCTGCCTTGAGAAACACTTCCGGCCCGGTCACCGCACTTCCCACATTTAAAATCACCCCTCCCCCGGAAAGATTTGAAATTTCATGGGTATATACCAGGAAATCCCTGGCTGAACATCCACCTTTTGCTTCACCGTCGAAATATGGATGCTGGTCAATCACATCTGTGCCAATACCGGCATGTATGGTCAGCGGTACTTCATGTTCATAGCATATTGCCTGTAGACTAAGTTCAGGATACATAAAATTAATGGATGCGGATTCCAGGTTGAGCATATCTGTTACCTCTTGCCGGAACAATTCATTGCAGATCATTCTTCCGATTGCTTCTCCATAGCCAAGCCTGTGCCTGTTTCCGACTGTAAGGGCAGCATTGATAAAGTTAAATTCGAAAGCCATACCGAATTGTCCCTTTTCGAGGGCCTGCGGGACATATTCACTTGTTTCTCCCATTAAACCCAGTTCAAAGTCGTGTATGGAAGTCGCACCATTACCGGAAATAATGGTGAAAAAACCACGTTTGACAAGATCTCCAAGCAGCAGGCCGAGTCCGTTTTTTATAAGATGTGCACCGGTAAACAGGGCAACGGGCCTCTGTTTCTCTCTTGCAGTAACAATTTCTCTGGCAAGAATGGTGATGTGCTCTTCTACATCATCTGGGACCCTGAACGTCAATTCGTTTACACAATCGGGATCAATAAGATCACTCATCTTCACTTTATTGGATCTTTCTGATACCGGATAGGTGACTATCTGCCCCGGATTAAAAATTTTGTACCTGCCTTTGTATTCCATTGGTACCCTATCTTTTTAATGCGAAGATACTTGCTCTCACTTCAGGTTGATTTTATTCATAATCATCAGTAACAAACATCCGGGTACTCTTGGTATACTCTCCACCATTTGGATCGGAATAGGTCAGATCCAGATAGAATGCCCTGAAACCTGATTCCGGGAATTCCACCTGAACTTCAACATCTTTTTGAATCTGGTCATCAATACTCAGGCTATTCCAGACTTCATCCCGGAAATCCCGGTCCTCTGAATCTGCAGTCCACAATAATGCTCCCTGCAGCTGGTCAGGGGATGCTTCGACCGACAGGGTGAACTGCGTTTCGTTTTGATCAATTTCCCATTTGCAGGCAGGATATTGACCTCCTGACAAAGTCCGGCCAAAAAAGGCACTCAGGGCCGTAAGTGCCTGCTGTCCGTCGCCCAGCCCGTGACCTGCATTGGGGACATAGTGGATGTAATTTTCACCCGGAATGTCATCTATGTAGTTTTTGATGGCATCCACAGGCCAGTATTCATCGTTGGTGCCAATGAATATCATTTTTGGCATGGTAAGTTTCTCACGATAGGAATAGGGGTCAATCATTGTGGTGATGTCGTCACCATTTTCTGTATGCACGTCCTGTGGAATGCCCAGTTTTACATAATCTTCGATTTGAATACTGTACTCTCCCCATACTTCAACCTGATAATCCAGGTTCACGGGCATATTAAGTACATCGATCACCATGGGCGCAATAGCCTCCACGCGGGGATCGCATGCTCCGGTTAACCATGTCGTCCAGCCACGTTTGGAAGCACCGGTAACCACAAACTTCTTAATGTCGTGTTGAAGGGTCTCTGCTGAGAATTCCTGGACAGCATCCATGGCACGCACCGCTGTTTTAACCATGGGGAATAGAAGGGGCCAGGTATAATCCCCGTCATTCTTGTAGTTGTGTAGGGTGAATGAGATCAGTGCATCTTCGGTCAGATCATCATACAGTGGTTGGTCTGGTACTTGCCAGATAATGGCAACCATCGCACTGTTTTTCACAGCTACCTGGGCCATGGTTTTGATGAAATCATCGTCCCCGTCCCGCACAACAGGATTACCGTCCTTATTCTTACCACCGGTAATAAATAGCAGTGCCCCATCATGGTTATTCTCTTCAGGTACAAGAACCGTTAAGGTGTGTTTCCACGTATGTTCACGCCATTGTTGTGAGGTGATGCGCAGGTCGTAAACTTTTAGTCCGTCCATCTGGTAAGATTCTTCCACATTCCAGGCAAATGATTCATCCTCATTTTGCAAATAACTTTGCAGAGCTGTTTCAGGGGTAACAGGTTCTGGGCTGGTTGTGCATGAAATGCATGCAACCAGGGTTAGCCATATCATTAAAATTCCGCTCATATTTCTGTGCAGTCGTCTTTTCTGTTTCATATTCTTTTTTTATAAAAGTTATAATAAAAAAGTAAATAAGCCATATAAATCATGGCTTATTTACCTTTTTTAAACCAACCACTACTAACCAACCAAACACTAACCTAAAACTAACCTAAAACTGATAATCTAATACGGATTACCTGTGCCTTGCAACAGCCAGAATTTAGACCATGAACTGTCTTCTCCATCCTGCGCTGTAAAATCAGTTTCTACCAGATTACTAATTGCATCCAGGTAATTGGTGTTATTCCTGTTTTTCTCGTTATTGCCATACATAAAACGCAGAGGTATGGCATCACGTGTTGCTATGGGTCCTATGGTAAGAGCAGGGTATCCGGTTCTTCTCCAGTCACAATATGATTCATGGGCCACAGTCCAGTTAGCGATCCATTTCTGAACCATTATTTGTTCTAAAGAACCATCATAAGTAACACCTGTTCCGTCAAGATAATCAGCAGCATCATCACTTGTACCCCATGTATTAAATGAAGCTTCCACACCTTTCTCATACCACTCCTGTTGCGAACCAACAGACCATCCTTTTTGGGCAGCTTCAGCAATAATGAAACACACCTCGGCATATGAGATAAGTCTTTGTCTTAACAGGTCACCTTTTGCTTCTTTATACATATCTGCCAGCGCTGAATTATGAACATTGGGCCCTCCCTGTATAACATTTGGATTCAGATTCCAGCCGGACCCGTCACCGGTAGAAGATGCTATGGGCATACCTGCATAATCATTCGTATCCACAAGAACTTTTCCGTCTTCAATATCTGCCGGCCAGGTCTCCTGGTTGTAAACCACCCAACCTTTTACGTCCATAGAATCGGGATGCAGGTACCTTATACCATCTTCAACTATATCAGCTTCAGGAGTGTATGCTGTAGAGACTTTAATTGGAATTCTGACTTTATTGAACCAGACAGCGAGCCTTGGGTCGTTCAAGTCCACGAGAACATCCCTGAAGCCGGCACAAAGCTGAACCCTGTTGAAATTGCTTTCAGAGGCATCAAATGCGATGGCATTGGGCCATGAATCGGCCTCAGAAGAACCAATATATCCCATGGTGGCATCCTCTTCCTCCGATGTGAAAACCGGATAGGTACCGGGATCGGAAACAATCTCTTCAATACCTGCTTGTGCGAAGGAAGGAAGTTTTGTGGAGACTCGCATATAATATCTCAACCTCAGGGAGTTAGACATTTTTCTCCACATTTCAGGATCACCGCCGTACATCACATCAGCATTTGGGTCGATTCCTATATAGGCACTTGCAGATTTTGATAGCAGCGAGCTGGCTATTTTAAGCTCTTCAATAATTCCCCTGTAAATGGTCTCCTGCGAGTCAAATACGGGGAACATATCCTCCTGTTCACCAGTTGCGCCATTCAGGGCTGCAGTGTAAGGTGCATCACCCCAATGATCAGCTATGAAACCATAGGTAAATGCCCTTAATACAATGGCCACACCCTGCTGGAACTCCATTCCCTCTTCTACAGATCTTTCGTACAGGTGCTTATCATTTCTCAGGTTTCCATACAAGTAGCCCCATCCACGTTCACCAACCCAGTCATATTTATTCAGACCTGAGCCCCAACCGCTTTTCTGAACATATTGCATCACACCGGCAACATCACAGTCAAAGCCACAATATGACGTTGCAGTGTTAGAGATCACTGTGGCTAGCATCAGGTTGGGCTGGACCGTCTCCGGGTCCACACCATTCGGGTTCACATTCAGTTCGGTCAGTTGATCTTCACAAGAGACAAACGCTACCACTGCCAGAACCAGAAACACTCTATTTAATATTTTCGTTAATTTCATGATTTTTTAGTTTAGCATATTAGAAACTGATATTTAGCTTCACACCTATCGGGATCGTCCAGGGTGATACATTAAATCTTTCGATACCTTGCTTAAACTGGATACCGCTAGTTTGTGTTCCGCCTTCAGGCTGAAACGCCAGTTCAGGATCGATATTGATACCGGCTTTTGTCCAGAGAATAATGTTACGGCTATATAGTGAAACCGTCAGATTCTGGATACCCTTGATCGGGGGAAGCTGGTAACCAATAGATATCTCCCGGAGTTTTATAAAATCAGCATCAAATGTCGCATTGCGGGTATAACTCCATCCGTAGTAATCCTGGTACCTGATCAACGGTGTGTTTTCATCTCCAAGATTTTCACGTGTCATAATGAAGTTTCCATCGTCATCGTAGTATCCTTCCACACCAGGCATAAATACGCCATCATTAAGAGAAATACCATCTTCAGTGAATGGTAAACCACCATACTCTGCCGTCGGTCCGCCCACAATGACAAAGAACTCTCCGTCTGGAGACAGATATTCATCGGCATGTTCTTTAAGATAGGCGGGAATATCACTCACTCCACTTAGATCCAGCGCTTTGTCTAACCATCTTTGTGTATGGAGGTCAGATTCTCCATAACGGAATGTCTGAGAGACAAACTGTCCGCCTACTCTCCAGTCTAAAACTGCACTAATTGTCCAATTCTTATATCTAAGTGATGATTGCATACCAAGCAGAAAGTCAGGGTTGAAGTTCCCGATAACAGGAGCAACCCTGTTTCCATTTTCATCCTGTAGTGTTTTGTCACTATCTTCCCAGCCTTCGTCATCGATGATGGGCCATCCGTAGTATGGTGAATTTTCGTCTTCAACACGTACCAGGGCACGGTCAATCATCTGTCCTATTTCCTCACCTACCCATGTGTAGGCTCCACCTTTCGCATCACCCCACAGCTTGATATAGTCGAATCCTTCTGATAGTTCCTCGATCGTTGTCCTGTTTCTGGAAAACATTAGGTTGACATCCCAGTTTAAATCAGTGGTCCTGTAAGGAGTCCCTCCCACAGAGAATTCGATACCCTTGCTGGATAGTAAACCGGCATTAATCTGCTTGGAAGTATAACCCGATGAAGGCGGAAGTCCGATTGGAAGGATCTGGTTTTCGTTTTCAGCCTGGTAGTAAGTAAAATCTGCTCTTAAGCGGTTTTGAAAAAGTGCAAGATCAGCCCCAATTTCCCAGGAAGTTTGTATCTCCGGTTTAAGATCAGGAAGCAACAATGTACCTGAAGTGGTCAGACGTGTCTGGTTACCCCAGGCACCCGCATTGCCCATGGTTTGGATCAATCTGTATGGGTCGGTATCGTTACCTACCATGGCCCAGCCTCCCCTGAGTTTTGCAAGAGAAACATTTGAACCCATATCGAACATATTGCTCAGCAACATACTTAACGATGCTGACGGGTAGAAGTAAGATCGGTTTTCTACCGGTAGCGTACTGGACCAGTCGTTTCTGGCGGTTAGGTCAACATAGATCATATCTTTGTAGCCTATAGAAGCTAAACCGTAAAGGCTATAAATACCCTTCTGTCTGAAACCGGATGAATAGGTTAGGTTATCCGGAGCAACGTTGGAAACGGAATAAATGTTTGGGATTATTAATCCGGAACCTCTTCTTTTTGACTGTGTGGTGTGACTTGATGAATACTTGTACATATAGTTACCACCAGCAGATGCTGTGACGCTAAAATCTCCTGCAACTTTATCATATGTAAACAGGAAATCGGCATTCTGTTCTCTTCTGTAAAGGTTTTGTAAACCATAAAAACCATTGGGCTCTTTGGAATAACTGGGTGCTATTTTTGTTTCACGTTGTTCGTCGTATTGGTCGTGCGTATACCGGGCCATCAAAGACAATCCCGGAACAATCTGCCAGTCAATTTTGGCATTGCCATACACCCTGCTTCTTGAGAATGGGTTGTTTATTTCATTGGCGATAAAGTAAGGGTTGTTCATCATGTCCTCCTTGTCGTAAGTGCCATCCGGGTTGACCACAAGATTGTAAGGGCCTCTCTGTTGAATTCCTTCCAGTCCCTCTTCCCAGTAATCTTGCATCTCCAGCACATCCAGGTGAGGATTGATCTCATACAGTGCCTGCATCGGATTGGCTCCACGGTTACCGGCAGGGCGGTTATCTGCACCGGAGTTGGTGAAGTTAATACTTGAACTTACTGTCAGGTTATCAAGAAGTTTTACCGAAGAGTTTAAACTGATAGAGTTTCTGTGCAAATCGCTGTTCGGGATCATACCTTTGTTTATCATATTGTTATATGATAACCTGTAGTTGACTTTTTCAGTTGCATCCGAAATAGCTACACCATTTGTGGTTGTGAACCCTGTCTGAAAAAAGTTCTTCCAGTTGTCAGGATGAGATTCCAGGGGTGTTGCAGTAAGATTCCCATTTGCATCAAAGAAGGGCCACTGATATGCCATCATGTCTTTGTCCAGTTCAGGACCTACCCAATAGGAATCTCCTCCGGGAACCGCATAATAATCCAAATCGTTGTTTGGTCGGTTATCCTGGGTATAGGGCCGCCTGCCATTGGCAAACAGAGTATGCTTCTCAAGATACTTGTATGGATTTTCGATCACAGTGTTTGATGTAACTGTGACACCCAATCCCTTGCTATCTTTACCGGATTTTGTGGTGATAAGTACAACTCCGTTACCGGCTCTGGAACCATAGAGTGCCGCAGCACTGGGTCCCTTTAAAACAGATATGCTTTCAATATCCTCAGGGTTAATGTCAGAGATCGCATTCCCGTAGTCAACTTTTGTATCCCTGGCCATTTCTGTCACATTGTTCAGCGTATTGACCATTGGAACGCCGTCAACAACAAACAGTGGCTGGTTATCACTTGTTAAAGATGATGCACCGCGGATGACCATGCTGACAGATGAACCTGCTCCTCCGGTAGAGTTTATAACCACACCGGAAATTTTTCCTGCAAGTGAATTCATCAGGTTTTCCTGAGGAACTCTTGTAAGATCTTCGCCATCTACTTCCCCCACTGAGTAACCAAGTGATTTTTTCTCTCTTGAAATACCCAGGGCGGTAATGACTACTTCGTCCATAGCGATGGATGAAGTCATCAGCGTAATATTAATTATGGATTGGTTGCCTACGAGTACCTCCCGGGTTTCCATTCCAACAAAAGAGAATCTTAGAATTGAGTTCTCATCCGGAACATCAATGCTAAAGTGACCGCTTTGATCTGTAACGCTACCCTGTGAGGTACCCTTGATCACTACAGTCACACCTGGTAATGGTTCTCCGGAATCATCTGAGACAACCCCGGTTACTGTTCTTTGTGCCATTGCACTGCTAACGAATATGGCAAACAGAAACAATAATGACAGAATCTTCTTTTTCATTAGGTTAGGTTTTGATTGTTAGTAAGGATCATGCGATATGAAAATTATTTGTATCTGTGGAATTAAAGAGTATTCAGTATACAAATTAAAGGGATAGAAGAGGTATAATGCTACATGAATTTTACTAATTGCACATAGTTTTTTAACCTAAAGAAAAATCACAAAACATGAATATGATCCCAGTGGGTTAATATTCTTTCAAAAGAGGTTAAAAATCCGTTTATGGTATATCTGGAACTATTGGTGAGTGAAGGGCTGATATCTCTATTTTAATGTTACCACCTCGTTTTTCTGAGATGACATGTAAGCGGCATCAACAATATTCAGAACAATTTGTCCTTCTGTGAATCCGGGTGAGGGCTGTTTCCGGCTCCTGATACAATCAATAAAGTGCTCCATCTGCCTGTCATAGATCACCTGGTCGCAATGTTCAGATCTCTCTGGCATGGGGGCTTTAAACTCTCCGGGAATCTCTTCAACCTTATATTTCAGAAAAGTTGGGAAAACACTTGCATATCCTTTTGTTCCAAACAACCGGGTGCCGGCTTCGGGTCCATCCATATGGGGATGCCACCAGCCACTTTCTATGATGGATGTGGTTCCATTGTCCCAGGTTATTATTATGATCCCCGAATCGTCAACATCATAATCGCCATAATTGGTCCCAATCTGAGCATATACAGTAACAGGTTCCGGGTCACCAAGAATATAACGAACTGTGTCAATTGCATGTACACCCATATCGGCCAGTGCTCCGCCACCGGCCATCTCTTTTAGTGTAAACCAACCGGAAGGACCCCAGTTTTCGTGAATGCCGTAACCTTTGGTTTTAATGATCTTCCCAAGCTTACCGGATTGTACAACCTTTCTTATATGGTTTACTTCCGTATCAAACCGCCACATGTGCCCAACCATAAGAAGTTGTTTGGTTGCTCTGATCGCTTCAATGATCTCATTTCCCTCCCAGGAATTCATCGCCATGGGTTTTTCCAGAAATACATCCTTCCCGCTTTTCAGAAATTCAATGGCATAGGGTGCATGATATTTATTTGGGATCCCGATAACAAGTGCGTCTATATCATCCCTGTCAACGGTATTCATGGCATCGGAACCCACTTCTTTAATATTATATTTTGCAGTAAATTTCTTCGCGGATTCCAGCTGAGTATCAACAGCAATCACAATTTCCACATCCGCCAGTTGCTGAAGACCACGTGCATGATAATCTGCTATATAGCCTGTCCCAATAATCGCAATTCTTATTTTGTCCATTATTTTTTCATTATAGAAGTTCATCGGCATGATCATAGATCTTTCTGATTGCCTCTCCAAGCATATCCATATCTGCTTTACTTCCTAATAGAATTTTATGATGGATGCAAACAGATTCTTCTTTATAGATTTTCTCACAGACGGGCAGTTTGAATCTTGATGGATCAATTTCTTCCCAATGCTTCTCATCTAGTTTATAACGTGACGGTTTTGTCAATGGCACATATAAAGAACAGCTGTTTAAAGGTTCATAGCTGGCATCAACTCCAATCCCGAGTTCGCTTTCCAGTGCTTTCCTGAATTTTTCCACCGGCAAACCTTTAAACTCATCTTTATGATACCTGAATGCGAAATTGAAGTAAGCCTCCTTTGTTTCCCTTTTATCACGCCTCATGGGGCTAACTCCCGGTAAATGATGCAAGAGAGAGTTAATATAGATCCCATTTTCATCACGCAAGCGATTTTGTTCAGGTAATCTTATTAAGCCTTCAATTAGTATTGCAGCCTGAAATTCTGTAATGCGATAGTTGCCGGACTGAATAAAATTCCCATCGTCACTATACACACCTGCTCCTTTGTCTCTATCTGCATATGCGTCACCTTCCGGTCTTCTGCCACAATTTCTTAATGCATCAAGCTTCTCGGCAAGATCCGGATTATCAGTAGTTAAAACTCCACCTTCTCCTGCTGTCAGGTGCTTGGATAGCTGAAAACTAAAGCTCCCTATATCGCCAATACTTCCGGCTTTTTTGCCATTCCACTCACCTCCATGCTTGTGGGCACAGTCTTCAAGTACATATAGATTATGTTTTTGTGCGATATCCATAATAGCGTCCATGTCCGCAAAACTTCCATACAGATGTACAGGAATAATTGCTTTCGTTTTTGGAGTGATTGCTTTTTCAATCTCTTTGGGGTCAATGCACCATGTGTCTGCACAAACATCTACAAGGATAGGCACGGCATTTACATCAACTACAGTGGCAGCAGTAGCCTGCCATGTTAAACCGGGTAGAATTACTTCATCGCCAAATCCAATGCCCAATGCCTCTAATGCAAGCTGAAGGGTAACTGTTCCATTGGCGGCAGAAACGGCATAGCTGGTACCTGTAAATGCAGCAAACAGTTTATTAAACTCTACCTCTTTGGGTCCATTGTATGACCAGACACCACTATTCAGTACCTCAAGGAGGGCTTTTTCTTCTTTCTCATCCCATACAGGCCATGCCGGCCAGGGATTGGTTTTCACGTCCCTTACAGGGCTTCCGCCATTAATAGCTAATTTTGTCATCTTTAGTTATTGTTTAGGTTGTACTTACGATATTATGCTTTCCTTATGCTTTAAATTCCATCCGCTTACTTTTAACACGGGATTATCATTGGCAATATCTTTTTTTGCGAATGATGCCTGAATTTTCCTGGTTTCACCGGGTAACAGGCTGATATAATTATCATCCCAGAAAACCGGCAAAATAGTCTGACCGCTTTTCTCTCCGGAAATAGTCAGATCGAGAAAAAAAGCAATGTTGTTGCCTGGATTTTCTAATATCACGGTAACTGTTTGCCTGTCGCCGGCATTTTCAAAATAATGATCGAGGTTAAGTTTTACTTCCGGCAGGGATTGTAATTGGGTATAATCGGCATAAACTTTGGTTGGAGTGTAAAATGGCCATCCTTCAAATTCCGCTTCATAATCCAGCATATCTTTCCTGGTTGACAGCCAGTAGAAATTATTCCCTATTTCCTCTCCCTTATCATCAACCAATCTTAAATCCAGAAAATAGGTATTCGAGAGGTTTGGATTATCCGGAAGTTTAAGAAGTTCAGTTGCGGACTCTTCGGCAATATCTATATCAGCAGTTTCATTGAAAACTTCAGTTGAGCTTATATCAAAAACCCTGATGTACGCCCGGTGTTTGGTAAAAGCGTGAAGATGGTCATTAACAATATATATGGTGTGGTTGTCATAATTATACAACAGATGCAAAGGTTCACAGGCTTTTTTTGTGCTGTAGAAAGCTCCGTTTGGCATTAAATAGCTATCGTACAATTGCCAATACATATTTGGCAGGGCTGAATTGAGCATCCACTGAACGACACCGGTGGCTATGGATTTATTAGCCTGAAATGCCTCAAACATGGGCCGCATCAATTCATAATTCAACAGTTGTGCCTTTTTTGCAAAATCGGTTACATCTTTTGCTTCACCATAGCGTTTGTCTATTGCTTTTTGAAACCGGTCAAGTGTACGGAATTCATTTTTGCCACAATGATACTCCCATGTTTTATCTATGGGCCAGAGATGATCTGCCGGTATCATCTTTTTTATGCTCTCTAAAGGAGGGACATTTGCACCCGGACATGTTTCTGTGTTAAATCCATATGCTCCCCCGAGCTTCTTATCCGTGTACCAGTATACCGGTGGTGTATAGGCATAGGGGCCCAACATTTTAACCCGGGAAGAACCACTGATTTCACTGATTACTTCCTCCTCTGTGATGATACCCTGTTCGCTACCCACACCACCTGTTGAGTTTAAATAGGGACGTGTTGTGTCATATTTATTAAATGATTCGATATACTTTTTTTCCAAATCAGGATGAGGAACTTTGTCGCTGCCTACATTCCAGACAAAAATAGCCGGGTGATTCCGTAACCACAGGATCTGATCTTCCCATGATTGGGCGATCAGCTCTATCTCTTCCGGTTCAGTTATTCCGCCATATAACGGGTCAACCGGTTTGCCAAGGTATTGCTCATGTTCCCACTGGCAACTCCATCCGACCATCATTAAAATGCCGTTCCGGTCGCACAGGTCGTACAGTTTTTGATCTTTTCCCCAGAAGCCTTCCAGACGAATGCAGTTCAGGTTCATATGTTTGACATATGCTATTTGCGTTTCGAGAGATTCATGGGTATCCTGCAGGAACAGATCATCTGTCCAGCCTGCACCTTTGATCAAAACTTTTTTCCCGTTTATTTTAAAGCCACGGTGACCTCCTTCATTAATGTAATCTTCAACCTTTCGAATGCCAAAGACAACTTCATTAAAATCAGATACTTCCCTGCTATTTTCAAAAAGCAATTCCAGTTTGTATAAACTTGGTTTACCTAAATTATTTGGCCACCACAATTTCGGATTCAAAATATTCAGTTCCAGAAATTCCTCAGGTGTAAAACTTACACGTTTTTGCTCACCTGGTGCTAAAATAATGGGTTTGCTGAACTGGAGTTTGTCAATTGCACCTTTAAGATTTCCGGAAACTGTTTTATTGGTATGATTAACTAATTCAGTTGCAATCGTTAATGCAGCCTGTTTGGGAACTTCAGTATTGAAATCTGATTCAACAAAAGGGTGTTCGATGGAGACACCACCATTAAAATGCAGCGTTACCTCCCTGAATATCCCCATATTATGATCAGGCGGGTCAATGTTCCAGTCTACAAACCCAATGGTGAAATCTCCGGCCTGAGGAGGGATGATTTCCACAGCGAGAATGTTGTTGCCGGGAACAACATTCTCAGTAATGTTCAATTTAATACGGCGAAAGGTGCCGCTGGCTGTTTGAGACGTCGCAATCTGCTGGCCGTTGATCCAGATGTTCGCTTTGTAGTTAAGACCATCAAAGCTTATCAAAACGGTGTTACCGGTTTGTCCGGGATTAAGATCAAAATCGGTACGATACCACCAGGGAACCTTAAATTGTTCCGAAGGAATATCTTTCATGTTGGTCCCGAAAAATGGATCATTGTAGACCTGATTCTTAACCAATGAGGCCAAAACAGTAGCAGGTACATCAGCCGGAACCCATCCACTGGCAGCGTATCCCGGACTGGAAATTTCTTTTCCTCCCAGGTCGATCTTCTCAGATGACTGAAGCTTCCAATTTTCAGAAAGTATTTTGGAAAATAAGGTCATTTAAGTGATTTAATGGTCATTCTTGATTTTAGCATCATCCCACCACCAATGGCGCTCAGGACCAGTCCGGCAATCAGGTCAGTTATAAGCTGGATCCGGGTGTCTGTAAATACCATGGCAACAATGACCACAATACCAAAAAAGAGAATGAACACACCCAGTGCACTGTTAATTTGAGCGTTTTTAAGTTTTTCGTTTTTTTCCTTTGTCTCCATTTTACTCAGCTTGATTGTCTAAGGGGCACCTCTAAAAAACATAATAGGTAAGGAATAGTAAGGATAAAACAGCAATGGCCCATAATTTCAGGTTGTTCCACCACCGTCTATTCTTTTTTTCAACTCCCTGAAAAATATAGTCATTGGGAATAAAGAGAATAAGCACTCCAATGAGCACAAACATCACAAGGAATATCAGTTTTGCTGATTCCTGAGATATGCCTGCAAGCCAATCAAAGTTTAGCATATGCTACCTCCTTGCTTATATATGAAAATCCGGATCATGATGTTCTGTTCTTTTTACCTGTTGCTCTAAAGACCAATCCCTCCAACCTCTTTTCAGGGTGAGGTGATGTGAACAGACTGACGGCAATCGTTATGATGAAACCAACTACAAATGACCACCATGATACATAAAGGAACGGATCTTCTATGGTAAAGAATGCACTTTTAAAGGTATTCAGTACTGTGGCAAAACCAATACCAATGATCAGACCGGAAAGTCCGCCCCATTGTGTTGTCCGTTTCCAGAATATCCCCAGCAGCAGAATGGCAAATAACGGACCCTGGAAATAAGACAAAAATGTTTGTATAGCTACATAAATTCCCGGATACTTACCACTGATGGGAGATGTAGCAACTCCAATTACCAGCAATACCAGGGTGGTCATTTTGCCCACTTTGAGGTAATGTTTATCCGTTGCACCCTTCTTTATAAAGGGTTCGTAGATGTCTTTTGTAAAGAGTGTGGCAGTGGAATTTAACAGTGAATCAACACTGGACATCAGTCCGGCGAAAAATGCAGAAAACATTAAGCCGACCAGTCCTGGTGGCAGAATACTTTTAATCATCATGGGCAGGGCCTGATCACCATCTTCCAATCCCGGATGGAGGATAATAGCCATCAGTCCGGGAAAAAGGACGAGGATAGGAACCAGCATCTTAAGCCCGGAAGCAAATATCATACTTGCTTTTGCATGCCATTCATTTTTTGCTGTCAGGCATCTCTGGACAATGGTCTGATTCCCGATCATATAAGCATTGGCCATAACAAAAGTAAGTCCGAACAGAATGCCGGTCCAGGGAAATGGTGTTTTGGTGTCAGATGGCTGGATAAGATCGAAATGACTTTTATATTCGGGACCCATGGTACTTATTTTATCAACCATTCCTTCCCAGCCCCCAACTGCATGAAAGCCTAAAAAAGTTAAGGTTAAGCCACCTACAAACATAATAATCAGCTGAACAACATCTGTCATCACAACAGCTGTAATCCCCCCGAAGTAAGTATACAAACCAACAACGCTTGCCGTTAACATAATGGAGAGCCAGACAGGCCATCCCATAAGAACATTGAGGAGTACTGCACTGGCCCAGAAGAGAACACCCAGGTCCACAGCGAAAAATATGATCCATGTCAGAGAGGCGATTGTGCGGACATGACGGTTGTATCTTCTTCCCAGGTATTCGGGAATGGTATACATACCTCCCCGCCAGAAGTAAGGGATGAAGATAAATGCCGCCAGCAACATGGCAGGCACCGATCCGATCCAGTCAAAGTTTCCTACTGAAATTCCATACCGGTATGCCTGTCCTGAAACCCCTACAAAATCCATTGCGCCGATATCTGAGACAACGATGGACATACCGATGGCCCAGAAAGGTAAACTCCTGCCTCCTAAAAAATAGTCCTCAGAAGTCGCAATATACCTTCTGAAGTAAAAGCCGAGGAGCATTATGCCTACTATATAGGCGATAACAATAAAATAATCTATGCCTGAGAGCATACGTGGTACTTTTTACATTATATTTTACAAAGGACCACCATTTCAATCTTATATGCTTCTGTTATTTTATGGTTTTTACATGTTTTTTTAACGTGTCATAGAAGGCGGGATATCTGCCGGATTGCTGCCCCACTGCAGATTCGGTTCCCATTTTAAAAATCAGTTCTCACTCGAATGAATTGGAAAACTAAATAGTTTTGCATTAATTAGCCTTGGAAAACTAAAAGTATTCCTGTTTTCGTCATCGGGACACCCTGACCAGTTTTTCACAGAATTTTTCACAGAATTTTTGACTAGGTTTGTTGCCTGGGATTTTGTCCACCAGCTCCAGCTCCAGCCCTTGCACCAGCCCTTGCACCAACTCCTGCACCTCAGAAAGACC
>JAGLOO010000080.1 GCA_023138875.1 Bacteroidales bacterium
TCAGAAAACAGTGTGATCTCTTATCAATTCACAGAAGTGGCTTGTACTATTCTCCAAAGGGAGAAAGTCAGGAGAACCTGGAGATCATGCGTATCATGGATGAACATTACTTGAAGCATCCGGAAGAAGGTGTTATTAGCATGCAGGATTTATTGTTTGTCCTGAGTTTTGTGGTGAATCACAAAAGAGTCCGCAGGCTGCTCAGGCTGATGGGTTTGATGGCGATTTATCCGAAAAGGAACCTGAGCAAGCTGGGTTTGAAGAAGTATATTCATCCCTACCTGCTGAAAGGTTTGAAAATAACCCGTCCAAACCAGGTGTTCTCTATTGACATCACATATATCCCTATGAAGAATGGATTCTTGTATTTAACGGCCATTATTGATGTATACAGCCGTTATATCGTTGGCTGGGGGATATCCAACACCCTTGATGCGGATGGGCCTTTATCTGTGCTGAAACAAGCAATCAAGGATCATGGGAAGCCGGAGATCATTAACTCTGACCAGGGTAGCCAGTTCACTTGCGAACAGTGGGTAAATTATCTGGAAGAAGAAGATATCCGTATCAGCATGGATGGTAAGGGCCGGGCCGTAGATAATACCTTTATCGAAAGGTTCTGGAGAACATTGAAATGGGGTTATGTATACTTGCATCCGGCGAATGATGGACAGGAATTGTACCACGGGGTAAAAGAATATATCCTATATTACAACCATACCCGTCATCATCAGGGTATTGATCGGAGGATCCCTGCTACTTTGTACAAACCTGCAGCATGATATTAACAGGAAATGGAGTTGTTGACAAAAGAAAAAAGTAGGCAAAAAAGAAAAGGTGTTAATATCCAGAATAACTCTTCGAGTTATTTCCGGATATGTAACACGGAATTACATCATCATCATCATGATAATATTCAATTAAGAAATAAAAAAAAGTGGTCCTATGAATGGGTAGTACTTCCCCTCTCCCCTCTTGAAGATTCTCAATTCTATCCTGGAATAATATTTTAGATGAAGATGAAGGGCTTGATTCCCAAAGCAATACAAACATAATCCAAGTACATTATAAGACAACAGTCTGATTCTTTCTTTGACCCACGGATCCTGCCATGTCTCTATAATTGACCATTATGTTAAATAGCCGCACAGCCAGTGCTCATAAGCCCCGCACGCCCTCCGCTTTGGCTTTTGCAACGCCGGTGCGCTGACTTTTCTGTTTCAAGAATGAATGAAATTACTTCAGTACCGTTTAAATTCAATATATTTGATTTATGCTTAGCAAGAATGAAATATTGGAAAAGCTTAGAGAGTTGAAACCGATTCTTTCTGAGGAGTATGCGGTTAAGGAGATTGGTATTTTTGGATCTTTCGCACAAAATGAAGCTTCAGATGAAAGTGATATTGATGTCTTGGTGGAATTACACAGACCCATTGGATGGGAATTTTTCACGCTTCAAATGTATCTGGAGGAGATATTTGGGAGGAAAGTTGATCTTGTAACTAAAAATGCTCTTAAAGAGCAAATTAAGGAGAGTATCCTCACACAAGTAAACTACGCTTAAGTGAAAAAGGAAGCGCGCGATTATACAATGTATTTGCAAGATCTTCTGGTTGCAATGACCAGAATTGCTGAATATATTGAAGGATACACTTTTGACCAGTTCAAAAAAGATTATAAGACAGTGGATGCGGTAATTCGGAATTTTGAAATCATTGGAGAAGCCGCAAAGAATCTACCTGGTTATATTAAAGAAAGCAATCCAGATGTTCCATGGGATGAGATGTATTTGCTCAGGAATAAGGTAAGCCACGAGTACTTTGGGGTTGATTATGAAATCATCTGGGATGTTTGTGTTAACCATCTTCCGGAAAACAGAATACAGATCCAGTCAATTATTGATTCATTATAGATTCCTGTTTCAATTGTCAACACACTTTCTACTCCACTCCGTTCCGTAAAAAGAGTGTATCCTCTGTCCCTTCAACAAAGCTTTAGCCCCTCCCCTTTCAAAATTACACGGTTTATTCCCGGAATCCGCTAATGATCAATAAATATTACATTGATTTTCAAAGCTATATTAACATAATGCAAGTACATTATAAGACAATGCAAGCAATTCCTGGTCAGCTACGCTGATTAACATAAAATCAGATATAGTGGCCGCGTAGCTGCCCTATATCGGTACCGATTTTATGTTAAAAGGATTTGCGGCCTTCTCCAGGTTTAGCAGCTTTGGTTGGCTCAATCCTCACAGGTAATCATTGTCCTATAATTTAGTATTATGTCTGCGCTGGTAAAGAGCCCCGTATTGGGACTTTCATATTCCAGGTGATATTCTGGTTACCTACGATATTATCTTTAAGATTTCGCCGCTCGCCTTCGCCTGATCGCTCAGGTAAATAGAACGCACATGCCGGCACACAAAATGTTAACTATTTGAGGTTTATGCAGATTGTCCTATAATTAGGCATTATATTAAATAGCCGCTCCGGCCTCCTGAACATTGCTGTTCAGCGGATTTTGTGGCTGGAAAAATGCAAAAGGGTGCAATCCCAATTTGTGGAAAACTTGATTTGTAATATTTCCTAAAAATAAAAAACATAGGGTTAAC
>JAGLOO010000081.1 GCA_023138875.1 Bacteroidales bacterium
CATCGAAAAGAGTGACGAAAACAGGCGAAAGAAATAGGCAGGATTTTTGTAGTATTGAATAGTATATGCGGAAAACCGGCTCCATCATACTGATTGCATTGTTCCTCCTGGTCTCATGCGACGAGATCAAACCGGAATATCCGGACGAACCTGTCATTGATTACCAGGGGTTTGGGCTATTTATCTCCGTAGATCAACTGGGGAATAAGAGCCTGGTGGGTCAGCTTACCTTTAAATTCACAGATGGCGATGGAAACCTGGGACTATACCCCCTTGCTGATTCCTCAGGTGTAAACCTTCCCGATACGGTTAAATATAATTTCTTTCTTCAACTGTATGATCTGAATAACTATGAATACGAAAAGGTTCCGGAAGAGGAGGGGGGAATCCTGAAATACCGGATCCCTTACCTGGACAAACAACCGCTAAGCGGGACAATGGACCTTGAAATATCCTACCCGGTAATCATCCATGACACGATCTTCTATACTTTCTATATCTTTGACAGGGCCTTTAACCGCAGCAATGTGGATACCACTGAAGTGATCGTATTAAGCGGAATTGAGCTGGAGGAGATTTAAAAGGTGCCCAAAGGAAGCTACAGTTTAATACCCATAAATAATACATCGTCCACCTGTTCCAGATCCTCTTTCCAGAGGAAGAAATTGCTCTTGATGTAATTGTACTGTTCATCCATCGGCTTGTCGTGGATATCCCGCAACAGATTCTTGAGCCTGACCATCTTGAATTTGCGTCCCAACGGGCCTCCGAACTGATCGGGATACCCATCTGAGAACATGTAGATGATATCCCCTTTCTTCAGTTGGAATTCCTGGTCGATGAAGTCCTTTTCCAGCCGGTCCTCATCCAGTTGACCACCCACAGAACTCCTGCTGCCTTTCACATAGATCTGTTCTTCACCCGAATAGATAATCACCGGCCGCATGGCAGAACTCACCGTGAATTTGTAAGTTTTCATATCCACCTCGGCCACAATAATGTCCATGCCATCGTTGGATCCGGTGGTCTCCATGTTCTGATTCAACGCTTCCCTCACTTCATTGTCCAGGGTAGTCAGTATTTGAGATGGCTTACGGATCCCTGCACGCACACAGATATCCTTTATAAGCGTGGTGCCAATCATGGACATGAATGCCCCCGGTACACCATGACCCGTAGAATCGGCACAGACTACAATAAATTTATTCTCCACAACTTCTTCATACCAGTAAAAGTCGCCACTCACAATATCCCTGGGCTGGTAAAACACAAAACTGCCGGAGAAGGTGTCATGCAATTTTTTTATGGGAGGCAGAATGCTTGCCTGAATGCGCTGTGCATAATTGATCGAATCGGTGATGTCCCTGTTTTTGATTTCGATCTCCTCCTTCTGCAGGATCACTTCCCGTGTCCGCTCATCCAGTTGTCGTTGCAGGTACTCCTGGATAGCCTTCTGGTTGCGCTCCCTGATCTTAAAGATGATGAAGATCGTAGCCAGAACGAGCATCACTGCAGAGAGGATAAACCACCATGCTTTCCAGATAGGGATCTTTACAGATATATGCAGCGTAAGGGGTTCTGATGAACAATTGCCATTGCCATCACATGCCCTGAGCATAAAGGTATAATCGCCATCCTCTACCCTGCCATAAAATGCATATGGAACATGGGAAACATCCGACCACTCTTCTTCATATCCATCCAGCTTGAACTGATAGGTAACCTGTTCCGGATTGCTCAGGTTGATCCCCACAAAATCGATACGAATCCTGTATTTATCATATTTCAGTTTAATCTCTGACAAGGGATCATAGGATTGATCTGAAATAACGACCGATTTCAGGCTTAACCTGGGAGCAACCGTATCTTCCCTGGCCTGATAGGCATCATACAGGATGATCCCACCGGTTGTACCCAGGAACATTTTTCCATCATCGGCAGTAGCCACCGCGTTTCTGATGATGTCCGAGGTAAAACCCGATTCCTTGCCATACATCCGGATGGTCCCTGTTTCAGGGTGAATGCGGCTGAGGCCCATCCTGTGCCCAACCCAGATGTAACCCCCGGGGTCGATCCCGATGGCATAGGCAAAGTCATTTAACAGTCCCTTATCCGCACCGTACCATCCCAGTCTATCATCATTAAACCTATAAACCCCATCACCGTCAGTGCCAGCCCAGATTACTCCGTTGTCATCTTCTGCCAGGGTTAAAAACTCCATCTTGGGTTTTCCAGTAAGGATGATCTGGATAATCTCTTTTTCGGATTTTATACCGTGTAGGCCACTTGTGATGGTTGCGATCCAGGCCACACCTTCCCTGTCCACAAGGATATCATTAATCTTGTTGTGGGGCAGCCCGTTAGCAGTAGTAAAAGAGGTGCGATTTCCATTAGCCGGATTGATGGTATAGACGCCATTGTTGGTAGCTATGAATACACTGTCGGAATTTCCATCAATGGCATTGATGTTGTTCTCCAGTGAATTCCGTGAAACTGCCAGCGGCCTGATCCTCGGGCTGCCATCGCGCTTTATATACAATCCACTTCCTTCCGTTCCGATATATAGATCATTGTTCGGGTCCATATAGAGGGCAGTCACCTTGTCTTCGGGAAGTCCGTTTTCCTTTCCCAGGAAGGCTACCTCTTCAGGAGCCCAGCTGACCATGCGGGCGATTCGGCTATGGCCACCGAACCAGTATTCGTCTCCTTTAAAATACACGGCACTTACATCTGAAAATTGCTCATCCTCCCACAGGTCGTAAAAGGTAAAAGCCTGGTCACGGAGTACAGCGATGCCATTTCCCGATGATGAAAACCACTGGTTCCCCTCTTCATCGATAAATATCTGGTTAATATACTCATTGGGGATGCCGGCTTCCACATTAAAAAAAATGGAGCCTTCCAGGTTCCCGTTTTCATCCAGTTCGAACCGGTGCAGTCCCACACCATAATCGGTGACCCATACACGCCTGTTTCCGTCAAAAACTATGGAGGATATCCTCGCATATGCAAGGCCTTTGTCCACTCCTATCTTTTCAACGGTGTAATTTACCGGGTTATAACCCTCCCCGGTTATCCGGAACAATCCTTCATCCTCGGTCCCCACCCAGAATTCATTCTCATTTACTGCAGGTACGATTTCCTGCACCAGCAGGTATTGAAAATCAGCAATGTCACCTGTTTGTATATAGGTCTCCAGGTCCTCGTCATACCTGAATATACTCAATCCGTCATTGGTCCCGACCAGCAGGTTACCGTCGGCTGTTAACTGGAAATTGTTCAGAAATTTTCCTGAAAACGGATCAGAGGGATCGGCCTGATCACTCGTGTAAATAATCTCAAGATCAGGGCTGATCACCAGCAATCCACTCTGCTGACAGAGTACCAGGATGTTACCCTGGTCATCTTCCCTTATGGCCTTAACGGCCGACCTGAAATCATCGCTGGGTGAGATGAGCCGGAATTCTCCCTCCTCCAGGACAGAAAGCAGCCCGTTCTCATGGCCGAACCATAACCTCCCCCTGGAATCCAGTAAACTTGAGAAGGCAATGCTCTCAGGGATGGAATCTCCTTTAAACTCCTGTTCAAATACTTTTCCGTCGAACCGGCATAGCCCCTGGGTAGTCCCGATCCATAAAAAACCCTGCTGGTCCTGGTTGATGGTATACGCAAATTTGTCGCACAACCCTTCAGACAGACCGAAATTAAAAAACTGGTATGATTGGGCTGAACCACTACTGGAAAGCAGGAACAAAAAGAACAGGACCGGAAACCTTTGCATTCTGGATGATATTAGTCAATGGGAACAAATTCTACCTCTCCCCTGTATTTCGGAACTCCACCAATAGGTATGGTAAAAAACGGCATGGCATCCCCATACTGGTTTCGTACATTTACAACCACATTGTTATTTCGTACAAGGGGCCTTGCTTTCACAAAACGGAAATCAAATGATGTACCGATCTCTTCCTCCTGCACCCTTAATTCATCCTCTCCCCAGACATCCTCACCTGAAACCCTCACCTCACGGCCCTGCCTGGCCACTGAAATCACCACGATATTTCCATCATAGTCCCAGTCAAAATTAGAAATTTTAACCGAAATGGTCCCCTCCTCCACGTAGGGATAGATGTGGGAAACTTCCTCATAATCGTTATGCATCCTGAAAGAATACTCATAGGCAAATGCATTGGCTCCTTCTATGGGCCTGTTTTCATCGGCATTGGTACTGAGGTAGTAACGGTACATATTTCCGTCGTCGCCCGAAACACCCTCACAGATGATCTTGAATATCCTTCCTTTATACATCTCCACATATTCCCCCTGGGCAGGATTGAACGGACCAAATGTATACCAGCCATTGTCATACCTGGGGTTCTGGGCAAATGCCCTTGAAGCAAGCAGGGTCCCGCTCTTGTAGTTTCCTACAGGACTCGTTTCCTGTGCTGCCTCCTCGGTCCAAACACCCTCACCCCCAAATATTTCGTATACACTCCGGGTGTCAAATTCACCCGCGATCTCATCGATTTTACCCCCGGTATCGGGATCAAATACACGGATAAAAAAGGGTTCATCATACTCCTCCGGGATCAGGAAAAAGAACGCCTGGGAGAAATCATCATCTCCCCAGCTGGTCCCGGCTCCCACGCCAAAGGTCATCAGAAAAGGAATGTTCTCCTCCACGTTTGGTACCGGCTGTGATAATCCTAATGCGCTAATGGTTAATAATATAAATATATATAATTGCTTAATCATAATATACAATTTTGTACACGGTTTAAAAATATACAAAATTCGTGCAAAATAAAACCAGAGTTATTAAACACGGGGTTAATCAGCTGCAGGAGAGGGATTAAGAAATCTTACTCCGGTTCAACCACAAGCACATCCCGAAAGTTTGAGCGCACCTCCGGTTCGTGCCTCCTGTTTTTCTTTCGTTCTTCAACTCCCAGGATAATCCGGTACCGTCCGGGATACTGATAGGTATGATCCACCCGAATGCCTTCACCATAACTTCCATCCCCGAATTCCCATAAATACCTGCCCACATTGAAGTCTGGCAGGTATGAGTTGCTGCCATCAAATTCCATCGGGGTGTTGACCATGATGGTATCGGGACAGGTAATCACTGCCTGTTCGTTTAACCTGATAGTCAAAGTTTTGGAGGTCTGTCCTTTAAGCAATGTATCCAACTGGAGATCAAATACATTCAACTTGCAGATATAGATCCCCGGTTCGGGGAACTGGTATATGATCTCATGTCCGGGAATTTCAAGGGTATCATTGATTACCCAGGAATATCTAAACAGGTTGGTATCCACCGTATCCAGTTTCCGGTCAAAAATTTTATACTTATAATAGGTCTTTTTGATGGGTTCGGGTGATTCAAAGACCGGAATATCTGTTTCGAATGTAAAGATGTCCTTGGAACCGCCTCTCCGGTTGCTGGTCAGGTACCCGCTTTTAAAATCTTCACTGAAATAGACATGATAATCGTCGGACAGGCTGTTGAAAGGTGGAGAAAGCTTGACGACCTGTGACCATGCTCCGCTATAATACACGGTCTGGTAGAGATCAAACCCGGCTTTGCTGTTGTCATGACCCTCGGATGAGAAATAGAGTTTTCCCGAGGAGTGAAAAAATGGATAAAGTTCATTACCCTTGGTATTCACAGCAGGACCCAGATTTTCCGGTTTGGTCCAGATGCCTCCCTTCAGCTCAGACCTGTAAATATCAAATCCCCCAATGGCATCCGGAAGATTTGCAGCAAAGAAGAGGGTCCGGCCATCATGGGAAAGGGCAGGCGAGAACAGCCAGGCAAAATCATCATTGTATTCAAAATCCCTGATGTTCAGCCATTCTCCATCCACATTCTCAGCAAAATAGAGTCCCAGGGGATCAAAATCCCTGTTGGCTCCCGAGGAACGTTGCTGGGAAAAGACCATGGTCTTGTAATCTCCTGCAAATGAAGCCGGTCCGTCATGTCGCTGGGTTACCAGAGCATCACTGAAGGGCCGTTTCTGCCCCCCCTTTTCCTTGTATTGAAAAATGGTAAATAGCCGCCTGCCCTCGGAATCTTTTGGACTACTGAATCCCACACTGGTGGATTCGGTGATGTAGACCACACCATCCACATAGGGAACAGCTGCAGCTTCATTCATTCCCGTTGAGATACGCGTATGCTTGCGTACATTGTAATAATCCTGGCCAACCAGCACTGGCAGCAACAACATCAGGGACAATATGATAAGGGCGACCTTTCTCATGATCTAAAAATAGAATGGATCATCGGGTATGGTACGTATTACAGGCTTGAACTCCCATCGCAGCACTACCTCATGGCTTCCACCCAGGGCACCCCTGATGGGGCCCATGGAGATGGTATAGGCATAACCCAGAAGCCATTGTGAATTGACCTGGAAATTCAGAAGCGCTATTGCATAATTGGGATGGTCATAGGCTCCTCCCACAAAGACCCTGGAGTCCATCAGTCCCACATTCAGGCTCGCCTTAACGGAGGTAAAGGCCTGGTTGTAATCGATCATGACAGATGGCTTTAACCGGAATGCCCTGCTAAAATCAAAGAGGTAAGCACCGGTCAATATAAACCTGTAATCCTCAACATTCATCGTTCCGATGGATTGATCCCACCGGGGAATGGATAGAAGCTCCGGTACGGAGAGTCCCACGAACAGCTTGTCGGTATAGTAGAGCACGCCGGTCCCAAAATTGGGAAACCAGCGCTGATAGGCCTCTGAGGGAAATGAAGGGTCTCCCGGATCCCTCAGGGAAACAACTGACAGGTCGCTGTTCTCCCCGTATACTCCGGCAGACAGGCCGAATGACAACCGTCCGCTGCCCAGGTAAATCCTGTATGCATAGGTGGACATGATCGAAAGCAGGTTCCGGTCGGGAGGTGTATTGTTATAAGCAACGATGCCTCCAATGGCGACTTTAGAATTTCCCAACGGGGTGTGCACATTCAGCTGCATGTCCTTTGGGCCCAGTTCTCCGTAGAGGGCCGATCTGTAGAGGGAACTGACACTGATAGCATCCCGGAATCCTGAAAAGGCAGGATTGATGGTGGTCCATGTGAGGTGATAATTGCTCACAGACGGGACCAGTGTATTCTGTGAGGAACCGGCGATGGCTATCAGCAATATGATATATGTGAACAGATATCGCTTCATGAATTATTCACGTATTACCACAACATAGTCTTTAAAATCATACGAGTCGGTGCGGGTTATTGCATCTGTTACCGGATGGCGCTGGTTCATAATAAATTCCACCACAAAATAATAGGTGCCTGAGGGTACCTCGTTGCCGTTGTTAGACCTGCCATCCCAGACCACCATTTCATCTTCCCGCAGTCCGCCCGATATCAATGATTCATTGATCTCCATTTCATCTATGTTCTTTTCTGTAATGGTCCTTACCGTATTGCCCAGTGAGTTGAAGAATGTAAGAGTGAATGTATCCGCATATTTCAAACCCTGCATGATATAGTACTCATTGTTCATATCTCTATTGGGTGAAAATCCCTCGTACCGCTTCACTTCATTGAGGATCACAATGACCACATCGTCGGAGGGGGAACAGATACCCTCGTCCTCCCCGTTGACTACCGTCCACCTGAATTTATTCTCCTCTCCCAGTCCCAGCTCATATGCAAAAGTATTGTGAGCATGTTCATCCTCAATGATCCCGCTTCCCGAAATCAGTTCCCAGGTACCGATCCCTGCTGTAGGCGGATCGGCTTTCAACTGGACAGAGTTTTTCAGGAAGATCATGGTATCTTCACCGGCATAAGCATCGGCCGGTTGCTCGAAAAAGTGCACATCCAGGAAATCCTCCCCAAAACAGTCTCCAGCTACACTCCTGTATTTGATCCGGTATTTACCGTACCGCTCGGAAATATCCTGGATGAAGACCGCTGTGTTTTCTGCAATGGGATCAGAGAATGTCAACAGTGGCAGGTCTGTGTTTACCTGGCTCCACTGCCCTTCTCCATTATCCGAATCAGCTGAAAGGTTCATCTGATTATCACACACTTTGGAGCTATCGGCCGGAGTGATCACCGGCTCGGGCTTCCTGAATACCTTAACAGGCACTACTCCTGAAATATTCCCGGCCGGAGCCACACAGGAGAACCTTCCTTCAGTGGAATAGTAGGTGATGGATTCAATCTCATAATTAAACTGGGTGCTGTCCACTTCTGTTTCCAGTGACACATCCAGGTTGCCGTCTCCACTGATGATATAGGGTCCGATCTGCGTATCCACACCATTTTTCAGGTAGACCTCCCAGGGAGATACAATGGTTTCCAGGTCCTCTATGGTCAGGTCAATGGCAAGCTCTGCATTCCGTTCACAGGCCCTGAATGCATTATCAGTAAGCATACCCCCGGGAAGCTGCATGACCGTGATCTGCATGATATTTGAAGTATCAGTGCAGGCCCCGATATTCACAACACGCTCATATCGAACGCTGTCCAGGCTATTGTATTGATGATCGTAGTCAAAGTCCTCCTGGTCCGAATCAGGAATATCAAGGCCGGAATTCAGGTTCCTCCATGTATATTCCGGAACTTCTCCTGCTTCACCCGATGATGTGAAACCCAGGAGTACTTTAGTATCTGCAAAACATACCGAATCACTTTCTACAATGTTATAGTCTGTTATCTGTGTATGGACCGCAATGGTCTGTATAGCTGTATCCTTGCATACACCAGCCGGACCACTGAATACGATGCGCCGGTACCAGCGGTTTTCATCGGTGTCAAGCTGTGGATTATCTTCATAATTGATGGATTCAGCCCCGCTAATGACCTGCCAGGCTCCGGGTTCAACCTGTCCTGTGGTTACTTCCCATTGATAGATCCGTGTGGGATCGTTGCCCCCCTCATCAGTAGCACCTCCACCGGGTGTGGCACCCCCGGTTACATTCTGTGTAATGTCATCCAGCAGGTCCCACTGGCACTTCTCGTCATTCACGCTGGTAATCAGATTGTTGGTGATCGATGGAAGTACATGGATGGTTTGCTGGTTACTGGTGTCAAGGCAAACGTTCCGGGCTGTTCCGCCCGATCCTACCACCCTTCTGAAGAAAGTGGTATCACCATCCATGATTCCAGGATCATAGCCGGTCTTGATATCATTGATCCCGTCGGCCGGAACCCACGAGGTAGATTGAGTACGTGATTGCCACCGGTAACTGTATTGTCCCAAATATCCTCCACCCGGATCCGACCCTTGCAACAAATCAGGCTGGTCACCTGTACAGACTGTCTGGGTTTGAGAAATGGAATTGCTGGTGATCAGCGGAATGTTCAGGATCTCAACCGGTTCACTGAGATCGATGCAGGCATCATCACTCCCTGAGAGTACAACCCTCCTGAAATAGGAGGTCTGAGTCAGGGCAGAGGGCTGGTAAGATATGGAATCGGCTCCACCGATAGCCGACCAGGGGCCCCCAATATCAGAGGAGGTTTCCCATTTGTAGCTGATATCCGATTGATCACCCTCACCAGGTACTGGCCCGTTGATCAGGTCAGGGGCTGTATTGTAGCAGATAGTATCGAATGGGGTGATGTCGTTTCCCGTAAGTTGTTCCCACACCTTTACTGTGAGCGCAGCCGAAGTGTCTACACAAACTCCGGAATAGGCGATCCTGGCAAAATGGGTGGTTGTGGTGAGTCCCGGAGCCTGGTAGGTGGCCTGATCAATGGGTCCGGGCCCGTCAGCATCTGTATAGCTGCCTGTGTCCTCATCCTTCTGCCACTTAAAGGTATGGGTTCCGGAACCCAGTCCGCCCCCGATGGTGGCTGATGGGGCAAATAGCATGGGGGCATTGCCTGAGCAAACCGTATCGGGTGCCAGAACCGTATTGTCGGTAATGGCCTGATGTACATAGAACGCGATCCTGAAGCTGGTATCGGCTGGCAGGAGACCCGATCTGACAATCCTTCGGAACCAGGTGGTATCTGACAGTGTACCAGGGAATGTATAGTTCTGTTTATCGTAATCGCTCCCGGGAGCCTGTTGCCAGGTATGGGTGCTTGTACTGTCAACCCATTGATACTCATATGTTCCATCTCCGCCCTTGGGCTTTGAAGCATAAATGGGGTCGGGTACAAGGTCAGAACATACTGTGAACTCACTGGGGACCGAGTTAAAAAGGAAACCTCGAAGAGGCGCCTCCAGCCCGTATTTTTCTCCCGGATAGCCCCCATCACCTGCACCGTATTTGATAGCAAAAGTGAGATGTTCCCCGCTGGCAGCATTGGTAGAAGTCAATGTATTTACTAAGGGATTACTGGATCCCGCCATCCAGTAAATCCCACCACCGCCGCCGCCGCCGGGTCCTGTTGTATCTATTGGATGATTGGTGTCGCCTCCTTTTCCACCAACGGCCGATAAATTAAGGTTGGTTTTGTATCCGCTCACATCCAGTATGATACATCCGCCACCACCTCCGCCACCTCCGGCGCCGGTTGCAATGTTCATTACGGAATATCCGTTGGCCCTGATTTCGTTATCGTTTCCTTCTATGGTATCAGCCACTATGATCACCAGTCCGCCTCCATCTCCGCCATTCGTAGTGCTCCTCCCGGACACTCGTGTCCCGGCTCCTCCTCCTCCCCCTAAAAAAATACGGTCATAACGGTACAATGTTACATCCTCATCCTTATTGAGATAATAGGCATCCCCGGGACGACCCAGGTCAAAGCCTCCCCGTCCCCCTGGTGCTTCAACTCCAGGTGCACACTGACTGGATTCATCACCCCCTTTCCCACCGGCGCTAAGGTTTGAACCGCCGCCACCTCCGGAGAACAGGGCATTTCCGCCCCCTCCACCATTGATGTTCGAGGCTTTCCCCCGCATATAGTCAAACCTGGTATCCGTGGTCCCTCCTCCTTTTAATCCTGCCCGAATGTTGCTGATGTGATAAAAGGCGCTGTCATACAGGCCCTGATTGACCGAAGAGCAATCTCCTCCGTAAAAACTATCCTCACTGCCTCTGGCCCCGGTGAACCCTTTGTATGACGCATCAATCGGACCATTCAATCTCAGGGTCTGTTGCACGAAGATAGCCACCACTCCACCTGTTGAACCATCCCAGGCTTTGGCCGTTAATCCGGTTGGTGTTACCTCGGCCCATCTGTAGGAAGGCACCCTGATCAATTGTGTCACTTCACCATCTCCCATCGGTTCAATTTCAGGCCTCACAGTTGCATTTAACACCACCAGGTTCCTTGGAGCCCCGATGATCTCATTGATGATCAGGAAGGCATACTTCCCTGTGTTCCGTGGTTCCCCGGTATCCCTGCCAACATTATCCTCCCAGATAATTGTATCGGTTGCGATTTCCGCTCCCTGTACACAATAAATCATCACCGTATCACCCACATTGAATCCGATCACACTCCCTACCACCAACGAATCCACGTTGTTAACATTGAAACTGTAAATGGTATCGATGGTGGTGTAAATATTCACAATACCCCCAATCTGTTTAAACTGGGAGAATCCCTGTGGCGCAAACATACTCAACAGGATAATAATCAGATATATACTACTTCTGCAGGACAAATCAGGGTTGTCTTTCTTTCAATCCGAAGCCTAAGATAATAATAATGTAACTACTCAGGTCTCAAATACTGAGTTTTAGTTTATGAGATTCAAAAAAAGTAAATCCGTTTTTATTACAGGTGTCGAAGATGGACCGGATTATCGCGTAGGAGTGTATCCCTTGTGGCGACTTAAACATAGTTGAAACTTTCTGTTTCACCTTCACATTTCTGATGGCTCTTTCGGAACCATTATCACAACATTTGGATAACCTGGCTTATCCCAACTTTT
>JAGLOO010000082.1 GCA_023138875.1 Bacteroidales bacterium
TTTAGTTCAACACGCAATATAGCAAAAAGCGGTGAAGTACTTAATTGGGGCGGTTTTAGCCAGCGATTCCGCGTCGCTTCATTTTCTGATGTCCATTATTTCTGATTCATGGATAGGGCATAGCTATCCTACCCGATAGTCCTGTTCGACTGGCGGTTAATTGTTTTTGCGATGTTTTTTTAAGTTTTCCCCCTTTCTGTTTTTCGGTTGTTGTTCCCAATTATGGAGTGGGATATCTCCTGCCACATGGTGTTGTGGCTCAACGCACGGAGCTAATATCTAAATTGTCCGATTGATGCAAGTAGTCTGAGTATCTTGGATTTCCCCAACTTCATAGTCATCATTGTGGCAAGGCTGAACTCCCCAAGGGAATCCATGGTTTCTTTTTTGTCCTTGAAGAATGTTTCTCTGACATGTTTTGCCAGATACGCCAACTGGTCTATCATATGCGCTATTTGCAGGCATTGGTAGTAATTGCATGTTGCCACAGGCGATACCCTGGAGAACTTGTGTGACAGCCCGTAGCCCTCGTTTTTCTGAGCGTTGAACCCTTCGTTTTCTATTGTCCACCGCAACCTGCCGCACCTGCTGATATCTTTGCAGTTATTCCTGTTCAACGGGATGTCGGTAATGTGTACGAACCTCTCCTTCTCAGGTGTGTGTATCATTCCTTTTTCAGATGTGTACTGCTCCCTTGTGATATCCAAGTCCACAAGGTGAAGCGTATGGGTTTTGTATTGGATATTGTTTATGAACCGGTAACTGTGTGTCTCCCACCAGTTGCCCTTCTTGCATTGCCAACTGGCCGTATTATCCTTGGTTATGCGCCAGAGAAAATCTACTTCCTCCCATACGCTTTTCAGGTTACCATCTTTGAATGTGAAAATGAAGCGGTAATCATTTCTCCGGCAGATATCAAAAACCGTATTGTTCGGGTACAGGCCATCGGCCAGGAGCAGGATTGGCAGACGGGGATACAGCTTCTTTAGTTTTTCAGCCAACCTTATAAAAGCGTTCAACTCACAGTCTTGTTTGTCGTAGTTGCCGTGTTCGGGGTTGCGTATCCATTCGGTGGCAATGGATATACTAAAGCCGTTGGGACACACGATCTTGGCCTCAAGCACATAGACGGTGTAGGTTGTCTTGCCACTCTTGGATGTCTTTTTCGGGCATCCGGGATATGGCTCGTAGTCAAAACTGTGGAGTCCTGTGCCATCGATCGCTACGCTGTGATAAAGTCCATCGAAACGGAACTTGTCGAACACTTTCTTGCGCACCAACACCCTGACCATCTCCTGTTTGAGCCTCTCGAGACATTCTGGTGGTAATTTCCGCAACAATTTGTCACAGGTGTCCGTGTCGGGGAGCCGACAGCCAAACACTCTCTGGTAGTTGGCTGCAAAGCGACCCTTCCGGGAAAGGTTGTCCATGCCGTTGCGTGAACCACGCTTGAAAAGGAATATGGCTATAACGGCCATCAGTACCTCCTCAGTCTTGTAATCAGGTGACTTCCGGTAATCGGGAAGTGAGGAAAGCATCACGAGGAATTTGGGGAAGTGTCTGTTCAGGGCAATGGCTGTCTGCATCGCGAAGCAGAACCCTTGGTAACACTTGAGTTTTTCCCTGCATCCATTGCGCTTCTGTTCTTTTTCTTTCTTTCTGTATCTCTTCTAAAAAAGGTTGGTGAAAATATCAGAAAATACAAAAAGAAAATATCCAATAAATTTGCGTATTTCGTTTATTATCAGTATATTAAGCCTATAACAAAAACGTCAGTGAAAAAGCGGAACCTTCCTGGCGTTTTCAAAAAAAAAACAATGAAACCACAACATTATTTGTCCGGCGGCAATGCCGCCTTTGTATAAGCCTGACAATGAGGCGACTACAAAGACAATTTAAATTATGGTATCTACAGTAAAGTTAATGCGAAAATTATTTCTCTCAAAATTTTCCGACAGCTTTATTTTCAGACTATTACGGAATTACTAATTTACAAGCGGAATTGCTGGTTTTAGCCCGTTTTAGCTTCATCTTGGTTTGATAGTGAATCGCTCGCAATCCGCTTCATGTCATATTGCAAACCGTTACCGCCAATAATTGCATTTTGCTTTTAAGATGGCATATTAGTACTTTTGAACAAACGCAATGCTATGCAAACAATAAGGCTACGTGTTAATGATAAGGTTTACAAGAATCTGATGAGACTCCTCAGCAAGTTCAATAAAGAGGAAATACAGGTTATTGAAGAGAACGATACGTTCCTGTCAGTTCAGAAATATTTGGAGCAGGAATTATCTAGAATTGAAAGTGGAAGTGCGGATTTCATTGACATTGAACAACTCGATAATCATTTAGAAGCAACTATCCGCAAATATGAGGCTTAGGGTACTTAAATCATTCAGGGATAAACTGAACGATCAAGTAGATTATATCGCTAGAGACAAGCCAGGAGCAGCTAGAAAGTTTAAAGAAGAAGTGTTGAAAAGGATCAAAGCGATCCCTCAGATGCCTTATGCGCAAAGGAAATCCATATTCTTTGATCGAGAGGATATCAGGGATCTCATTGTAAAAGGATACGTCATTGTATATAAGATTGATAAGAAAAAAGGAACAATTGAAGTCTTTGGATTCACCAAAAATGAAGACAATTCGTTCTTGAAATAATTACAGGCGGAACAACTAAGTATTCGGATGGTGTGCAACACCAAATCTGAATACCGTGTTGACGAAACCGGAGATTGAAACAACTGGTATGGGTAATGATTGAATTGGTGGTGGCACCGGAAAGGTTTAACCAGGGGTGTGAAAGAATAATTAGCGGTAAAAAGGTGCTGCCGCCATCGAATAACTAATGGATTTCCTGATTTGTAATCTGCTGTTCCTACTTAATTTTCAGAGGAGTGCATACTTTTCCCATTCACCATTATGGTGTTATTTAAAGAGATGATTTACAGGTATGATAAAAGATCTGTTTTGGAGGCCCTCTGCTATTGAAACGGAAGATGGTAACAAGATTTCCTATTTTACAGAGGGGGCATTTGCCCAGTTTAAGCGGTTCCCTTTCTGGAAGGACTACTTTCCCGATTTCCTTTTCAACGTTAGCGAGTATTTCTTTTTTCAGGGAACTGCTGAGTATTCCATAGTGCCGGATTCGGGTAAACCCCTTTGGTAAGATGTGGAGGGCAAACCGCCGAATAAATTCTTTATCATTTAGAGTAACCGGGTGCTTTCTACCACCATGTCGATAATCTTTGGCTGTAAATGTAACCGTGCTGTTATCAATGGATTGTATCCGGTGGTTGCTAATGGCAATTTTGTGGGTATATCTACCCAGATACTCCACAACCTGTTGTGATCCAAAGAAAGGTTGTTTGCAATAGACAACCCATTTTTTTGCAAAAAGCTTTTTGGCCATGGCATTATCTACCTCTGTCTTATTGCGAAGTGCTTCCACAAAACGAGCACGAAAGACTTTGCTCATGGATTTTACCGGGAACAGGTATTTATTTTTGCCCTTTGCATGTTTCCATTTGGTCCCTGACACACCTCCACCCGGTACAATGCGATGCAAGTGTGGATGGAGCATAAGTGTTTGCCCCCAGGTATGCAGTATGGCAACCATTCCCGTTTTTGCCCCCAGGAATTTGGGGTTACTTGCAAAATCATTAATCACCGACCATGCTATTTTAAAAAGTAAATTGTAAACCAACTTGGGATCGAACAGTGCAAATCGGTTTAATTCATCCGGCAGGGTGAATACCACGTGGTAATAGGGCACTTTGATTAATTCTTCTTCGCGCTTTTGTATCCACTCTTTACGTTTGTGTCCCTGGCACTTAGGACAATGACGGTTTCTACAGCTATTGTAACTGATATGGATATGGTCACAATCAGCATTGTTGCATTGATCCACATGACCGCCCAGGAGATGTGTACGACAGGCGGCAAGGGCATAAAGCGTCCTGGTTTGCCAGCTATTCGCTGTTAGCTGCTCCAGTTGATCGTGATTACGTCGCAACAGGTCAGCCACTTCATACAAGGGGCGCACTACCCTCTGGCGTTATAAAGCTTATCCAGTGGAGAGAATACCCTGTTGCGTCCCATTTGGGCAATATGCAGATAAATCAGGGTGGTTTGGATGTCGGTATGCCCCAGTAGTTCTTTTAATGACATGATGTCCAAACCCATTTCGAGTAAATGCGTGGCGTAGGTGTGTCGGAGCACATGTGAGGTGACATGTTTTTTTATCCCTGCCCGTTTCACGGCTTCTTTAATCACCCACTGCACCCCCGTTGGGGAAAACTGTTGCAACTGACCCTTGCTGTTTTTGCCATTGAAAAGCCACACATAAGGACGTTCAGCATCCAGGTAGGTTGTTAATCCTCGTACCAAATGTTCACCAAGAGGGACATACCTGTCTTTTCTGCCTTTCCCTTCCCTGACGTGGAGCATCTTTCGGTCCAGGTCTACATCGTGTAGTTTGATATTGAGTAGTTCGAACCGACGTAAGCCACAACCATAAAGAATGGCCAAAATAAGCCGGTGCCTGAGCAACTGTGGTACGATAAGTAATCTTCGAACCTCTTGATAACTCAATATCACCGGAAGTTTTTTGGGGAGCTTTAGCGATGGCATGAATACACCCTTTTGTGCCACCCCCATTACCTTGTAGGAAAACCGCAGCCCATAAACAGTGTGTTTGAAATAACTGGCAGATGGAGTATTGCTTTGGCTTTTAAGATGGTGTAGGTAATCCAGTACCTGCTCTTCATCCAGTTCCAGTGGACTACAGTTAAAATGTAGAGCCATCGTTGCCAAACACCGGCTATAATTGGTCAGTGTGCTTTGGCTTTTTCCGGATAATTCAATACTGCGTTGGAGCTTTGTGTAAAGTTCCTTAAATTTAGGAAGTGAAGAACAAGCCCGCTCAATCAGGGTAGCGCTTTTTTTTCATGATACATTGATTTAGTGAAACATTTCAATGAAGGTAGCTAAATGCTTCGGCTTTAGCTACCTTTAGGTTTCGTTCAACAATTTATTACAGATATTAAACTATAATTATGTCCGATCTTCTAAGGGGCTAAAACACCACCGTTACAGTGCATTTAAGACAAGGACGAAATGGAGAAATTAATTGAATTAAATACAGAGAACATATCGGAAGAACACATTTGTTGTGCAATTTCTGACAAAAAATGTTCTGAAAGTTACCAAGCGAAAAAATACTGGTTAACAAAGGAATTTAATAATAGATATGTTTTTAGAAGAATAGACGAAAGGGCAAAAGTCTTTATTGAATATGGACCTGCTGAAAATGCTTGGCTTCCTATTACTGCACCAAATTACCTAAATATTAATTGTTTTTGGGTATCTGGAAAATATAAAAAGAATGGATACGGAAAAGAATTACTAAAAACAGCATTAGGAGATGCTAAAAAACAAGGAAAATATGGTTTAGTAACAGTTGTCGGAACTAAGAAGTTTCATTTTATGAGTGATACTAAATGGTTTCTAAAACAAGGATTTGTAGAAGTTGAAAAGATTTCAAGTGGATTTAGTTTGTTAGTAAAGAAAATAAATCAAAAAGCTGGAAATCCAATCTTTAAAGAATCTGTGAAAAGGGGTGAATGTATAGAAAAAAAAGGAATTGTAGTTTATTATTCTAATCGCTGTCCGTTTGCTGAATTTCACGCAAAAAACTCATTATTAGAAACGGCTGAAAAGAGAAAAGTACCATTGAGAATTATTAAATTAGAAACAATGGAAGAAGCTCAATCCGCTCCAAGTCCAGCAACAATATTTAGTTTATTTTACAATGGAAAGTTTATTACGACAGATATTAGTGTGTGTATGGATAGCAGATATGATAAAGTAATGGATAAAGCATTGAAATAAAAAGCGAAAGCCTAATGCATTATATTGCATTTAAGACAAGAACACGAAAATAAAAAAATGGATTGAAGGAAAACACAAACACACAAAAAAGAAGGAACTAAAATGAAAAAAATTGACAGTTTTAAAATAATTGGAATTTCAATTGAAACGACAAATGAAAACAACAAATCAGCCAAAGATTTAGAAAAGCTTTGGGGACAGTTTTATAGCGAAAATATTTCAAATCAAATATCGAATAAAATAAGTGATGAAATTTATTCGATATATACTGACTACAAAACTGACTATAAAGGGAAATACACTTCAATAATCGGATTAAAAGTTAACTCACTCGACAGTATTCCGAATGGATTAATCGGACGAGAATTTGAGAGTGGAATATATACTAAATTTATTGCAAAGGGAGAAATGCCGAATGCCGTGATAGAAATATGGAAAGAAATTTGGGCTAAAGACAAGGAGTTGAATAGAACATATACGGCTGACTTTGAAGTTTACGGAGCAAAATCTCAAAACGGGAAAGATTCTGAGATTGAAATATACATTGCGATTGAAAATGAATAAAAACGCACTGTAGTCGAGTAAGCTAGGGGAATTTC
>JAGLOO010000083.1 GCA_023138875.1 Bacteroidales bacterium
ATTAACATTTATAACGAACTATTGGTTAAGGTACTATGATGTATTTGATCCAGCCGGTCTGGCGGTAATTAGCGGCCTGATCCACTGAGAACCTGCTTCGTTTCGCTGCATCTACCACCATGGTCCAGATACAATTGTCCTGATAGGTGGCACTGGTTACGATCGCACTTATTACCTTTCCCTCCCGGTCCACCTGGATTTCAACTTGTACTTCAATTTTCTGAGTGACCTCGCAGCCCGACATATTGGGTTTGGGCAGGTTTCTAATCGCTTTCCTTGATCCAAGTCCGCCATAGGAAGGTCCATCTCCCAGTCCACCTCCTGTGCCATACCGGTCGGCATCCGGACTTCCGTTGGTAACGCCCTGGTTCCCGTCGCCTTCAGTGATGCCCTGGGAGCCATCCGTCTCACCAATGCCCTGGCGGCCAAATGCATTCTTGCCCAGGTTATTGAGCCGCTCAGCCTGTTGCTGTCGCTCCCGTTCTATGCGTTCCTGCTCTTCCCGGCGTTCACGTTCAATTCGCTCCTGCTCCCGTCGCTGTCTCTCCAGTTCAACCTGCCGCTGTCTCTCCAGCACTTCTTGTCTCTGACGTTCCAGATCTTCAGGTGTGGGTTTAGCTTCTTCCTTTACAGGAGTCTCCTCCACATCCTGTGTATTGTCTACCGGTGTGGGATCGGGAGGAGTATATGGATCTGCGGCTTCCTGCACCGGCTCGACCACATCCTCTGCCATTTCATGTGATTCCTCCACCACCGGTAGATCCGGATCACCCGCATTCTGATCATCTCCCCGTGGTTCAAACTGGCCATAACCCGTATCATCGGTACCGAAGTTGACCAGGATACCTTCCTCTTCCGGCGGTGGATCGGGGAATGTGAGTCCTGCAAACACCAGCAGCAACACCAGCAGTGTGTGATAGATGATGGTCGCTATGAGGCCTCTTCGGTTGAGTTTCATGATCCTGTCATTTCCTTCATGATGGTTGGGTTCCAAGGATAACCTTGTACCGGTTACGCCTGGCAATATCCAGGAAAGCGAACACTTCTGCCATATTCAGGTTCCTGTCGGCATTTAACCTGACGGTGGGTGCTTCACCGTAGTTTTCAAGCTTCTTCCGCAGGACTCCTTCAAGTTCGCCCATGCTGTAGATCTGGTCGTCTACGTAGATAATTTTATCATTACTAATGGATACAACAAGCACCGGACTAGACTGGGTCTGGTTGTTGCTTTCAGGCAGTTCCACATTACTGGCTGCAGGGACGATCAGGGTAGAGGTGATCATAAAGAAGATCAGCAACAGAAAGACAATGTCGGTCATCCCCGACATGGCGAAATTCTTATTGGTCTTATGTCTGGACTCAAGGGCCATTATAACTGTTTTAAGACAACGGTATAGTCGCGTTCTGCTGCTACATTCATGATCTTCACTGCATCTCCAACCGAAACAGTTGGTGATGTAACCACCTTGATGGTAGGATCCGGTGTGCCCTGCAATCTGGCCTCAAGTACCATGCCAAGTTCCTGAAGACTCACCGTTCTTCCGTCCACGGTAATCCGGCTACCGCTGTGAATGGTCACCGTCGGGATGCGCGATTCAGCCTGAATGGTAACCTGTCCCCGGCTGGGCAGAAGCATTTTCAGGGCATTGGGCGCAATCAGGGTGGATGTAAGCATGAAGAAGATCAGCAAAAGGAAAACGATATCGGTCATCCCCGACATGGCAAAATTAGCCAATACCCTATTCTTGGATTTTAGCGCCATGCTATTTATTTTGCTGGTTCGTTCAGCAGGTCTATAAATTCGGTGGCTCCTGCCTCCATGTTGTTGATCACTTTATCAACCCTTGCTACCAGGGTATTGTAAGCGAAATATGCAATGATACCCACAATCAATCCGGCTACAGTAGTGATAAGTGCCGTATAGATCCCTCCAGAAAGCTGTCCCACGTTGATGTTGTTTCCTGCGGTGGACATCTGATGAAATGCCTGAACCATCCCGATTACAGTTCCCAGGAAACCGATCATTGGAGCTCCGCCTGCTACCGTGGCCAGGGTGGGCAGACCCCTTTCCAGCTTATAGATCTCGAGCTTGCCCACATTCTCAATGGCAGCGTTGACATCATTCAGGGGACGGCCGATCCGGCTGATCCCCTTTTCGATCATTCTGGCCACAGGGTTTTCGGTGGACTGACAGAGTGTGCGGGCTGAATCCACCTTGCCGTCTATAATATAATCCCTGATCCTGTTCATAAAGTTCTGATCTACTTTGGCTGCCTTTTTGATGGCAAACCACCTTTCAAAGAAAATATATACTGCGATCAGGCTCAACAGCACAATGGGGAGCATGACCCAGCCCCCCTTGATGGCGATGTCGATGAAAGATTCTGTTGAAGTGCCCTGTATGTTGCTGGTATCCAGATTGGTAACCTGAAGAAAGATCAAGCTTTTCATGTATTATAAGTTTGCGTCGAATATATAACAAATAACGGGATATACTTTTGTGTAGTATACCCCGTTATCAAAGATTTGTGTGTTTTATCAACAGCTAACCGAAGATAGGAAAGTCTTAATCATTCAATTCTGGCTCACCCGGTTTTTTCTTTTTCTTTTTTCTATTGGTAAGACCTTCCTTATAGCGTGTCATAAGCTCGCTGAAATCGTTAAACTCCTCCCTGTAAGATACGCCCACTCCCTGCTTGTAAGGAGCTGTTTCGAAAAGCAGTTCATCCCTTGCCCTGTTAAAAGCGATCACGCTCACATTGTCTGTTACCTTAAATTCCACATCGAAATCTCCGGCAAAATATGGATTGTTGGCTGCACCGCTGGAAGGATTCGTTTCCTGTCCACCCACATCCACGTTTCCACTGATAATAATGCGATCGTCTAACAACTGGGTTGAAAGAGCCACTATAACCTCATCGCTGCTGATTTGGTCCCCAGGCCGATAGTTCACACCGATATCAAAATCATCACTGATCTGAGAAAGCCAGTTACTGAGCTGGTTGGACAACAATTCACTTGCTGTAATACCTGCAAAGGAGCTGTTCATGGTCCCCATATCCTGTACCCCGTATCCCGATACACTGTAAAAATTGTTGATCACAAGCAATGAAAGAAACTGCTTCATGAGCTCCTCTTCTGTACTTGTGCTGTTTTCCAGGAGGTTACGAGTTTCCGGATCGGCGGTGGGCATCAAAATCCCGGTAGAGATGATCGGTGATAGAAGCTCTCCCTGGAGATTCAGAAGGCATTCAACAGGTATGCGCTTTTTCAAAGTTTCCTCTGTCTGGCCGGGCTCCCCCGGGTATAAGTTATATGGGGCTGCCCTTGTAGTATAAATGGCATCCAGGTCTACGGTAGCATTGGTGGGCGATCCATTGAAATTGATCTTACCGCCGGGTTTAATCTGGAAACGTTTGTTGATTACGTTTTGCAGGGTAAACAGGTAGTCTCCGGTCAGCAGTTTCACATCACCGAACATCCTGAATCCGTTAGCCGGATCAAGCGAAATGCGGAGAGTTCCCCTACCACTGGTTTTAATAATATCACCAACTTTGGGATCAAAGATCAGCTGAACAACGGCATCAGGGGTGACATTCACTTCCACCTCCATTTCAAGCCCGGTGAGCTGTTGTATCTGGTCCGTGGGTTGTTCTTCTTCCGCATCATCTTTCATTAGAAAAGCAATAAAGTCTGTCGTTTGTACTTCACTGGCATTATAAAGCGGAAGAAAAATTGCTGTATTTCGCTCGGTTGAAACATCAATTGTAAGTTTTATGTCGTCGGTGGGTCCATTGATACCCACATTGCCCGTGGCATATATCGTACCATAAAAGACCTCGTTGTCCTTCGGTCGGGTATTCATGCACATCAGGTTGGTTGCTTCAATATTAATATTGGTATAGAAATCCTTAAGATGGGAATTGGATATGGAACCATTGAAGCGTGCCGTATTGCCATATTCGTCAGAAATCAGAAAATCTTCCAGGTACAAATTGTTGTGATAGATCCGGATCTGGTCATTGAAAATGTACCGTGTATTAAGGAGGGCGAATGTGGCAGCACCGTCTTTGAATTCAATGGACCCATTTATTTCGGGTTCTTTTAAGGTTCCGTCCAAGGTTAGCTTCACATTCCCGATTCCATCCAGATCACTGATAACTCCAGAGGTGTATGGATTGAAGGATTTCAATGCAAATTCTTGAAACCGAACGTCAAAATCCAACAAATCATGGCCTGGTGAAAAGCTTCCATCTACTTCCACGACCCTGGATCCTTGTATTTCAGATAACAATTTTATATTAATCATTCTCTCAGATTCATTCCAGGCAGCATTTAAGCTTGTTGGTCCCAGCAACTGCTCGTTGAAATAGAGGGTGTCTATTGTCAAATCTGTGAAGATATATGGATGTTTGTCAACGTGTTGATAATTGATATTACCAGTGATATTTCCCTCCAGGTCAACATTGAGACTGGTAAGGTTTGACAGCTCTCCCAGGTTTAGATTTTTTATCTTCAGGTCAAAATCCTTGTCCTCCAGTGAGGAAATGGTCCCGTTGGCGATGATATGCTTGATCTGGCTTACTAACGCAAGGCTGTCGATTTTCACATATTGATGTTTAATATGTATTGAAGAGCTGCTGACCTCCCATAAATCATCATTGACATATAGTTCTGTGGGTTGAACATTGATCTGAAATCCCCGGTCTTCCACCGAATCGGCCTGGTAGGTACCGGTCATTTTAATCTTACCGCTGTACCTGGGTTCAAGCCGGTTGTCCCATGTGATATCCAGATGAGCGGTGTCCCTGGCAGCACGGAAAAGAAGTTGTTGATCCACAAGGGAATAATCCTCTCCAAATGTCATGCTATCAGTTTGAATATGAATCATGAACTCATTATCCCTGATCTCGGAATAGAGATCAAGATTACTCCAGCTATTCCGGGCTATTTTGAGGTCCGGGAAGTAGCCGGTGGTGGTGCATACCTGTCTGGAAGGATTATACTTACCCTCTACCTGGCTCTCTTTACCTATCTGCAACGATGGAAGAAAGAAATCCAGCAGGGAACTCATTCTTTTGAAATCTAACCGGTATTTAAACTGATTCACAGAATCGATAAGCGGTTTATGACGTGGTAAGACGTTTACATATTGATCGGCCAGATTCCGGAATGAGGCAGGCAATGTCGAGAGCCGGTATCGACCTTCAATGTCCGCATCAAATATGTCTGACCTGATCTGTAACATGGAGGAGTCAGGAGTGTTGCGTGTAACAAGGCTCATGTCATATAACTGTACCTGGGCATCTTTCTTTTCAAACAGACTGTTCACCAGTTTGATTTCACCATTCAACTGGTCCAGTGTTTGTCCGGACATGTTAGTTTCAATGAGAAAGGAGGCGAAATAATCAGGATCTTTCTGGCCCAGATTCAGGAAGAAGGGCCTGGCACGAGCTACATCTGCTGTAAAGTCATACACTGGTATTTCTTCCGAGAAATCCATTTTGCCGAGGAAATCCATTTTTATATTTGGATCGCTGATACTAAAACCGCCATCGAAAGTATTGTTTGTAAAAGCCCCATTCAGGGTAATGTTGCTGTAGGTATACTGGTAAAATTCAAGTGTATCGATAGTGCCGTCCATATCGGCCTGGATCTGCCCCCTGTAAAGGTTTCCGTCGGTAAAAATATTCATATCCAGCTGGGCCAGGTAGTTCTCCTGATCGAGAAATTCTCCCAGCCTGAAGTCATTGGTCTTCAGTCGCCCGTTAAAATCCACTCCATGGATGCTGTCGGGTTTGAATGACAGGTCCATGATCATTTTACCGAGATCTGAGGACAGAAGACCTGAAGCCACAAAATTGTCGGGGTACCCGGTAAAATGTCCGTTGAAGTCCAGGTTACCCAGGTTCGTCCAGGGATACAACACCCTGGTTGCTGTATCTTTTCCCTGAGCCAACAGATCATTAATAGCTCTTATGGATGTGTTAAGCTCCCTGAAGTTGAAATCCAGGAAAGTATTATTTATTTCTGGTAATCCTATCATTACAAAGTCAAAAGCGAGGGAGCTGTTCTGATCAAATGTTACAAAAAGCTTTTCACCCCTCATGTCATTTAGCTTTCCATTAACCTGACCGTCAATGGTGATCCGGTCAAGCATGCCCCTTACACCAGGTACAAAGTAGGAGAGGTCGGCCAACTTCAGGTTGGAATGATCCAAGGAAAATATCAAATCCACTTCGCGGGAAAACTGTTTAAATTTCGAGTAATCCCTAAAACTGAATCCAAGTTCATGAATATGCAGGTCAGATTCATCTGTGATGATTTCAAGGTCATTGAAATATAGATGTCTTTTTCCTATGGAAAGTTGGGATGTAAGCTGGCCGATAATAAATCCTGATTTTTCAATTCCGGTTAATCGTGAAATACTCATGCGTACTGTATCCATGGAGCTGTTCAGGTCATTGACTGAGATTTGAAGATCATGCATTTGCAGGTCTGTGAAGTTGACATCAGACTTAACTGGTGTCTTGACCATCCTGGAAAGTGAGAATCTGGTGTCAACCAGTTCGATGGAAGAAATATGCAATTTTGATTTTCTTTCTGGCGGAACATGTGGTTTTTTCAACCTGTCTGTTATGAACTTCAGGTTGACCACACCACTGCTATCTATTACCAAGTTTACAAAAGCGTTCTCAAGGGTAATTTTCCTGATATCTATCCTATTACGTTCAGGTCGTAGTTGTTTGATCCTGAGTTTTGTGAGTTCTGCAAAAAGCAAAGTATCACCATGCTGGTCTTCTATATAAAGATCCTTTATCTGTATTCTCTTGTAGAAGGAGTAATTGACAGAAGAGAGGGAGATAGATGCCTTCAGTTCAGTAGACAATCTCTCTACTAAAAATTTGCTCACCATGGTCTGGACTTGTCTGTTTTGCAATAACAACATTGAGAGTGCTGGTATTGCCAAAATCATCAGCATTATGATCAAACCGATTTTCGCTATCTTTTTAATACTTTTGTCCTTTCTAATGTCCTGAATGCAACAAAAATATAAAAAAGTTATCATGGATACTATAATATTGGGGATTGAATCTTCCTGTGATGATACTTCAGCAGCTGTTGTGAGGGACAGGGAACTGCTTTCCAATGTTATTGCAGGTCAGGATGTGCACAGACAATATGGTGGAGTGGTTCCTGAACTGGCTTCCAGGGCCCACCAACAGAATATCGTTCCAGTGGTCGATCGGGCCCTGAAAGAGGCTGGGATAGAGAAAGAAGACATTTGTGCTGTTGCTTTTACAAGGGGACCTGGATTGCTGGGATCCCTGCTGGTGGGCACCTCGTTTGCGAAGGGATTCTCAGCAGCGCTACGTATACCCATGATAGAAGTAAATCATCTTCAGGCTCATATTCTTGTACATTTTATTCTTTCTGAGCATTCTGCGGATCAGTTACCCCGTTTCCCATTTATTTGCCTGCTGGTGTCGGGAGGGCATACACAGCTTGTACTGGTGAATAATCATCATCAAATGGAGATTCTTGGCCGATCCATCGATGATGCTGCAGGTGAGGCGTTTGACAAGTGTGGGAAAATATTGGGATTGCCTTATCCCGGGGGACCTCATGTGGACCGTTTGGCCTCGGAAGGTGATCCGTTCAGGTTTACTTTTAATAAACCCCGACTTGAAGGATTTGACTATTCATTTAGTGGATTGAAAACATCATTTCTATACTTTATCAGAGACCGTCTTAAAGAGGATCCAGCCTTTATTGAGCAGAATAGAACAGATCTGGCAGCTTCACTGCAGCAGACCATCGTTGATATCCTGATGAATAAATTGCGGAGGGCTTCAAAAAAGACAGGCATCAGGCAAATAGCCCTGGCTGGTGGGGTTTCCGCTAATTCTGGATTACGCAGTGCAATCAGGAAGGAAGCCGGCAAGCATGGATGGGAGGTTCATATACCACCAATCGGCTTTACAACAGACAATGCGGCCATGATTGCCATTACAGGTTATTACAGGTACCTTAAAGGAGAATTTGCTTCCGAGGATATATCCCCGGTTGCAAGGATGTATTTCTGACCGCACGCTGCATACAATAAACAGGCCCGTTTACCATTTATTCCTCAATGCCTGATAAAATGGAACAAAATGAAATTGAATAGGACTTTAATGCAACAAAATTTATTATATTAGAGTGAATTTTCTTTAAAGGGGAATGGATAAATTAGAGTTTCAACCTACTCAGAAAACGCCATATGTTTTGCTGGATCCCTCCGGTAAAATTAAGTTTAAAGGCAGGTCTATTCCAGAGGACGTATCTTTATTCTATGAGGATATTCTTGACTGGGTCATAGCATATGCCTCATCTCCGCCACCACATACCGAAGTTGACATTGAAATGGAGTACCTGAACAGTGGGACATCCAAATATATGCTTCGACTTTTGAAGAAAATAAAGGAGGTTGACAATGATGGTTATGACCTGAAAATCAACTGGGTGTATGAGGAAGGTGATGATGACATCCTTGAACGTGGCGAGTATTATGCTTCCATCCTGGACCTGAACATCAGTTTTATTGAGATCGAATAATCATTTCTTTTTGTTTTTTTGCAGAGCATCTGTCAGGTACTGCCAGTAGGCCATATGAAATGAAAATGAATCAGTGTTTTTAATGACCTCCTCGAAATTAACGAAACTGTTGCAGGTGCTCGGATGGAGAATGGATGGATCAAACAGACCGGGTTTTTCAGGATGGAACTGTACTCCAAATACAAAGGGATATTGTTCATGCTCTATAGCCTCAATCACCTTTCCATCCATGGATTGTGCAGCCACAACCCAGCCATTACCAAGGTGTTCCACTGCCTGGTGGTGACTGCTTAGAACCAGGGGGTCTGATGCCTTCTTGAAACCGGTTTTCCTGATGAGGTAAGATCTATTTTTCAGTTTTACCCTGTGAAAGTGATAGGAGGTAGGTTCATTGCATTCCGAATTTATCATATCAGCGTAATTGCGGTGCATCTGGTCAGGTGGGAGAGAGAGCAATTCTTCAGCACTCCAGATTCCATATAATTCAGTAGGGATGTCCTGAATCATAGTACCACCTGTGGCCACATTCATGGTCTGCATTCCAAGGCATATACCGCTGATCAGGTAGTCTTCCTTTAGTTCCATATATGGTTTCCAATCAGGATCCTGGGTTCCACCTAACAAATGAAAAAGATAGGATGCTTCACAGTAGTGCCGGAACGGATCGGTCACATAGGTAAGAAGGTGAACAGTTTCGTTATAAATAGCAGGCGGGATATCTGGTCCTCCCATAAACAGGGCCCCATTGGAGATACTGAACAGGTGTTTGTACTGTTCTGTGCAGGCATTGCCCCCAAACAGATCTCCGGTATGCAGTAAACCTGCAATTTTGTGCAGACTGAAATTGTCTGTCTGATGATGAGCAATATATGCCTCAGCCTGCTCATAGTCGTATGTCTCCAGTTCATGGTAAACACCCAGCAGGTGATATCCATCCATTGAGAATACACCTTCGTCTATGAGATGCTGAAGGACCTGCAGGTTATATGCCGTGGGATGGAACAATAACAGTGTATCCTGAGCCCCTGCTCTGAAATAACAGCATATCAATAACATAGTGAAAAAAGCGATGCGTCTCATAAGTGCTTCAGGTTAATTACCACTACTTAAGCATGGCTGTAAGCCGCTGGGTAAACCGATTTAAATTTTCGCGAGACTCATCATCCAGCTTTTTATAGCTGACCTTGCCACTGGAGACTTCCTGCAGGAAATTAGAAGCGAGTACAGCCCTTGAATAATTATTGTCCTTCAGGTATTCTGAATTTCTAACTGTGATGCCTTCACGGACCTGGATCACATATTTTTTGAAATCAATGGTAGAGAGCAGGTCTTCTGCATCCATACATTCATCCATAAGCATCATTTGCTGGTTTGCCAGATCGATTTTGTTATCGAAGAGAGCTTTTCTCAGGTTTTCATGCATCGACCTCTCCTCCGAATTTCCAAAATTTAGAATGACGTAATCGAGGCCCCATCCAATTAAAATATTGACCATCATAGGGATGCTTTTTGTGCCTGATGCAGGCAAAAAATAGCACTCTTTCTCAAAACCTGTAAGTTCAATAATGGCTTTAAGGAAATAGTATGTTGCCAGATCTTTCACGATCACATTGTTGAAGGATTTTATGATCTCCTGCTGGCTGAGCCTGGCACCCATGGTGGAATAGATGGGAGAGAGCGTGTCGGCAGTGGCTGATTTGAGGGAGCGAGCACTGAAAATAAGGGTTTCACTTTTCATATCGTCTTCCACAGCACGTTGTACGGCCAGTATCCTGTAAAGTTTATTTACATCAATCAAATGCGGAGAATGAGTAGTGTAAATGATCTGCATCTGTTCTTTGATATCATCAAATACCGTCAGCACGTCTTCCTGGGCCCTGGCATGCAAGCTTACTCCCGGCTCATCGATCAGCAATACTTTATTTCGCCTGCTTTTATCCATCGCAGTAGCTTTGAGCTCCAGGAAAAAGGAGAGAAACCACCTGACTCCGCGGCTGCGTTGTTTGGGGTATAACCGTTCCTGTTCATCTTTGATCCAGAATTCAATATATGGTTTCCCACTCTTTTCAGGATTCGTATAGTCATAATGGGATAACTCAAAATTGATTTTGATCTTATTGTTCTTTCCCAGCTTCTGTCTCCAGAAGTCCTGGAAGTTCAGGGTAATCTCACCATTCAGGTTCTCTATTTTTTGCTTCAGGATCCGGCTTGAAGGTTGCTGAAAAAAGGAGTATTCAAGTCCGGTAATGGTCAGGAAATTGATGGCTGCCTTGTAACCTTCTGCCCGTTTGTTGGCACGGATAATATCTTCCAGGTCAATTCGATTGGGTAGCAGGGAGCTGAAATCCTCGAACAATTCGAAATCAGGCAGGATCTTGAATATCTCTTCGGCCAGTTCCCTGGAACTGTAGAATTTGTTACGGAAACCGATCTCTTTCCGGGCAGCTTGTATGGCACTGTCATGGTTGAGCCCTTCGAAAACAAATTCCAGCGACAGCAGCTGGATATCACGTTCGCTCTGAAGCTCATGTACCTCTTCCTTGAGTTTTTCAATATCGGTCCTGTAAATCTCTTCCTTGATCTCTGCTGCCCTTTGCTCCTTGTCTGTGGAATACATCCCGGTCATTTGTAATACTACCCTTAGGTTATCCTGTGCAACAACCAGTTCCTCTTTTGTCTCCGCGATCTGGTTATTGATGGTCTCAAACTTTTTACTGGCTTCATGTTTCTCATCCAGTGCATCCAGGATATCCTGCATCTCCTCCAATCTGGTCTTTTTCTGTTCGAGGGCCTCATTCAGTTTCTCTAACATCTCCTTTTCCAGGACCATCTCTTTTTTCAGTTCATCTTTCTTATCCTTTCCAGAGAATTTCCTGAGGGTGCGCTTGATCTCATTGATCCTCATTTTTACCGAAGCGACCTTTTCCCTGGTAGACTCAAATTCATCATTTGCCTTGTTGACAGACTTGGAAGACGCTGCAATCCCCCGGGACAGGTTCTTCAGATTCTCATACACTTTTAATTCCCGTTTCTTTATCTGGTCATAGGTTTCATTGTATATTTCCATCAATTCATCGCCCATAACCATATGGGAATCCATATCGTCCTCCCAATGTCTCTTCAAGGAGATTTTTTCAATAGAGCGGATCACTTTGCGAATTTTTGGATCCAGTCTTTTTAGATCGATCCTGTTTTCAATATCAGAAGGCTGGAAATTAAATCTGCATGTGACCTCGGGCAATGAGAGGTCACTTCGAAGCATATCTTCAATGAGATTTCCATCGTGGTACGCCTTCAGAGCCTCCAGAATCGATGTTTTTCCGGATTCATTCTGCCCGATCAGGCTTGTGATATTATCATGGGAAAGCTGCTGCCAGCCTGAATCTACTACAGACCTGAAATTTTGAATTCTGAAGGCAACTAATTGCATGGTGACTGGATTAAATGAATTTTATTCCGAAAATCAAAATGTCATCCACCTGTTCCTCACTACCTCTCCAGGTATCTATAACGTGCTCAAGTTCACCGTATTGCTTTACCATGGGTCTGTCTGAGATCCTGATTAGCAATTCCTTAAATGGCCCATACTTGAACTTTTTATTCTGGGAGCCTCCAAATTGATCGGCATAGCCATCAGAGAATATGTATACGTTGTCTCCGGGTTTTAGTTGCACAGTATGATTTGTAAAAGAGTTTTCCTCAATGGCATTGATCCCAACAGGCATCTTATCCGCCTTAATCTCAGTGAGAACTTTTTTACGAATAAAATACAGTGGATTATTTGCTCCGGAATACTGGAGTTCGGATGTCTTTGTATTGAATACGCAGAGTGCCATGTCAATGGCATCTTTGTTTTCCAGTTCATGTCCCTTCTGGTGCAGTGCCTTCATGACCCTTTCACGAAGCAGATTCAATATCCGGCTTGACCTGACAGGTCCTCTTATGCTCAGAATCTCATTCAGGAATGAAACCCCCATAATGCTCAGCAGGGCTCCGGGTACTCCATGTCCTGTACAGTCACCGGCTGCCACAACAATATAATCTTCTTTCCTTGAACAATAGTAAAAATCTCCACTAACAATATCCCTTGGCTTATGCAATACGAAGAAATCTTTCAATGTATTGTCCATATAGCGTTGATGGGGTAGTACAGCCTGCTGGATAAAGCTGGCATATTTGAGGCTGGCCATCAGTTCCCTGCGTTGATCAAGCAGGTTTTCCCTGGAAAGTGCTGATTCTTTCAACTCGGATTCATTCTTAATCCCATGACAAGGATATCATCGATCTGGCTGATTTCTCCCATCCAGCCAAGAAGAATTTTTTCCAGTGCAGCACCCTGCTCTTTTAAGGGTATGGATTGCAGTTCGAGAATCATCTTCTTGAAGTTTTTTGACATGAATTTTTTTCCCTGTGGTCCCCCGAACTGGTCCAGGAATCCATCGGAGAATAAGTAAATATTAAACCCTTCATCTTTGAAAATGGTGGAATTAAAGGGAAGTGACTTCTCCGATATTCCGATGGGCATCTGGTCAGCCCTGATCTGCTGGAGCAGATATTCCTCATCATGGATGGACCCCCTGGGAAGGTCAAGATCTTCACCATTCTTCAACTTTGTTATCTCACTTCGGTTGAGCTTTCTAACCAGGTACAGTGGATTGTAGGCTCCTGAATACTGGATCTTGCGGGAATTAAGGTCTAAAGTGATCATGGCCAGATCCATGCCGTCCTTGGTTGATTCTTCCATGCTTTTTCCCGACTGCTTCAGGGAGGTGATTACACGTTCCCGCAACTGCTCCAGGATCTCATCCGTACTGGTGATTTCAGCTTTGATCACTATCTCGTCCAGGAAAGTCATTCCCAGCATGCTCATAAATGCTCCCGGTACGCCATGACCCGTACAATCTGCAGCTACGATCAGAATTTTGTCGTTTTTGCATCCCATCCAGTAAAAGTCGCCACTCACAATATCCCTCGGTCTAAAGAGTATGAAATGGTCGATATTGTGTTCATCCATCATGCGTTCCGATGGCAGCAGTGCACGCTGGATACGGCTGGCATATTCGATGCTGTCAGTTAATTCTTCTTTCTGTTTACGAATCTCTGCAGTCCGTTCCTCGATGATCCCCTCCAGCCTGATGTTTTCCTGTTTTAACCTCCGGGTATAAAGCTTAATAATCACATAAACCACCAGTCCGGACAGAATGATATAAGCAAGAACAGCTAAATAGGTAGCATACCATGGCTTTAGGATTTCAAAAGTATATCTTGCTTGCTTGCTTTCATCACCATAAATATTCTTGGCCTTCACATGCATGATAAATTGACCATAGGGAAGGTTGGTGAAATCCTTGTAAACAGCATGGGTCCAGGCAGACCATTCATTCTCGAATCCTTCAAGCCAGTACCTGTATAACAGTTTATCCTCCTGTTCAAAGAATGGCGCTGCCCACCGGAATTCAATGTTGTTATACCTGTACCGGATCAGCGGTTGTGTATCCTCAGCCTGAAGGGGATGTATGGTGTATCCACCATACCTGGATTCAATAAAATCAGTGCCATTGTATAAAAGGGAGTCATTATTAATATAAACTTTACGAATTAATGTCCTGAAGGGCAATGTGTCGTTCCTTGAAAATGATTTGTCAAAATGGTAAAGTTCATTTGATTTACTAAACCAGACACCTTCATCCGCAACACTGTAGAAGACATCAGCCGATGCATTGGGAAGGCGCAGAAAGGACTTTTCTCTGATCACTTCTAATTGATTATCATTCTTATGTGCCACCAGCTCCATCCAACCTTTCTGTGCATTTTCAAAAGAGAACCAGAAGTCTCCGTCTCTGTCCTCATCAAATGCGAGGATCAAGTTCTTTCCTTCAGGTAATATCCTGTTATAAATGGTATCCCGGTAAAGTGTATCCCTGAAGTAGTTAAACCTGTAGAACCCATCCATGGTACCCAGCAGAATCTCTTCGTTGTCTGGATCGATAAATACCTGGTTTCTTTCATTGGCGGGTAATCCTTTTTCCATCCCATAAAACTTCATGGTCCTGTTCTGAGATAAGGAAATATCCAGGCGGACAATGCCCTTATTGATGGTTTTGGTCCAGAGATATCCATATTTATCAATGACCATTTCCTGCACTTCATCAGGGAGGTTGCGAACCCTTGCAATCTCTTTCCACCTGCCTGCCATGTATTGCAATCCAATGATATTCATAATGCCAGTATAAATCACATCGGGATTTTTCGGGTCCTGTGCAATCTGATATCCACCGTAATCTTCGCGTACCTGGATCTTTTCAGGTGGATTTATAATCCTGTCAAATATGGTTGATATATTCAGGTTTTTATCAAATACAAATGTTTCAGATGTAGTAGAAACCAGCAATAGTTCAATTCCGGGTGCCGGATTGAACACATGCAGGCTCCTGATATGATGATCCTGAATTTCGGGAACAGGAATGAACCTGGTTCCAGTGGCCGTTGAATTCTTATAGTAGAGTCCCCCGAATGTTGAAATGAATAATTGATCATTGAAGGTTACAATATCTGTAATAAAACCTTCAAATCCGGATTCTTCAGTAAATATTCTGAAAGGGTTGTTGGTCTCCAGTTTGCTGATCCCTTCGAAGTGAGCTATCCAGACAGGACCAGCACCTTTGAACACTTCGTTGGAGTAGACAAAGGGGATCGTTTGGTTGAGAATTTCCTCATCTTCAGTAATGATTTCTTTAGCTTTACCTTCTCTGTCAAGAATGACCAGCCCATTGAATTGTGAGGCTACGACGAAATCATTATTCAGGGGGTGAAGGTAGGTGATCACTCCTTCTTTGAAATAATTATTGAGGTCCGGTTCAATAAAATCCTCAATTACGGTTCCACGTTCCGTATCAAAAAGGGTAAGGCCATGCAGGTAAGTACCCACCAGCAGCCTGGCGGAATCAAGCCTTACTAAACCACTGATGTTCATCTCTTTATAGTACTCGCCACCATCCAATGCAATGAACGTGTCTCTCTCATATTTCATCAGCCCACTGCCAAAATCTCCCACATACAGTGTATGATCAATGAAGAAGCTATACAATGGGAATTCTGATGTGCCAATGGTTGAGAACTCACTTGTTTCCGGATTGTATTCAAATATCCAGTTATAGGTACAGTAATATACCTTTCCCCTTTCATAGTATGTTTTCCAGACACACCCAAATCCATGCTTTTCGGTATCAATGGAATCAGAAAGTGATCGGTAGTGCATATTTCCAAACCCATCCGGTACCAGATGCCCGAATTCAGCCTCGGCTCCGATATATACAATTCCATCGTCTCCTGTAACCATAGATCTGACCATGGAATTATTTGGAATGGGAATCCTTCGCCACTCTACACCATCATATTCCAGCACACCTTTGTCCATGTTCCCCACGTACATGACTCCTCTGAAGTCCTGGGTGATGCACCAGTTCTGTTCACTGCCTTTGGTAATGTAATGTTCATAATTAGTGATGATGGGAACACCATACTTGTTAGGCTGGGCGTAAGGGGTAAGGGTTGCCAGCAGGCTCAGTAGTAATGATATGATAGAAGCATGCTTTCTCATAGAGAGAACTATTAACATCCTAAAATATTACAAATATATGGTTATGTCATTATGAATTATTTCTTTTTTTTCATCACTTACACAACCTATAAATAATTAAAGTTTCGCACTTGT
>JAGLOO010000084.1 GCA_023138875.1 Bacteroidales bacterium
TGGTATGGTTTTCAACCGGTATATACACACGAGTCTACAACACACAATTCTGTTAAAGCCTTTAATCCGTGGAATTAAAATATGTAATAAATTCATAAATTAGAGCAAGAAGTAGGTGTAATTACCTGGTTATTAATTTATTGTTACTTGAATAACGAAAGTACTAAAAATAAATATTCTCTTAAAACAATTTATTATCAGGCAAAGGAAAAGCGAGCTTTTCATATCTTTTACCTAACTTCATGATCTCTAAAGAAAAACGACGAATATGAAGATTCTAAAAACAATTTTTGTCCTGGCCGTGGTGATCACCACAATATCCTGTTCCTCTGTGAAAGTGGTTGTGGATTCAAACAAAAACGCAGATTTTACCATTTATAAGACTTACAGTTTCCAGGTCTGGCAAGATGTCAGTGATGAGATCTTTAGTAATAATGACAAGAAATTTATGAGGGATGCATTTATCAGTGAGTTTGAGCGGCGTGGTCTGAAGCATGTGAGTTCCATTGGTGACATGCAAGTTTCTCTTTATTTCGTGACCAGTAATGAGACTGCTTTCTCCGGATATAACGATTATGTTGGAGGTCGAAATAGAGGATACAGCCACTACAGGGGAGGTTGGGGTTACGGCTATTCTGGCAACACGTCGAAGCAGCAGTCTAAACTTATGGGTACCCTGATCATGAACGTGTATGATGAGAAAGGCAAAAATCAGGTTTGGCAGGCTATTGCTACTGGCGCCATGAAAAAAAATCCAAAAAAGGATCGCAGCAAAACCATTCAGGCAAAAGTTGCAACTATCATGAGGCATTTCCCCGTTCAAGCCAAATAGGATCGGGGATCTTTCACTGTTCAAAACACAGGAAAGCATGGTAACACCTTGCTCAGTAAAGCAAAAAGGTGGATATCGAACCCATACGCTCAGAATTGGAGGTCGCAAATTGCGTCCTCCAATTTTCCAGTTCCTCCTTTGACATTTCAAACATTAAATCTTCGGGAAAACGTTTTCTATTACGCCGTACTGCCTCTTTCAATCGTTTAGTTTCACTTCCATACAGCTCAGCCAGATCTTTATCAATCATTACTTTATGGTCCCTAATAAGATAGATCTTAGTAAGCACAACATCATCAGGAAAAATCTTTGGAATTCTATTATCCTTAGTCATATATCGTCATTTCTCTATTAATGAGGTAGTTGTCCATAATATCAGCGTTAACTCAAGATTCAGTTTCCAAAAAGTTAGACAAACACCCATTTCACGTTGTTACGCAACGCAAAAAGAGTGTATCCACGTATTCTTCATCAAAACCTAAACCTCTCCTCTTCTAAGATCAGACGATAGATTCACTGAATTAGCAACGGAATGAAAAGCATTGCCTTCGGATCAAAGCTATATTAACATAATGCAAGTACATTTTAGGACTACTGCTACGTTCTGGCTTTGTATTATGGATCCTGCCATGTCACTATAATAGGGCATTATGCTAAATTGCCGCTTGGCCTGCACTCAAAGGCCTCCCCACAGCCTCCGCTTTGGTTTTTACAAAGTCCGCCCTCAGGCTTTTCTGTTTCAAGGATTGTAATTAAGTCGGATTTTCTATTTTTGTATCTAGGTTATGTATTTGGATTCTTACATAGATGAAATAAATAAGCTTTGTGAAAATCACAAGGTCAGAAAACTATTTGCTTTTGGTTCAGTCCTTAATTCAGAGTTTACTAAGGATAGTGATGTCGATTTAGTGGTAGATTTTATCAACTTGGACCCAATAGATTATGCTGAGAATTATTTTGGGTTGAAATTTGCTTTAGAAGAACTACTGAATCGTCAGATAGACCTATTAGAACAAAAGGCGCTCAAGAATAAGTATCTTGTCCTAAGCATCAATAATTCTAAGAAGCTTTTATATGAAGCATGAGATCAATACCTGGCTTGAAGATATTCGTATATCTATTAAACAGATATACGATTTCTTGCCAACGGATATTGATTACTTTGAGTTTGAGAAGGACATTAAAACCCAAAAGGCAATTGAAAGGAACATAGAGATCATTGGTGAGGCTTTAAATAGAATTCTGAAAGTTTCTCCTGATATTGCTATTTCTGATTCACGAAAGATAGTTGATACAAGAAACAGGATTATTCATGGCTATGACAGTATAACGCCAGATATCTTGTGGCTGATTATCAAGCGATCTCTACCCATGTTACGAAATGAGGTTGCTGAATTACTAAAATAAGTAGTCCCGATTTTCACACCCTTTTCACAAAACTCCGTTTTGCCAAAAGAGTGTATCTCCCAACTCTTCATCAAAGCTTTTGCCCCTCCCCTTTCGAAATTGCACGGTTTATTCTCGGGATTCACACATGATCAATATATATAGCTTTGATATTCAAAGCTATATTAACATAATGCAAGTACATTATAAGACAATCAAAGCAAATTGCTTTCCGCCGCTGCGGATTAACATAAAATCAGATATAGGAGCTGCGTAGCTGCACTATATCGGTTGCCGCTCACATGCTGGCCCAAACAGCTACCGGCTGTCCTATGTTAAAGGAATTTGCGGCCTTCTCCAGGTTTACCAGCTTTGGTTGGATCCATCCTCACAGGTAATCCTTGTCCTATAATTCAGTATTATGTCTGCGCTTGCAGAGCTGCTCATTTTAGACATTTTACCTTCCATGTAATATTCCTGGATAGCTTCAAGCACAATGGCCTGCCCCCCGTCTCCCCTTTTGATCATCGATCCCGGCCCGCAAGGTTTTTCTGCTTTGCGATTGTAAAAGTGTCCAAGAGGGTATGAAGTGTCTACAAGTTGAAAAAAAAATTGTACTGAACTAAATCTTATGGACATTAGCTTTGATTAAAGCCAAATTCAACAGTATGAATCCATAAGCAGAAAATTCAAGAGGCAAGTGCAACTTCTGAGTTAAAACTATTCAAAAAAATACTTCCTGGTGAATTAAAGTCTAATTTTTTCCTTGGCCTGCTGTTCAGTTTCATTGTTATATCTCTGATTTGATTGTCATTAACATCATTGAAGTCCGTTTTTTTAGGAATATATTGCCTAATGAGCCTATTTGTGTACTCATTCAGGCCTCTTTCCCATGAGGAGTATGGATGAGCGAAGTAGAATTCCGCTTCCAGTTTTTCAGCAATGTACTTATGCATAGCGAATTCAGTGCCATTATCGGATGTGATTGATAGCACAAGCTCTTTGAATGGAGCCATCAGCCTGACAACAGCTTTAGCCAGATCCATGGCGTTTTTCCCATTAAGTCTGGCGACCAACACAAAAGCGGTAGCTCTTTCGGCAATAGTAACAATTGCGCCCTTACCTCCCTTACCAATGATTGTATCGATCTCCCAGTCTCCAACCCTCTCTTTATTGTTGATACAATCAGGCCGCTGATCAATGGATACCCTGTCCTTAATCACGCTCCTTTTGTTATTGCCATTACCATAGCGTTTTCGGTATTTTTTAGAGGCTATACGCAGGTGTTTATACAGCTGGCCACCTTCATCTTTGTCTTGATAAATGAACTGGTAAATACGCTCATGGCTGACCATGGGGATATCATTTTGCTTGCAATAGCCTGCAATTTGCTCCGGGGACCATTGTTCTTTGGATAACTTATCTATGATAAACCTTTCCATGGGGGGAGAGAATTTACGGTTTACAGAAAACCTTTCTTTCTGTACCTGAGAGTTTTCATGGGCTGCACGAGCATTGTTACAGCCTGTTTTAGTTCTGTTTCTCTTCAATTCACGAGAAATGGTTGATTTGCTTACCAGAAGCTGTGCCGCCATGAAAGATTGTGTATGACCAGCCCTTTATAATGCATCGATTTTGTATCTTTGATCTTTAATTGTTGCGCTTACTAATTGAATTTTCTAGCACCCGAATTACAATTTTTTAACTAATACATTTTGCAATGAAAAGTATTAAGCTCATCTCGTTAGCTATTTTGATGATTACTAACACTATAGCATTTTCTCAATCGGTATCGAAATTTGTTATTATCGATGAAATTGCTGATGATATTGAACAGCTCAAATCTGAGTTTAGCGCACAAACAAACGTATATGTTATTGATGGAATTACTCCGAATGCGCTTAAACAAATCTCAATTACCATGGATAATCTGACGATTGAAGATCTACATATTTATGTATTAACAAAGCCCGGAGCAATAATTTTTAACAGCATGGATGTGACAAAGGACAACGTGGATGAATTGTCTGAGGAACTTAAAACACTGAATCGATATGTGACGAACCAAGTTGTTATTCATAGTGATGTTGTTTTCAGCGGAGCAAATGGAACCTTCTTGAAGCAACGTCTTGAAGAGATTACAGGTCTTGAGTTTACCACCCAAAATTGAATTAGTTAAAATCAAACCATCATGAAACGATTAACCCGTCAATTAAGATTCCTCCTAATGCTTTCATTAATGTCAATCATGCAACTAATGCTGGCATTGCCAACCGAAACTGAGTATTTGGGTGTTGTTGCACGTGCTGGTTATTACGATGATGGTGCCTGGGGAGCATTCCCTATCGGTTTCAGTTTTGATTTTTTCGGAAACACATATACCGACTTTTATGTAACCTCCAATGGCTTGGTCATGTTTGGTACAAGTTCCACACAATATACAAACAGTACTATTCCCGATGGCAGTGGGGCAAATAATTACATTGCCCCTTTCTGGGATGATTTAGTCATACATAGTACTGGTGATATTATGTATCAGACAATTGGGACTGCACCCAACAGGAAATTAGTTATCCAGTTTACAAACATGTCTTTTTGGAACTCTCCGGTATTATTTGGAACATTTCAAGTCATTTTGTTTGAAGGCTCAAACAATATTCAAACACAATATCGAAGTATCGTAGATCTAACATCCAACAGGGCCAGTGGTAATTCTGCTACAGTTGGATTGGAAAATATCAATGGCTCTGCAGGTGTGTTATGCTCCTATAATACTGCAGGTTACATACAGAGTGAGAAAGCTATTTTGTTTACCCCTGGGAGTGGTACTTATACTTTTGATGACAATGCAGTATACGAGGGGATTTTATTACAAGGTGTAATTCCAAGAGCAAGTACCCCAAATTTAGTTAGCCCGGCAAATAATTCTACCATTGGTGAAACTGTAACTTTTCAGTGGGATGCTGCTGCAAATGCTTCAAGCTATTTTGTGGTTATTTCGCAGAACTCTGACCTGAGTAGCCCCATACACACATCAGCCGATCTTACTGATTTATCCTACGACTTTATTTTATCAACCGACCAGACCTATTATTGGTCAGCATATTCAAAAAATTCCATAGGCAATGTTTCATGGTCAGAAATATGGAAATTCCAAACGAGTCCAGCCCCTCCATTGGTAGCGGTTCCCCAAACAATCTACCTGGAGCAAGGGCAACAACGAACGGCTACACTATTTTTTACGGGCGGAGATGCCGGTTCAAAAACTGCAACAGTTACCTCCCTGCCAGGTGAAGGAGTCTTGTATCAATACGATGGCGGTGTTCCCGGAGTACAAATAGTATCAGTTCCAACTGATGTAACCGATGCTTCTTTCAGGCTTATTTATAGTGCGAGCGGAGCCACAGGAAATGGCGTAGGGAATTTCAATTTTCACTTTTCTGATGTTACATGGACATCGGCAGATGAAACAATTACTATAAATGTTTCACCTCCCGGAATCCCCAATTTCGTACATGCTTCAAAAGAGATTGACAGGGTTGAAATTACTTTTGATAGAAATATGACAGATCCCAGCGGTAAGCATCTTGAATTTTCAGTGAAAGACAATGGAGTTGATGTTACATCAACCTCTTGTATATTAAAACCTGGTGATCCAACTACGATTCTTGTTTATGTCTCTCCAAATCTAAATACGTCCAATGCAATATCTGTTGCCTATACCAAAGGAACAGTAACTGCTGAGTCTACAGGTGTTTTAGAATCATTTGATTTTCAACTGGCAGGCAAACTGGCTCAGGTAATCAACTTTAGCGCATTGATCGATAAAACTTATGGTGATGCTGATTATTCACTATCTGCAACAGCCTCATCGGGATTGCCGGTAACTTTTGGTTCTTCAAATTCTACGGTTGTTTCTGTTTCAGGTACAACAGCCACAGTTAATAATGCCGGTGAAAGCTTAATTTATGCATCTCAGGCTGGTGATGCCACATATGCTTCAGTTTCTTTTGAACAGCACCAACTTGTCATTAAAGTTACAGCCACCGTCACTTTGAGTAATTTATCTCAGGAATATACAGGTTCAGGAATTTCGGCGACCGTATCAACAGATCCGGTTGGCTTGAATACCAAAGTAACTTATGATGGTTCATTTACCCTTCCGGTTGATTTGGGAAGTTATGCTGTATCGGCGGACATTGAGGAGGCAAACTATAATGGTAATGAGGCAGGGATACTAACTATTAGTGATTTAACAGCTCCGGTTGCAGACCTGGCTACTTTACCCGATGCTACCGGAGAATGCTCTGTAACCCCGGTTGCTCCCACTGCAACAGATTTTTATGCAGGTACAATTACGGGTACAACAGGTACTGCATTCCCAGTCACAGCACAGGGGACTACGGTGATCACATGGGCTTATAATGATGGAAATGGAAATACTTCAACGCAGGTCCAATCAGTGGTGATTGATGATGTGACCCCAC
>JAGLOO010000085.1 GCA_023138875.1 Bacteroidales bacterium
CAATGCGGTAACCTTCGCATAATCGGTAATATTCGTACCTTTTACCGGTGTTTTTATCCGTTTTACGATAGTTTTTATAAACATACCGCAAAGATAAGCAAACCAATTTACATAAACAACTGCTTTCGGGGACAACAAACGGGTCTGAAAATCATTAACCCCTGATACTCAGTCTTATATAGTTTTGAAATATGTGAAAAAAGTGCGTTTTTCTTGATTTTTTAACATTTTTCGAGGTAAAAAGCCCAAGTTGGGTTAAGAGCTGAAAACTTATACTTCAAACAGGAGATGGCTCAGCTCAAGCGGATGATCTTCGGGAGCAAGAGCGAGCGGTTCATCCCGGACGATCCCGGACAGCTGACTTTGGGGTTGGATGTGGAGCAAAAAGAGAATGAAGAGCAGGAAACTGAAGATGTTGCATATACCCGTGGCAAGTCCAAGAAGAAAAAAGATGTTCCTGTTCGCCTGCCACTTCCCGCTCATCTACACAGAGAAGAAATCGAAATAGAACCGGATGAAGATGTTACCGGAGCAAAGAAGATTGGTGTAGAGCGTACTGAGCTACTGGAGTACACACCTGGAAAGTTCTATGTAATAGCATATAATCGTCCCAAATATGCACTGCCCGAAGAAAAGGGTATTGTTATCGGGAACCTGCCCTCACTGCCGATTCCCAGGGGTGTTATACTTCGGACTTTGGCTGACTTTGAATATCAATATTCATTTTTGCTCTAAAAATCTCATATGGAGTTAATCCTCCATGAGATTTATGAGGTCTGTTAAAGTTATAAAAATTCTCCCATTCCTTTATTTTCTCTTTCAGATTGACATCATCTGTATAATCGAGGAATTGATAAAACTCCTGTTTATCAGTACGATGTGATCTTTCGACTTTGCCATTGAGGTTTGGAGATCCAGGTTTAATATATACATGTTGAATCCCTTTCTCAATACAATACCAGTGGAATCGAGCTTGAAACTCATGACCGTTATCGGTTCTTACCATATTTATTCTGAAGGGAAATTTTTCAATTACATAATCCAGAAAATCCATAGCACTGATTTGATTATGTTTTTGATAAACTTTTAGAGCCCTTATCCTGGTTGCATCATCGATTGCAGTGTATTGATAACGTTTAATTGGTCTCCCTTCCTTATTTTTAAAAGAAAGGAATTTAACATCCATTTGCACATGATGACCAGGTGTTTGCTTCTCATACAGGATAAGTTTTGGTCCAGGAGAACGTCTTTTTGTATTTGCAGGTAGCCGACTGATTCCATTTCTCCTTAAGATCCTATATACACTGCTTTCAGAAGTTTGAATGTCATGAAAACGTTTTAGGTATAAGTGAATCCGCTCAGGTCCAAAATGATATTTTTTTCTCAGATAGAGAACTTTTTCTTCTATATGTTTAGGGGTTCTTAGTCTTGGATTTTCAGGACATGGCTTACTGTTTATCAACCCTTTTTCTCCGTATAACTTATACCTTTCAATCCATACATAAAAAATGGATCTAGAGATGCCATAATACCTGCATGCCTTTTTTACATTACCAATTTGCCTGGCATAATTAATCACATTAAGTTTTCTCTTAATGTCTCGCTTTTCATTTACTTTCATTATAACACTTTAAATAGCTAATTTAGTAACTACAAAGTGTCAACCGAAGTCCGAATTATTTTAAGATTAGGCTGAAGATTTACACTTTCACAATTTTCGATTCGATAGGTGAATTCTAGTTAACAATGTTTTGCATGACCATTCGCAGGATTCTTTATAGTATTTGTTGATTGTTCTACCATTCGGATCCAATTTGGTACTGATAATCATGTTTGAATATTAACGCGTTAAAAAATCTATATTTAGGTAGAGATCACAATTAGTCTACCAAAACCATTCGCCTTGATGCAATCTCGGTCCCATCAACAATGAGATTGTAAATAAATATTCCGGGATTGAGCTCAGAACCAGGAATCATGATCTCTCCATCTCCGGACTGTGCCACGTTGAAGCTTATTACCTGGCTTCCCTGAAGATCATATACATTGATCATTGCATAAGAATTTATTTCAGGGACAGAATACTTAATAATAGTATTCTCATAGAATGGATTTGGGATATTCTGAAATAATTCTGATTGAGAGAGATCACTGGAAGGACTATCTGTTTGTAGATCACTTGAACTCTTCTTTACTTCCCCAGATATAGAATTCACCTGATTACTTAAAGCTGTGATTTCAATTTGCTGCTCTTTGATTGCTTCAATAAGCGCAGGTATAAGATTGGTATAGTTAAGAGTCAAATACCCCTCATTATCTTCACCGACCAGTTCTGGATAAACTTCTTGAACTTCTTGTGCTATTAATCCGATTCTGTCTTTTGTGTATTTTGGATGATCCAGTGGGAGATAGTTTGTTGTATCTGATTCAGAATTCCAATTTTTAGATAATTCAGTTGGATGTTTAAGTTTGTAAATAATTCCATTTAATTGGTTTAGCTTTGAAATATTATCGTGTCCAAGGAGTCTTATATCTTTTTTTAGATTTTTGTCTGAAGGATTAATACTACCCAGTACATAGAGATCATCTTCCATCTTTACATCTCCTCTAAAATAACCCGCAAAATCACCAATAACGTAAACCTCAGCATTCTGAGAGTCACATCCAAATATTCCTGCACCATCTCGGTCGCCAACGAGTTTACCCATAACTCCATAATTTAGACCATCATGGCCCCTGCCTGCATATGCCCTTATTCCATATGTATAAATACTATTTGTGTTCGTTTCTCTATAGGCAGCACTATAGATTCCCGCTATTTTCCAACTATTAGAATTATAGCCAATAGAGCTTATTATTCCAAAATTATAATCATCATCATTCGGAAGGTGATGGACTCTAAGTCCTCTATATATAGAACTATTAGAACTGTAGATGCTTGCAGTACAATCTGAATATCCGGTACTGCCAAGTGAAAATGGACTTAATGGAATTGTTGCACCAATTCCGAATTTGCCAGAAGTATATTTCACTTGAGAGAATGAAGGGATTGAACAAATTGCAAGGAGTGCAAGGCAAGAAATCAATAGGTTTTTCATTGTAATTGAAGTTGAGGGTTTAAATAAAATTATTAAATTAACACAGAGAATCGGAGATTCAGGTAAGAGGGTACAGGGAAAATCCTGGGTTGTATTCCATTACTAAAATTAGGAAAATATTAGTGGAATTTGCAATCTGGATCAAGATAGTTTTGCTGATAATCGGAAGATCTAATGTCCAAAATCATGCAAGCCAGATTTAATTCGCGCAAGCGCGAATTAATCAGAAAAGACCTTGAATTGTTACCTGTTTTTAATATGTTCTATAACATCAGAACTCCTTACTTGTCGCAGTCTAAGTTAGCGGATATTTTGAAAACCATCCTTAATTCTGTACCTGGAAATGTGGTTTCTGTCTGGTTTAACAGGTTTGCCAGTTCAGCAGCTGCCTGATTATACCTGTTGGCAGATAGTGAGTAGAGTACCACATTGAGACTATTATTTTTATAATCAGGGATCACATCGGCATTTGCCTGTATGATTTACTTGACGACTATCCTCTTTTCTTTATCAGCATTGGCAAGATATGGAGATATCAGTGAGGCCACGGCAGATTCGGCCCTGTAGCATATCATTTTAATCACATTCATAAATATCTGGTTTCGGTTTTCAGCTTGTTATACCGTGTTTCTTCAGGCATCTGGCTTAGCTTGATACGTGGCTGGAGCTTTTTTCTTTCCAAAACCAGTACCCCTTCCTCCTGGCTGTACTGGTCCAGTATTTGTTTGTATTGCATCTGTTTGTCAGTGATTCGTGGTATTCTTTCAAGCTCACTGTCAATAGCCTGTTCGACCAATGGGTAGAATTTTGGTAATTGTTTAGGTGGTATCCAAATGTAAGGAAAATCTGGGATTATCAACATGAAATGAACCGTTCGCGGGGATGTATTTATAGGAGTATTCCAAAACGAGGCAGTACTAACAATTTGGCTGTAGTGTTTTTCATAAAACAAGCCTCAATAATTTGATTTTCTGGATATGAGTGAAGTAGTTTTGAAAGAAAAAAGCATTGCGTCCCGATCAGGTCATATTGGAGCTTGCCAAAAAGGTTGAATTTCTATCAGGTCGATTATCTGTGATGGAGGGAGAGAACCGGGAATTGAAGAAAGAGAGCCAGGAATTGAATAGGCGTGTTGAGCGTTTTGAACCACTTGCGAAAGAGAACAAGGATCTTCGTGAAGAGAATACAGTGCTTAAGACGGCTTATTGCGGGGCATTGGAAGAGATTGATGGTTTGAAGTCAAGGGTTGCAGAGTTTGAGGCGCGCATAAACAGCAACAGTGGGAACAGCAACAAGCCCCCCTCAAGTGATGACTACCAAAAGAAGCCTGCCTTTACGAAGAAGAAAAAGGGGAAACAGGGAGGCCAGTAGGGACATAAAGGTCGGACCCTGCACCTAGTTGATCATCTGGACAAGACCATAAAACATAAGCTTGGCCCTTGCAGCTGTGGTCATGAGTTCAGTGATGATGAGTTGAGAATATCGGAAACCCGCCAGATATTTGATTTACCAAAGCCCCGCCTGGAGATGATCGAACACCAGTTGTTAAAAGGGCAATGTCCGGATTGAGGACAGTGGCACAAAGGCAGCGCCCCAAAGGGAGTCAATGCCCCTGTCCAGTACGGCAACGGGGTAAAAGCTTTAGCGGTATTACTGAATGTAGACTACAGGATCCCTTTCAAGAAGCTACAGATATTGTTCAGCGACCTGTTCGGGTACGCTATCAATGAGTCCACGGTATATTCCGCTTCCGGGCATTGCTATGAAATGCTTGGGCCGAAAGAAGAAGTGATAAAATCAGGGGTTGTCGGAAGTGATGTGGCTCATGCCGATGAAACCGGATTACGGGTAGTAGGCAAATTACACAGGCTGCATACAGCCTCTTCGCTGCTTTATACCTATCTGTTCGTGCATGAAAAACGAGGGAGGTTGGCCCTGGATAGTGAAAAGTCTGTTCTGAACAGGATCAGCGGCTGGCTGGTTCATGATTGCTGGAGCAGTTATTTCAAATATCACACCATGCACCATGCGATCTGCGGGGCACATATTCTGAGGGAACTGGAGGGCCTGATTGAAAACCAGGGGAGCAAATGGGCCAGGGTTTTCAAGACCTTCCTGGAGCATGTGTATGAAATGCCTTGGGAGGAGAGGGTCAGACGAGAAGTCCATATTGAAGACAGGTTCTCACGTATATGTGCACTCGGTGAGAAAGCAGAGCCACCTCCGAGTAATACTCCGGGCAAAAAGGGCCGATATAAACGGACCAAGGGAAGAAATCTGGTGGAGCGGCTGATCCGGGAAAAAGAGGCTGTGTTGGCATTTGCCTTCAATAAAGAAGTGCCCTTTACAAATAACCTGGCTTATCCCAACTTTTT
>JAGLOO010000086.1 GCA_023138875.1 Bacteroidales bacterium
AAGCTTTAACCGTACCCCATGGTCGGGTTTTTTTTCTATTTCCAGAGTATACTTCTGATGAAGTTCATGCAAGAATTTTGGAAGGTGACAATCTTCTTTCGCAACGATGCAAGCCTCTTTCTCCAGCTCATGGAGATCCAGCAGGTTGTTGTGAAGCAGCAGCAGGTTGATGCTGCTATTATAAACATATTCGTAATATGATTTTTTGGAGCTCTCTGTTAATGATTTCCTGTTCAAAAGATCAGAAAAGCCAATAATGGTGTTTAAGGAGGTTCTCAACTGGTGAGTCATAAAATCAACGATCAAAGATTTATCGCTAAAATCCACCTTTCCATTCTTCTTAGTTTTCATAATACTTGAGTTAAATCAGTTTGTAAAACAGGAAGCTCAAGACCAAGGATAAGGATATCATCCACCTGATCATAATTTCCTTTCCACTCAATATGCTTTTCTAACAGAATATTCTTTTGCTCTGTCAATGGCAATTTTGCAATTTCGCTTAACAATTTTTTAAAATTTCTTCTCTGGTATTTCTTTGCGTTTTTACCCCCCCCGATTTGATCTGCATAACCATCAGAACTGAAATATATTTTATCTCCGGAATGAAGTTGGATTCTCTGATCCTGAAAAGGTCTCTCATTGATATAAGAACCAATGGGCTGTCTGTCACCCTTTAATTCGATGATCTCATCATTCCTTGAAATTAACACCGAGTTATAAGCGCCGGAAAAACTCATTTCATAAGAGGTGGTATCAATCATGCAAATGGCCATATCCAAACCATTATCTTGAACAGCTTTAAGCTGATTGTTCATTAGAGAATTTTTTACCTTACACCGAAGATCATTTAAAATATCGCTTGGTTTTCCAAGCCTGGACTCAGGGGATATTTCATTTAGCAAACTTATTCCCAGAACACTTAAAAACGCTCCGGGGACACCGTGGCCTGTAGCATCTGCCACTGTAACAAGAACAAAATCTTCAATCCTCTTTACCCAGTAAAAATCACCGCTTACAATATCCAACGGTAAACTAAGTAGAAAGTGGCTGGAAAACAGCTCATCAAATAACTGGTTAGAAGGCAATAAAGATGCCTGTATCTGATATGCGTAATTAAGGCTGGATTTGTATGACTCACTCTTTTCAAGCTGATGCTTTGCGTTTTTTAACTCGAGTTGATAATTTATCCGGGTCAATAATTCCTTCTCATTAATCGGGATGCAAACAAAATCAAAACTTCCAATATCCATACCCCGTACAAATTCTCTCTTTTCACCTGGTGGAATAATGAATATCACAGGCAGATCGTCATTCAGAGGAGAGGTTTTGATCATTGATAAGAGATCTTTGCCATTCATGCCGGGCTTGGAGAGATCCACGATCACCAAGTCATATTCCTTTGAGACCATGCGGGTCATTGCATATAATCCATTGATAGCTATTTCTAAATGATAACCAGCTTTGGTGAGAATGGCCGACACATACTCCAGATTCTCAGGACTGTCCTCTATAATCAATATTTCAGAATTCTCATTGCACATATTCTTATTATTTTCACCGTCGCTCAAATGCATCTCTCAACCACTGATAAGAAATTATCATATGACATCAGGCCGCTTATTTTTTCTACCGTTTTGTTTTCCTTCATAAGAATATAAGAAGGGGTCTGGTAAATTTTGAATTGCTCCCAGATTTCAGAAGCTGCAGGTTTACGTACAGTATAACAAACAACCCTGCCTGCATAAAACTCCTGTATCTTTTTAAATACAGCGTCCATGATATGGCAGGAAGCATTATCTTCATCATGAAACTGAACAATCGTCAATTCTTTTTGTGCAGATACATAATCTGAAAAATTCTTACTGCTTAAAATCTCTATTGCGGAACTGGCCATCTCATTATATTTAGGAAAAGTATAGCAACAGCCATGCCGTTGAATCTAAATACCTATTAATGTGATGTTTAAGTTGTATAAAGATGGATTAAAGCGAGAAGGTATTAACGAATAATCACAATACTAACGATATATCGTAAATTACGGTTTTGTAATGCCCAGTTTTTTAAGCCTGGATTCCAGTGTAGTAGGATTCATACCAAGAATAGAAGCAGCGCCTTTGGGACCGCTAACTCTCCAGTTTGTGCGCTCCAGAACTTTAATAATATACTCCTTTTCAGATTCCTGCAGCGTTAAAAACACTCCGGAATCAGCGCTATCCTTACCGGATATAAAACGGTCCTTTAATTCAAGCTTACTTCCTTTGCTGACGATAACTGCCCTTTCGATGGTATTTTCAAGTTCACGAATATTTCCCGGCCAATCATGACTCATAAGAAGGTCCATGGCTTTCACCGGTATCATTTCAACACGTTTACCGATGAGTCTGTTGAACTTTCCGATGAAATAATTCGCAAGCAGCGGAATATCGCTTCGCCTCTCCCTGAGTGGCGGGATAAGCATAGGGAAAACATTCAGCCGGTAAAAAAGGTCCGTGCGAAATTGGCCGGATTCAATCATTTTGTCAAGGTTCCTGTTGGTTGCAGCCACCACCCTCACATCTACATGAATTACACTGGTCCCACCCACCCGGCTAAACTCTCCATCCTGCAGGACCTGCAACAATTTTGGTTGCAAATGCAACGGCATTTCTCCAATTTCGTCCAGAAAAATAGTTCCCTTATGGGCCAGTTCGAATTTGCCTTTTTTCTGCCTGACTGCGCCGGTAAATGCACCCTTTTCATGACCGAAAAGTTCACTTTCAATAAGTGATTCCGGAATCGTAGCACAATTCACTTTAATAAATGAGGAGGAACTCCTTTTGCTCACTTCGTGTATTGCCCTGGCTACCAGCTCCTTTCCTGTTCCGGTTTCCCCAAGGATCAATACTGTAGCCATGGTGTCCGAAACCTGTTCGATATCCTTCAATACCTTTTTAAATGCAACATCCTTAGATATTATATTCTCGAAATTACTGTTGAGCCGGATCTCCTCATGCAGATATAAATTCTCCTCTTCAAGTTTCTCCTTCAATTCAAATAATCTGGTATTCTTTCCTTCAAGATCCTTAATGAGCTTTTGATTGTGAATTCGTAAATCGTATGTCTCAATTGCATTTTTAATGGTCATCTCAACCTCATGTTTATCCCAGGGCTTTGTGAAAAACCGGTAGACACCTCCCTGGTTTATCGCATTAATGGCTACTTCCATTTCAGGATAAGCAGTAATAATGATATAGATACAATCAGGGAAATCAACTGATGCCTTCTCAATAAACTCCAACCCGGTCATCTCAGGCATAAACAAGTCAACAAAAACCACCTTGACAGCTTTTTTGCTCAATATTTCAAATCCACTACCAGGTGTTAGGGAGCTATAGGTTTCATATTTATCCTGAAACACCTCTTCAAAAAGCCTTAGATTTACAGCTGTATCGTCAATGTATAATATTTTCTCCTTTGCTTTTTTCAAATCATTCAGAATATTTCATTTATTGGAGCAACCAGTACAGTGCTCAACAAACACTATAACCAAATATAGGTAATAGAACTCTATCATACAAAACTGGCTGATATCACTCTGATAAACAATTTGCTAGAGTTGATCCATATTGCTATTTGAAAATTTAGACGTACTTTAATCGAAGGATTCCGGAAAAAATCCGACAGATGAAAAATCAAAAAAAATCAGAAAAGGTAAAAGAATTAGAGAAACAGCTTCACAACAAGTAGCTTCATTTAGCAGGAATGATACCTTATTATTTTGAAGATAATTTAACTATGAATAGAAAGGACAATAATTGTGGAGATAGACAAAGAAATACTAAAAAAGACAACAAAATGTGAAAAGAATTTTGATTGTTTAAAAAATGACAAGCATATTTATTGCAAAGTGGAAAATAGTGTTGCTAATGAAGTTCATTTTGTGAAATGTTTAGATGATAATTATTGCATATATAGAATGTCTTTTGGACAATCATACATTTGTACTTGTTTAACAAGAAAAGCAATATTAATAAATATGGTATTTAATGGAGTATTAGCTCCGGAAAGTTATGTCGGGGTTTTTAATTGTTCTGATTACGCGCCACTACAGCTGAAGGTCCGCTCTGCCCGGACATTTTCTCAAACCGGTCTGTAGATATGATGAATGCATCCCGATAGCCCTTTTGCCGGATATACGACAGGTCGT
>JAGLOO010000087.1 GCA_023138875.1 Bacteroidales bacterium
TTTTGCCGGATATACGACAGGTCGTCCTTCGCTTCTTCATTGCTTCTGTATTTTCCAAATGTGTATCTGTTAATTTCATCTTTCCCGGCATATTTCATAACCACGCCCAATTCCCGGAAGTAGGAAACATCCCTGGATTTCTTAAGAGCTATGATCTGGATGGTAAAGGCGTACATCGCAACCTGGTCCCCTTGTAACCGGCCACTTATTAAAGACTCTAGTTCTTCCTGTTCTAAGATCCGAGCCTCCGGAAATCCATAGTCAATGGCCTCATTCAAATATCTGACAGCATCCGCTTTGCGTTCAAATCTCTCAGCTATATAGAGATAGGCTCTTTCTGTTTTGACCAGAGAGACCTGCTTCCCAAAAAACTCTTTTGGCATTTTATTGATTATCTGGTCGTTTTCCGTCAGTAAAACGGAATATATTCGATCCTGAACAGGTCTTAGCCTGTCCGGAACCAACATGTCTGCAACACGGACTCTATCATCAGGCAAATTATTGATCTTGATCGAGGTATGGCGGTTCAACAATCTACCTTTCGGAGCATCAGAGCCATCCGCATATTCGTTAATGGCTATCGGCGACAATTCTCCGGAACCCAGCACAGCAATTCTTTCAGGTGCTATTCCCTTTTCGATTAGAAATTGAGCAACGCTTTGTGCACGCTGCTTGGAAATACGCATATTAGATTCAACGGATCCTCTGGAATCCGTATGTCCGGTCAACTCTATACTGATCTCAGGTAACTCCCGCATCAAAGTATAAATTCTCTCCACCTCCCGGATGGCTGCCTGATTCAGTTTGTAATCATTAAAATCAAAAAGAATGCTGTTTAAAGTCAGGTATTCACCATCAGAGGACGAGCCGGTTTCAGTGTCCTGGATAACGATTCCGGGTGCCTCTGTGATAACATCGTTTTCCTCCATTTCTTCTACTCGCTGCTCTGACATCCCTGCAGTCAATTCTTCAGACGGTAGAATCCAAATCGTTTTGATATCTTTCATGGTTTGATCCTGGACCCCCCAGGCGTAATAGCCATTCAGATCATTCCAACCGGGATTATAGAACAGGTCATCACCGGTGGTGTTGACAGGATAACCTAAGTTTTCGGGTGAAGACCAGGTCTCAGCCTGGTTCCTTGCTGAATAGAAGATATCATAACCACCCATTGTATGATGTCCCTCGGAACTAAAATAGAGTTTTGAATCGTTCTTCGTAATAAACGGTGTCTTTTCATTATAAATCGTATTAATTGAGGGGCCCAGGTTTATTGGTTCCCCCCAGTTGCCTTCTGAATCTCTTTCTGACCGGTAAATATCCAATCCGCCATGTCCGCCCTTGCGATCGCTTGTAAAAAACAGCGTATTCCCATCACGCGAAACTGATGCATGGGTTTCACTATAACGGGTATTAATATTCTTATTCAGTTCTTCAACTTTGGTCCACCTGTTGTTTGTGTATTGACTTACAAATATTTGCGAATCGTAATAATCCTGTTGAACGAGGTATAATTCAGTGCCGTCATAAGAGAGGGATACAGGATTGAAATTTCCAGTCACCCCCAGCTGGATATTTAACCTTCGTGGTTTAGACCAGTCATTGCCTTGCCTGGTTATCATCTTAATCGCTTTGTTAAATGGATCGTTAACCACATATATCATAATGGAATCATTCCCCGAAATAACTGGATTACTTCTTGAATATTTCTGGCTTTCATCCTTCAGAACAGTTTGGAATTTCACTTTCAAAGGGCTTGCGACCATACTCATCGCCAGCTCGCTGGATTTTATTTGTCTGTTTACAAATTCAATCTCAGAAAATTTCTTTAAATCAGTTTCATCCCTGTATATCTCATAAATGTTAATTGCTTTACTAAATTCATTATTAATATGGTAGGCCCTGGCTAACAGCAGATAAGCTTCGGGGGGAGCTTGACTCTCTTTGTAAGATCCACTTCTATATGATGGATTCACATCCCGCACAGCCTTCTTCAAATAAGAGATGGACTTCTTTGGGTTACCGCCCAATCTTAAACAACAGTCACCGCATAGAAAATTTAGATTACTGTTGTTTGGATCAACGTCTAAAAGGTTCTCAAAAAGGTTTAAGGCTTTCTGATAATCCTGTGTCAAATAGTTAAAATCAGCCTCTAAAAAGGTCCCTTTAAAGTTTTTGTCGAGTTGTGCGTTGACATTCATTGTAAATGCCAGAAACAGGAATGGAGTAAGTTTTTTAATAGTCATGATTCCTGGGTTTATTGTGACAGATTAATCTAAGTATTTTGAAAGTAAATTGACAAGGTCATGCCCCCAGATTGGTTTGATTAAGAAATCATTGAAGCATTTAACCTGGCTATCGTTATCATCCTGATCAGGAGTATAGGCTGTCTGCGCAATTATTGGCACAGTACTGCTCAGTTTCCGAATCTTCTCCGCAGCCTCAAAACCATCCATTTCCGGCATGATAATATCCATGAGAATGGCATCAAAATTTGGATTTTCAGAAAAAATATCCACAGCTTCCTTCCCATTCTTTGCCCATGTTAATTTCACGCCTGCAGGTTTTAACAGCTCTTCAAGGAGCCAGAAATTCATTTCCACATCCTCTGCAATCAGTATAGAATATGCTGCCCAATCATGAGTGTCAGTTGAAAGATCCGGTATATCTTTTGATACAACTCTTTCGCTTTCCTGAACGGCAAATGTAAAATGGAAAGTAGACCCTCTGGTTATAACAGAATCCGATCGCAGTTCTCCCCCGAGTAAACCGGCAAAACGGTTTGCAACAACAGCCCTGATGGCGGCCAGATCAAACGAAACATCCAATGTCTTGTTACGTGAAATGAAAAGATTAAACAGCTCCTCCAGTTTCTCCATTGAGATACCGGCTCCTCTGTCTTTGACATAGAATTTTATTTTCTGATCAGATTCCTCCATATAACCAAACTCAATGATACCCTCCGATGAAAATCCAATTGCATTTTCAATAAGGTTCTCCAGTACCCTTCCCAGCTTCTTTTCATCAGTTACGATACGTGTATATTTCGGGACATCGGGCGTGACAAGCTTTAACCGTACCCCATGGTCG
>JAGLOO010000009.1 GCA_023138875.1 Bacteroidales bacterium
CTCCCGGGTTAAAAGCCTTGTGAATGATAAGGCTGTCAATTTCCAGCTGCCATTTTGTTTTACATACACTTCTGTAACCTCAAATGGATTTGTTACTTCATTACCGCCGACTTCTGCCAGAAGATCAATTCGATTTACCAGGATTGCGGTATTATCGATGATATTTACCGAAACTTCATGGATATCCGCTTTCTTATACCAAATCCCTCCACCTTCGATGATATTGAGTTCCCGATCTGTGCCCCAGGATCCTCCCATGTGCACGAACACAGCTTTTTCGTGAAAGAGATCCTTTAGTGCATCAACATTTTTGTCGGCCATCCATTGCCACTTGTTTTTGGAAAGTGTAATGATTTCCTGGTCAACTGCTGATTGTTGTGCAAAGGACCAGTGCGCACTCAGGATGATCATCAATAGTCCTAATACTGTAGTTTTCATGTTTATCGGTTTTATTATTTCTTACAATAGATTCCATTTATTTATCCAGATCTTTTTCTTCTAGCCATTCTGACATCAGGTTGGCTATTTCTACATTGTTTAAATCTGAAAAGGGGAAATGGGTATTACCTTTAATTCCTATATCTGGTAAATGCACCACCGTGACATCACCTCCATGATTATTTACTGCATCCCTCCAAAACTTTGCCATTTGAAGCCGGACCCGCCAGCCATCGGTTCCCGGATTGGCATCAGGTTCAGACGGAATGTTATCCCCATAATATATTATGATGGGAATCTTCGTGAGCTTTAAAAACTCTTCCTTAGAAACCTCAACAGCCTGCAAAGCTCCTGAGGAACTTTCTAATGCGGGGGGAGCTTCTCCTTCAGGGAAAATAAATCCGCTTCCAGGCTCATAAGAAACAACTGCCTTAACATTAGGATTCTTCGCAGCAATCAGCCATCCCATTCCTCCAGAATGTGAATGTGTAACCAATACTCCAGGCCCTATCTCATCAAAAAGTGCAGAAACAGCCTCCACATTTACATTTATATCTATAGATCCAATATCAGGTGTCATCTGACGAAAGTATTGACTGAGAGCCTCCGGATCTTTTGAGAATTGCACGCCAGGGAAATAGTCGGGCCAAACACCCACCCGAAATACATTGAACCAGAATTGTTCGTCGGGAGTGGGAGTAATCGAAGCCTCAGCCATACTGCGTCCTGCATTTCCTCTGCGAGGTTGATCGATCAGATACACGGGGAAGCGCCTCCGTAAAAAAATGTTCTGGAAACCTTCCCTGCCATCGGGGGTGGTCTCCCAGGTTTTTGAAAACTGTCCGAAACCATGCCACATCACTAAGGGGTAAAGGCGGGCCTTTACCGGAATTTGGTAAAAAACATAAGCATGATCAGCATGGAAAGTCTGCCCTTCAGGCGTGCGCTCGATGGCATCAAATGTCCCCGGATTTGTTTTGACAGAACCACCTGCAGCAAAGCTACCCTGCTCTTGAATTATCATAGGTTTTTGTTGAGCAAAAGAAGCCAGGCTGACGAATGCCAGTACAAATAACAAAGCCAGCCTCATGTAAAGCTCTTCACTATTATTATTTCTCATCGAATGATTTTATTTGTTTTACAATTGGACAACAAAAGCTGAGAAAGGTTTACTAAGATTTGATTCAGTAAGCACATACAATACCTGCTACAATCATAGACTTTGTTCCCCTTTTGTAAGTGTTATAGTATGCGATTACAGTGAACCAATCTTGGATTCTATCAGGTATTGTTAGTGGGGGTAGTGTTGCTCGCAGCGCTCGCGAGTCCAAAGGGGGGTGCTGTATCTAACCTCGATTTGGTGAAGGGTATTGCTGAAGTTGTTGAATATTTGAATCCTAAAGAGTGATAGTCATTGCTCTTCCGTTTGTATTTTAAACCCTATTCGGTTTCTTGGGGGAGGATTCTCTTGTTTTTCGATTAATTCATCTAAATATGAAAATACAAGCTCAAGATTCTGGTCCTGATTATGAAGTCGTTTCTTGATTTCTTCAATATCGAGTTTGATCCTGAGTGAATCAATTAGCATTTCTCTAATCCTGGAGAAGACTAACATAATCTGAATATTAACCTTTATAGCTCTTTTACTCCTAAGTACACTTGACAACATAGCTACCCCTTATTCAGTGAATGCAAATGGCATTTTACGGGTACCTCCCCAACTTGATGTCACAATTTGTGATATCAAGATTTCGAATTCACCAGGGCTAAGTTGAAACATAAATTCTTCTGGAAACCGGGCAAGGTTTCTACTAACGGCCTGGTTTAATGCCCTGGTTTCCACTTTATATAGTTCTGCCAGGTCTCTGTCCAGCATAACTTTTTTATCCCGAACTATATAAATCTTACTGGTGACGAGGCTCTCAGTGATCGCCAATTTTTGTTTTTCCTTTTCCATCATACCTGTTTATGTGGGATATCGGAGAAAATCGGTCGAGGATGTTGGTTTCTTCGGGGGTAGTGTTGCTCGGTATGCTGCCTCGCGAGTGCCATTTTTGGGGATGCTTTACTACAAAAAACCCGGTGCACTTTCGTACACCGGGCTTTCTTTAGTAGCGGGGGCAGGACTTGAACCTGCGACCTTTGGGTTATGAGCCCAACGAGCTACCAACTGCTCCACCCCGCAATATATTTTAGTACTTATGGTCTTTTCCAAAAAACCGTTAACTGCGTTTGCGGATGCAAATATAGTGGATGTTTGGCGAATCTCAAAATCTATGTGCTGGTTTTTGGCCCGATAACTGCATGTTCTGTGGGTAATCCGCAGCCCAGACCCGGATCGGCATCTGTTTTAAGGTTTCCGGGTTTTCATAACTATATGCGTTGTTAGCTAGTTGGAGAGGATGGATAGAAGTTGCTGATAATTAGCATCATCCGGGTAGTGCTTTACCAGTTTTTGTGCATATTTCAAGGCATCCTCGTTTTTCCCGTTTTCCATGGATATGGTGGCCAGGCTGTAGAGGATATTCCGGTCATATGGGTGATCTTCAAGGGCAGCTTCAAGTATGTTCAGGGCCTCTCCGGGTTTCTGCTGAGAGTTAAGTCCGATGGCGTATACATAACTGTAATGGGGATCAGCCGGATCATTTATTGCAGCTTTTTCAAGATAGGTCAGTGCCTCCTCCTGATCTCCCTGCCTCACTTTCAGCAGGCCCAATGAATAGTGTATGGGTGCCAGGTCCGGATACTTTTTCAGTGCACTTTTCAGTGCCTTTTCCCCCTCATCATCCTTGTTTAATCTTCGGTAAAGGTCAGCAAGGTTGATATATGGACCCACAAGTCCCGGTTCTATTTCAATGGCCTCCCGGTAGGACGCTTCTGCTTTCTCATAATCACCCGTATTCAGGTAGAGGTTTCCAAAATTGAGGTGGGTGGAGGGATGATCGGCATTGATCATCAGGGAAGCATTGTACTCTTCCAGGGCAGCGTTCAGTGCCTCAGAAGAACTGGATGGGATCAGGTTTCGAGGTACAGCTGTAAGAGAACTGGCTGCCATCAACCTAACCAATTTTATGGAGTCCTTTAGCCTGGGAACAGCAAGGTCCCGGATGAATTCGGACTCACCAGACTGGGCCACCGTGAGGGTGGCATAGCGGATCAGTGGATCCGGATCATTTACAGTACGCCTAAGCAATTCGGTGGTTGCCTGATCCGGATAATTGCCGAGAAGTAAAATTGCGGTGGCCCTGATCATGGGTGCCTGTTCCCTGTCACTTCCAAGCCTGATTAACCCTGCATGTGCTTCCGGGTAGCGCTGGCGGCCTGCCCAGAAAACTTCACCGTAATGTTCCTGGTCCAGCAGGTCATCTCCATACCATTCCCTCAAATACCCTGTGGCCCATTGGGTGGATTTGTCATCATGGCATTGATTGCATGCATTGGGTGTACCCAGTTTGTCTGAAAGATCGGGCCTGGGGATGCGGATGCTGTGATCGCGCCGGGGGTCCACCACCATGTATGTACGTTCGTGCATGTGGCACTCAAAGCAGCTGGCTCCCTCTTTTGCAGGATCATGAAAATGGTGCTTCCGGCTTCCGTATTCGGTAGCCATGTGGCAGCGGTAACAGAGTGCATTTCCCTGCACAAAAACCTTTCCGCTGTGGGATTCATGGCAATCTTTGCAAACAACCCCTGCCTGGTACATTTTACTCTGAAGGAATGATGCATAGACATATACCTCCTCCTGGATCTGGCCGTCTGCAAAATAGAGGTCTTCTTCCAGCAGAGAGGGCCAGTGGGTATCCAGCAATGACCCTCCGTGGTAATAATCTTCTGTGGCAACCGCCCTGCGGGCATGACAGCGGGAACACATTTGCACCAGTTCGTCAGATTGGCGGGGGACTGAACGGCGTGCGGTAATTGAATCGAGATCGAAAACCCAGGTGGCATTGTCAGTGTCGTTCAACCTGACCACCAGTCCCATGTCAGGGTATATATCGGGACTGCTGCCTTTTTCCACACGTTCTGCCCAATCAATATGCTCCGATCCGGGACCGTGACAGGCCTCGCAGGATACATCGATCTCCGACCAGGTGGTATGGTATGCTTTTTCATTATAGACGTAGTTCTTCCTCAGGTTGGTGGAGTGGCATTCTGCACACATGTAATTCCAGTTCTGGGTTACCCGGGTCCAGTGAAGTATATCACCGGGAGGGATCCTTTCATCCTGGTATATATGAAACCAGCGCTGTCCGCCCTGATCGGCCGGACGGGTATCCCAGCAGATAGGCAGGCACTGGTACCTTCCACCGGGAAATTCAATCAGGTATTGCTGAAGGGGCCTGATACCGAATACATAAGATACCTCATAATCTTCCATCTCTCCTTCGGGACCTTCTGTATTTACATAATACTTTCCATCCGACATGTAAAACCTGGAGGTGATCCCAAAATGGGTGAACGTAGCATTGTTAAAGTCACCCAGCACTGTTTCGGGTGTGGTCAGGTCCATGGCCATGTCATGATCCGATCCAAGGAACAGATTATACTCCTTTTCGTGACACTCCCTGCAACTTTCCCGGCCCCGGTATTCAGCGGTCTGTCCGGCTTCAATGGTGGGATTTTCGGGGTTACTGGCTGAATCGCCACGTTGACAATTGATTACTGTTATCAGTATAACAACAATAAGTACAACGGCTCCCAGCACCTTTGGAACAAATCCCGTCTTCATCGCAAAATAATTCGTAATGATATAATTTCAAATGTATATAAATTAGATAAATCGACTCTTCGGAGGCACCTATTCAAAAAGAATCTATATAATTTTAGTATTTCAAGCTGTTAAATGAAAAGGAGACATTTTATAAAGAAATCGGCAAGCACCTTTGTTGTTGTGGCAGGAGCGCTTGTTGCCGTAAGCTATCTTCGCCAGTTTTTCCCACGATTGGCAGGAGAGAAACGACGTGTTGCAATTGGAGCTCCCCGGCAGTTTCCAGTGGATACCTATACTTATATTGATGAGCACAACTTTTATGTCTACAGGGACCACGAAGGGATCAAGGCAGTATCGGCCGTATGTACCCACCTGGGATGCATCCTTGAGAAGAGCACAGATGGATTTGAATGTCCATGTCACGGGTCGTGCTACAACAACAATGGAGAGGTGCTTTCCGGGCCTGCTCCCAGGAACCTCCCCTGGTACCAGGTGAGTAGGGCTGCCGATGGAAAAATTGTTGTTGATCCCGGGAAGATTGTAGGAGCTGAGGATAAATTCCTAACCTCCTGAGTATGGATGTGGAAACCAGCGGGAAAGAGCAAAACACCCTTGACCAGCAGGTGCCTTCTGTCAGAAAAAGGAGGGTGGGAAGGATTACCCAAAATTTCTTTCTTCACATCCATGACACAAGGGTGCATCTGCACTCTTTGAAACCCACCTATACTTTCGGACTGGGAATGATCCTTGGCTTTCTTTTCCTGATCATGATTTTTACCGGTGTGATCCTGATGATCTATTACACTCCCTCGGTTGAAACAGCATACCAGTCTGTGAAGAACATTGTTTTTATTGTGCCGGGCGGACGCATAGTCAGGAATATGCACTGGTGGGCTTCACAGGGCATGGTCATTGTAGTTTTCCTTCATCTCCTGAGGGTATTTTATACAGGCTCCTACCTGGGCAACAGGTCACTGAACTGGGTGATCGGGGTGGTCATGCTGATTGTGACTCTGTTGAGCAATTTCAGCGGATACCTGTTGCCGTGGGACCAGCTTGCTTACTGGGCGGTTACTATTGGTTCCAATATTGCAGCATCTGCAAGAGAGCTGACAGACCTGTTGGGTATTACCAGCGTTATTGATCCGGGAGGATTTCTGAAAAAACTGTTGATCGGGGGAGAGACGGTGGGACAACCGGCCCTGTCACGTTTTTTTGCCCTTCATGTAATATTCCTTCCCCTGACCATGCTGGTGTTGATGAGTGTCCATTTCTGGAGGATCAGAAAGGATGGCGGATTGAGCCGGCCAGCACAATATGCAGGAGACAAAGGGGGAACCAATAAATGGTATGCCTGGCCTGTGTTGATGTGGACCGAACTGGGTATCCTGATCCTGGTTGTTGTTGTGGTCCTTTTCATTGCACTTTTGACAGATGCCCCCCTTCTGGAACAGGCCAATCCTTCCTTCCCCGAAAATCCAGCCAAATCGCCCTGGTATTTCCTGGGTATCCAGGAACTTGTATCATACTCGGCATTTTCCGGTGGATTGTTGATCCCCGTGCTCTATTTAGTATTCCTCTTCTCTATTCCTTACAAGGACAGGGAGGATAGGTATGTGGGGGAATGGTTTTCAGGACGAAAAGGATTAAAACTGGTACTCTATTCGGCAGGTTTTGCATTGTTGCTGGTCATATCCCAGCTCTTTGTAATGGTCAGGTACGGGTGGTTCAGGGACTGGTTTCCGGGGATTTCCCAGTGGTTTGTGATACTGCTGAACCCGGCCACCATTACAGCTGTCATATTTATCCTGTTGGCTGAATTTACCAGGCGTCGGATGAATTCTACCAGGATGGGTTCACTGGTCCTTTTTACCTGTGCCTTCGTGGCACTGGTTGTGTTTACAGTGGTGGGCATCTGGTTCAGAGGCCCCAACTGGGAGTTTTTCTGGTCAACCAACCACTGGCCGGTTCTATAGAAAGCATTGATGAACGAACAGAAATATACATACAGGGTACAATGGCTTGTTCTTATTGGAGCAGTCTTGCTATTCCTGTTGCTGTTCAGCGCCTGGATCAGTGAGGGATTGAATAAAGAGTGGCGAAAACAACAGAAGGCCTATGTAAAGCTTCTACGGGAACAGGCAGATTTGGATGGAATCTCGGGGGGTGGAGACTTTGAGAGGGGAATCTTCCAGGTAGAACTTCCACGCTTTAACAGGGCTGACCGATGCATATCCTGTCACCACGGACTTGAGGATCCACGCATGGTTGATGTACCACAACCCCATACCATGCATCCCGGCACATTTCTGGAAGACCATCCGGTACAACAATACGGTTGCACCATCTGTCACGGTGGCCAGGGAGGGGCCCTTACGCAGAATGATGCTTTTGGCCGACTTCCGGATACCCACTGGCCATACCCGCTCCTGGAACAACCCTATATCCAGGCTTCTTGCGGGAAGTGCCATCTTGCCATCTTTAATGGCGCTGGATCTGTAAACCATGAAGAAATGAGCGGAATGGAGGTATTCCAAAGGGGGAAAAATATCTTCTCCCTGGAGGGATGCCTGGGCTGTCACAAGGCCAGGGGTGTGGGAGGAATTGTTGCCCCGGACCTTACCCAGCAGGGAGAAAAAACAAAACATGAATACAGCTTCCAGAACATCATGGGAGAGCAAACCATTTCCAACTGGTTAAAGGAGCATTTTAAGGACCCTGAAATGGTATCACCGGGTTCCCAGATGCTCAGTATCAACCTGGAAGAAACAGAGATGGAAGCCCTTGCTGTTTTTGTAATGGGACTTTCAAAACCCGATATTCCATTAGATTATTTCACCATGGCCACCCTGACTGAGTTCAAGGGGATCAGGGATCCCCTGGAAGGAAAATCCGGATATGACTACCTCTGTTCGGCCTGTCATGGCAAGGAGGGTGAAGGTAAAGATTTCAATGATTATACTACTGGTGTTCCAGCCATTGGCAATACAGATTTCCTGAGAGTTGCTTCCCGGGAGTTCATCAGGTTCACCCTTGAAAAGGGCAGAAGCCTGCGGCAGATGGGTAGCTGGTCTTTCGATGTCTCCGGCCTTCGGGAGAATGAACTTGATGAAATTAGCACCTATTTAAAAATTAGCGAGGGCAAAATGATCGAAGATATATCAGGTAAGTACCCTGGTATTGGAACCAGGGGCCAGCAAATGTTTACCAGTTATTGCACGGCATGCCATGGAGAGGAAGGGAAAGGTGGTGTTGCTGTGGCCCTGAATCAGCTGGGGTTCCTGGAAAGAGCAACAGATGATTTTATCCTGGAAACCCTGCTTCGTGGCAGGAGTAATACAGCCATGCCGGGTTGGTCACACCTGGATAATGCAGCCCTGGCGGACCTGCTGTCATATCTCCGGTCGTGGAATGGTGCGATGCCCATCAGCCCGGAAATGGTAATACCACCAGCAGATGTGGAAGACGGGGGACTGAAGTACCATTTTCTGTGTTCGCGCTGTCATGGTGAATTTGGAGAGGGGGAGACCGGTCCGGCTATCATCAATCGTGATTTCCTGGATGCGGCTGACAACAGGTATCTCTATGAGACCATTGCCAGGGGCCGTATGAATACAGCCATGTTCGGATGGTCGGCCGATGTGTACAACCAGGAAAAGCTGGAACTCGGGGATATCAGCAACATCATAACATTCATGAGAAGTGCGGCAGGTGGTCCGCTTACCTATATTTTCCCGGGAAGTAATCCGGGCAGCAGGGTAGACGGGGCAAAGATTTTTAAAACACGTTGTATTGAGTGCCATGGAATATCGGGCGAAGGAACAAAAGGTCCGGCCATCAACAACCAGGAGGTCCTGAGTGCGGCGTCCAATGGGTACATCATGGCCACCATTACCCTGGGCAGGGGTGGAACCGCCATGCCGTCGTGGGGTTATGGACAAGGTGACTATCCAGCGCTGTCGGGAACAGAGCGTCAGGACCTGGTTGCATTCATTCGGTCGTGGCAACGCATCAGGATCAAGTATTAGGGCAACATATGTACATATAACACTATTTCATAAAGGAAATGACAGGATATATCAAATGAAAGGTAACCATTTCTAATATTTGACGTATTTTGTGTTAACCTAATGACCCTGGCAACATATGAATTATAAAGTCTTTGTTCTCTATTCACACACGAATGACAGGCTATTTGTGGGATACACTACCAGCCTTACCGATTATATGATTACCATGAATGTGATGGAATCAGATAATCCGTTATATGAGTTCAGACCATGGACCCTGATCCATATGGAGTTATTTGTGGCGGAAGATGAAGCCATGGTCAGGGAAGGATTCCTGAAACAGGAGATAGGCCAGGCTTATATCCGTCGCGAGATCCTGCCCATGTTTGATTTCCAGTAATGGTTCTATATCTTTGTGCCGTTATGGTAATCTGTTCCAATGAGTATTAAGCCAGAGAAAAAGCGAAGAAAGTTATTTCATAAGCTGATCCATAAATACCGGATGGTCCTTTTGAATGAGGACACATTCGAAGAGGTTGGCTATCTGAGGCTTACCCGATTGAACCTGATCGCCGCAGTGGGAGTTGTTTTGATCTTTCTTGTGGCCATTGTCTATGTCCTGATTGCCTATACCTCCATTCGCGAATTTATTCCGGGATATCCCGATGCGGCCATGCGGCAGAACATACGTCAGAATGCAATGAAACTGGACTCTCTGGAATATGAACAGGCCATCCGGGACCAGTATTTTGATAACCTGAAACGCATCATCACCGGGGAGATGCCAGAGAATTACATGAATGATACCACCGGGTTGGTCAACCAACAGGAGATAACCTTCCTGCGGTCGACCAACGATTCGTTGCTGAGACAACAGGTGGAAGAAGAGGAACAGTTCAGGCTGAGCGTTCTTGACGGAGATCAGGTGAACAGGCACCTGTATGAAATGCATTTTTTCACCCCGGTCAACGGGATCATTACCCGGTCGTTTAATCCCATGGAAGGCCATTATGGGATCGACCTTGTAGCGGCACCCAACGAGGTCGTTAAAGCTGCGCTGGACGGAACGGTAACCATATCCACATGGACCCTTGAAACGGGTTGGGTTATACAGATCCAGCATGATTTTGAACTTATGTCGGTTTACAAGCACAATGCCACTCTGTTTAAATCAGTTGGGCAGAAAGTTGCTGCCGGAGATGCCATAGCCATCGTAGGTAATTCCGGAGAACTCACCACCGGGCCCCATCTTCATTTTGAGTTGTGGCACGACCGTGCCCCGCTAAATCCGGTAGAATATATCGTATTTTAACGCATGCAAAAAAAAATCGCTATACTTGGCTCAACTGGATCTATTGGAACCCAGGCCCTGGAGGTTATTTTCAGTTACCCTGAAGCATTTGCAGTTGAAATCCTCACCGCCAGGAACAATGCCGATCTTCTGATCGAACAGAGTATTCTTCATGTGCCCAATGCAGTGGTTATTGGGAACGAAAATCATTACCAAAAGGTGAAGGAAGCCCTCAGGCATCACCCAATAAAGGTCTATTGTGGAGATGAATCGGTGGCACAGGTGGTTGGATCCGAATCGGTGGATATGGTGCTTACAGCCATGGTGGGATTCAGTGGATTGAGACCAACCCTGGAAGCCATCAAGGCAGGAAAAGATATTGCACTGGCTAATAAGGAAACCCTGGTGGTTGCTGGTGAACTGATCATGGAGGAAGCCAGGAAGAAACAGGTAAATATTATCCCTGTGGATTCTGAGCATTCAGCCATTTTTCAATCCCTTGCCGGGGAGCGACAGAATGAAATTGAAAAGTTGATCCTGACTGCTTCGGGGGGTCCTTTCAGGGGTAGGAACTTGGAAAACCTGCTAAAGGTTACACCGGAAGAGGCACTCTGTCATCCAAATTGGTGCATGGGTCCGAAAATTACCATTGATTCGGCTACACTGATGAATAAAGGACTGGAAGTGATTGAGGCCAGGTGGCTGTTCGGTGTCACCCCTGAACAAATAGAAGTGGTGGTGCATCCACAGTCCATCATCCATTCTTTGGTCCAGTTCGTAGATGGTTCCATCAAGGCACAGATGGGACTGCCGGATATGCGACTGCCCATTCAATATGCCTTTTCATTCCCGGAACGGCTCCCTTCCGATTATGACAGGTTCAGTTTTAAAGATTTTCCGGAATTGACCTTTGAGCAGCCGGATACAAAAATTTTTCGTAATCTTGCAATTTCTTATGAATCGCTGAGGAAAGGGGGGAACTGGCCATGCATTCTGAATGCAGCCAACGAGGTCGCAGTTGAGGCCTTCCTGGAGAATAAGATTGGATTCCTTGATATACCCGATGTTATTGAAAACACCTTGGGTAAGTCAACCTTTATTAAGGCTCCTTTGTTGGATGATTATTTTGAAACGGACCTGCTGGCCAGGCAGATCGCAAAAGAACTAATTTAGGTAGTAATGGATGTAATAGTTAGAATAGCGCAATTTCTCTTAAGTCTATCGATCCTGATCGTCATGCACGAGTTGGGACACTTTACCCTTGCCAGGGTATTTAAAGTGCGGGTAGAAAAATTCTATCTTTTTTTTGATGCCGGGTTCTCCCTGTTTAAGAAGAAGATCGGGGATACGGTATATGGGATCGGGTGGCTTCCCCTGGGTGGTTATGTGAAGATCAGCGGTATGATCGATGAATCCATGGACCGGGAGCAGATGAAAAAACCACCCCAGCCCTATGAATTCAGGTCGAAGAGAGCGTGGCAACGATTGCTGATCATGCTCGGGGGTGTAATTGTAAACTTCCTGCTTGCCCTGCTCATCTACATACTGGTGTTTTTCAGATGGGGCGAATCCTATGTCCCGGCTAACCGCCTGGTATACGGTTACATGTTCGACAGTACATTCGTGGACATGGGATTGAGGAACGGGGATAAGATCCTTGCCCTTGATGGCGTGGAGGTGGAAAAGTGGAGATCGATCCACCACGATATTGTGGTCAATGAAACAGAGGTGATCAAGGTTGAGCGGGGAGGAAAACTAATAGATATTCACGTTCCTGATGATATGACTTCCCGGTTGCTAAAGGCCGAATTCCCGATCTATCCGAGGTTACCGTTTGAGATAATTGGTGTACGGGAAGATGGAGGAGCCCGGAAAGCTGGAATAGAGGTCGGGGACCAGATCATTGCCATCAACGGTGAACCTGTTTACTTTTTTGATCAATTCAAGGAAAAGCTAAGTGGAGCTTATAATACAGAGTTTGATGTTATTGCGGTGAGAGGATCCGATACCATGCAGATGGTGATAAAAACAGATGAAGCAGCGCTGTTTGGCATCGAAAACAAGAGATTGTATGATTATTTTGAACCAGTTGTGGTGAAGTATACGTTCTTGCAGTCAATCCCGGCTGGAATAAATAGGGGGGTGGACATTACAAAAAGCTACCTCAAACAGCTTAAGATGCTCTTCAAACCAAAAACAAAAGCATATGAGGAGCTTGGCGGCTTTATTAAGATCGGCAGTATATTTTCGCCCACATGGGACTGGCAGAGTTTCTGGAATATGACAGCGTTCCTTTCCATCATACTTGCCATCATGAACATCCTTCCCATACCTGCGCTGGATGGCGGACATGTGTTGTTTCTGTTGTTTGAGATCATTACAGGCAAGAAACCTGGCGATAAGTTTCTTGAGTATGCGCAAATTGTTGGAATGGTCCTGTTGCTAAGCCTTCTGCTCTATGCCAATTTGAACGACATCATTGGATTATTTAATAAATAGACCAATTATTTAGCTATTTTTGTATCAGAAACCTTTTAATCAATAGAAATGGAAGCTTTTATAACCCTTGCAATAGGAGTTTGGCAGATAGTTGTTGTTGTTTTGCTTGTTTTGCTGCTCTTTGGTGGGCGTAAGATCCCTGAACTGATGCGCGGTATTGGACAGGGAATGAAGGAATTTAAAAAAGCAACAGCTGAAGATGTGGATGATGAAGTGGTAGACGACACGGAAGAACCGAAAAAAGTTAAGGATGGTAAGGAGTAAAATCCGAAAGATCATTAAGGCCTGTCTGCTGTGGTGGACAGGTTTTTTTGTCATGGTTGGTTTTGTCCTGATCACATCATCGTGTGATACAACAAGCAACCAGGGGGGAGCAAGAGGGAGGATCATGCCAAACATTTCCGGTGCAGCCGGAGAGGTACTGGTGGTCATGGATAATTTCAACTGGGAGAACTCAGCCGGGAATTTACTGCAGGATATTTTGAAGGAGGAGTACCCGGGACTTCCTCAATCTGAACCGCTTTTTGATGTGATCCATATTACTGCGGCATCGTTTGATAATGTTTACCAGTTTCATCGCTCCATCGTATTAACAACCATTCAATCCGGGTCGGAACCAAGGATCCGCTTCAGGGAAAACGTATGGGCAAAACCCCAGATCCTTGTTCAACTGGAAGCACCAACAGGAGCCGAACTGAAACAGTTGATCAGCGATAATGAACAGCGGATACAGAGTTTCCTGGTACAATATGACCGGAACAGGTTGATGGATACCTACAAAGACTCGAAAGACCTTGCAATTCAAAAAGAAATTACCGATCACCATCAGATAAGACTGGCCATTCCGAGGGGTTACAATCTGGATTTCAGCAAGGATGAATATACCTCAATATCCATTGAAGCACCTGATCTTTCACAGGTGATACAGGTGTATGATTATCCTGCAGCAGGACCCAAAGACCTGAATACGTTACAACTCATTGAGCAGAGAAACAGAATTACTAAATCTTACACTCAGGGCCCCAGGGAAGATTCTTATATGACCATCTCCTCCATGTTTGAACCAATTGCTTTTGATTTGAAGAACAACAATATGGACGTGGTTGAACTCAGGGGATTGTGGGAGTTGGAGAACGGATTTATGGGAGGCCCTTTTATCAGTCATTCTGTTTTTGATGCAAAGCGGAACCGGATTGTAACGGTGGATGGTTATATCTATCATCCCAATCTGAAGAAGAGGACAAAACTAAAACAGCTGGAAGCCATTATTTATTCCATGGAGATCATTTAGAGCTGGCCAGGTGTTTCTTCAGATTGGCCATGAGCATGTCCCTTGTAAATGGTTTCATGATGTAGTCGGTAAAACACCCTGCAAAGAGTCCGTCCTGTATCTCTCCTTCAAAAGTAAAGGCCGTCTGGGCAATAACAGGAACCTCTTTGCGTATGAGCCTTATTTTTGTAGTGGCTTCATAACCATCCAGGCCAGGCATCAGAATATCCATAAGGACCAGGTCAATCTCAGGATGTTTTTCAAAAATTTCAACTGCTTCAAGCCCATCTCGGGCCCGAAGTATATTCATTTTTGTAGGCGCGAGCAATTCTTTGATATAGAGATAATTTGACTCAATGTCTTCAGCCACCAATAATTCAAAGGAGGACCAATCTTCGTATTCCTTTTTGGATTTGGGTCTGGCAGCAATAATCTGCTGGGTTTTTGAGTAAGTGATAGGCAGGGTAAAATAGAACTTACTTCCATGGCCCAGTGCGGTCTCTACCCAGATATCGCCGCCCATGAGTTTCACCAGGTCATGCGCAATGGCCAGGCCAAGTCCTGCGCCCCGCAATAAAGTTTCGTTTTTGTCAACCAGCTTTACAAACCTGTCAAATATGATTTTTGTTTTATCTTTCGAAATACCACCACCGGTATCTTTCACATAAAACAGCAATGTATCATAGCCACCGTCGGACTCCTCTTCAAGGTAGGCATACCCCAGGGTAATTCGGCCGCTGCTTGTAAATTTCACTGCGTTTTCCAACAGATTATTCAGTACTTCTAAGATACGTATGCGGTCAGCCTGCACCACGAAATCTTCTTCATTCCTTCCGGGTTCAAAGATCAGTTCTATACTTTCCTTACCTGCATCAACAAGGATTTGCTGGTATTTTTCCTGGAGTTCTTCCAGCCTCCTGTTAACGAAAAATTGTCGCCTGTTGATTTTGATCTGTCCCAGGTCAATCCTTGAAATTGAAATGGTTTTTTCTATCAACTGTAACAGGTCGGTACTGCCATTGATGATCTGCGTCAAGTATAGAATCTTTTTCTCTTCGGTGAGTTCATCCATCTGCAGCAATGAGGCAAATCCAACAATGGCATTCATGGGTGTCCTTATTTCGTGCGAAAGGTTGCCCAGAAATGCAGTTTTGAGTCTGTCGGATGCTTCGGCTTTTGATCTGGCACTTTTCAGTATGCTCTCGTTCTCTTTTTGCTCCGTTATATCGATAAGCGAAAGGATTATCAACCTGGAGTCTTTCAGGAATACACCCCACAGGTAAGCTGTCTTCAAACTGCCATGCCTGTCCAGGAACCTGCATTCATATTTAGCAGGAAGACCGATGCCGTCTGCTTTAAGCATGCGGAGCAGGTTTTTCAGGATAGCTCTGTCTTCGGAAAGCACCATTTCGATCCACTTACGCTGCCCTTCCAGTTCATGACGGCCATAACCTGTAATCTTCTCCAACTCACTGTTGACCATTTTAATGGTGGTGCTTTTATCAACCACCATCATTGCTGCCGGGGAATTTTCAAAGATTGACTGGAGTATGTTCAATTCATTGATCAATGCTGTCCTGTCTTCCATGAGGATAAGGAGTTATTTCTTATAGAAGAGATTGGGTTTTTCAAATTAGAACAATGTGGGATAATCTTCATCAAATCGTTTCAGGATCTCCGTCAGGATGGCTTCTCTCATAAATTTGGACTTGTTTCTGATCTTATATTTTTCACAATAGTGATTAATGGCCTCCTGTTCACGGTTGTTGAATAGCAACGAGGCCCTGTTGGTCCTTCTCAGCTTTTCGTCTTTTTTTTGCTCCACTTTGCATTTATTAATTTGGTTCCACTAAAAATAGTTAAAGCCCACAGTTTAACCGGGTCCACAGAGTATGAACAATTAACAAATTCCTAACATTTGACATTCTTCGAAAATATAACGGAGTAAAAAACACTATAAAGTATAGTGTAAATATTTTAAAAACAGCAATTAAGCGGTACCATTGTATGGCTAAAATGTATGTAATAGTGATGAAGTCAAACGGAATCACCGTCTCTATTCTTCGTTGCTATTGACGATGGACAACAACTCCTTGGGTTTGATCAGTCCGAGCAGCAGTGCACTGGCCATGCAGGAAATGAGCAGGAGCATGAAACCGGGGATCCAGCCGGGAATGAGCAAGGTGAGATAGCCTGTGATAATATTGAATGCCAGGAATCCTGTGAGCTTTATCAGAATATCCACATTCAGAGGGATCTTCACCAACCGTATTGAAAGTACTATCTGAAGAAGGGCATAATATCCCTGAGATATCAGGCTGGAAATGGCTGCGCCATAGGCCTGGTAGCGGGGGATCAATATCAGGTTCAGTGTGATATTTATTACAACTGTAGACGCGGCAACAATATTCAGCTGACGAAGGTTATTATTGGCAGTAAGGAGTGTCCCGTAGATGTAACTGGTGGAAACAAACAGGAATCCGATCATCAGGACACCGAATATCCTGGAACTGTAGGGAGCATGTGCCGTGTAAAGGAGATCAATGATCTCCTGGTTATAATAATTGCTTGCAATGGCCAGGGAAAGACCTGCAACCATAAGCAGGGGCAATGCCATCCTGATCAATTCATTTACATCCTGCTTTAATCGAAGCATCCTCGAAAACATAGGTAGCAGCAACATAGCAAACAAAAAGGAGAACTGGGATGCAGCGTCGAAGATCCGGAATGACTGGGCGTAGATGCCGGCTTCCTGTTTCCCGTTTTCCAGTAGACGTTCCAGCATGACTGAGTCGACCCTGTTAAATAGTGCCATTAACAGGATCAGAAGAGCAAAAGGGTAACTCTGTCGAAGGATCTTCATTGAGTGGGACAGGCTGATCCTGGGAATGAAAGATCCGGACCGGTATCGGACGATCAGAGCAACCGTGATGAGGGTAAGGGTATATGAGACAGTCTGAGCATAAACAAACCATTCAATCTGGAATGGTTTGTTTATGAAATTGCCCCAGAGCAGCAATCCAGTGAACAGGATCATCAGGCTTCGGTCCATCACCGACAGGAGGCTGTCGGTGCGGTAATACTGCAGGCCGCTGATGTTGGTCCTGAAATAGAGGATGAATGATGCTAGGAACTGGTTCAGGACAAGGACCCATAGCATCCTGAACTGTTCGGAAGAATACCCGATGATTTTTCCCAAAAGAAAGACCACTACTGCATAGATCAGTGATAAAAAAAGTTTTAGGGGGATGATGGCAGCCAGATGGTCCCTGAGTAGTGTGCTATTCCTTGCTATGGCCCGGTTGTTGAAATTGTTGATCCCCACATCAAGGAGGATATTGAGGATAAAGGCAAAATTGAAGAGAGAGAAATAAAAACCATACATCTCTTCACCGACCCTATTCTGAACGCCCACTTCAATTCCAAAAAACCAGAATGGTTTGATCAGCAGGTTCAGAAAGACCAACAGAGCCAGGTTTGTGATAAATCGCTTTTTCAAACTCGATCTAATTAATGTTGATCAAAGGGATTGACGGCCAAAAATATTTTTTAATTCAATACAAATGTAATAAGTTCGCTCCAGAAAAATCAGGGTAACTTTGAACCAGGAGATAAAAATGAAAACGATTGCTGTGAATACCCGCCTTCTAATGCCCGGGAAACTGGATGGCATTGGATGGTTCACTTACGAAACACTGAGAAGGATTACCGCGGCCAACCCCAATTATCATTTCTTATTCTTATTTGATCGGAACTACAGCAAGGAAGTGGTTTTCGGCGAAAACGTTACTCCGGTAATATTGAGACCTCCCACCCGGCATCCGGTATTATGGTATTACTGGTTCGAATGGCGGATCAATGCTTTCCTGAAAAAGGCAAAGCCCGATTTGTTCCTGAGTACCGACGGGTTCTTACCCCTGCGGTCAAAAATACCTTCGGTGGCTGTTATCCATGACATTAGCTTTGAACACAGGCCGGGTGATCTTCCCTGGCTGGTGAGGAAGTATTACCGCTATTTTTTCCCACGGTTTGCACGAAAGGCTTCCCGTATTTTTACGGTGTCGGAGTACTCCAGAAGGGACATTATTAACCAGTATGATGTTGCGGAGGAGAAAGTTGACATGGCTTATAACGGAGCCAATGAACGGTATCAACCGTTGACAGAAGAAAGGGCCGCTGAAGTCAGGAACGAATTTACAGCTGGATCTCCCTATTTCGTTTTTGTGGGAAGCCTGCATCCCAGAAAAAATATCACAAACCTTTTAAAGGCATTTCAGCTCTTCAAGGACGAAAACAGAGGAAATTATAAGCTGGTCCTGGTGGGCGAAAAATTTTTCCTTACCAGGCCCATGGAAGAGCAGATGGAAAAAATGAACAATAAGAAAGATGTGATCTTTACTGGCCGTCTTTCCCCTACCCGGCTCAATGATGTACTGGGGGCAGCATGGGCCATGACATTTGTACCCTATTTTGAAGGATTTGGAATACCCATCGTTGAAGCCATGAAGTGCGATATTCCGGTAATCGCTTCCAAAGTAACAAGCCTCCCTGAAATAGCCGGAGATGCTGCAGTTTTTGTAGCACCTGAAAGCCCGGGAAGCATACGGGACGGCATGATCAGGATCGTGAGAGAACCGGGCTTGCGGCAGGAAATGATTGAGAAGGGAAGAAAAAGGAGGGAGCAATTCAGCTGGGACCACACTGCAAATCAGTTATGGGGTTCCATTCAGCATGTGTTGGAGGCAGATGCTTAAACCATTTCATACAGAAGGTATTATTGAAGCAGGATGCGATGAAGCCGGGAGGGGTTGTATCGCCGGTCCGGTCTTTGCTGCGGCCGTTATCCTGCCTGCGCAATTTCGTGATCCCGTTCTGGATGACAGCAAGAAGCTGTCGGCAAAAACCAGGGACAAGCTGCGCAGGGTCATCGAAACCGAAGCCATTGCGTATGGGGTAGGTATTGTTGATGAAAAGGAAATTGATCAGATCAACATCCTGAATGCCTCTTTCCTTGCCATGCAGCGGGCTGTGGAAAAACTGAATCCTGTTCCTTCACACCTGCTTGTGGATGGCAATCGCTTCAAACCTTATAGGGAGATCCCCTTTACCTGCATCATAAAGGGAGATGGTATTTATGCTTCCATCGCGGCAGCCTCCATACTTGCAAAAACCCATCGTGATGAATACATGGAAAGTCTGCACAGAGAACATCCCGGGTATGGATGGCATAACAACAAGGGATATCCAACCAGGTCACACAGGGAGGCAGTATTGAAATATGGACCCAGTGTGTATCACAGGCGTTCATTCAGGTTATTGAACGATCAGATGCAACTGGACTTGTCTTAAATGATGCCAGGTGTTCTTAAAACAGTAATTTCTATTATACTTTCAGAAAGAATTTTGTAATATTTGCAGTTTGCACTGGCAAACAGGTATTCATCGAATTATGATAAATGATACAAGCATGAGAAAACTAACTCTTTTAGTAATCGTACTGGTCGCTGCATTCCAGATAAGGGTATATGCAGATGAAGGAATGTGGTTGTTAAACCTGATCGGGCAGGTGAACATGGATGAGATGACCGAAATGGGTTTGCAGCTTACCGCTGAGCAGATCTACAGCATTAACCAGGCTAGCCTGAAGGATGCTGTGGGTGCGCTGGACAGGGGATCCTGCACCGGAGAGTTGATTTCACCGGATGGACTCATGTTGACCAACCACCACTGTGGATATGGCGAAATACAGTACCACAGTTCGGTGGAGCATGACTATTTAAAGAACGGCTTCTGGGCCATGACAAGGGATGAGGAGTTGCCCAACGAAGGCAAGACCATTACATTCCTGGTCAGGATGGAAGAGATAACGGATCAAATTATTCCGGAACTGAATGAAGAGATGACCCAGGAGGAGCGCAATACAATAATCCGTTCCCTTTCGGGAGCCATTGTTTCAAAAGCAACTGAAGGTAATCATTATGATGCCAGGATCAGGGATATGTTTAACGGGAATCGTTTTTTCCTGTTCATTTCAGAAACATTCAGAGATGTACGGCTTGTGGGTGCGCCTCCCGAGTCCATTGGTAAGTATGGTGGAGATACTGACAACTGGATGTGGCCGCGCCATTCCGGTGATTTTTCTATCTTCAGGGTCTATACGGATCCCGACGGTAAGCCGGCCGATTACAGTCCGGATAACATCCCCCTGAAATCAAAACACTACCTTCCGGTCTCAATGAAAGGGTATGAGAAGGACGATTTTACCATGGTACTGGGATATCCTGGAAGAACGGATCGCTACATGACCTCATGGGGGATCCAGGAATTGCTTGATATTATCCATCCCAACAGGATCCACATCAGGGGAATCAAGCAGGAACTGCAGATGGAGGATATGATGACCGATGAAAAGGTGCGGTTACAGTATGCTTCAAAATATTCCCGTTCTTCCAACTACTGGAAATATTCCATAGGACAGAGCAAAGGCCTCAGGAGACTGAATGTAGTGGCCAAAAAGCAGAAGCAGGAAGAGGCATTCGAAGCATGGGCAAACCAGAGCAATGACCGAAGGGAATTGTACGGAAACGCATTGCAGGACATCCGGATGGCTGTTGAAGGAAGGAAAGAAATCCGGAATGCAATGCAATATCTGGAAGAGGTCCTGTTCCGTGGAGGAATGGAGTCGGCATATTTTGCACGTAATCTCAGGGAGCTTGAAAGGGCTATGGCTCAGGAGGAGCCTGACCAGGAAGAGATCGATGCAGTGGCCGAAGACCTGAAGGAAAATTCTGCTGACTTCTATAAGGACTATCATCCGTCCACCGATAAAAGGGTTATGGCTGCCATGATCAAATTGTTGATCGAAGAGCTGGATGATCAGTACCTGCCTGCTAATGTACTTGAGGTGAAAACCAAATACAAAGGAGATGTGGATAAATACGTTGAGAAGTATTTTAAGAAATCTTTTGTTCCTGACCAGGCGAAATACTTTGCCTTTATGGACAATCCTTCTCTGAAGGTATTGCGGAAAGATCCGGCATACAAAGCAGCCCTCGCTGCATCGAAGTACTTTGAAGTACGTGGAAAGTTTGCCGAGTTTAATGAATCCTATGTCAGGGGCAGCAGGCTCTACCTGAAAGGGCTCGTGGAAATGTACCCCGAGAAGGATTTCTATTCTGATGCCAATTCAACCATGCGTATGAATTATGGTGTAGTAGGTGATTATATGGCAAGGGATGCCGTCCTGTACACCCATTACACCACCCTGGGCGGAGTCATGGAAAAGGAGGATCCTTCCAATTTCGAATTCATCGTAACTGATAAGCTTAAAGAGTTGTACGCTAAAAAGGATTTTGGACCCTATGGTGAAGATGGCAAGCTGAATGTATGCTTTACCTCCAACAACGACATCACCGGTGGAAATTCCGGAAGTCCGGTAATCAACGCCAGAGGTGAACTGATCGGGCTTGCATTTGATGGCAACTGGGAGGCAATGAGTGGAGATGTGGCATTTGAAACGGAACTTCAGAAGTGCATCAATGTGGATATCAGGTATGTGCTATTCATTATCGATAAATATGCCGGGGCTGGCCATCTTATTGAGGAGATGAAACTTGTGTACTGATTTTATTCTTTTTCAGATTCCGAAGCAACCATGCCACCCGGTGAAATAGTCATTTATACCGACGGAGCTGCCAGGGGAAATCCCGGTCCGGGTGGTCTGGGTGTGGTGTTGCTGTATGGAACGCACAGGAAGGAGTTGGCCGAAGGATACACGTTAACCACCAACAACCGGATGGAACTGCTCGCTGTGATCAGGGGTTTGGAAACCTTGAAACGGAAGGATTTACAGGTAAAAATCTATACCGATTCCAGGTATGTTTCCGATGCAGTGAACAAGGGTTGGGTTTTTAACTGGGAATCGAAAGGATTTAAGAAAAGGAAGAATGTTGATCTCTGGAAGCTTTTTCTGGAATTATACAGAAAGTATTCCGTCACATTTATCTGGGTGAGAGGACATGCCAGCATTCCGGAGAATGAACGATGTGATCAACTGGCCGTTGAGGCCAGTCACCGGGACGATCTGATGGAGGATTCCGGGTATGTGGATAACAACAATGAATCTTTCATTAGTTTTTCTTAAATTTAGGTATCTAACCTGACACGCAATGTTGAGTAAGTCAGTCCTGTCGTACCAGGGTCCGCTTTCTTTCAGTACCATTGACTGGTTGCTGTCCGAATTTAAATTGGCTGCTCAGGATCATGACATCTCCTTCAAGACCTATAAGAAAGTGATTTCCATTATGATTGAGGCTCTTGAAAACATCACCAGATACAGCGACCAGTTCAGTTGTAATGGAGATTCTAAATCCGGATTTTGCCCCTCTTTCTTTATCAACAGGAGTACATCCAGCATTGAGCTTATCACCAAGAATCCGGTCAAAATAAGGGATGTGGGCTCCCTTCGCTCCACGATCGATAATGTAAATAGCCACAACAAGGAGGAGTTGAAGGAGCTCTACAAATCCACCATCACCAATGGTGAGTTCACAGCCAAGGGAGGAGCCGGTCTGGGATTCATTGAGATGGCCAAGACAGCAGGGAATAAACTGGAGTATACCTTTGAAAGCCTTTCAAAAGAATATTCACTTTATACTTTCCGGGTTTTCTTCAACATTTAGTTGCACATTGTCCCACGAAAACTGTTTATTATTACCAAAGAAGGTGTGATGTGGAGGAATTTTTTTACTGTAGCACTCAGAAATATCAGTAAGAACAAGGTTTTTACCCTGATCAATGTATCCGGGCTGGCCATTGGTCTTGCCAGTTCTATCCTGATTCTACTGTTTATCATCAAGGAACTGAGCTATGATCGGTTCCACGAGCATACCAACCACATTCACAGGCTATATATAGACGGGGAAATAGGCGATCAAACGTTCAGAGGAGCATGGACCTCCATGATCATGGCCCCCACCTTCACTGAAGAGATCCCGGAGATTGAGAAATTTGTACGGTTTGATGTATTCAACCAGCAGTTAATCTGGTACGATGGAGAAAAATACATGGAGGACCATTTCCTGTTTGCCGATTCATCCATCTTTGATATTTTCAGCATTACCTTTTTAAGGGGGGATCCGGCTACTGCACTTACAAGACCCAAATCAATCGTTATTACAGAAGAAAAAGCCAGGCTTTATTTCGGAGACAGGGATCCACTGGGCCTGCCTCTCAGCGTAAATAAAGACAGCAACTATTATGTGGTTACAGGGGTGATCGAACCATTACCGGAGAATTCTCATTTTTTCGCCGATTTCATTGCTTCCATGGTAACCCTCGATTATACCCTGAATAGGACCTGGTTCCAGAATTCAATATTTAGTTATGTCCTGCTAACTCCCGGTGCTGAACAGATTATAGTGGAAGAGAAAATGGCAGGAGTGTTGCTGAAACATATCAGGGGAGAACTGGAAGCAGTTCTGGGAATGGGACCTGAAGAATGGGAGGCAGGAGGGAACCGGTATAGGATATTCCTGCAACCTCTGAAGGACATTCATTTACAACCAGACATTGAGGTTGGACTTGATATCTGTTTTCGGCCGGTAAACGACAGGCTATACATCTACATATTTGCCCTGGTGGCCTTCTTCATCCTGATCATTGCATCCATCAATTTTATGAACCTTTCCACTGCCAGGTCTGCTATGAGGGCGCGGGAGATTGGATTGAGAAAGGTGGTGGGTTCTGATCGAAAACTATTGATCCGGCAGTTTCTCACCGAATCGGTAATCCTTAGCATGATCGCTCTGGGTTTTGCCCTGATCATGGTTGAACTCTCTCTTCCCTGGTTCAACAGGACCATGGATCTGGATCTGAGGATGGATACCTCGCATCAGTATTACCTCTTCCCTCTGTTCATCCTGCTGGCCCTGGTGGTGGGACTGGTAAGTGGAGCATATCCGGCATTTTTCCTGTCAAGGTTCAAACCTGTTGAAGGGATCAGGGGAGGATTCCAGGGAGGTCGCCGTGCAAGTTATTTCAGGAACCTGATGGTGATTGTGCAGTTTACCATTTCTGTAGCCATTATAGTGGGAACGCTTATCGTTTCTATTCAACTTCGTTATATGCTCAACAAAGACCTTGGGTATGAGAAGGAACAACTGGTGGTGATGAAACGGATCTACCCGCTTGAGAACAGCATCCAGACGTTTTGCAGAGAAATTGAGAAAATCCCCGGGGTGGCAGGTGCCACAAATTCAACCACCTACCTTGGGTTTAATAACAGCACCGAAACCTACCAGATCCAAGGCAGAGAAGCGTCTAAAAGTTTCATGTTCGCCACCAATTATGTGGATCATGAGTTCATGAAAACTTACAATTTTAAACTGACTGACAGGGAGGGTCGGTTTTTTGATTACAGATTCCCGTCAGATACCTCAGCCATTCTGATTAACGAAACCGCTGTGAAGGAATACGGCATAACAGATCCCTTCAATACCGTAATTCTGGAACCCACCATGAGGGGAGATACCAGTAAACTCGGGATCATTGGTGTTTTTGAGGATTTCCACCACAGCTCCTTAAGGGATCCTATAGGTCCCTATATGCTCCGATTTAAAACTGAAGATCCCGGCTGGGCCGGGTATATCACCATTAGGCTGGGTGTGGCCGGAAAGGGAGTGCCCAGCACTCTGAACAGGATAAAAAAAACCTGGATGAAGATGTCCAATGAGGCCCCTTTCCAGTATTTTTTCCTGGATGAGGAGCTGGGGAATTACTACAAGGAGGAGCGGCGTACCGGAAGATTATCGCTGTTGTTTGCCATACTTGCCACCTTTATCGCCTGCCTGGGCTTGTTTGGACTGACCCTTCATAATACACAACGAAAAACCCGGGAGATCGGGATCAGGAAGGCCATGGGTGCCAGTATAAGTGAGGTGATTATGGTGGTGTCCCGTGAAATTGTTATGCTTATGGGTGTTTCGGTTTTACTGGCCTGGATTGCAGCCTACTTATTTATGCAGAGTTGGTTGCAGGATTTTCCATATAATATTGGATTCAAACCCTGGATTTATGTGATATCTGCCCTTACAGCCATGGTGGTTTCACTACTAACCGTTTCTCTCCTTGCTTTCAGGGCAGCAAGGGCCAATCCTGCCGATATCCTGCACTATGAATAGGAAACTATTGATTAAATCTTTTTGAATCCGGCTAAAATTGTAATTTTGTCATGTTTTCAGGTTATTTTGTCAGAGATTAAGATGGAGATTCAACAGATAAAGCAGCGGTTTGGGATCATCGGAACCTTCAGTGGACTCGAAAGGGCCATTGATATAGCCAGACAGGTTGCACCCACAGATTTGAGTGTACTTATTACCGGGGAGAGTGGTACCGGAAAGGAAGCATTTCCACAGATCATTCACTCGCTAGGAGGAAGGAAGCACGGACCGTATATCGCTGTTAATTGCGGGGCCATTCCCGAAGGCACCATCGATTCCGAATTATTCGGGCATGAGAAAGGAGCTTTTACAGGAGCCCATGATAGCCGGAAGGGTTATTTTGAAGCGGTCAACGGGGGTACCATTTTTCTTGATGAGGTGGCTGAATTACCGCTTTCCACCCAGGTGCGACTGCTGAGAGTACTTGAAACAGGCGAATTTATCAAGGTGGGATCCTCCAAGGTGGTGAAGACCGATGTCAGGGTAGTTGCGGCTACGAACCTGGACATCACACAGGCCATAAGGAAGGCCAAATTCAGGGAGGATTTATTCTACCGACTGAATACTGTCCCCATTCATATCCCTTCTCTGAAAGAACGGGGCAATGATATTCTGCTGTTGTTCAGAAAATTTGCTTCCGATTTTTCGGAGAGGTATCGGATGCCGGCCATCAGGCTGGTCGAGGAAGCGAGTCAGATTCTTCTGAACTATGAATGGCCTGGAAATGTAAGGCAGTTAAAAAATATAACGGAACAGCTTTCCATCATTGAACAGGAGCGGGAAGTGACCGCCTCGGCCCTGATGCATTACCTGCCTGACTATCAGAAAACCCGGTTGCCTGCTCTGATCAGCAAGGGCCCGGTGAGTGAAGAGGCTTTCAATTCGGAAAGAGAGATCCTGTACAAGGTGTTGTTCGATATGAAGAATGACATGAACGACCTGAAGAAACTGGTTGCCCAGATCATGGAAAAGGGCTCGGTAAGAAGTGATATTGAGCAGGAAAATGAAGGACTCATTAAAAAGCTTTATTCCACGGTGGATGATGTGCCTGCTGAGGCTGACAACCTGATTACCTCTCAAATGTCTGTTAAGAAGAGCAGGGATGAGGACCGGATCATGGATACGGAAGAGATTGTTGAAGAATCCCTGTCCCTTGAAGATAAAGAGATAGAGTTGATCATCAAGGCGCTGGAAAAACACAACGGAAAAAGGAAATATGCCGCCCAGGACCTGGGCATTTCGGAACGGACGCTGTATAGAAAGATAAAAGAATATAACATCGAGTAAGGAGATGAGAACGAACAGGAAACGCATGAGGAAATCGGCAATGGTGCTGATGATGATCACCATGGCCTTGACACTGCAGCAGTGCAAGGTGACCTACTCTTTCAGCGGTGTGAATATCTCTCCCGAGGTTCAGACCTATTCGGTACAATATTTTCACAACCGGGCTCCTATTGTTCAGGCCCAGTTGAGCCAGCTGTTCACCGATGCCCTGATGGATAAGATTCTGGGCAATACCAGCCTGAACCTTTCCACCGATGGCGGCGATGTGGATTTTTCAGGTGAGATCACCAATTATGCAACCAGGCCTACAGCCATTACGGGGAAGGAAACAGCTGCCCGCAACAGGCTGACCATCACAGTTAGGGTGAAGTATATGAATCTGCTGGAGCCCGATCTGGATTATGATACGAGCTTCTCCAGGTTTGAGGATTATGATGCTTCCAAGAACCTGTCGGACGTGGAAAACGAGCTTATCGAACTGATTGTAGATAACCTGATTGAGGATATATTCAACAGGGCCTTTATCTCCTGGTAACATTTTGAATTATGGACCCTTCAGATTTTAATCGCCTGCTTAATACCGACCATTATTCTCCTGCTGACCTGGAGGAAATCAGTGGCCTTTGCAGGAACTATCCCATGTTCAACCTGGCGCACATGCTAAAGGTCCGGATCAGCGAAGTCCTGGGACAGGATAAGGAACCTGACCTGAAGGTGGCAGCCATCTATTCGAGTGACAGAAAGAAATTATTCCAGCTGGTGAACGAGGTGGTTAAACCCCAACTCGCGGAAGAGGCAACCTTGCCCGAAGAGCCTGCCGGGATACAGTTCTCCGATGAACCTCATCAGCAGGCCGATGTAATTATCGAACAACATGCTCCATATGCCTCCACTGGTACAGACGATGATCTGCTTGAACTGGATGAAGAGGCATCGGAGGAACCAGTGCCTGACCACAGCCAGGAAACACTTGTCATTGATGAGGTGAAGCCAGAGAAGATAATTTCAAAAAACAACAGGCTGATCCGGAGTTTCATTCATGATGAACCCGGACCCATAAGGGCAGATAAGCAAACCGGTATTAAGGAGGATGTTTCGCTGTCTTCCATCAGGGAGCATGATGGCTTTATTACTGACACACTTGCACAGATCTATGTGAAGCAGGGTTTGTATGCAAAAGCCGTTTATGCCTACGAGAAATTAAGTTTGAAATATCCGGAAAAAAGTGCTTACTTTGCAGCTCAAATTGAGAAAATAAAGAATATAAACCATTCATAAAGAGGTAATAAAATGTTTGTTGTATTTACGGTAATGATAGTTGTCACATGCGTCTTTACCATATTGATCGTACTGGTTCAAAACTCAAAAGGTGGTGGTCTGGCTTCAAACTTTTCATCTTCCAACCAGTATATGGGTGTTCGTAAAACGGCCGATTTTCTTGAAAAAGCCACCTGGACCCTTGGCGCAGCACTGATCCTGTTCAGCCTTCTGGCCGGGATTACCATTCCCAAGGCTGGTGAAACTGCCAATTCGCGTTTGCAGGGACAATTTGATGAGACCATGATTGACCAGCCCTCACAGACCATCGATCTTCCTGAGTCATTTGGAACAGAACCTGCAGAAGGAGGCGAATAATAGAAAGTTAAAAGTATTTTTTGATTGAAAAGTGTCAGTATGTCATATTACTGACACTTTTTTTTTGTTTTACTCTTTTGGCACAGATTATGATAATGAGATAGCGATTTTGATAATGTCGAACCTATAAATAATTAAAAAAAATGGCAGAACTTAAAGGTAAGGTCCTTGCAGGTAAAATACTCGTTAAGCCTTCAGAAGCTGATGAGAAAACAGCCAGTGGTATTATTATTCCTGAAACAGCAAAAGAAAAACCACAGCATGGACAAGTGGTAATGGTTGGGGCCGATAAAAAGGATGAGCCCATGGAAGTAAAAGTTGGAGAAAAGGTCCTTTACGGTAAATTCGCCGGTCAGGAATTAACCATTGATGAAGAAGATTATCTTCTTATATCACAGAGTGATGTTTTATTCATTTCAAAGTAAGTAACCAATAAAAAAAATAGAAATGGCAAAAGAGATCAAATTTGACATGGAAGCCCGCGATCAGCTGAAAAGTGGCATTGATCAGCTGACTGACGCAGTCAAGGTAACGCTGGGACCCAAAGGTCGCAATGTAATCATTGAAAAGAAATTCGGTGCACCACAGGTCACCAAGGATGGTGTCACTGTTGCAAAAGAGATAGAACTGGAAGACCCCGTAGAGAATGTGGGTGCCCAGATGTTAAAGGAAGTTGCTTCCAAGACCAATGACGATGCCGGCGACGGTACTACTACCGCTACTATTCTTGCCCACTCCATCATTCAGGTGGGATTGAAAAACGTAACTGCAGGAGCCAATCCGATGGACCTGAAAAGAGGTGTCGATAAAGCTGTGAAGGTAGTTGTAAAAAGCCTTCAGAGCCAGTCAAAGGATGTTGGAGATGACACTCAGAAGATAGAGCAGGTGGCTTCTATTTCTGCTAATAATGAAGCATCCATTGGAGCGCTAATTGCAGAGGCCATGTCAAAAGTGAAAAAAGAGGGTGTGATAACCATTGAAGAGTCAAAATCATCCGACACTTACGTGGACGTGGTTGAAGGTATGCAGTTCGACCGTGGATATATCTCTCCCTATTTCGTAACCGATACTGAGAAAATGGAAGCCGTCCTGGAGAATCCTTACATCCTGATCCATGACAAGAAGATCTCCACCATGAAAGACCTGCTTCCCATTCTCGAGAGTACTGCCCAGAGCGGACGTCCGTTGATGATCATTGCAGAAGATGTGGATGCAGAAGCGCTGGCGACCCTCGTGGTAAACAAGCTTCGCGGATCACTGAAGATTGCTGCTGTGAAAGCTCCCGGTTTTGGTGACAGAAGGAAAGAGATGCTGGAAGACATTGCCATCCTGACCGGAGGTACTGTGATTTCAGAAGAAAAAGGTCTGAAACTTGAAGGTGCTGAACTGGAAATGCTCGGAGAGGCTGAGAAAATTTCCATTGATAAAGAAAATACAATCATTGTGAATGGCGCTGGTGAGAAAGCCATGATCGATGCAAGGATTGGCCAGATCAAGAAGCAGATCGAGAATACCACTTCCGATTATGACCGTGAAAAACTCCAGGAGCGACTGGCCAAGCTGGCCGGTGGTGTTGCCGTAATTTATGTGGGAGCTGCTTCCGAAGTTGAGATGAAGTCCAGGAAAGACCTTTTTGAGGATGCGCTCAGTGCAACCCGTGCAGCAGTTGAGGAAGGAATCATCCCCGGTGGCGGTGTCGCATACCTGCGTGCCCAGGAGAAACTTGAAAAATTCAAAGGTAGCAATGAAGATGAGAATACAGGTATTTCCATCGTGTATAGAGCGCTTGAAGAGCCACTCCGTCAGATCGTTGAAAATGCCGGTCTTGAAGGTCCAGTGGTTGTGAAGGTCATCAGGGACGGAAAAGACGATTATGGCTACAATGCGCACAGTGAAAAATACGAGAACCTGCTGAATGCTGGTGTAATCGATCCTACCAAGGTGGCACGCATTGCGCTTGAAAATGCTGCTTCTATTGCAGGCATGTTCCTAACTACAGAATGCGCCATTGTTGATATTCCAGAACCCGAACCTCCAATGCCGGCAGGTGGTGGTGGTCCCGGAATGGGCATGATGTAAGATCATTCGTATTCAAATAATAACAAAGGTTGTCTCAAATGGGGCAACCTTTTTTTTCTCCTTCCACATATGTTATAACACAACATAACTTTGTGCTGCGCACAAACTAGAGGCTGCTTTTATAAGTTTGACTATCTTTGTGCTCGAAAAATCGAGGATCATTCCTATGGATCACTTACGTAATTTTTGCATCATCGCTCATATCGATCATGGTAAAAGTACCCTGGCAGATCGGTTGCTTATCCGGACCGGAACCCTGAATGAAAGGGATTTCCAGGACCAGGTGCTTGATAACATGGAACTGGAGCGTGAACGCGGGATTACCATTAAAAGCCATGCCATCCAGATGCTTCATGAGTATAAAGGAAGGCAGTATACCCTGAACCTGATCGATACACCGGGCCATGTAGATTTTTCTTATGAAGTGAGTCGCTCCATTGCCGCCTGTGAAGGCGCATTGCTTATAGTGGATGCCACCCAGGGGATCCAGGCTCAGACCATTTCAAACCTCTATCAGGCCATTGATCATGACCTTGAGATCATACCTATCCTGAATAAAATGGATATGGACAGTGCCATGCCCGAAGATGTAAAGGACCAGATTGTGGACCTGATCGGGTGTGACCGTGAGGAGATCATTGAAGCCAGTGGCAAGACCGGTCTGGGCGTGGATGAGATTCTTGAAGCCATCATCGAACATATACCTGCACCCACAGGTGACACCGGGGCTCCCCTTCAGGCACTTATATTTGATTCGGTGTTCAATTCCTACCGGGGGATATTTGCCTATTTCAGGATTTTTAATGGTTCCATCAGGAAAGGTGAGCATGTGAAATTTATGGCCACCGGAAAGGAGTATCATGCAGATGAAATCGGGGTTTTGAAGCTGGGGACCGAGCCAAAGGAGGAAATGGCGGCGGGTGACGTGGGCTACATTATCTCTGGGATCAAAACGTCAAGTGAGGTGAAAGTAGGGGATACCATTACTCATGTGGATCGTCCCAGTGATAGGACCATTGCCGGATTTGAAGATGTGAAACCCATGGTATTTGCAGGGATCTACCCGGTGGATGCCGATGACTATGAAGACCTGAGGGCATCCATTGAAAAGCTGCAGTTAAATGATGCTTCACTCACTTTTGTGCCTGAATCATCCGCTGCTTTGGGATTTGGATTCCGCTGCGGATTTTTGGGCCTGTTGCACATGGAGATCATCCAGGAACGGCTCGACCGTGAATTCAACATGGATGTGATTACCACGGTTCCCAATGTTTCGTTCAAAGTAGCGACCACAAAAGAGGAGATGGTTGAGGTGCATAATCCTTCCGGATTGCCTGTCGCCACCGCCATTGACCATATCGAGGAGCCCTACATCACGGCCCAGGTGATATCGAAGGCAGAATATGTGGGGTCCATTATGAAACTGTGCCTGGATAAAAGGGGCACATTGAAAAACCAGGTGTACCTCACCAGCAACAGGGTAGAACTTAGCTTTGAAATGCCCCTGGCAGAAATTGTATTTGATTTCTATGATAAGCTGAAGAGCATCTCCAAAGGATATGCATCTTTCGATTACCATCCTCATGGTTACAGGAAGGCCGACCTGGTGAAGCTGGATATCCTTCTGAATGGAGAAATGGTAGATGCACTCTCCACCCTGATCCACCGGTCCAATGCCTATGATTTCGGCCGAAGAATCTGTGTGAAGCTAAAGGAACTGATTCCCCGTCAGCAATACGAAGTGGCCATCCAGGCTGCCATCGGTGCCAAGGTGATTGCACGAGAGACCGTTAAGGCAGTGAGAAAAGATGTAACTGCTAAATGCTACGGAGGCGATATTACCCGGAAGAGGAAACTGCTTGAAAAACAGAAAAAAGGAAAGAAAAGAATGCGCCAGGTAGGGAATATTGAAGTTCCCCAATCGGCATTTCTTGCTGTGCTAAAACTGGATTAGGTCAAAACCTATACTTCATCCACCACCAGTTTGTAACCCTTACCATGAACATTGATGATCTGTACATTGGGATCCGGTTTCAGGTATTTGCGTAATTTGGTGATGTATACATCCATACTCCTTGCGTTAAAATAGTTGTCATCAATCCAGATGGCCTTCAGGGCAAAATTCCGCTCAAGTATCTGGTTAATGTTGTTACACAGGAGTTTCAGCAGTTCGGATTCTTTGGTGGTTAGTTTCTGTTCGGTGCCTGTACCAGTAAGCACCTGTTTCTTGACATCGAAAGAAAATGAGCCGATTTCCCATACATTTTTGTCACCACCCTTATGGCCCCTGGTCCTTCTCAGGATCGCTTCAATCCTGAAAAGCAACTCTTCCATGCTGAAGGGTTTGGTGATGTAATCGTCTGCACCCAGCGAGAATCCTTTCAGTACATCTTCCTTCATGGATTTGGCAGTAAGAAAGATAATAGGGATATCGCCGTTGAGGATACGTATCTCCGATGCCAGGGTAAAACCATCTTTTACAGGCATCATCACATCCAGCAGGCAGAGATCATAATGGAATTGCTCAAAATGCCTGAATGCCTTTTCTCCGTTATTGACCCAATCGGTCTCATAATTCTTTGCCTGGAGATACTCCTGCAGCAGCGATCCCAGGTTTTCGTCATCTTCTGCAAGCAGTATCCTGCTTTTGATTTCGTTCATTTGCCAGTGGATTGTTTTTCTACCTGCAAAGGTAGGAGAATATCAAACTGAGAACCTTCATTGGGTTCACTTTTTATCCTGATGGAACCATGGTGCTGATCTACGATCAGTTTCACGTAACTGAGTCCCAGTCCAAATCCTTTCACATTATGTACGTTCCCGGTTGGTACCCGGTAAAACTTGTCAAAAATCCGTTTCTGGTTCTCCTTACTGATCCCGATCCCGTTATCGATGATCGAGATCAGGATGGAACTGTTTTCATTCCTGGTGGCGATCCGGATCACCGGTGTGCGGCGGGTATATTTCATAGCATTCTCGATCAGGTTGGAGACCACGTTGGTGACGTGCATGGAATCTCCTAGAATGACTACTTCTTCAGCTTCCGGCAGGAACTCCAGTCTGCCTTGCCGTTTATCAACCTGGAGCAGGAAATTCTGAGCTACAGTCTCTATGATGTCATGCATGTCCACCTCTTCCATCTTTAATTTAAGTTGACCATGATCAAAGATCGCCATCTGCAATACCCTCTCGACCTGGAATCCAAGTTGTTTGCTTTCCGTCTGAATGATACGGGATATTTGAGCAATGTTTTTCTGTTCATCGGGGATGGTCCGGTCATTCAGCATCTGTGAAGCCAGGCTGATGGTTGAGATCGGGGTCTTCAGCTCGTGGGTCATGTTGTTCACAAAATCGTTTTTCATTTCAGAGAGCCGCTTCTGTTTGAAGATGATAAAGAGCGCCAGGGTGAACAGCATCACGATGGAGAGGGTGATCAGCAGCGATGTTGCCCCCATCATGCCCATGGACTTAATAAGGTGTTTTCTTTCATCCGGAAAATAGACACTGATCAGTGTGGTTTTATTAAAGATCCCCACGGGGAAAAGCGAAGCACGAAAATATTTGCAATCTTCATATTCGTTGAAAAGCTCTGATTGGTAAATGGGCTTTTTTCCTTCCTCGTAAACCGCGTATTCAAAGGGCATATCCAGGCCCCGTTCGGAGAGTTTCTTACTTAAAAGAGTTTCAACCTGGGATTTTGAGATCTTATCTTCAATGCTCTCGTCTTCGATCAGCATTCTCTCGACAATCTTATGTACGAATAACTCCTGCTCCAACAGGTTTTTATTCAGTTCCATCCGGACCTTTTCGGGTTTCATGGCCGAGATCAGTATGGTATCCCGCAGATACTCATCTTCGCCCAGGATGACCAGAACAGAATCATCAATCATCTCCACCTTCTGGTTTTTCAGGGATCTGGGGGGAGAGGTATAAAGAATGATCTCTTCGTTCAGGTGAATGTCTTCCCGGGTAGTTATGTCATAGGTACTGCGGGCATCTATGTGAAAGTTCCACACTGCTTTGCTCTGGTGTTGAAATACGGGTGGCCGGATCTCATCCAGGATATGCATCACCGTTTCGTTCTGGACAAGTTCATCGGAGACCTCCGATAACACCTGGGTTACCACCAGTCCCAGCTGCTTCTCCTCGGATTTGATGGAGTGCTTGATCCAGTATGTCTGAACAGCTACCAAGGCTATCATGGCCAGGCTCAGAAAAACAGTCATTATCCACAGTACGGTGCGGCTCATGGTTCAAAGATAGGTTACCTCATTGATTCACATAGAGCGTTTTAACAATCTTTAACATCCTTTAAACGTATGTAACTATAATCTGCTATAGATTTGTTCCCATAAACTCAAAGCATCCATTATGAAAAAAACAATACCCTTTTCGGTCCTCACCCTTGCAGCAGCATTTATCTTTTCATCCAGCCTCTTTGCACAGGAAACAGAGATTACAATTCAGGTGAAAAAGGATGGCAAAGTGGTCCAGGACACCACATACCAGTTTGATGATGATGCAGATTGTGCAAAGAAGAAGCACGTAAAGGTGGTTGTATCGGGTGATGAGCACGGAACCTGGCATATGGAAGAGGAAGGACTGGTTGAGGTTGAAGAGGAGGTGTATGTGATCACTGGGGATGATGCGGAGGTTGAACTGGAGAAGATCCTTGAAGAACATGGTGGGGATGAGGAGAATGTGAAGATCATCGTGATTAAAAAGAAATATAAGAAGCAATAGCAGGCGATTTGGTTTAGTTTTAGGGTTAGTTGTTAAAGCTGTCCGTCCTCCCGGCGGACAGCTTTTTTGCTGGTTGTCAGGGATTGGATATCTTGCAGGAAAAATAGCAGCTTGACGGCAAAGGATTATTATAAGGTTCTGGGATTGTTACGCGGAGCTTCCGAGAAACAGATCAAATTTGCATACCGGAAGTTGGCTTTGAAATACCATCCCGACCGCAATCAAACTACCGGAGCCAGGCAGAAGTTCCAGGAGATCACCACTGCTTATGATCATTTGATGTCCCACCCTGAGCCTGCCGAAGATGAAGCTTCTTCCTATGAGGATCAGGTGGCCCGGGAAGTACTTCGAAGGGAACGGGAGCGGATGCAGAAGCAGGCAAGGGCGAGGCGGGAAAAGAAGAGACAGGAAGAAGAATTCTTCAACAGGCCCGAGTGGCATGATCCCATTCTTTTCCTGAGATATATACTTCGTATATTTACCCTGTTGTTTGCCACAACAGCCATTGTTTTTCCTATACTACTGGCCATATTCGGCGATCCGGCGAGCCTGACCGGCACCTTCTTCTTCCTGGTGGTGGGCGCATTCCTTATGATCTATATGTACCAGCACAGGAGCTCCTGGTTCAGGCTGGGCCGGTTTAAAACCAGATGGAAAGATATGGCGGGTTTTATAAAAATGGAACAGGGCCATCCGTCCATCGACCACTGTTGCTATAGCCGGAATTATATGGCCAACGGGAAATCCTACAGGATCGAATTGCTGAAAACAGTTGATATAAAAATCAGATCCTATGGTGCTCTTAATCATGAGGCTAAGTATAAGAACAAGTTCAAAAGGGTGGTGATCCCCCGGAGTGTAAGGGCCCACTTCTTTCACAGGATCTCATCGGTGGTGAAAGTCATTTCAATCTTTTCCTGTCTGCTCTTTTTCCCGGTGGAGAGTATTTTGTGGAGGTTTCTGGCAGGCATGGTATCCGGGGGGATCCTATCGTCGATTTTGCTTGGAATCGCCGGTGTACGCTCCATGGTAAGTTACCTGCTAACCCCGGGACTCCTTATCAAGGCATTGATCTGGTTATTTGCACTCTTTAAAATTAGTATTCTGGGACCAGGCTTTAATATCCAGACTACGGGAATTGTATACATTGTTGTGGCAGGCCTCCTCTTCCTTCTGGATATGGTATTTGACCTGATCATGGGATTTTTCCCGTTTTACCCGTGGCTATTCCGTCCCCTGGTCCGCCAGGGCACCATACTCAATTCACTCTACAGGGAAGGCTATCAGAATTACCAGGAGCTTCCAGTCTATTCAGTTTTATTTCCCCTTTATAAATGGTTGTCTTAATGTGCCTACCAGAGCAGCAACCGTTCTTTGTTCCGGATCTTTTTCAAATCCACCGGAACACACAGTCTTACCTGGGGAAGTGCACCGGCATGATGAAGGAATGAGTTGATTTTTTCCGAGGAGATTTCTCCCTGGATATGGACCAGGAAATCCAGGTTCTTCAGTTCATCCAGGAAATAACCCCGATCCGATTTATTATTGATGATCCGGTAAGTAAGTAAAGCATCCTCATCCTGGTATCCAAATATGGAAAAGACCTGATCCACCTGCAGTTTCCGGTGGAAAAGTTGCAGGTCATCCAGTTTCTCGAAGGCCAGTTCAAGCGCATTGTTGATCATCCAGCATAACTTATAGTCAGGCTCGTCCGCTACCATGCCCAACAGGCAAAAGTCCTCCTCGATGGAGACATCCAGCTTGTGTTTTTTTACCGCCAATATTCCGTGGATTGGTTCTACATACAAAAATAGGAAACGAACATGATTTTATTAATTATAAATTACAAAAACATGTAATGAAACAAAATCAGGTGCGATTTAAACCGTATGAATGGTATGAAGGGCTTCTCTGGCGGCCCGTTGCTCAGCCTCTTTCTTGGACTCCCCTCTTCCGATTCCCTTCTCTTCACCCTTCAGCAATATAGTTGAAATAAAGGAGGGGGATTTATCAGTGGACCTGTGCTCCTTTTTGCTTTCGAACACTACCTCTATGCGGTTTTTCTGGGCCCATTCAATGATCCTGCTTTTATAATCCGGATCTTTTTTCACCAGTTGTACCAGGTCAATGTGTTTCCGCATGATCTTCCTCACAAAGAACCTCCTGGCTGTACCATATCCCCTGTCCAGGTAAATAGCACCGATCAATGCCTCAAGTGTATTCCCGTAGAGGTGTTTAGATGTATTCCCTGGAGATGCACTGGAGATAATCATCCTGGGGATGTCTAACCTGGTGGCCAGGTAATCCAGGTTTTTGCGTTTCACAATGCGGGCTCTCATTTTGGTCATGAAACCTTCATCCCCTTCGGGAAACCTGCTAAAAAGGTAATCGGCCACAATGGCGTTCAGCACGGCATCTCCCAGGTATTCAAGGCGTTCATTGTTTAAATAGATCCCTGTAGGATGTTGATGCAATGCAGATTTTGGCAAAAAGGCCAGTCTGTAACAAGAAATTTTACGGGGTAGAAAACCCAGTATGCCGACCAGTTCAAAATAGAACCTGCGGTTTTTCAACCTTTCAGTCGTTAAATTTTCTGAAGATGGCGGATGTGTTGTGTCCCCCGAATCCAAAGGTATTACTCAGACCCACATTTACCTCACGGTTCTGTGCTTTATTCGCTGTGAGATTCAGGTTAGGATCGATCTCAGGATCCAGAGTTTCCAGGTTAATGGTTGGTGGCACCACGCCATTTATAATAGACATAATCACCACGATTGATTCGATGGCTCCGGCAGCACCAAGCAGGTGACCGGTCATCGATTTTGTAGCGCTGATGTTCAGTTTGTATGCATGGTCGCCAAATACTTTCTTGATGGCTATGATCTCGGAAAGATCGCCCAACGGGGTAGCAGTACCGTGCACGTTGATATAATCCACGGCTGAGGGTTCTATTTTGGCATCCCTCAGGGCATTGGTCATTACCAGCCTGGCACCTTCTCCTTCAGGATGCGGAGCAGTAAGGTGGTGGGCATCAGCCGACATGCCTCCGCCAATAAGCTCAGCATATATTTTTGCACCACGCTTCCGGGCATGTTCCAGTTCCTCAAGGATCAATCCGCCTCCTCCATCGCCCATGACGAAACCGTCGCGGTTGACGTCGAAGGGTTTGGATGCGGTTTTGTAATTCTCATTGTTGGTTGAAATCGCCTGCATGGAATTGAATCCTCCGATCCCGGCTTCAGTAATGGCTGCTTCAGATCCTCCTGTGATAAAAAGGTCGGCCATATCCAACCGGATCAGGTTATAGGCATCAATGATTGCATTTGTAGAGGATGCACAGGCAGATACGGTGGCATAATTGGGACCCCTGTAACCATACTTCATGGATAGATGGCCTGCTGCGATATCCGATATCATCTTGGGAATAAAGAAAGGGCTAAACCTGGGCGTCCTTCCGCCTTCCAGGTAGCCCTCTATTTCCTTTGTGATTGTATCGATTCCGCCTATGCCTGAAGCCCAGATCACACCGGCGCGGTCTTTGTCAAGATCCGCTTCAGCAAGACCGGCATCCTGATAGGCCTCTTCGGCTGTTATCATGGCATACTGGGCGTAAGGGTCAAGCTTTCTTGCCTCTTTCCTGTCAAAATAATCCAGCGGATTGTAATTCTTAACCTCGCAGGCAAATTTGGTCTTGAACTTTTCAGTATCGAAACGGGTAATTAGTTCGCTCCCGCTTTCTCCTTTCACAAGTGCGTCCCAAAAATCCTGTAAATTTTTTCCCAGGGGAGTGAATGCCCCCAGGCCTGTTACAACAATCCGTCTCATACCGTATATATTTTGAACTAAGGACTAAAGCTTATTCCGCGTTGTCTTCAATATATTTGACTGCATCCCCAACGGTTGAAATGCTCTCAGCCTGGTCATCAGGAATACCCATGTTAAACTCCTTTTCAAATTCCATGATAAGCTCAACTGTGTCGAGAGAATCAGCTCCCAGGTCATTTGTGAAGCTGGCTTCCGGCGTTACTTCATTCTCATCAACACCTAATTTGTCTACAATGATTGCTTTTACTCTTGTGGCAATGTCAGACATGACTATAAATTTTAATTAATAATATTGGTTATTTTTAACGGTGCAAAGAAATGCAAAATTCGACTATTATCAAAAAATTGCCCTTTTTTTGGCGTTTTTTTCATTGAAATAATAAGAAATAGTTTTAATTATTTTCTTTTTCTGAAAATGTAAACTATAACAAATGAAGAGCATAGCCATATTTGCCTCCGGATCGGGGACCAATACTGAGAACCTTATCCGTTATTTTCGAACGAATCCTGCAGGACAGGTAAAACTCGTATTAAGCAACAGGCCTGATGCCTATGTGATCAATCGGGCGCGGTCGTTTGATATTGAGGCTGTTGTAATTAACCGGGAGCAGTTTTACCAGTCGGAGGAGGTCGTGGCCCTGTTGAAGGAAAAGGGGATTGATTTTGTCGTGCTGGCTGGATTCCTGTGGCTGGTTCCGGGAAACTTGCTGGAAGCATTTGAAGGAAAGGTGGTCAACATTCATCCTGCCCTGTTACCCCGGTATGGCGGTAAAGGGATGTACGGACAGCGGGTTCATGAGGCTGTGATCGCCAGCGGTGATGTGGAATCGGGAATCACAATTCACCATGTCGATTCGGGGTATGACGAAGGGGGAATTATTTTTCAGGCCACCTGTGCAGTAGAACCGGGTGAAACTCCTGAATCCCTTGCGGCTAAGGTGCATGTGCTGGAATATGAGCACTTTCCTGTGGTTGTGGAAAATCTGTTACATAAGCTTTAAAGACTGCATAGTGATGATTCGGATGATCTCAAAAGAAATCCTGTTCTGCTCATCCACGGGTTCCACCGGGGGTGCTTCGACCTTTAGTGGATTTACGGCACTCCCATTCTTATAAAACCTGAAATCCAGGTGGGGACCGGTGGATAGTCCGGTGCTTCCCACATAGCCGATTATATCACCCTGTTTTACATATACCCCCTGCCTGATCCCTTTACCGAATCGGCTGAGATGCATGTATGCGGTACTATAAACGCTGTTGTGCTTGATCTTCACATAATTGCCACCACCACCTTTCTGGTAGGCGGCTTTGGTCACCACACCGTCTCCCACAGAAAGAACCGGAGTGCCGGTGGGAGCCACATAGTCCACCCCATGGTGCGGACGGCGGATCTTCAGGACAGGATGCAACCGGGAATGTGAAAATCCGGAACTGATCCTGGAAAACCTGAGTGGAGCTTTGAGGAATGCCTTCCTCAGGCTGTTCCTCTCTTCATCAAAGAAACTTCTGACTTCATTCTGTTCAAATGGGATGCCCCAGAAATCTGTTTCATTATGGTAAATCCAGGCCCCCATGATCCTGTTGATCCCGATGGATTGAGAATCCACAAAGGATTCCTCATAAATAACTTTGTACCTGTCGCCTTTCTGTACGCCAAAGAAATCGATGGCCCAGGCGAAGATCTCACTCAATTCTATAGCCAACATGGGATTTGCCCTGCTGTCGCGCATGGACTCCCAGAGGGAGGTTTCAATAGTTCCAGAGGCAAACTGAAGCCTGCTTTCGATGGTTTTTTCCCCATTCTGGGCCCATAGAGAATCAGAGGCAAGACGGATCACCACATAGTTAAGAGGATTCTTTTCATACACAAAGTAGGCGGGAGTGGTATCACTGGTGCTGAAAATGGTGTAGCTGTTGCCGGGCCTGATTTTCCGTTCGTCAATGAGGGTGTCGGAAAGCTGTGAGATCATGAGGATCTTCTGAAGGGAAACACCGTGGGGATGAAGCAGTTCCGCCAGCGACTCTCCCCGCCGCACCTTCCCGTTTATTATATCATAGGAAGCGAGCGGTATCCCGTACATTTTTTTTGCCGGAGCGGGCTGGATCCATTCACTGCCGGTTGCTTCCTGTGGCTGATCGGGCTCCGGCGAGGGCATTGAATCTGTGGACAGAAGAAGTGATGCCAGGGTGGTTCCCAAGGTTAACAGCAACATGACAACCAGGTCCTTCCAGCTTTTCATTACAATACGATATTGATGATCCTTTTCGGGACGTGAATAAACTTTTTAGGGTCATTTCCCCCGGTCCATTTTATGGCTGTTTCATGCCCGAGCACTTGCTTTTTTATTTCTTCCGCAGGCAGATCCAGTGGAAGCACGGTTTTAAATCTCAGTTTGCCGTTGATCATCACAGGGTATTCATAGGTATCTTCTTGCAACAGCGATTCATCATATTCAGGCCAGCTTGATTCGGCAATGGATGTCTCATTCTTCAGGATGCTCCAGACTTCTTCGGCAAGGTGTGGGGCAAAGGGCGCCAGTATCCTGATAAAAGCTTCCGCTGTGGACCGGTGAACCTTTCCCTTCTTGATGCAGAGGTTGGTAAAGATCATCATCTGGGAGATGGCCGTATTGAAATGCAACACCTCAATGTCATCCCCTACCTTTTTAATGGTCTTCTGAAGGGATTTCAAAACCTCCGAATCCTCATCTTCATGGTGGTATTTGGAAGGATCTGCAAAGAATTTATGAACCCTGTTGAGGAAGTTATAGACCCCTTTAACTCCATTTTCTACCCAGGGCTTTACAGCATCAAGAGGTCCCAGGAACATTTCATAAAGGCGCAGTGAATCGGCACCATACACGGCAACCACATCGTCGGGATTCACCACATTTTTCAGGGATTTGGACATTTTAGCAACAATCTGGTTCAGAGGCTCACCAGTATTCCTGTGAAAATATTCTCCGTTCTTATCTTCTACAAGGTCGGTGGTCACCTTTGCCCCGGATGCTGTTTCGTAAGCGAATGCCAGGATCATTCCCTGGTTATAAAGCTTGTTGTAAGGTTCATCGGTGGAAACAATCCCCAGGTCAAACAATACTTTATGCCAGAACCGGCTATAAAGCAGGTGAAGTACTGCATGCTCGGCGCCTCCGATATAAAGGTCCACCGGCATCCAGTAACTCTCTTTCTCTTTCGAAAAGGGTTCCTGGTCATTGTCGGGATCAATATACCTGAGGTAATACCAGCAGGAGCCAGCCCACTGTGGCATGGTATTGGTCTCACGGCGTCCTTTGCGTCCATGTTCATCGGTCACATGCAACCATTCGGTGGCATTGGCCAGGGGGGATTCACCGTGGCTGCCCGGCTCATATTTTTCCAGTTCAGGAAGTATAATGGGCAGTTCAGCATCATCAAGCAGTGTAATTTCCCCGTCTTCCCAGTGAATTACCGGGAAGGGTTCTCCCCAGTATCTCTGGCGGCTGAAAAGCCAATCCCTGATTTTGTAATTAATGGCTGCCTTTCCCAGGTTTCTTTCCTGGAGCCATTCAATGGTCCTTGTAATCCCTTCCACTTTTGAGAGACCATTGATGTCCAGTCCTGTTTCCTGGTGCGAAGAATTGATGTAGCTGCCATCTTCAGTCCAGCAGGCCTGTCCGTCGAGTACATTGCTCCGAAGTTCCCGGTCATCTGCTTTTGGGTCCATGATGCAGAGAATGGGAAGGGAAAAAGTACTGGCAAATTCGAAGTCCCTGGTATCGTGACACGGAACAGCCATAATGGCACCGGTTCCATACCCCATCAGCACATAATCGGCCACCCATATGGGGATGCGTTTGTTATTGACAGGATTGATGGCATAGCTGCCGGTGAACATGCCTGTCTTTTCACGTGAAAGGTCTGATCTGTCAAGTTCTGACTTCAAACAGGCGTTGGCCACGTATTGTTCAACCTCATCCTTCTGATCTGCCGTAATCAGTTCTGTCAGCATCGGATGTTCAGGAGCCACTACCATGTAAGTAGCCCCGAATAACGTATCGGGGCGGGTGGTGAACACCCTCAGTTGTTGTTCGGTCCCTTCAACCTGGAAATCAACCTCGGCCCCGGTCGACCTGCCAATCCAGTTCCTCTGCATATCCTTTACTCCTTCGGGCCAGTCCACCTCTTCAAGTCCTTCCAGAAGCCGTTCCGCATAAAGAGGTATTCGCAACATCCATTGCTTCAGGTTTTTCTTTTCAACCGGGTTCCCACACTTTTCGTGGGTACCATCATTCAACACCTCTTCATTGGCGCAAACAATCCTGCAATGTGGACACCACCACACCTGCGCGTCATCATAATATGCAAGACGGTGATCGGCTCTATATTTTTGAATGGCTTGTGTGCCTTCAGCCCTGATATGATCCGGGATGTCCAGTTCGTCGATGGGCCGGCTTTTCTGCAGGTCCGGATCGAACCAGGTGTTGTAAAGCTGGATGAAAATCCACTGGGTCCATTTGAAATAGCCTTCATCAGTGGTATTGATCTCACGGTCCCAGTCGTATCCCAGTCCGAGGGATTTGATCTGTCTACGGAAGTTATGGCAATTCTTTCGTGTAGTGACAGAAGGATGGGTCCCTGTTTCAATGGCAAATTGTTCGGCAGGCAATCCAAAGGCATCCCAACCCATGGGATGGAGCACATTATAACCTTTCATCCTCTTGTATCTGGCCACAATATCAGTTGCGGTGTAACCTTCCGGATGTCCTACATGTAAACCTGATCCTGATGGATAAGGAAACATGTCAAGCACGTAGAATTTAGGTTTGGAGTAATCATCCTCGGTCCTGAAGGTCCTGTTAGATTCCCAATAGTCCTGCCACCGCTTCTCAATTTCTGTAAAATTGTATTTCATGCTGTCTACTTCTGATACAGTGTGCGAAATTAGATTTTTTTTACATTTATTTAGCAACAAACGTTTGACTTCAAAGCTAATTTTTTAGTAAATTGTGTCTGAACCAAATATTTTACGAATGAAACTAACCATTAAACACCAGGAACGGTATTCCCGGGGGGAATTGTTGCTCAGGACCTTATTTGGCTGGCTCTACATCTACCTTCCCCACGGCTTTTTGTTAATGTTTGTAAGTTTATGGGGTGCAATCCTTCAATTTGTGGCATTCTGGGTCATCCTCTTCACAGGGCGTTATCCCGAGAGTATGTTTGAGTTTCAGGTTGGACTCCTGAAATGGAACGTTCGTGTAACTGCCAGGATGTACAATGTATCTGACGGTTACCCGGCATTTGGTATAAAGAGTACCGACGACCATACCGACATCACAGTTCCCTATCCCGAAAAGGTAAGCAGGGGACTAACGCTGGTAAGGCTGTTATTCGGGATTTTTTATGTCTATCTTCCACATGGATTTATATTGATGTTCAGGGCCTTCTTTGTGGGGATCCTTCAGTTCCTGGCCTGGTGGGTAGTGCTGTTCACTGCCGAGTATCCAAAGAATATGCACGACTGGATTGTCGGGCAGGTGCGCTGGCAGATGAGGGTGAACCTGTACATGATGTTCATGACAGATACCTATCCCCCTTTTACGGGAGATGAATTACCCGATGAAGCATAGAAGAATATGAAGTACCATCCTATTCCCCAGCCCGATGAAATTGAGGTCAGGGTCAGGGAAGATGCAATGGGGGCATACCTGATGATGTTTGCAACAGCTGCACTTGGGTTGCCCCTTCCCATTCTGAACCTGGTTGCTGCCATTGTCTATTATTATGTGAATCGGGACAAGGGTAAATTCGTGCAGTTCCATATGCTCCAGTCCCTCTATTCTCAGATCCCTGTAACCTTGCTGAATTCTGGTCTTGTAGCCTGGACCATTGTTAATTTTGTCCGGGATTTTAACTTCACCAGTATTTATTGGGGATACCTGATCATGACCGGAGTGGCAGGTCTGGTCTATCTCATTTTCAGTATTGTAGGTGCGGTAAAAGCCAGGAAGGGACTGTTCTACTATTTTATTTTTTTTGGGAAGATTGCTTACCATCAGGTCTACAGGATCAGACCGGAGCAAACCGGTTCGACTCCCAGTAACCAGCCTCCGGGTTTATAAAAAGAGCGATCATGCAACAATCTATTTTAAGGGACCTGGGCATCCTGCTGGGTATTTTCGGCCTTATCTGGCTGGGTGCCTCTCTGTTCTCTTTTTATCCGGAAGATCCCCAGTTGTTGAGTATTGAAAGAGAACAGAAACTTGGAGACGCCTATGTGGACCTGGTATTGCTGAATCCCATGTTCCAGGAGTTGGAGAATGAGAAGATTGATTCATCCATTCAGGTGATCGGGGACCGGCTTTCCGGGGGCTTGAACCAGTCGGAATTTGATTACCGGTTCATTGTGTTTGATAGTGAGATGATCAATGCCTTTACTCTGCCGGGTGGAAATATTCTGATCTCCACAGGATTGATTGGATTTAGTGAGTCGCCCGAAGAGCTGGCTGCCGTGATTGCCCATGAAATGGGACATGTTGAAGAAAGGCATGTGGTAGCCAGGCTCATAAAGGAACTGGGTATTGAGATCCTTACCTCGGGCGATCCCTACGTACTGGGGGAGGTGACCGGGATGCTGACGTCTACACGTTTTGACAGGAAACAGGAGGAAGAGGCAGACCTGTTTGCCTGTCATTTGCTGGAGGATTCAAACATTGAACCAAGGACACTGGCCACTGTTTTCAGGCGGCTTGAACAGGAAACAGGCAACGAACTTCTGGAACATTTCGAAATTATTTCCACCCACCCCAATTTCAGATCACGCATCCGTGATGTGCTTTCATATCTGCCTGAAGATGATTTTACGGTAGAACCATTTACCATGGATTGGGAGGAGATAAAATCCGGGCTTTAGGAAAAAATATTAACTTTGCCCTCCGTTATTGGCCTCATAGTTTAACAGGATAGAACGTGGGATTCCGGTTCCCATGGTGGGGGTTCGAGTCCTCCTGAGGTCACCACGTTGCCCTGTAAGTCCATTGTTTGCAAGGTTTTTCTATTACTGCTTGGATTAAAAGCTTGCTACTTGTATTCCTGTATCTTATTATTAAGTAGACAATGCTTGGTGGATATTTAACTTTTTGGCTCTATGTTAAATATAGTGGGTAGTTAAATTTCAGTTTCCCGCAAATGAAGTAAATCATATTGATAAAGTTGTCTATATTTCTTGATAAACTTAGTCTCATACTGAAATACTACTCCAGTGATTTTGAGGAAATAAATGCCTTTTTCTAACTGGGCTAGTTCAATGCTAATCTCCATTTCTGATCCTCCGGCGAATTCTTTCCTGATTAATTGGCCATGCACATTATACAATTCAATCATTAAGTCTTTTGATTGGACAGGAAGATTGATGAGGTGAATTCTATTGTCAGCAGGGTTGGGGTAGACAGCAAGACAAGAAAGTGCATGAAATCCCAATCAATTCATTCCACCATTAGCAATAGTTGATTGCGTTATAAATCAGGATATTCAATATAGTTTGGTCACATAAGGCTAAGATCAGACTGGTGGCAGAAATCCTGGATCTCTACTACCAAAGAAATAGGAGTAAGGCATACCTTAAGAGACTCTATCAGGAGTTTCAGAAAAATCTTAAAAATCAGATAATTAAGTAATCAACTATTGCTGACGTTGTATCAATGCCAGTTTGTGTCCTGGAAAGGAATTTGCCCGCCAAGCAGACTTATTTATCTTTATAAAGAAAGGTAAGTCAACCAAGCCCGCTTGGCGAACAAGGACACAAACCAGCACATACACCCGAACCATTGTGTGCAAATATTAGAGAAATGCAGTACGATATTGTAAAACATACTGATTTAGAAGAAATTGGGGATTTGCAGCCTGATGGGTGGCCAGATATAATTAATGAATTTGGATTCTATATAACCTATGATTTTTGTAATCCCATAAAGGCAACTGTTGATAATAGGATTGTTGGAGTGGGGACTTCAATAATGTTTGAAAATACTGGTTGGTTAGCGCATATAATTGTAGATAGTAATTTTCGGAATAAAGGTATCGGATTTCAAATTATGGAGAGATTACTCAATGACCTTAAGGAGAAATCTATTGATTCAGTTTTGTTGATAGCCACGGAGATTGGAGAACCAGTGTATAAGAAGGCGGGATTCAAGGTAATATCAGACTACATTTACCTTAGAAAAGAACAGCCATGGAATGAGACTTCGATTTCAAAAAATATTGTGCCTTACAAAGAGGAGTTTTATACGGAGATTATGAAGCTTGACAAAAAAATATCAGGTGAGAACAGAGAATCCTTGATTAAAAAGTATCTTGATAGTTCTTTAATGTTTATAGATAACAATGAATTAAACGGATTCTATCTGCCAAACTTAGGAGAAGGAATAATATTCGCGGATAATTCAGTAGCAGGAATAGAATTGATGAAAAAGAAATATTCGAAAGTGGATACGGCCGTGATTCCATCAGAGAACCTGTTAGGGATTGATTTTCTGAAACAGAATGGATTTATTGAATCCGAAACAAGAGGCAAGAGAATGATACTTGGTGAGGACATTTGTTGGAAACCAAATAATTATTTCAGCAGAATTGGAGGCAATTATGGATAATAAATACCAGCACATACACAGAACCGTATCACCAATGAAAAAAATGGATATTAAAAAAGGATTATACTCAATAGTAATACTGTCGTTACTTATTTTATCATGTTCAAGCATGCGTGATAAAAAAAATGAACATTCTAATAATAGAGCGCCTAATATTATATTGATTGTTGCAGACGATTTGGGGTATGCAGATATAAGTGCAGCAAAACTCACAGATGACGTTAACACTCCTAACATAGACCGTATCGCTGAAAGAGGAGTTCGTTTCACTCAAGCATATGACAATTCGCCTATCTGTAATCAATCTAGGATTGGAATAATCACAGGCAGTTATCCACAGCGGTTAGGCTCATATTGGTACAGAGCACAGGGATTACATGACCCAGAATTTGAAACTATTCCAGAATTATTGAAAAACAAAGGTTTTCATTCAGGATATATTGGAAAAGTACATTATGGCCAAAATGATGCAGACACCAGTCATAGAAGTTTTCCCCTTAATCATGGTTTTGACTATTATTTTGGACACACTTCTGCTCGGAAGCATTATTTGAATCATAAAAAGGAAATAGAGGACGCTTTTCTTCAGGTAAAAAAACAACATAACAGAACTGGGCAATCTCTCGTACAGGGATCTTTATGGGAAAATAAAAAGGCAGTGGATACCATTGCTTTCTTTACAGAGTTGGTAGGCGAGAAGTCCAGACAGTTCATTGAAAAGAACAAGAACAGTAAATTTTTTCTACAAATCGCTTTTAACACGGCTCATAATTTCACACATCAACTACCACAAGAATATTTAGAGAAACACAATCTTGAAGGTTATCATGATTGGAACCCTGCTATAGAGGAGTATTATGAGTGGTATACCAAAGGGCGATACCCCAACAACGATGAAGGAAGAGCTCATTACCTTGGTCAGTTGTATTATATGGACAAAGAAATCGGGAAACTTCTTGACATGCTCGATGATCAAAATTTAAGAGAAAACACACTTATCTTTTTTATAAGCGACAATGGAGGATCAACACCAATTTATGCGAACAATACCCCTTTGAGAGGCTCGAAATATTTATTATATGAAGGTGGTATTCGAGTACAAATGTTGGTGTCGTATCCAGGCACGTTTGGAGAAAACAAAGTATATCAGAATATGGTGAGTGCCATGGATATCTTACCGACTATTTGCAAACAGGCAAATGTAGTAATACCCAAGTATATCGATGGTATAGATTTAACCCCTATTTTAAAGGGTAAAAATAGTAACCTACAGCATGATGTGCTTTTTTGGGATACAGGTCATGAAATTGCTATCAGAAAAAAACAGTGGAAATTACGCAAATCATACAATGATGAAAATGCCAAATATGAAATGGTAGAATTAGAATTGGGGGAGTTTCTCCATGATTTAAACAATGATGTTGGTGAAAAGTTGAACTTAATTGAAGAAAAACCAGATATATTGAATGATCTGGAGAAAGAGTATTCGATTTGGAAATCGCAACTTGGAAAGAAATAAAAATTTTGGAATGAAAGAAAGAATCACTCAACTATTCGATCAATGGACGGGTACAACCACCTCGACATGGATCATCGCTGCATCGGTTATCCTGTTCAGCCTTCTTGTCTATTATGTTTTTTCCAGGGTTTTGTCCAGAATCTGGAAAAAATCTCCCGATCATTTGATCAAGATCGTGTGGCATAAGTTCAGGAATCCCGTGCTGGTTGTTATTCTTTTATTTGACTTTATTATCCTGAAGGAGTTGTTTTCTTCGGGAGAGAAGGCCTCTTCAGGTATCAATCAGTTTATTACCGTAGCAATCATCTTTTGCATCACCTGGATACTGATCCGTTCGATCAATCTGGCCCGGGAACTTGTTCTTCGCCAATATGACATTACACAGGAGGATAATTTAAGAGCCCGAAGGATATTTACACAATTCAGAATTCTGGAGCGGATTATTATCTTTATTGTGATCCTTATATCCATAGCCATTGCCCTGATGACCTTTGAAGGCATCAGGCGCATAGGCATCAGTTTATTTGCTTCGGCAGGTGTGGCTGGAATTATCTTAGGTTTTGCTGCTCAGAAACTTCTGAGTTCCATAATGGCCGGATTTCAGATTGCACTGGCCCAGCCCATACGGATTGATGATGTGGTGATCGTGGAGAACGAATGGGGTTGGATTGAAGAGATTACCCTTACCTATGTGGTGGTCAGAATTTGGGATAAAAGACGACTGATCGTACCCACAACCTACTTTATAGAAAAGCCTTTCCAGAACTGGACACGGGCTTCCTCGGATATTCTGGGAACAGTTTTTATCTACACAGATTATCAGGTACCGGTTGACAGGTTAAGAACTGAACTTACACGGATCCTTGAGAATAGTGATTTATGGGATGGGCAGACAAATGTCATGCAGGTGACAAACGCCACCGACCGGTCAGTAGAGATCAGGGCCTTGATGAGTGCAGCCAATTCACCCACTGCGTGGGATCTGCGCGTACTTGTAAGGGAAAAGTTAATCACTTTTCTCCAGAAAAACTATCCGGGTAGCCTGCCCCGCACCCGCATTGAGATGACTTCCCGACCGGCAGACAATTTCCCGCCGGGAGATTGATGTCTCTGTCTGCAATCATTATAATATGGCCTGTTATTGATCTCTGTTGATATTTCATCCTGGAAGCAGCAACTTTTTTGCATATTTTCAGTAAATGGTTTTTAATATTTAATATACAACGTATATATGGCTGCTGAATTTCTATCCTCTGTTGGAACATCTTACCAGATTGATCGCCTTATTTCGGAGGCGAAAGGCGAAATTGTTTTCTTATCGCCTGTCTTTAAAATGCATGAAAGCATCATCCTGAGATTTAACCAGGCTGATCAGCGCAATGTGAGGACTACCCTGTTATACGGGAATGAACGTAACCAGATCAGGGGGCAGAAATGGTTCAAGGAGTTAAAGAACCTGCGGATCCTCTATCATGATAAGCTCAATTCATGCATATACAGAAACGAGAAAGAATTGATCGTAACTTCCATGGGTCTGACGGATCTGAGTTCAAGTGTACATACCAATATGGGTGTTCTGATCACTAAATTGCGCGACAGGAAGGCCTTCGAGGATGGGATTTATGAACAGGAACTGCTTATTGAAGATGCAGAGGAGGTTTTTTCGGGTACAAATTATCAGAAATCCGAAGAATCATCCGATCCGGATGAGATCATTGCTGAGATGCCATACCTGACCTATTTCGGGATTGAGGACAGGAGTCTGGTGAATGGAAAGGTGAAAGCTCCCAGCGGAAAACTCTATTTCCCTGAAATGGAGTTATACAACGATGGAACCATCAAGTACCAGGGCTTTAAAAAGACCCGTCAGAGACATGGAGAATGGATCTTTTATTCTTACGAGGGATTTGTAAATGAGGTCGTTATCTATGAGAATGGGAGCTATGTACATAAGATCTATTGTGACTACGAAAATCCGGCAAAAGCCATTTCCAAGTATTACCTTCTGTTTGGGATCGGGAATTCGATCAAAAAATTATACGACAGGAATATCAGTGAACTCTATTTTGACAGCCGAATTGAGGATTTCACCGGGTTTGAAAAAACCAAGCTCTACTATCATACGGAACGTTTTTTAAAGAAACGTTCAGTATTTGACCAACCGGAAACATTCCAGGACATGGTTGATCAGGTATATGCGGCCCTGTATGAATAAAAAAGAGGGCAGCCCAACAGGGTGCCCTCTGTATAAAAGTATCTGGTTATCCAGTTATCTGGTTCTTCCCTGTTCCCTGTACTCCTTCCTTGCAGAATAGTTGATGATCAGGGCTTTGGCTCGTCTGAGCGCCAGCTTCACATCATCCACCTTACCCATGGGAATTTTCTCGTCAACCCTGAGAGACATGGTCATCCTGTTTTTATCAGATTCAGGGAGTTTTTCCCTTTCGAACAGGACAAAATCCTGGATCGATTCATAGGGGATACCTTCTTCACTCACCAGTTTATCATTGAGCTGGATCAGCGGTTCTGTTCCATACATCCTGGCCACATGTGCCACAGGACGTCCAATGTATATATAACTCACCAGGGATTTCTTCTCCAGCTTCTTGACCTCTGTGGCTTCAGGTACGGTTACCCTTACCTGCACTTCAGTTTCCCTCATTGTTGTCGTCACCATGAAAAAGAACAACAACATAAAGACAATGTCCGGAAGGGAAGCTGTGTTGATCCTCGGCAGGCCTTTTCCTTTTTTTCGTCTGAATTTCGACATTAGTTGAGTCCTCCTATGTTTTTGGGTTCCGACTCGGAAATATTCATTTTATAGATCTTCCGGATTCCATCATAGATATCCTCTTCAATCGGATTGGCCGTGTTTAGTTCCGCATATTCCTTATCGAAATAAAGTTTACTGAAGTTGTTCCTCAGTTCATTCACAGCAGCCACCAGTTCATTCTGCACCTGCAGGTATTTTCCATAGGTGGTGGAACGGTCATTCTGAAGCGAAATTACCCCCTTCGATACCTTTCCCCTCCATATACCATCGGGAGGTAACAGGGAAGAGCTTCCCGGAGGAAACTGAACCTCTGTCTCTTCCATTTCGGGAAGGTTCTCATTGTTCGAGGGGTTGGTGAAGAATTCAAGGGTCTTGGCCTTGAGCGCTAAACGGTCCATCACTTCTCCGCCCACCATCAGGAGATCGCTTCTATTGAGAAGTACTACCAGTACATTACGTTTATTCACCTTGACCTCGATCTTATCTTCCTCTTCAGGCTCGGGAGGTAAAAGCCGGGTAATACCGGTATCAATATCCATGGTGGTGGTAACCAGGAAGAATATCAACAGAAGGAAAGCAATGTCCGCCAGTGATCCTCCATTAACTTCCGGTGTTTCTCTTGCCATCGGTTCTTGTTTTTCTAAACGATTTCTTACTTAAATGCTCGTGATATAACGGCATACAGAATGGACAGCAATGCCAGTCCAAATAGTATGTACGTTACAAATAGTGTAGTATCTATCATTTTAAGCGTTCCTGCATCACTGTTGCTGGTTCCGGTGTATCCAATGATATAAAGGGGTGTATCCGATGCCATCAGGTAGGAGATTAACACCAGAACAGCAGCTCCGGCGAGAACAACTGCCAGTCTGATCAGTCCCTTTAGATTTGAAAACACAGAGATCAGGGGGAACACGACAGCGGCTATGGCAGTAATCAGGAGGAGGATGTAGGCCCAAATCAGTGCTATGTCGGTACGGAACCAGACCAGGTATTCCCATCCTGAGATGTGCTCCCGCAAGTGCGTACCCGAAGTGTCAATTGGATCTACAGTGGCAAAAGCGCCCCCTTCATCTTCTTCCTCAACAGCTGCTACTTCCTCAACGGAAGCAGAATCCTGCGCTGTTGTATCCACGGTGGGCAATGGGGCCGGGGTCATGTCTACCGGGTTCAGGGCCTTAGTCACGCGAATCTCAAGCTCGTCATAATCTACGGTCTTGGGGCTGGCGTAAAAGAACAGAACCACGAGAAGGGATATTCCAGCGACCACATATAATAATATTCTAGTTATTTTGGAAAAAGCCATGGCTTCTTTATTTTTTAAGATTGTGTTTTACCAGCATGTCTAAAAGTGAAATGGAAGCATCTTCCATCTTATTGACGATGCCGTCAATCTGTGAAACAAGGTAATTGTAGAAAACCTGAAGAATGATGGCTACCATCAGACCGGTTACGGTTGTGATCAGGGCGATCTTGATACCTCCGGCAACAATGGTAGGTGAAATATCACCCTGCTGCTGGATCGTATCAAAAGCTTCGATCATCCCGATTACCGTTCCCATAAAACCAAGCATAGGGGCGATGGCAATAAACAGTGAGATCCAGGATAGGTTTTTCTCCAGAAGACCCATCTGTACACTGCCGTAAGCCACAACCGATTTCTCAACCACGTCAATGCCTTCATCAATGCGATCCAGTCCCTGGTAGAATATGCTGGCTACCGGTCCGCGGGTATTGCGGCATACTTCTTTGGCAGCTTCCACACCGCCTTCGTTCAGCGCCTCTTCAACGGAATTGAGAAGTTTGTCGGTATTGGTGGAGGCCAGGTTCAGGTATATAACCCGTTCCAAAGAGAGGGCCAGACCAAAGATCAATGTCAGAAGAACAGCACCCATAAATCCGGCGCCACCTTCAATGAATTTTGTCTTCAAGGTGGTGTGCAATACAGACACACCTCCTTCTTCTTCGGCTTCCACTGCCTCTTCGGCTTCCACTGCCTCTTCGACTACAGGGATTTCTACTGCAACCTCTTCGGCAACTTGCGTGGTATCTTCAGATGCAGGAGATTCTGTGGTTTCATCCTGCGCAAAGATTGATGCTCCCATAAAAAGCATCCCGAATACGGCTATCAATGCAAATAATTTTTTCATGGTGTTGTTTGTTTTACTTTATGATTTAACGTGAATATTGCCTAATTTAAGTAAAAAACTCTAATATACTATGCGGAGAGAGAGGGATTCGAACCCTCGGTACCCTTTAGAGGTACACACGCTTTCCAGGCGTGCCAGTTCAACCACTCCTGCACCTCTCCGGTAAATCTATCTTCTCTCCCTGGTTTGTTCAAACCCATTTATCTCCAAATTTTTATAAGAACCACTCCTGCTTCAGTTTATGTTTAAACTCTCAGGAGAATTTCGCGGCGAAAAATACAAAAAAATATTAAAAACAACACTCAAAGGAGCGTGATTTCTCCCCGAAGCGATTTATTTAAAAGCATTTTAACCTCATTAACCTCCAGATTCTGCGCCAGTAAAACCATAAGTTTGGTCGTGGCAGCTTCAGTGGTAATATCATAACCGCTTATAACTCCGGCATTTAAAAGGTGCCTGCTGGTCTCATACCTGCCCATTTCAACACTCCCCCTGCTGCACTGGGTCACATCAAGTATGATGATCCCTTTAGCCACTGTTTTTTTGATTCGCCTGAGAAACCAGGTTTCGGTAGGAGCATTTCCCGCACCGTAGGTCTCCAGGATCACCGCTTTCAGACCTTCACTCTCCAGGATGGCATCCATATATTCACGGTTCAATCCAGGAAACAGTTTCAAAATGGCAATATGATTGTCAAAGTTCTTGTGTACCACCAGTTTCTCAACCCGCTCCGGATATCTGATAATCTCGCGGTTATAAACCAGGTGCACTCCTGCTTTGGCCAGGTAAGGGTAATTGGCTGACTGAAAGGCGTTAAAATGCTCTGCATTTACCTTGGTAGTTCTGTTTCCACGGGATAGTTTGCTCTCAAAGTATATACACACTTCAGGTACCACAGGAGCACCATTTTCCTTTGCAGCAGCAATCTCCACGGAGGTAATCAGGTTTTCTTTTCCATCGGTTCTCAGGGTCCCGATGGGTAGGGTAGCGCCAGTAAAGATGACCGGTTTGGATAGGTTTTCCAGCATGAAACTTAATGCTGAAGCCGAGTAGGCCATGGTATCCGTTCCATGCAGAACCACAAATCCGTCAAAAGCATCGTAGTGCTTTTCAATGATCTCTGCAAGACGTGTCCAGGTGGAGGTGCTGATATCAGATGAGTCAATGGGTGGATCAAAACTTTCTGCCTGGAAATGGTAACCAAACTCCTTAATTTCAGGAATCTGAGTCATTATTTTATTGAAATCGAAATGCTTGAGTGATCCTGTATCAGGATCTTTCATCATACCGATGGTTCCCCCGGTATATATGATTAATATGGAACGATCGTTATGATCCATTTAGAGGGTGTATTTGAAAGAGGTTATTTGCATTCCGGGTTGTAATCACACCGATTTCTTCTTTTGTCAAGTTATGAATTTCCGCCAGTTTTGCTGCAATTTCCACCAGATAACTGCTCTCGTTTCTCTTTCCCCTGTATGGAACCGGTGCAAGAAAAGGTGAGTCCGTTTCAAGCAACAGCCGTTCAAGGGGGATGGATCGAACCACCTCTCCCAGGTTTGAATTCCTAAAAGTGACGATGCCGTTGATGCCGATCATAAATCCATAGGAAAGGGCCTTCCCCAGGTCCTCCCTGTTGCCTGTAAAACTGTGAAATACTCCCCGCAATCCGTTTACACCGGTCTCATCCAGTGCGCGGAAGATCTCGGGAAATGAATCCCTGGCATGGATCACCAGCGGAAGCTCCAGGTCCTTTGCCCAGCCGATCTGTGTTTTGAAAACCTCCTCCTGTTCCCGGATGAAGGTTTTATCCCAGTAGAGGTCAATTCCGGTCTCACCCACGGCAATGATCCCCTGCCGGTCCAGATACGTTTCAATGCTATTCAACTCTTCCCTGTAGTTTTCTTTAACTGATGTGGGGTGAAGCCCCACCATGGGGAAACAGTACGTAGGATATTGATCCGCCATGCTGAACATTGACCCGGTGGTGGTACTGTCAATATTGGGAAGGAACATGCGGGAAACACCTGCATCAACAGCCCGTCTGACCATCTCGTCCCGGTCTCCGGAAAACGCATCCAGGTACAAATGGGTATGTGAATCGGTGTACATCTTTTTTCAATTGCGGAGATAAAAATACAACATCGCCGCATATATTAAATCATATGCTCCAGGGGGAAGCCTTTTACGAAAAGAAGAAGCCGTCCCTTTTGAGACGGCTCCTTTGAATCAATATTAGATGTAACATTAAACAACACCTTGTGCTATCATGGCATCGGCTACTTTCACGAAACCTCCAATGTTGGCGCCATTCACGTAATTTACATAGTTATTGGATTCCTTTCCAAAGTCCACACAGGTCTGGTGGATGTTCTTCATGATGGTTTGCAACCGGCTGTCGACCTCCTCTCTGGACCAGGGAAGACGCATGCTATTTTGGGTCATTTCCAGCCCGGAAACTGCTACACCCCCTGCATTGGCAGCTTTACCCGGACCGTAAAGAATCTTTGACTCAAGGTATACCTCGATGGCATCCGGGGTAGAAGGCATGTTTGCTCCCTCACTGATAACCCCGCAACCATTTTTTATCAGGATCTCAGCATCTTCTTTGCTAATTTCATTCTCGGTGGCCGACGGGAAAGCTACATCGCACTTCACGTGCCATGGCCGTTTTCCTTCAAAATATTCACATCCGAATTGATCTGCATATTCTTTGATTCTTCCCCTGCGAATATTCTTTAAGTTCATGACCCAGGCAAGCTTTTCAGCATCAATCCCATCGGGATCGTAAATGGATCCACCGGAATCGGAGAGGGTAACGGCTTTTCCGCCTAGCTCGGTTAGTTTCTGTACCGTAAACTGTGCCACATTGCCTGATCCTGAAACAGCGGCCACTTTCCCTTTCAGAGAATCCCCTTTAGTTTTTAGCATCTCTTCGGCAAAATAGACCGCACCATACCCGGTCGCTTCAGGCCTTATGAGGCTGCCTCCCCACTCCAGGCCTTTCCCGGTGAGCACACCGGTAAACTCGTTCTTGATGCGTTTGTACTGTCCGAACATGAAGCCGATTTCACGACCCCCCACCCCGATGTCACCGGCGGGGACATCTGTATTGGGACCAATGTGCCTGCACAATTCGGTCATAAAGCTCTGGCAGAAGCGCATCACCTCATTGTCAGATTTGCCCTTGGGATCAAAATCAGATCCTCCCTTACCGCCGCCCATGGGAAGGGTGGTAAGACTATTCTTAAGCACCTGTTCAAAAGCAAGGAACTTCAATATACCCAGGTTCACGGTGGGGTGAAATCGAAGGCCACCCTTGTAGGGACCAATGGCCGAATTCATTTCGATCCTGAAACCCCTGTTGATCTCCACTTCACCTTTATCATTGATCCAGGGGACCCTGAATAAAATAACCCTCTCAGGTTCGGCTATCCTTTCCAGGATTTTTGCATGTTTATATTTTGGATTTTCCTCAATGAATGGGATCAGCGATTCGGCAACTTCGTGTACTGCCTGGTGAAATTCCGGTTCTGCCGGATTTTTGGCCTTAATCTTGGCCATGAATTGTCCAACTTTTGGGTCCATGTTTGTTTTTTATTGGGTTAAACTGCTCGTAAAACTATAATTATTTCAACTACTGTCCGACAAAAATAGTAAAAAATGAGAAAAGTACTTACCTGAGGGTTCCCCCTGCAGGCAGGTAAATCAGGGTATGCTTATTCTGAGCCGGTATCGGTTCCCTGGCTCAATGGAGATCCATTCCTTCAGTTCCATTCCCATCAGCAGGGCGAGTGTTCTGTTGATGGGGATCTCTGTGCGGGTACTGATAGTTCCCGACACAATGCCCGGTACCTGTTCAATCAGTGCCATAATCCTTTTCTCATCCATGGACGGGGATATCTCAGGTGCTGGTAAACTCCTCGCTGGCAGGGTACTCTCTTCCCAGTTCAGATGGTTGATAATATCTACCGGGGTTTCTACGAGCGCGGCCAGATTGCTCCTGATCATGCCATTGCAACCCCTGGATCTTTCATCATCCACACGGCCAGGAACGGCCAGGACGTCACGGTCATACGATGCAGCCATGTCCGCCGTGATCAGCGCTCCTCCTTTTTCACCCGATTCTATGACCAGGGTGGCATCTGATAAACCGGCTATGATCCTGTTTCTTCGAAGGAAATTGTTTCGTTCGGGACCCATACCTGAATGGAAGTCGGTTACAAGAGCACCCTGTTTGCTGATCTTTTTTGCTGTTTCGCGATGGACCCACGGGTAGATGGTTGAAAGTCCGTGTCCGAGTACGGCCACAGTCAGCAAACCACATTCCAGGGCTGTCCTGTGGGCGATCACATCTATACCGTATGCGAGACCGCTGACGATGACAGGATTATCCAGCAAGGATGCAAGGCCCCTGATGAGTTCCCTGCAGATGTCCCTGCCATAGGAGGTGGCCTTTCGGGTGCCCACCACACTGAGGATCCTGCCTGCATTGAGGCCTTGCTGCCCGCGGGCATAAAGCAGAATGGGGGCATCCTCACAATGTTTCAGGCGTTCGGGATAATCCTGGTCCAGGTAGTAATATGCAGAGATTCTGTGCCTGAGCAGGAACTCCACCTCTTTCTCGGCTTCTCCCAGTAAGCGTACCGATTTGATGGAGCCTGACAAACGGGGCCCAATGCCCTTGATCTTCATCAGGGTTTCCTGTTTTTCTTCGAAGATCGCCCTCACAGTTCCTATTTTATCGATCAGCTTTCTGGCTGTTATAGGACCAATTTCCGGGACCATGGTCAGGGCAATCCGGTATTGCAGTTCAGAGTGGTCAGGGTGAGACATCTCTTTTTGAGGGTTTATGTGTTGCAAACCCCGCTTATCGTTACCCGGATCCTGAAAAGTGAGTGATTAAGAAGTAATGTATTTGCTGAGGGACTGGATGATCTTTTCCCTGTCTTCTTTGTCCAAGGCAGACAGGCTGATGGGAGGGTATTTGGCAACCTTGTTCCTGAAATTCTGGTAAAGGATGATCTTCTGCTGGCTGCCCATCAGGAAATCCTGGAGTTCAAACTTCACGAATTGTTTTTTAGGTATTTCAATGGAGTGTTTCCGGCTATTAAAAATACTCACGGGATAATAACGCATGACGATCTTCTCTCCCTGGTCACTGAATGAAACGAAATTCGGGTTCTTGAGATAGTTCACCAGGGAGATAACAATGTAGATCATACCGACAGCAATGATCAGATGGTATTTGCTCAGCCACATGTCAGCTACTTCAAACCACGGCAGGAACAGGATCAGAAGGATCAACAGGGTGAAGAGAATGGTCAAAATGAGCCTCCTGATCCATATGCGGTAGGTATTACGCTGGTTGTCAACTTTCATGTGTTTCTATTTATTATTTTGGCATGGACGGTTCATGTTTCTTTCTTCTTATCATTTCTTTCTTAATAAGGGAGAGTTCCCTTCCGGTCTGTCCCTTCACAGAGGAGTTCTCCTCCACCCGTCTCATCAGGTAGGGCAATACATACCTCACCGGTCCGTAAGGTACATATTTGGCCACATTGAAGCCGGCAGCGGCCACGTTGAAACTGATGTGTTCGCTCATTCCAAAAAGCTGGGAGAACCAGATCCGGTTATCCGAAGGCTTGATCTTCCTCTCATTCATCAGTTCTGTCAGGTACATGCTGCTGTACTCATTATGGGTCCCGTTAAAGATAGATACCACATCGATGTTATCCATGGAGATCTTTAGGGCCAGGTTATAATCCCTGTCGGTACTCTCCCTGTCGGGCTGGATGGGATCCATGTACCTTAGTTTTCGAGCGCGCTCCCTTTCCCTTTCCATGTAGGCTCCCCTCACAAATTTGGCCCCCAGGTAAAAGTGTCCCTTCCGGGCTGATGCTATATCGGCCTCCAACACTCCGATCCGGTCGTGCCGGTACATCTGGTAAGTATTGAAGACGATGGCTTTTTTATAATTGTATTTGCGCATCATATCCATCACCACCGAGTCGATGAAGCGCTGGTAAAAGGTATCCTCAGCATCGATCATAATGGACGTATCGTTATCAAAGGCAGTTTTGCACAGCAGGTCGATCCTGGACCGGAATTTTTCTCCTTCCCGGATGACATCCTTGTCGGGGACTGAGGCACCGCTGAGGATCTCAAGTGCCCTGCTGTTGCCAAAGGCAGTGGGTTTGAAAACGGCAAAGGGTATATCGGGGTTGTTGCCGGCATGTTTGACAGCCCTCAACGTTTCCTTGAGGGCGGCCTCAATAGCTTTGTCAGTCTCCTTCCCTTCCACAGAATAGTCGAGGATCGAATACACATTAACTGTTTTGAGCTTTTCCACGGCAGGCTGACATGCCTCCAGGGTCGCTCCGCCCACAAAATGCTTGAATGCGGTGGGTTTTACAATCCATCCGATAGGGATCCTCAGTGCCGAGCAGAGTTGGATCACGGGGTTCCCGATTTTCACAAGGATGGGGTATGAGATTAGTTTAAACAGCACATATGCCCTGCGAAGGTCCCTGTCAGATTTAATGCTGAAAGCCGTCCTGGTGTCTTCAAAGTCTATCATAGTCAATTTTTCAAATTGCGATACACACTATTTACGGGACGAATATATGCTATTTATTATCTTTGGACTATGAAATATATCATCTCGGGACCATTAAAACCAATACAAGATACAATATATATACCTTCCTCTAAAAGCATATCCAACCGGATGCTGATCATGAGTTCTCTGTCAGGTTCCGATGCCGATCTTACCAACCTTTCTGACAGCGACGATACCATGGTGCTTCAAAAGGCACTGAAGGAAGGATCGGCAATGAAAGATATTGGTCACGCCGGAACTGCCATGCGATTCTTAACTGCTTATTATGCCACCTGTGACGGAGAAGTTATTCTGACAGGTTCCGACCGGATGAAGGAACGGCCCATCGGTCCGCTGGTGGAAGCGCTCAGTGGGTTGGGTGCCCACATTGAATACCTGGAAAAGGAAGGATGTCCCCCTTTGAAAATATTCGGAGGTCTCCAGGCGGGTGGTAGCATCGCCATCGACGGGGGGATCAGCAGTCAGTTCATCAGTGCCCTGATGATGGTTGGCCCGGTGTTGGAGGGTGGATTGCACATCACCCTTACCGGAGATGTAGTTTCAGCTACCTATATAGAGATGACCCTGGCCCTGATGAACCTTTGTGGAATTGGAGCAACATTTGACGGACAGCAGATCGTGATACCACAGGAGCCATATACCCTGGATCGCTTCACGGTGGAATCCGACTGGAGTGGCGCTTCCTACTGGTACCTGGTAGCATCTCTTTCTCCAGGTTCGAAAATATTCCTCCCCCATCTCCTGGAAGAGAGTCTGCAGGGTGATTCTGCATTGGTACGGCTCTTTGAACCCCTAGGTGTAGTGAGCCTGTTCGGGGATAAGGGAGTGACCCTTGAGGTTGAGAAAAGGAGCAAACCAGGGGGCATGCAGCATGACTTTACGGGATGTCCGGACCTGGTGCAAACCTATGCGGTTACCTTATGTGCACAGGATGTGCCATTCAGGTTCTCCGGTACCCGGACCCTGAGGGTGAAGGAGACAGACCGTATTTCTGCCCTTCAAACAGAGCTTGGGAAACTGGGTTTTGTGATTGATTCCGATCAGGGTGGGGACTGGATCTCATGGGATGGAACCCGTTGTGAACCGGAGAAGGATCCGGTGATCCATACCTATCATGACCATCGCATGGCCATGGCGTTTGCCCCACTGGCCGGACGCTTTGGTTCGATCACCATTGACGATCCCATGGTGGTGACCAAATCATACCCGGATTTCTGGAAGGACCTGGAGAAAGCTGGTTTTAGAATTTCACCCGCCTGATTTTAAGCACCGTCCGGGTAACAGGACACTAATGCTGCAGGTTCCGGTGTTTCAGAAAAAACTGTTTCAGCAGTGTGGAAGATTGATTTTCAAGGATCCCGGGGATCACTTCGGTCTTTTTGTGCAAAATCGACTCTTCCAGGTGGGAGAAGCCTTCCCGGGGATCTTTAGCACCATATATGATCCGGTCGAGCTGTGCCCATTTCAGGGCCGCAGCACACATGATGCATGGTTCGAGGGTGACATAAAGCGTACAATCGATCAGGTATTTGGCTCCAAGGTAATTGGATGCTGATGTGATGGCAATCATCTCAGCGTGGGCGGTCACATCATTAAGCTGCTCTGTCATATTGTGGGCCCGTGCAATAATGCGGTTCTGTGTTGCGATAACAGCACCCACCGGCACCTCTTCCACATCAAAGGCCTTCTGTGCCTCTTTGAGTGCTTCATTCATAAAATACTCATCTGATAAAACCGGGTATGCCATGCTCCGTGAAGTTTCTTTACTAATCGTCTTTAAAAGTTGCTAAATTTGCACCACATTGCATTACAAAAATAAGAATAGAGAGCTTTTCTCAAATAAAAACTTACAAAATGTACAGGACACACAATTGCGGCCAGTTGACAATGGAAAATGTCGGTGAAGGAGTGATCCTTTCCGGTTGGGTTCAGAAATCCAGAGATCTGGGAGGGATGACTTTTGTGGATCTGCGTGACCGTTATGGGATTACGCAGTTGGTATTCAACATGGAGACCGATCCCGGTCTGTGTAAAGAAGCCCGTAAGCTCGGCCGCGAATTCGTGATCAGGGCAGGGGGAAAGGTGGCTGAAAGGAGCAATAAGAATCCTCAGATCGCCACCGGTGATATTGAAATTATTGTAGAGAAGCTGGATATCCTGAACATCTCCAATGTGCCTCCCTTTACCATTGAAGACAATACGGATGGGGGAGACGATCTGCGTATGAAATACCGTTACCTGGACCTGCGGAGATCGGTGGTCAGGGAGAACCTTCAGCTACGCCACCGAATGGCAATTGAGATCAGAAAATATATGAGTGAAGAGGGCTTCCTGGAGGTGGAGACCCCTGTCTTGATAAAATCCACACCCGAAGGGGCCAGGGATTTCGTGGTGCCTTCCAGGATGAACCCTGGTGAGTTTTACGCACTGCCACAGTCACCCCAGACCTTCAAGCAGCTGCTGATGGTGGCGGGATTTGATAAATACTTCCAGATCGTGAAGTGTTTCAGGGATGAGGACCTGAGGGCCGACCGTCAGCCCGAGTTTACACAGATCGATTGTGAAATGTCGTTTGTGGACCGTGATGACATTCTGGATGCTTTCGAAGGACTGGCCAAACATCTGTTCCGCGCCATCAAGGGAGTGGAGATCGATGGAAAGTTTCCGAAGATGGCTTACTCCGAGGCCATGAGCCGGTACGGAAATGACAAGCCCGATCTCCGTTTTGGCATGGAGATCAGCGAGATGTCCGGCCTGGTAAAAGACAAAGGCTTCCAGGTATTTGATTCGGTGGAATACATAGGCGGGATCTGTGCTGAAGGATGTGCAGGGTACAGCCGTAAGCAGCTGGATGCGCTAACCGATTTTGTTAAGCGGCCCCAGATTGGTATGAAGGGTCTGGTCTATCTCAAATACAATGAAGACGGAACCATGAAGTCATCAGTGGATAAATTCTATGATGAAGCTTCCCGGAAACAGTGGGTGGAATTATTCAACGCAAAGCCGGGCGACCTGATCCTGGTACTTGCCGGGGAGCAGGAGCTGACCCTGAAGGCGCTTAGCGAGTTGAGACTGGAAATGGGCAATCGACTGGAATTGAGGGATCCGGATGTATTTAGACCTCTATGGGTGGTGGATTTCCCACTCCTTGAATGGGATGAGGAAACAAAACGCTTTCATGCCATGCACCATCCCTTTACCAGCCCATACGAAGAGGATCTGGAACTATTCCGGACCGATCCCGGCAAAGTAAGGGCCAGGGCATACGACCTTGTGATCAATGGTGTGGAGATTGGAGGAGGTTCCATCAGGATCCATGATGAAGGGTTGCAGAAACAGATGTTCGATAACCTGGGCTTTACAGAAGAGGAGGCCAGGAAACAATTTGGATTTCTTACGAACGCCTTCAGGTATGGTGCACCGCCACACGGAGGCATTGCTTTTGGATTTGACAGGTGGGTTGCCCTTTTTGCCGGAATAGAGAGCATCCGTGATGTGATTGCCTTTCCAAAGAACAATTCGGGCCGTGATGTAATGATCGATACCCCTTCCACCATTTCAGAAGCGCAGTTGGAAGAGCTTTCCTTGAAGGTCAATCTATTGAAATAAAGTAAAACAGGTATTATTGCCCACTTCTTTTTAATTTCCTGCCGATTCGTTCAATAGCGGCCTGTATGGACTCTTCGGGCTGGATAATATTGTATTCTCCCCAGAAGTCCGAATCCTCGAAATCACTTACCTGGTCAACGAAAATATCGCTGCTTTTGGTGGTTTCCCGGAATTTGTACCTGGTGATGTTTTCGGGATCGATATTCGTCACGGCCATTTCTGCGAGGCTGGTGTATCTCGACCTAAAAAGTTTTTTCTTCCACTTAATTCCTAGGATCAATTCGCTTCGGACATAAGCCAGGTACCATTGTCCGTTGCTGATGCGGTATTTGACAAGGTAATTGGCCTTCTCTATATCCACCCGCAATCCGGGTGGTTTTCTTTTTACCATGTACTGGCTGGCTTTGTCAATCATTTTCTCACTGAGTCGGAATTCGGCACCCATGAAAGCCAGGTTGTTCACACCGATATAATATTTGCCTGTATAAAGGGGGACGTCGATCTGTGGTAACTGGTCGAACGATATAACATATGCCTGCCGGTCATCTATGCTCACAATGCCGTGTATCTCGTATTGGTAATATTCCATCATTTCTCTCTCAAGCAGTTCCGCCGGGTTTTTGACCAGATCCAGTTGAAATATGCTCTGTGGCCCTCCCTGCAGCTTCAATACGATCGTATCCATCTTTCTGACATCAGAGCTTTTCCGACCTTTGAAAATTTTGACCCGGTCCATGTCGGTGACATGGCTGTAGGATGCCTTGTACCCATCCAGAACGCCTTCCGAAACAGCCACATACTTCCGGTTTTGCCTGATGCTTTCACGATAGAAAGAAGTGACCATGACAGGATTCCTGCTGTAATTATCCGGGATTTTTTCAATGGCGGCAATAAGCAGCTCCCGGGCGTTCATATGGATGATGGTAACTTCTTCAAGGGGTATTGGAATGGGCTCAAGTTTAATCAGATTGTTCTCCGGGTCAAGTTCATCCATTGAAAGTTCAATGTTCCTGTACCCAATGTTCGAGATGACCAGGGAAATATTTTCAATGAAAAGCGGGATCTTAACAATGAATTCACCGTCTGAATTGGAAACTGTACCGATGTTGCTCCCGGCAAGATAAACATTGGCAAAAACAACAGGATTACCTGTCAGGTCATCCACGATCCTGCCCTGAATGGATAAGTAGGCGGCAGTATCCTGGAAAACAGATGCGGTCGATTCTCCCAATATTCCGAGAGACAGGGCTAGAAAAAGTACCCTTTGAATCATATCTTTCAACATTACTTTGCCAAAAGTGAAAGCAATTATTTTTTAATAAGACCGGATTGCTTAAAATTCATGATTAAATAATCTGCATATCTTAAGAATCCCAAATCGGTAAAGTGAACCCCATCTACCGTTCCTTCATGATCGTTACCAAGGGCGCCATTATTGTCTATGTAGTAAATATCCTGATAGCCTTTTTGCTGCATTTTTTCAAACTCATCTTTAAGTGCTGCATTTTTTCTGTGTATTTCCAATCCCCCATTTTCCTTAATAAAATTGCCCTCATACATTAAATTCTCAACGAATATAATCGGAGTTTCAGGCTGAACTCTTCTAATAATATCTACAAGTATGCTTGTACGCTTAGAGACTTCATCAGCATTCATATTTGGCAAACATTCAACAACATAAAATCGCGCATCAATTTCAGATATCAATTCAGCAACGGGTTGCTCCATTTTTCCGTTTCCGCTAAATCCGAAGTTTATACATTCAATATCCAGTTTTCTTGAAATAATACTGGTATGAACCATTCCGGGCCGCGAAGCGCATCCTCCCTGGGTAATACTGGTTCCGTAAAAAACAATCGGTTTCTGATCGCGTTTCTTTGGCTTGTTTATCGTGCTCAGGGAATCGATACCTACCTCAAGTCTAGTAACTCCATCATATAAAGGCAAATACATTCTATACTCTCGCATTTCCATCTTCATGCCTTTCACCAATGATGCTTCATTCTCAACCCCTGTTGGTCTCGCTGTATTCACATATTGCCAGTTTCCGTTGTTTTTAAAATATAGGTCTATTCCCTTAATGCCGGTTTCTGCCATGTGTGGCATATTTGCATTATGAAGCAGGGCCCACCTAACACTAATATGGGAAGAATTTGTAAAGAACCTTATGGATATACCTGCTGAAGACTTGGATAATTCCCAAACATGGTTTCTCACCTTTTTATCTTTGTAGGAAGCCGGTAATCTGTCGTAGGGACTCTCTTTAATAGTATCGGCAAATGCTGTGCCTTCTATTAAAAAAGAGTCTTTGCCATAATACTTTGTTTTCTCCTGGTCAATGCTGACTTCCTGAGAAATAGAAGGAAGTGAAATGCAATACAGCAACAACAGTAAAAAAAGGATTCGATGCATTGGGTGTGTCATAGTACAAATCTAGTTCTTTTTATTTCTACCTGGTTCCGAGAGATCAGATGCTATATAATGTTATATTGGATCCTGAACAATCGTTCCTTTGATTATATTTATTGATCAAAGCAGAATTGAATGGAAATATATAATCCTGAGAGATGAAAAATTACATCATCATATGTGTTCTGTTACTTGCAAGTTGTTCAGAACAGCCTGATTTTGCAACATTTCCTAAAATCGATGCACATGCGCATCTTGAAACCTCTGATGATTCATTTGTGGAGCTTCTCAGGGAAAATAATTTCATACTATTGTCTCTGGTAACCCGATCGGTAAGTCAGCCTCTGATTGATGAGGAGTTTAATTATGCCAGGGAACTTTATAAGGGACATCCTGAGTCCATTGCTTTTGCCACAACCTTTAGTATGGATGGTTTTGGCGAACCTGCCTGGGAGGAAAGAACGATTGAATGGTTAGAGGAAAGCTTCAGCCAGGGAGCCATAGCTGTGAAAGTATGGAAGGATATTGGCATGACCTTTCTTGACAAAGACAGCAGCTATATTATGATCGACGATGCCCGGTTTGACCCGATCTGGGATCTCATCAAATCTCAAAACAAAACCCTTGTCAACCATGTTGGGGAGCCTAAAAACTGCTGGTTGCCATTGGAAGAGATGACTGTTCGCGGAGATAGCAGCTATTTTGCACACCACCCGGATTATCACATGTATTTACATCCCGGGGCTCCTTCGTACGAGGCGTTAATTGCGGCCCGCGATCATGTACTGGAGAAGCATCCCGATTTACGTTTTGTTGGCTGTCATCTCGGAAGTCTTGAATATGACGTTGATGAGCAGGCAAAGAGGTTGGATAAATATCCCAACTTTTCAATGGATATGGCAGCGCGCATCAGTCATTTTAAAGTCCAGGACCGGGATAAGGTCAGAGCCTTCTTCATAGAGTACCAGGACCGGTTGCTTTATGGGACCGATATTGGAATTAGGAATAGTTACATGGAAGGGACAAGTCTGGCCCGTATGCAGGAAATAGTTGAAGAGACATACCTGAACGATTGGGAATATTTTACCACAGATAAAATTCTGGAGCAAAACGACAAAGTTAAAACATATCAGGGATTGGATCTTCCAATTAAAGTTTTGAAAAAGATATACTGCGATAATGCGAAGAGAATGTATCCAGAAATAGGAATGAGACATTAAATCTTCTCTTTTTTTACAAAGTGACTCATTAAATTTCAACAAATATCTGGTGAATTAACCCAACTCCGGTCCGCTTATCAGGTATTGACTTTCTATTGGCCGGTGCCGGTGTTGATTACGGGGCTGACCTCAATAGGTTCATCTCCCTCATGGTTAACTATCACTGGCAGTAATTCACAATTATTTGTGAATAACTTCACCTCATTTTAGTATCGGGTGTATTTTATACCTTTTAAATTGAACCCGGATATATTGTGACACAATAGATATGCTTAAGATTGCAAAAGAAGGCAGCCATTACCGGGTGGAACTGTTCCAGGTGAACAGGTTGAACACCTTGTTTTCAGGAATTGTACAGCAACAGCTCCGGGAGCTTGTTGAAGAATCGGGTGTTTCGGTGGATTTTAACCTGGAAAGCGTCAGCTTTATCGACACCTCCGGATTTGAGGTGCTGATGGATATTGCCGACCGGGCAAAGCGGCACGGAAGTCAGTTCAAACTGTGCAATGTGAGTGATGATGTGCGGGAACTGATCATTCTCCTTGAACTGGAAGACAGGTTCACGATCTGCATTTGTGAAAACATCGAGGAGAAGATTCTGCAGGTACTTGATTGATAGAGGCCTTATTGTTCCGGATCTGCTGGCTGTGCCGGGTTCCCAATTAGTGTGGCTGATGTACACCTGTTGATAGTGACATCCACATAATCACCCGGTTTAAGGAGTCCCTTTGGAAAAACAACCACCTTGTTCTGCGATGTACGTCCGAAAAGGTGATCTTCTGATTTTTTTGAAATACCTTCCACCAGAACCTCACAGGTTTGACCCAGGTCCCTCTCTTTACTTTCCAGTGAAAGCCTCATCTGCAATTCGATGATCTCACTCAACCTCCGGGACTTGATCTTTTCCGGGACATCATCCCTGTATTTTCGCTGCGCCAGTGTACCGGGACGTTCATTGTATTTAAACATGTATGAGAAATCATATCCCACCCATTCCATCAGGCTGAGTGTTTGCTGATGCTCCTCTTCGGTCTCCCCGCAAAATCCAGTGATAACATCTGTGGAGATGGAGGCTCCCGGAAGGTATTTACGGATGGCTGAGATCCTTTCCAGGTAGTGTTCCCGGGTGTACCTGCGTTTCATCCGTTCCAGTACCGCACTACTGCCGGACTGAACCGGGAGGTGAATGGCCCTGCAAAGATTGGAGAACCGGGCCATTACTTTCAGCAGATTGTCTGACATATCTTTAGGGTGGGAAGTGGCAAACCTTACGCGCAGCAAAGGATCGATCCGGGCCACCTGTTCAAGCAATTCTTCGAAGGTCAGGACCCGGGATCCCTTTTCCCATTGGTAGGAATTCACATTTTGTCCGAGCAGGGTAACTTCCCTGTACCCTTTTTCAAACAATCCGGTGGCCTCTCCAATAATGGTTTCAGGATCTCTGCTGCGCTCACGCCCCCGGGTTTCGGGTACCACACAATAGGCACAGAAGTTGTCGCATCCCCGCATGATGGATACGAAGGAGGTGACGTGGTTCCTGTCCATCCTCACCGGGCGGATGTCCCCATAGGTCTCTTCCAGGGACAACAGGGTATTGATCCCTTTCTGACCGCTTTCGACCTCACTCAGGAGTGCAGGCAATTCACGGTATGCATCCGGACCGACCACCAGGTCAACAATGGTTTCATCTTCCAGGAGTTTTTCCTTGAGCCGTTCCGCCATACAACCGATAACGCCAACCGAAACCTGTGCATTCTGCTGCTTGATGCGTTTGAATTCTTTAAGCCGGGACCGTATGCGCTGTTCTGCATTGTCGCGTATGGAACAGGTGTTTACCAGGATCAGATCAGCTTCATCCATCTGATCTGTTATACAATAGTCGTTTTGTTGCAGGATGGCTACAACCACTTCACTGTCCACCACATTCATCTGGCAGCCATAGGTTTCTATATATAGTTTCCTGGGTGACACAGGGAGCAAAGGTAGGAAACGAACATGAACTTTTTTAATCAAAACTTCATAACACATGAAAAAGACCATTGACCGACAATAAAGCCCAGCTCGCCGATTTACTATTTTCCAGGTCGATGCAGGGTCTTAATATTGCATCATAGACAATAGTTAAAAATTTAAAACGAATGAAAATGGGAGCTGGTTTATTTTGGGGTGCATTTTTACTCCTGCTGGGTATTGCACTCATCATCAAAGTGGTTTTTAATGTGGATTTTCCCGTGTTCAAGGTACTTGTGGGAATATTTCTAATCTTGCTGGGTATTAAAGTTTTATTCGGAAGGTTTTTGATTCCTTCCCATCATTTTGAGCATGAGGAAACCATCTTTAATGAACGGGTCTATGACAATCCTGAATCGGGCAAGGAATACACGGTGCTGTTTGCCAAAGGAGTATATGATTTCACCAATGTAGACCTGAGTAAGGGCAGTTTTCACGTCAAGATTAGCACAGTTTTCGGCGGGACACAAATCATCATTCCAAGGGACATGCCTGTGAGGATCAAAGCAGATGCGGTGTTTGCGGGAGCCGAATTGCCGGATGGGAATACGGCAGTTTTCGGATCTGTCATCTATGAAAGCGATTCCTGGTCGCCCGATACAGCTGCAATTGATATCAAAGTGGATGTGGTATTCGGGGGAGTTCAGGTGATCAGACGCTAAATGTTTTCAGAAAGCCGGCATTTTTCTAATTTTGCATTAAACAATGCAGAAATATGTCAGGACACAGCAAATGGTCAACCATTAAACGCAAGAAAGGCGCCAATGATGCCAGGCGGGGAAAGTTATTTACCAAACTGATCAAGGAAATTACTGTTTCAGCCAGTGAAGGCGGGGCTGATCCCGAAACCAATCCACGTCTGCGGGCAGCGGTTCAGAATGCCAAGGGAATGAACATGCCCAAGGACACCATTCAGCGGGCGATATCAAAAGCTGACAGGGACAGTTCGTCTTTCCTGGAATTGACTTTTGAAGGCATGTTGCCCCATGGGATCGGAGTCTTTGTGGATTGTCTGACCGATAATCGCAACCGGACAGTCAGCAACATCAGGGCCATATTCAGTAAAAGGGGGGGGGGCCTGGGGACCAATGGATCGCTCAGTTACATGTTTGAGCGTAAGGGGATCATCAGCCTGCCCAAGGGAGAACTGGACCCGGAAGAGTTTGAACTGGAGCTAATCGATGCAGGTGTGGAAGAGGTGGAATTGGAGGAAGATACCTTCATGATCACCACGCCCATGGAGGATTTTCACAATGTACAGAAAAAACTTCAGGAAATGGGGATGGAGCCCGAAAGTGCTGAACTTCAGCGAATACCTAATGATGTAGCAGACCTCACAATGGAGCAGGCGGTACAGATCATGAAAATAGTTGAAGAATTTGAGGATGATGATGATGTGCAGGCCGTTTCACATAATCTGAATGTTACAGACGAGGTGTCGGAGGCCATGAATTAGGCCGTTAGTCCTTTATTGATCAGCCTTACGCAGAATACCACTACTCCGATCATGATTCCTGCCATTGCTCCGGTCCTGGCCAGGTGTTCTGAGTCATACCAGTTGAAAAATATCAGAACCGGACCGGATACCAGCAGCAGTACCGATGAGAATAGAGGGAATCTTTCCAGACTGAATTTGGTCAGACTCAATCCGATGGCGAATAAACCTACACAACTGCTGCCCAGGCGCCTGTAAATCTGCTCCTGCCTGAACTGTTCAAGCAAAGAGAGTTTTATATGCTCATTGGCCTGATCAAAACCTTCTCCAAGGATTTGTACCATGGTTTGATGCAGATCCAGCCCTTGTTTTCCCATGACCAGGAACCCTGCAAAGGCACCCAGCATAAACAATCCGTTCAGATAATGAAGTGCCTTGAGTCGTTTATGAAAGATGATCAGGTAGAATGGAATGGCGATCAGGATGAACACGGATGTAGCCAGCCAGGAATAGGAGCTGATCTTCTGATTATTGATGTGTTCTGACAGGTAAGCCAGATCTTCCTGTAGAGTGGAATAGGGACTTACAAAATTGAAATCCAGCAATAAAGAAGTGACGAAACTGAATGCAGCCAGGATGATGACCAACCCCGTAACTACCTCTGTTCGTCTCACTTTCTTTGGGTTTTTCTGCTGCATTTGGCGAAAGTAATCAAATTATCATTTGTACAGACAGACGGAATACAAATTTGATTAATTTTGTCCCACAAATAACCTGGATGAGACGCTACCTGTTCTTCATAGTGTGCTTAATGTTTACCGGTGCTCTTATACAGGGCCAGTCAGGATACACAGCCGGATCAGGGGGAGATATCCTTACCCGGCTCCTGGATGATCAGGTTGAAGATCAGGTATCGATCGTCGTGGACAGCCTGCTTGTTGCCAATTACTATAAGTTCATTACCCGGAACAGGGCAGTCTCCGGTGTTCCCGGTTTCCGCATCCTAATATACTCTGAAAGCGGTATAGGTGCCAAGGAAGAGCAACAGCGAGTGAGGGCCAGGTTTCTGTCACTGTATCCGGGGATTGACGCCTACTACCGATACGATGAACCGTTTTTTAAAGTGTATGTTGGTGATTGCAGGACGCGGAGCGAGGTATTGAAATTGTATGACAGGATTAAGGGGAATTTCCCCAACCCTATTCTTGTACCGGATGATATCAACATTAAAACCATAAAATAGCAGATCCGATTTTAATGACTGACGACGTTAAACACAAGTGTGGAATTGCACTGATCAGGCTGCTCAAACCGTTGGAGCACTATCAGCTAACCTATGGTTCGTGGCGTTACGGACTTGAGAAGCTATACCTTTTAATGGAGAAGCAACGGAACAGGGGACAGGATGGTGCCGGTATTGTAAGCCTTAAACTGAATACCTCCGCCGGAAGGAAGTATTTTAACAGGCAGAGAGAAACCGGTTCGTCAGCCATTAACGAGATTTTTAGAAAGGTTTACAACAACTACGCCAAAGCTGAACGAAAGCACCCCGATGCTTTCAATGATCCGCAATGGGCGAAAATGAACCTGCCATTTGTTGCCGAGGCATACCTTGGACACCTTCGTTACGGAACATTTGGTTCCAACAAGACAGAGAACCTTCACCCGGTGATGCGTCAGAACAACTGGCGTACCAGGAGCCTGGTACTGGCAGGTAATTTTAACCTTACCAATGTGGATGAACTGTTCCAGACCCTGATGGAATTGGGACAATTCCCAAAGGAGTATTCTGACACGGTGACTATGCTGGAAAAGGTGGGACATTATCTGGATACGGAAAACCAGCGGTTGTTCGACATGTTTAAGAGTGACGGTTACACCAACAAAGACATCTCAGAACAGATTGGGAACAGACTCAATGTGGGTAAGGTGTTGGGCGGAGCCAGTAAACACTGGGATGGCGGGTATACAGTGGCCGGGATGATGGGCCATGGCGATCTCTTTGCCCTTCGCGATCCCTGGGGGATCAGGCCTGCCTTTTATTATCATGATGATGAGATCGTGATTGTAACTTCGGAACGGCCTGTTATTCAAACAGCCATGAATGTACGTTTCGAAGATGTGCATGAATTACCACCTGGCCATGCCCTGGTGGTGAAGAAACAGGGTGAAGTATCTATTGAACAGATCCGGGAGCCGGAGGAGAAGAAATCCTGTTCATTTGAGCGGATCTATTTTTCACGTGGTAGTGACCGGGAGATCTACAGGGAGAGAAAAAAGTTGGGCGAGTTGCTGGTCCCTGATATATTAAAGGCCATCGATGACGACGTTGAAAATACTGTGTTTTCATTTATTCCCAATACGGCCGAGTCGGCCTTTTACGGAATGATCAAACGGGTAGAAGATCACATGGTCCGTCAGAAGTGGGAAAAGCTGAGAAAATTCAATGGCAGTTGTAACCAGGATGAAGTGCTCCGGATCATGTCCGAGCGAGTACGCATAGAAAAGGTGGCTATCAAGGATCTGAAGCTGCGGACTTTTATATCCCAGGACAAGGGGCGCAAGGAAATGGTGAGTCATGTGTATGACATCACCTATGGTACCATTCGTCGCGGAGTTGATAACCTGGTGATTATAGACGATAGCATTGTAAGAGGTACTACGCTGAAACAGAGCATTATAAAAATACTTGACAGGTTGGGGCCAAAGCGCATTGTGGTAGTCTCCTCATCACCACAGATCAGGTATCCTGACTGCTATGGAATAGACATGGCCAGGCTGGACGATTTTGTAGCTTTCCAGGCGGCCATTGCTTTGCTCAAGGAGAATGAGATGGAGCATGTTATCAACGAGGTTTTTAAGAAGTGCAACATGCAGAAGGACCTCCCCAAGGAGGAATACGTAAACTATGTGAAGGATATTTACAAACCCTTCACCCCGGAGAAGATCAGCAACAAAATAGCAGAGATGCTAACTGACCCGGAAGTAAAGGCTGAGGTGAGCATCGTTTACCAGAGCATAGAAAATCTGCATAATGCTGTTCCGGATGACCTGGGCGACTGGTATTTTACGGGGGATTATCCCACACCGGGAGGGAATAAGGTTGTGAACACATCATTCCTTAATTACATTCACGGGATCAATTCCCGCGCTTATTGACATTGAACTTCCTAACTAATCGATTGATTTTCAGGTCCCTTCTCCTGATGCTCTTGATCTTTTGCAGCTGTTTCGGGATATAATTCATCACATGACGTTCCACTTTGGCCTTATAAAGGTCATTAACCGTGATCATGATCCCGGTCTCTTCCACATCTCCAAAAGTTTTATTCAGGACTGTTCCAAAAGTTTTCATGGATGGAGAGAGGCTCATATAAGCATTGATCAGCGGCGGAATGGTCTCACCATAGGCCCTCACCTCTCTTGAAAGGATCTTATAATCCTCACTGTAATCCTGTCCTGTGAAAATTGCAGTCAGTTTGGCCCTGTCGGTAGCCATTTTCAGGGGCTCCCTGGGGACAACAAGTCCCTCGTTGTCAGGGAAGTGCTTGTTTAAAAAGAAGAGGATCAAGTCCCTGGCCATCTGGTTGTAATGGAGATACATGGTTACCTTCCCAAACATGTATTTCTTAGTCGGGTAGTCCAGCATAAGGGTACCCAACCCGTCCCACAGGTTATCAAGGGCATAGATACCTTTCCTTTTCAATGTGGTCGATTGGTATTTGGGCTGTACAAAGGAGCGTCCCAGTTCGATCATATGCGGGAGATAATCCCTTATAAACATATTAGAGAAATCGAATAGTTTGGCTGTAGCCAGCCGGATCTGTCCATCTCTGAAGAGCTTGTTAGGTTCACAGATATTGAATCGGTAACCTCCCAGGATCGCATTCTCGTCAGGATCCCATACGATAAGCTGCTGGTATGAGTCAGCCCCTGTATCATATTCATCCAGGTCACACTCCAGTCCGGTACCTCCTCCTGCATTGCGAAAAGAGAGCTCTCTCAGCCGGCCGATTTCACGCATGATGTTGGGGGCATTTTCAGCATTGATAATGAATATCTTGTTTGCGGCTTTGTTTGTTTTTCGTATGAACCTTTCGTTGGAAAGTTCATCCATTAGTGCTTCAAGAGGAACAGGGGGTATGATCTCTTTCATATGCATGGCTGGGCTGCTTCATTGTTTTGATAGTGGAACGTCCTGTTGTGGTCCCCGGCAAGTAAATAGGTGTGGTCTTTCACAAGCCCGGCCCACTCTTTCGGCGTGAAACGGGAATCGAAGGTTTCGTATGGAATGGGTTTTCCGAAGGTGATCACAAAATGCTTATTGCGGTGTTTGTATGATTCATTGGGCAGAAAAAGCATTTCCAGATTGGCCTTGATCCCCAGGAACTTTCTGATATTGGCAAGGTTATAGAAAAAATTTGAATTCCTGCCCGATACATGGATGGGAACCAGGTCCCGTTTGGTCTGACGGGCCTTGGTAATGATGCTCTTCTGCCACTCACCATCCCTGATCACCCCTTTCTTTCTGCGTGAGACCAGTCCGGCCGGAAAGGTCATAACCTGCTGATCGGATTCAAATATGGCATTGATGCGACGTACATTATCCATGGCCTGGGCCCCGTGTTTATTGATGGGCACAAAAATCCCATCCATGTTCTTCGCATTCATAAGCAGGTCATTCACAAGCACTTTCAGGCGGGTATAGGATTGGCATAGCTCACAGATGATCATCATGCCGTCGAATCCCCCCAGCGGATGGTTCGCCACGAAGATATAACGCCCACCTTCAGGCAGGTTTTCCCTGCCCTTCACATCGAGACTGACATTGAGAATTTCTATGGAGGCACGGGCAAAAGCGACATTCTTTTTATATCCGTGATGATAAAGGAGGGAATTATTTATGAAATCGATCCGTAAAATCCGGGAAAGTAGTCTGTATACGAATCCCGGGATCCACCGGGCCAGGAATGGATTCTTATCCATGAATAAATCCCTGATGTTGATGGGTTTAAAATTCTTTTTATGGGTTGCTTCATCCATATGGAAAATCTTCTGATCAATGCCGTAAATAGTGCAACCATAAAAGTATTAAAAATTTTCCGGCGACCATCACCCTAAACATGTTTACCAAAGTTGCCCCGAAAGTTATTAACAAAGTGGGGAAAAGTGGGATGAAATGGCACAAAGTGGTGAAAAAGTGCTATTTTTACGTTCAAACCCTGTCGAAGCCCAATGATATCTTTTATCGGAGACTATACAGTCAGGCTGGATTCAAAAGGACGGCTTTCATTTCCGGCTGCTTTCAAAAAGCAGATCAGGGAAGCCGTGCAGGACGGATTTGTGCTGAAGCGGGACGTATTTGAAAACTGCCTGATCATGTATCCCATGGAGGAATGGGAGCGGCAGAATAAGATCATCAGGGCCAGGACCAATCCTTACAACAAAGAGCACGCCCGGTTCCTGAGAATGTTCTTCTCAGGCACAGCTGAGGTTTCACTGGATGCAAACAACAGGATGCTGATACCCAAAAGATTGTTGGAGTATGCAGGGATCAGGGATGAGGTTGTACTGGCAGGTCAGTCAGGAAAAATTGAGATATGGGCATCGGATGGGTACAGCAGTGTGAGTCGGGCCGATGACGACTTTGCAGCCATGGCTGAAAAATTATTGGGTGGATCATTTAATGAACCAGACACATAATGGGCTATCATAAGCCAGCATTGTTGCATGAAAGTATAGACGGATTAAATATAAAACCAAAGGGCATTTATGTGGATCTGACCTTTGGAGGAGGGGGGCACTCTCGCGAAGTTCTAAAAAAGTTGGGAAAAAATGGCAGGCTTGTAGCTTTTGACCAGGATCAGGATGCGGAAGCCAATGTTCCGGATGATAAGCGAATCATATTTGTCGGGGCAAACTTTAGATACTTAAGAAATTACCTGAGATACTACGCCATTGAGAAGGTAGATGGAATATTAGCTGACCTGGGTATCTCGTCACATCAAATCGACAGACCGGAACGGGGATTTTCATTCAAATCAGACGCAGCGCTGGATATGCGCATGGATGTTCGCAGCAGTAAGACAGCGTCACAGGTTTTAAACAAGTACAGCCGGGACGACCTGGTGAAGATCTTTAGGGCATACGGAGAACTGGGCAATGCCAAAGCCCTTGCCGATGCGGTCACAAAATCCAGGATGGAAGGAACCCTTGCCACAACCGGGGATCTTGAACGAACCCTGCAAAGATTCATTCCAAAGGGACATCCCAGTAAGTTTCTGGCCAGGGTATACCAGGCCCTGCGCATCGAGGTAAACCGGGAGATGGATTCGCTCAGGGAGATGTTGCTCCAGACGGCCGGTTGCCTGGACGAAGGGGGGCGGCTAGTGGTGATTACCTATCACTCCATCGAGGATCGCATGGTGAAAAATTATATGCGTTCGGGGAACCTGGAAGGGACCATTCAAAAAGATTTTTATGGCCGCGTTGAAACACCCTGGAAGCTGGTGAACCGCAGTGTGATTATCCCTTCGCGGGAAGAATTAGAAGTGAATAACAGGGCCAGGAGTGCCAAACTGAGAATAGCTGAAAGGATCAAGTGATGGCTAAGGAGAAACGAAATATCGAATTTGACCAGTCCATTGAGGAGAAGGAGAAGGCCTTCTCCCTGCGCGACCTGGTGGATGGGAATGTGCTCACCAGGAAAGCGGTGTTGAAACAATCCCGTTTCATCCTCCTGCTGGTGCTTATAGCTTTTATCTCCATTGCCAACCGGAATCATGCCGAAAAAACGGTGATCCGGTTGAGCCGGCTGCAAAGTGATGTGAAGGAGTTAAGGGCCAAATCCATTACCATCTCCTCCGATCTGGTAAGGATCAGCTGGCAATCGGAAGTGGTGCGACTGGTGAACAGGTATGAGCTGGATCTGAAAGATAATATGGAACCCCCTAAAAAACTGATCGATACAGAAGAATAACATGTCATTGAAGCGGGACATACTGGTTCGCGCCTCCCTGGTTTACCTGGGGATGTTGTTGGTGGGACTGCTCATATTTGGGAAAGCCCTTCACCTTCAGTTTTTTGAGAAGGAGACCTGGGCCATGGAGGAGAACAGCACCATCCGCCACAAGGTCATTGAGCCCAACCGCGGCAATATTTATTCGTCCGATGGACGCCTCCTGGCAGTCTCAGTTCCATTTTATGAGATCCGCATGGATTTCCGGTCTGAATCATTTACCAGGGATATCTTTGACCGGGGGGTGGATAAACTCTCAAAATCGCTCTCCAATCTGTTCCAGGACAGGCACTGGACCACATACAAGCGTGAACTGGTGAGAGCCAGGGAGAATGGGAACCGGTATTTCCTGGTCAAGAGAAATGTGTCCTATACCCAGCTGCAGCAGGTCAAACAATTTCCTATTTATAACCTGGGAAAGTACAAAGGTGGAGTGATTTATGTGCAGCAAAACCGAAGGGTGCGACCTTACGGGATGCTGGCGGCCAGGACAGTGGGTTATACCATGAGCGGGAATCTGCGGAGCGTGGTCGGTGTGGAAGGGGCCTATGAAACAGAATTGAAAGGCATAGAGGGTTTCCGGCTCATGAGAAAGATCAGGGGAGATATCTGGATGCCTATTAATGATGCCAATGAGATAGAACCCAAAGATGGCTATGACATTGTAACAACTATCGATGTGGATCTTCAGGATGTGGCGGAGAATGCACTTCATACTCAGCTGCTAAGGCACGGAGCTGACCATGGAACGGTGGTATTGATGGAGGTGAAGACCGGAATGGTAAGGTCCATTGCCAACCTGGCCAAAGACGAAGATGGGAAATACAGGGAGACTTACAACTTTGCCATCGGGGAGAGCACCGAGCCGGGATCTACATTTAAGCTGGCTTCGATGATCGCTTTGCTTGAAGACGGGCATGTACATCCGGGAGACATGGTGGATGTGGGAGACGGGATTACTTACTATTACGGGCAGAAACTGGAGGACAGCGGGGACGAAGGACTGGGTGAGATTACTGTTCAACGTGCATTTGAAGCATCCTCCAATGTGGGGATTTCACAGATTGTCAATGAAAGCTATAAAGGGAAGCCTGAACAATTTGTGAACCGGCTTTATGAAATGGGATTGAACCGGAAGCTCGGGATTGAGATCAAAGGGGAAGGGAAGCCCGATATCAAATATACCGATAGTGAGCTATGGTCGGGTCTTTCACTTCCGATGATGTCCATCGGTTACGAGGTGCGGATGACACCCCTGCAGATCCTTGCCTTCTACAATGCAGTGGCCAACAACGGCAAATTGGTGAAACCCATCTTTGTTGAAGAGATGCGCGCCCACGGCAAAACGGTGAAGCGCTTCGATACCGAAGTATTGAATAACCACATATGTTCCCGGGAAACCCTGGAACAGATTAAGAAAATGCTGGAAGGGGTGGTGGAGAACGGTACCGCCAGGAATCTGGCCAACAGCCATTATAAAATTGCAGGTAAAACGGGTACAGCCCAGGTGGCTCTGAGCAAGGAGGGATACACCGAGTCGCTTTACCAGGCATCATTTGTCGGATACTTTCCGGCTGACAAACCCAAATATTCCTGCATTGTGGTGGTGAATGCTCCCTCAAAAAATATCTATTACGGAAACCTGGTGGCTGGTCCCATTTTTCGGGAGATCACCGACAGAATCTATGTGCGCGAGTATGAGATGCATGACAGCCAGGTGGCGCTCGTGGTTGAGGGTGTTCAGGCGCCCTATTCCAAAAGCGGTATCAGTGACGCGCTTGAATCAACTTTCGATTACCTGGGCCTTCCATTTGAAAAAAAAGACAGGGATGCAGTGTGGGTTTCCACGAGGAGCACACCGGATGGCGTGGTGCTCACCTCCCGGACCATCACCGGTGAACTTGTGCCTAATGTGGTGGATATGGGATTAACGGATGCACTATACCTGCTGGAAAGCAGGGGGATGAGAGTGGTTGTGGATGGACGGGGAACGGTAAGGCAGCAATCGGTTCAGGCGGGATCTTTAATTCGGAAAGGAGCAATTGTTACACTGAATATGAGTATAAAATCGGGATAAAGCAGCAGGTGAAACTGGAAGAGATCATATCAGGATTGGATATCATAAGGATGGATGGTGAAGGAGACCCGGACATCCGGGGGATCACATTTGATTCACGTAAGGTGAGTCAGGGGGACCTGTTTGTAGCCATTATGGGGTACGAGGTGGACGGACACCGGTTTATTGACCAGGCCTTTTCCGCTGGAGCATCCGTGATCGTCTGTGAGGAGGAACCCCGGGAAAGGAGGCCGGAGACGGCCTGGATCCGTGTACCCGATTCCCGCAAGGCGCTGGCCCTCATGGCATCCGTTTTCTATGGTCACCCCTCCCGGGAGCTGCACCTTGTAGGGATCACCGGTACCAACGGCAAGACCACCATTGCCACCCTGCTCCATCAGCTGCATACCGGACTGGGTTTCAGGTCAGGTTTACTATCGACCATACAGGTACTCATCGGGGATGAATCCCATCCGGCTACCCATACCACTCCCGATCCGGTACAGATCAATGCGTACCTGAGGAAGATGGTGGAAACCGGCTGCGAATATTGCTTTATGGAAGTCTCTTCCCATGCCATTGACCAGGACCGGATCGAAGGGCTTGAATTCAATGGGGGTGTTTTCACCAACCTTACCCGGGACCACCTCGATTACCATAAGGATTTCAGGGAGTACCTGACTGTGAAGAAACGTTTTTTCGACCAGTTGGCAGGGAATGCTTTCGTCCTTGTGAACGGGGATGACAAAAACGGAAAAGTCATGATCCAGAACTGTGACGCAGAGAAATATACATACAGCCTTCGCTCCATATGCGACTTCAGGGGCAAGATCAATGAAATGCACCTGGAAGGCTCATCCCTGTCTATTAACGATAAGGAGGTATGGGTCAAACTGCCAGGGCGCTTTAATGTCAGCAACCTGCTTTGCGTATATGCTACCTCGGTACTCCTGGGACAGCATCCGGAAGATGTGATCAGAGGGGTTAGTGAGGTGAATCCTGTTCCCGGCCGGTTCGAAACTTTCCGCTCAGGAAAAGGGACCACCGGTATCGTGGATTATGCCCATACTCCGGATGCTTTACAAAATGTACTTGATACCATCCATGAGGTCAATGTGGCCGGTGGTGAAATTATTACCGTGATAGGGGCAGGCGGAAACAGGGACCGGGGGAAACGTCCTGAAATGGCACGGATTGCTGCTGAAGGCAGCCAAAAGGTAATCCTTACCTCGGATAATCCCAGGTATGAAGATCCTGACAGCATTCTTGATGATATGATGGGAGGCGTTCCACCCGGATTACACGACCGGACCATGCGCATCGTAAGCCGGGAAGAAGCCATCAGGACTGCATGCATCATTGCGGGACAGCGTGATATTATATTGCTGGCCGGGAAAGGGCATGAGAACTATCAGGAGATAAAGGGAGAAAGGATCGAATTTGATGATATGCAAATCCTAAAAAGGAATTTAAACTGATAAAGCATGTTTTACCATCTGTTTACATACCTCGACCAGTTTGATTTCCCGGGTGCCGGAATGTTCCAGTACCTCTCGTTCAGGGCTGCTCTTACAATCATCGCCTCCCTGTTAATTTCCATGGTCCTGGGAAAACGGATCATTGGTTTTCTCCACCGCAAACAGATCGGTGAATCGGTACGCGACCTGGGACTGGAAGGACAGACCCGGAAACAGGGAACTCCCACTATGGGAGGAATCATCATCCTGGCTTCCATTGTCATTCCCGTGTTGCTCTTCGCCAATCTCTCCAACATCTATATCATCCTGATGCTGGTATCCACCGTCTGGCTTGGACTGATCGGATTCATGGATGATTACATCAAAGTATTTAAAAAGAACAAGGTGGGATTGCGTGGAAAATTCAAGATCATTGGTCAGATCGTGCTGGGACTGATTGTGGGCCTGACCCTTTTTCTGAGTGACGATGTGATGATCAGGGAGAGGGTGCCTATTACCAAGGAGAATTTCCAGGAGTACAAAACCCAGGAGATGCTGGTCGATGATAACAGCAACCTCTATGTGATCAATGAGCATAAGAAACTCCTGACCACCATTCCTTTCATCAAAAACAACGAGTTCAATTATTCATGGCTGGTGTGGTTCACCGGGAAATATGCAGACCACCTGGTCTGGATCATTTTCGTGCTTGCAGTTATTTTCATTGTGACCGCCGTGTCCAATGGGGCCAATCTCGCCGATGGTCTTGACGGACTGGCCACCGGATCGGCTTCGATCATCGGTGTTACCCTGGGCATCCTGGCATGGCTGTCCGGCAATGCCATATATTCCAATTACCTGAATATCATGCACATTCCCTATGCGGGAGAACTGGTCGTTTTTGCCGGTGCTTTCATAGGGGCCACCTTAGGATTCCTGTGGTACAACTCTTTTCCGGCCCAGGTTTTCATGGGGGATACGGGGAGTCTTGCACTGGGGGGGATCATTGCTGTTTTTGCAGTGATCATTCGAAAAGAGTTGCTGATCCCTATCCTCTGCGGGATTTACCTGGTGGAGAGTCTGTCGGTGATCTTGCAGGTAAGTTATTTTAAGCGAACCAAACGAAAATACGGAGAGGGCAGGAGAATTTTCCTCATGTCCCCCCTCCATCATCATTACCAGAAAAAGGGGTACCCGGAACCCAAGATCGTAACCAGGTTCTGGATTGTGGGTATCATGCTGGCAGTGATTACAATCATTACCCTGAAAATCAGATAATTTAAAACAGAGAAAATCCTATGGAAAACAGAGAACGTATAGTCATCCTCGGAGCCGGTGAAAGCGGAACGGGTTCAGCCATACTTGCCCGGCAGAAAGGGTTTGATGTATTTGTTTCGGATTCCGGCAGGATCAAGCCCTTCTATCGCGAACTGCTGGATGAGCATCATGTGCTTTACGAATCGGGAGGACACACCGAACGGTTGATCATCAATGCCACGGAAGTGATCAAGAGTCCGGGTATTCCGGAAAGTGCTCCCATTATAAAGGCCATCAGGAAGAAAGGGATTCGCATTATTTCTGAAATTGAATTTGCAGGAAGGTATACAAATTCGAAGAAAATCTGCATTACAGGCAGCAACGGTAAGACCACCACGACCTCGCTGATCCATCATATGATGCGCAAGGCTGGTCTGAACGTAGGTATAGCCGGGAACGTGGGACGCAGTTTTGCATTCCAGGTGGCCACTGAGACATACGATTATTTCGTGTTGGAGTTGAGCAGTTTCCAGCTTGACGGAATGTATGAATTCAAAGCTGATATCGCCATAATGCTGAACATCACTCCCGATCATCTGGACCGGTATGATTACAACTTCCAGAATTATGTGAATTCAAAGTTCAGGGTCACACAGAACCTTACAGAAGAGGAGTATTTCGTTTTTTGTTCGGATGATGAGATCACCGTCAAGGAGCTGGAGAAGATCGTTTCAAGGGCCGAACAGCTTCCATTCGCCTACCAGAAAAAGGAGAAGGATGTGGCCTGGGTGGAGGAGGCTGAGCTCATGCGCATCGAGTTTGATGATGTTGACTTCTCCATGTCGGTGGAAGAGCTGTCGCTTAAAGGAAGGCACAATACTTATAACAGTATGGCTGCCGGAATCGCCGGCAATGTGCTAAAGATTCGCAATGAGGTGATCAGGGAGGCACTGATGGATTTTCAGGGTGTGGAACACAGGCTTGAAAACGTTATGAAAGTGCATGGTATCAACTTCATCAACGATTCCAAGGCTACCAATGTGAATTCATCTTGGTATGCACTGGAAAGTGTGAAAGGCCAGACGGTCTGGATTGTCGGTGGTGTGGATAAGGGCAACGATTACAGCGAGCTAAGCAACCTGGTAGAGAACAAGGTGAAAGCCATTGTGTGTCTTGGTAAAGACAACCATCGGGTAATCCAGGCTTTCAGCAACAAGGTTGAATCGATCATTGAAACCAAAAGCATGGAAGAGGCTGTGAAGACAGCCTACTACCTGGCAAGGGATGGAGAAACAGTCCTGCTTTCCCCGGCGTGTGCCAGTTTTGACCTGTTCGAAAGTTTCGAGGACAGGGGCAGGCAATTTAAGGCAGCCGTCAGGCGCTTGTAAGCGTAGAGTAAAGTATATGGGAATCAGAAAGTATATAAAAGGCGACCGGATCATCTGGATGGTGGTATTGATCCTCCTGGTGATCTCCCTTCTGTCGGTGTACAGTTCCACTGGTTCGCTGGCATACCAGCATCGGGCAGGCAACACATTTTTTTACCTTTTCCGGCAGTTGAAGTTTATCCTGCTCGGTGTGCTGGTCATTTTCTTTGTTCACCTGGTCCCATACCGTAATTTCAGCCGGGTATCGGTATTTGTGTTGTACCTGGCCATACCTTTGCTGATCCTGACTCTCGTTGTTGGTACAAACATCAATGAGGCCACCCGGTGGCTGCAGATACCGGGAACCGGCCTTACCATCCAGCCTTCTGATTTTGCCAAAATCGCCCTGGTGATGTACATGGCAAAGATCCTGTCGGTCAACCAGAACAATATCAAGGATGTCAAAGGTGTTTTCGGGAAGGTGTCCTTTGCCATCATTGTCATTTGCGTCCTGATCCTGCCTGCCAATTTTTCCACTGCAGTAATTATTTTTATCACTGCATTCAGCCTTATGTTTGTGGGGCGGATTCCCGTCAAGTACCTGGCCTTGATGGTGTTTACCGGAATTTTCGCGCTGTCATTATTTATCGGGGGAACCCTGTTGCTCAATAAAGAAGGCCGCATCTCCACCTGGAAACACCGCATTGAGGCGTACGTAGCCGGTGAAGGAGATAGCTACCAGGCCGACCAGGCCAAGGTGGCCATTGTCCAGGGGGGGTTGTTCGGGAAGGGCCCGGGAAACAGTACCCAGCGGAATCTGTTGCCCCATCCCTATTCGGATTTCATTTATGCCATCATCATCGAGGAATACGGTACCCTGTTAGGGGGTTTGCTTGTACTGGCCCTCTATCTCTGGCTCTTTTTCAGGGCGGGATTGATCATCCGGCGCAGCCGCAGCACCTATGGCGCCTTCCTGGCCTTTGGCCTCTCCATGGGGCTCGTCTTGCAGGCCTTTGTAAACATGGCCGTGGCCGTGGGACTGGTACCGGTCACCGGACAGACCCTCCCCTTGGTGAGTATGGGTGGATCCTCCATCTTTTTTACCAGCATGGCAACCGGCATGATCCTGTCTGTCAGCTGGGGAACAAAGGAAGAACAGGAAGACACAGCCACAGAAACTGAGGCGACAGCCGCAACCGGAGGACCTGAGGCGACAGCCGAAGAACAACAACAACGTCAGGAAAACCAAAGTGAAACCATTGATAAACAACCGGAATTTCATATAAATGGGCAGGGAAGAACCATATAAGATACTCATAGGGGGTGGAGGAACCGGGGGACATGTTTTCCCGGCCATTGCCATCGCCGATGCCCTGAAGAAGAAGGATCCGGGTCTGGAATTCCTGTTTGTTGGGGCTTTGGGCCGACTGGAGATGGAGAAGGTTCCCGAAGCCGGGTATTCCATCGTGGGTTTACCGGTGACCGGATTTCAAAGGAGATTTACACTGAAGAACTTCACCTTCTTTTTCAAATTGTTGGTGAGCATGATTCAATCGCGCAGGATCGTTCGCAGGTTTAAGCCGGATGTGGCAGTAGGTGTTGGGGGATATGCCAGTGGTCCCATTTTAAAGGCAGCTGGAAGAAAGCGCGTTCCCATTCTGATTCAGGAGCAGAATTCGTATGCGGGTGTGACCAACCGGTTGCTGGCGAGATCGGCACGTACCATCTGTGTGGCCTATGAGAACATGGACCGATATTTTCCAGCCGACCGGATCGTACTGACCGGCAATCCGGTCCGCCAGTACCTGAATAGCCTTCACAGGGACCATAAAAAGGACCTGGAAGAATTCGGCCTTGTGGAAGGGAAAAAAGTATGCCTTGTGATGGGAGGGAGTTTGGGATCCAGAACCCTGAACCATAGCATGATGGAGGGGTTGGAAAAGCTTGACAGGGATGGTCTGCAGGTCATATGGCAATGCGGAAAACTCTATCATAAAGAAGCAGAGGAGATGGTCAGCAGAAGCGGATTGAAAAATATCAGGGTCCTGTCTTTTATCTCGAAAATGGATTGCGCCTACGGGGCAGCCGATGTGATCGTATCGAGAGCCGGGGCCATTAGCATCTCTGAATTGTGCCTCATTGGTAAACCGGTAATCCTGGTCCCTTCTCCCAATGTGGCAGAAGACCACCAAATCCGGAATGCTGAAGCACTGGTTTCCAGGAAGGCAGCCATGCTGGTGCCCGATAACCTGGCCAGGGAACACCTGGTGGATAAAATACTGAAGCTGATGGAGGATGAGGACCTGAAGAAGGAATTATCAAAGAATATCAAACAACTTGGCATCTCCGATGCATCACAGAGGATCGCTGCCGAGGTAATAAAAATAATGGATTATTGATGATCTGGGTAAACCTTGATAGTGTATATTTTATAGGTGCGGGCGGCATTGGAATGAGCGCTCTGGCCCGATATTTCGTGAGCCAGGGAAAAGAGGTGGCCGGGTACGATCGGGTGTCCACTTCCCTGACCGATAAGTTGATCAGGGAGGGGATCGATATTCATTTTGAGGACAGGTCGGTATTGATACCAGACGCATTCAGGAATCCGGAAAGGACCCTGGTGATTTACACCCCGGCAGTTCCCGAGAAACACCAGCAATTGAATTATTTCCGGAAAAGGGGATTCCGGGTGATCAAACGCGCGGTGGCACTCGGTGAGGTGTTTAATACCGGAAGGGGAATCGGGGTGGCCGGCACCCATGGAAAAACTTCCATTTCCATCATACTGGCGCATATTCTCCACAACTCTACCCTCGGATGCAATGCTTTCCTGGGAGGAATCAGTAAAAACAACAACAGCAACCTGTACCTGAACCCGGTCTCGGAGATCATTATCGCCGAAGCTGATGAGTATGACCGTTCTTTCCTGACCCTCTTCCCGGAAATAGCCGTTGTTTCCTCCATGGATGCGGATCACCTGGACATATACCATTCAATAGAAAATATCAGGAAGGGATTCGAGTCATTCATTGCCCAGATCCGGGGAAAAGGAAAATTGATCCAGAAGCATGGCCTTACACCCGAAGTGCCCGACCACATTGAGCGATATACCTATTCCATTGAAGATAAAGAAGCAGATTATCATACAAGAAATTTAGAGCTGCAAGGACTGGGATACCGGTTTACTGTGGTGGCTCCCGGCATGATTATCCCGGAAATACAAATGGGAGTTTGCGGAATGCTGAACGTAGAAAATGCGGTGGCAGGTATAGCCGTTGCCCATCAACTGGGGATAGCACCTGAAACCATTGTCAGGGCGCTGTCCACCTACCAGGGAGTGGAGCGCCGGTTCGACTTACAGGTTCAGCAGGAAGAGCGGATCTATATTGATGATTATGCCCACCACCCGGCCGAGATCAGGGCATTCCTGACTTCGGTAAAAGCATTGTTTCCCGAAAGACGCCTTACCGGGATCTTCCAGCCCCACCTCTATTCCAGAACACGGGATTTTGCCGATGAATTTGCCGAAAGCCTGGAAATGCTGGATGTATTGATCCTGATGGATATCTATCCCGCACGGGAGGAACCCATCCCCGGTGTGAGTGCTTCCCTGATCTTTGATCGGGTCGGGTTGAAGGAAAAGTTGCTGGTTTCCAGGGGCCAATTGTTGAGGGTGGTCAGGGAACAGGATCCTGAATTGCTGGTGACCATGGGAGCAGGAGATATTAATCAGTTTGTAGGACCCATCAGAGAGTGGTTTAAAAAGAGATGATAAAAAGAGTATTAAAAATATTGGTCTGGATATTGATTGCTGCATGGTTTGTGGTGATGATGGGATTCGTCTCCGGAGAAGCCGATAAAGTACTCTGTAACCGCATCGAAGTGATCCTTTCCGACACGGTCCATAACCGGTTTATTACCCGGAGTGATGTTCGAGCCATGCTGGAGGCTACTGATATGCATCTCCAGGGATATCCGCTGGCTGAGATTAACACCAGGACCCTGGAAAAAGAGCTGGAGCAAAATCCATACATCAGGAATGCAGAAATCAGCAAGGATATATCAGGAAGAATGGAAGTCCAGGTTGAGCAGCGGGTACCCTTGATCCGGATCATGCCCGATGGTAAAAATGGATATTATCTTGATACGGAAGGCATCATGCTTCCCCTTTCAGACCGGTTTACCCCTTTTATCCTGCTGGCTTCGGGCAACATTCCTTATCCGGGCAGGGATGGTGAACCAGGTGCAAGGTTAAAAGAGATCTACCGGTTCAGCAGCTATCTGGCTGAATGTGAATTCTGGAGAGACCAGATTGTTCAGATCTATGTGAACCGGGAGGGAGAGTACGAATTAATCCCACGGGTGGGTGCACACCACATCCTTATGGGCAGCATGGACGAATGGAAAAAGAAGCTGAAAAATCTGGAGTTGCTCTACCGGCAGGGACTCTCCAGGTATGGCTGGAATACATATGGAACCATCAACTTAAAATATACAAATCAAGTAATATGTACTAAACGTTAAGACTATGGCAACAAACGAAAAAATCGTAGCTGCGGTGGATATTGGCACGACCAAGATCGTCAGTATTGTGGGACGGCTGAATGAACAGGGCAGACTTGAGGTCCTGGGCATCAGCCAGGCCGCTTCAAAAGGCGTCAAGCGCGGGGTCGTTCTGAATATCGAAGAGACCGTCAATGCGATCCAGACCACTTCATCCGAAGCGAAAGAGCAATCGGGGATCAATTTCAATGAGGTGTTTGTAGGGATCGCAGGACAGCATATCAAATCTGTCCGGAACAGGGGATATATTAACAGGGATTCTTATGATGATGAGATTACCCGTGACGACCTCCAACATCTGATCGATGACATGTACAAGATCCCGGTAGATGTGGGTGAGGAGATCATCCATGTATTACCGCAGAGCTACATCGTGGACAATGAAACCGGTGTAAAAAACCCGGTGGGCATGTTCGGGAAACGGCTGGAGGCCAACTTTCATATTGTGATTGGCCAGATCTCCTCGGCCAGAAACATTGAGAAGTGTATCAACAGGGTAGGTCTGGAGGCGAAACAGCTTGTACTTGAGCCACTTGCATCCAGCGCCGCTGTTCTCACCGAGGATGAAAAGGAGGCCGGGGTAGCCCTGGTGGACATCGGAGGTGGTACAACCGATGTGGCAGTTTACTACGATGACGTGATCAGGCATACGGCAGTCATCCCCTTTGGTGGAAATGTGATCACAAGGGATATCAAGGAAGGCTGTGCCATCCTGCAGCGGCAGGCTGAGTCATTGAAGATCCAGTTCGGGTCTGCACTGGGCGACCTGGCCCAGGAAGACAAGGTGGTGACCATTCCCGGCATCTCAGGACGGGATCCCAAAGAGATCAGCTTCAGGAGCCTGGCCCACATCATCCAATCCCGTATGGAAGAGATCATTGATGCGGTCAGTTATGAAATTGAGAACTCGGGTTACATGGATAAATTGAGTGCAGGAATCGTACTCACCGGCGGCGGATCAATGCTGAAGCACCTGAACCAGCTTGTGAAATTCAAAACCGGGATGGATGTGCGCATTGGATTCCCGGGAGAAAAGATGGCTGCCGATGCTTCCGATGAGGTCAATCAGCCCATGTTCGCCACTTCGGTGGGCCTGTTGTTAAAAGGCCTTGAGTACTACCATGAGAGGCAGGAAGAGATGGTCATTGATGAGACCAGGGAGGTGGAAGAAACCGTGGAAGAGACCGGGGAGATCAAGAGAGTAAAAAAGGGAATCAAAGGTGGGAAGATCCTGGAAAACCTGAAGAACACCCTCAGCGATATATTTGACGAGAGTGATGTGAAAATGTAGCAAAACAGACTACCATGGAAGATTTAATGAATTTTGATCTGCCGCCCGAGCGGTCATCCATCATCAAAGTAATAGGAGTTGGAGGGGGTGGCTGCAATGCGGTGAATCAGATGTACCGGAAAGGCATCAAGGATGTAAATTTTGTGGTTTGCAATACCGATGCCCAGGCATTGCATAACAGTCCGGTTGCAATAAAGTTGCAGCTGGGGGATGTTCTGACCGAGGGAAGGGGTGCCGGTAGCAGGGCTGAAATTGGAAGAGAGGCAGCCATGGAAAGCTTCGATAGGATCAAAGAGGTCCTGTCCAGCAATACAAACATGGTTTTTATCACCGCCGGAATGGGTGGCGGAACGGGTACCGGGGCGGCGCCAGTCATTGCCAGGGCCGCAAAAGAAATGGGAATACTGACAGTTGCCATAGTCACCATTCCATTTCGTTTTGAGGGTCCCGAGCGGATCGACCAGGCCATCAATGGAATTAATGAGCTGAAGGACCATGTGGATTCATTGCTGGTCATCAACAATGAAAAACTCCGGGAGATCTATGGGAACCTGAGGGTGAGTAACGCATTCGAGAAAGCGGATGATGTGCTGTCCATTGCAGCCAAGGGCATAGCTGAGATCATCACTGTACATGGTTATATCAACGTGGATTTTGCTGATGTACAGACCGTGATGTACAACAGCGGTGTGGCCATCATGGGATCGGCCACTGCTTCCGGTGAGAACCGGGCACAGCAGGCCATTGCTGCCGCACTCACCTCACCCCTGTTGAACAACAACGAAATCGAAGGGGCCAGGAGTGTTCTGCTCAACATAACCTCAGGGTCCGAGGAGATCACCATGGATGAGATCTCCGAGATCACCGATTACGTGGTTAGTGCAGCTTCCCGGGAGACTACCCTCATCTGGGGCATGGGGAATGATGAATCGCTGGGTGACCAGATCAGTGTGACCATTATCGCCACCGGATTCAAAATGAACAGCATTCCTGAACTTTATGTGGGAAAGAAACAGAAGCATTTTGTGCCTCTGCGTGATCCTGGCCAGGATTCCTCGGGCAAGAATCCCCGTTCCAACGTGATGCCCCATCAGAAATCCCTGGAATTTGATGTAAGGGACAGAGAGAATGCGGAAGAGTACATCCTCATGGAGCAGTCCAAGGACACCCCGGAGGAGAAGGAAAAGAAGATGGCAGAACGGGTGCGGAACCTGAAGGAAACCCATGAAAAGCTGAGGGAACGCGGCTATCTGTCCGGCTCTGGAAACGATGAGATCGAGGAGCTGGAAAATGTCCCGGCCTATGTTCGGAAGAAGATCCCTATCGACCAGCAAAAACACTCGGAGGGCCAGGAAGTATCACGCTATCGCTTAACCGATGAGGGCGAAGGCGATGAGGGTCCCAAACTCAGACCCGATAACTCCTACCTGCACGATAATGTAGACTGATTTGAAGGGATTGTCAAACGGTACTACATAACTCACTACGTTCCGTGATGTCAGGTACCTTTTTTACAATCCCTTCAAATCCTGACAAGGTTGTTTTTATAATATCCGCTTCAGGGTATAAAATCCAAATCATTTTGTATTATTTTTAGACTATAATTAATAAGCTCTTTAATTCGTTTCTCATTCCTTACATAGATCCAAGACATGTTTTCGCGTGAAGTCAACATACTTATCATTGATAATAATTCACCTTTTGTCCTTCCATTGCTCAGAAGCTTTTCCGGTTACCGGAATATACATCTGGATGTTTTGCTTTGTTCTGATAGGAAACCCCAGCTATTCAGCTATTCCAGGTACCTCAGGAAAATCTACCAGATCAGTGTGTTAAATAAAGATAACTTTGAGGAAGTTGTTGCAGAAACAGTGAGAAAATCGAACGCTGACTTGGTCATTCCCACCATGGAGTGGATTTCCGAACTCCTATACCTGAACAGAGCGCTACTTGAAAAAGTTGTCAAGATACATCCGGTCCCCGAACCGGCCACGCTTGAAATCACCGGTAATAAATGGAACCTGAATCAGTGGCTTGAAAAGAATGATTTTCCTCACGCTGTTACAGCAAGGATCTACAATAATTGGTCTGGGGGGTATCCTGTTCTCATAAAACCTGTCAGGGGAATAGGCGGAGAGGGAATAAAGCAAATAAATAATTCCGATGAACTGAAGTCCGCAATCGGTGGGTATGATATAGGCGATGATGGTTATTTCCTTCAGGAGTACCTGCAGGGATATGATATTGATTTAAGTTTATTTGCGATCAATGGGAAAATCCTGTTCCATACCATTCACCGCGGAATTATATTCAGACCGTTGATTTATTCAAAAGGCATCGAATTCATAAAAAACAGTGATTTTTTCACACTGAACGAGACGATTATCCATAAATTGAATTTTACCGGGATTGCAAATCTTGATTTCAGGTATGACAATGAAAGGAAAGAATATGTACTGATTGATTTTAATGCCAGGTACTGGAGCTCAGTCCAGGGATCCCGTGCCATGGGTGTCAATTTCCCTCTTCTTGCCACAGCCTTCAGCCTCGGAATCCCTTTTGAATACCCTGATTACAGGACAGGGCATTATTATTTCACCACAACCGCCTTCAAGACCTTGCTGAAAAACCTGTTCTCTAATCGGAGATATCCGATCAATCTCAGGGACACCCAGCTCAAGTATATTTACAAGGATCCTCTGCCGGAGTTTATCTACCTTATTCAACAGTTTTTCAAACCGATTCGCCACCTGATCCAGGGATCCTGAAGATAAAAAAAAGGGCACCGTTTGTGGCGCCCTTTCATAATTATATTTAGACTTGCTTTAGCGAGCATTTATAAGGCGGAGCAGCCTGGCATTTTTTTGCGAAGCAAAATAAGCACGCTGCGAAATTATAAATGCGAGCGCTAATTGTAGAAGAGTTCTAAGCGATTATCCTCCACATTGGCTGCATCCAGCAGGGCATTGTAGGCCTCATAATTGCTCCTGGATTCCATGGAATACTTGAGCCTCGATTTAATGGCCGGATCCACAGTTTCTTCAACGGGCGGCTCGGTGCGGTTGGTTACTGCAACCACGAATACACCGCTCTCTCCGATCATGGGTTCAGAAATCTGGTCCACGGGAAGGTACATGGAAGCACCTACGATATATGGTTCAAGTCCCACACCTGAAACATAGGTGTTGGCAAATTTCACCTGGGTGGCTTCTCCTACAATCTCATTATTGTCGATGCCATATTGTGAAAGGTCCGAAACACCTGAAAGCTCCTCATTTAATAGTTCCACAAGTTTTTCAGCTTTCTTTTCCTTTTTCACTGCCAGTTCGATCTGTGCCCTTATCTGGTTTATTTCAGCATATCCATCCTCTTTTGCCTCTGTGAGTACGGCTATAATGTATTTCTCGTCACCCTGACTGAAAATATTACTTACACTGTTGACATCAGCTGAATAGGCCCATTTGGTTATACGTACGGGTTCTTCGATACCCGGGATGGTCTGTTGATCCTTGCTGATGTTGGGAGCAAATCTGGGATCAAGCCCAAATTCGCGGGCCTGTTCGGTGAATTTTTCCAGATCAGTGGACTTGGCCCTGAATTTAACTGCCCGGTTGTAGTAGTCCTGGTTGGTTTCATCGCTGGCGTAAATGTTCCTGACGATGGTGGCCACCTGCATTTTGCGAACTGGTCGACCCTGATCTTCGATCCTGATAATATGGGTGCCGAACTGAGTCTCTGCTGTGACCAGATCGCCACTTCTATTCTCAAAACAGGCGTTGTTGAATTCAGTAACCATGTTTCCCTCTGTAAACCAGCCCAGATCGCCCCCGATGGCACGGTTGCTTTCATCTGCTGAATACTCAAGGGCAATCTGGTTAAAACTACCTCCATTTTGGATCACTCCTTTGAGGCTGTCGGCCAGGTTGCTGATCGCTTCCCTGTTGCCGCCGAAAGCCTGGAAGGAAAGCAGAATATGTCTTACCCTTACAGAGTCGGGACGCATCTGAACGTTATGAGCACGGGCCAGTTTGAAAGCCTCTTCATCCCTGAAAGGCCCAAAGATCAATTCATCGGATGCATTGAAAACTGAATCCCTGATGATTGCCGGGATCTCCTCATACGTGTAAAACCTTGTATCGAAGGGTTCGTCGGAAGTTCCGTTCACATACCTTGGTACTTCATCACCGGAAGCACGGGAAAATTCTGCCCTGGTCTGTGAGGTCCAGTACCGGGCATTTTCCACATCCTTTTCACTGGGTTCCACCTCAAATACCACATACTGGAAGGTTCTCGAGGCTACCTGCTTAAAGGATTCTTTATTTTGCTTGTAGTATTGTTTCAGATCCGACTCTGTGAAAGAGATATCTTCGTCAGCTACTTCGGAAAAGGATTTTGAAATAAATGAAAAATCTGTACTTTTCCCGGTCTCGGTCACATAATCTTTCAGATCCAGTGAGGAGGGTTGGAATCCCTTCCTTACCATGCTAAAATATTTCTGATTCATCTTTTCATCCACGATCTCCTTTTCGATAAAAAGCCAGCGCTTCTTCTCCTGAGCAAACTGTGGATTATCCAGTGCATTGAAATAGTTGGTCATTACCGAACGGTTCAGTTGCCCGGTTTCCGGATTGGAAAACATTTGACGTACGATGGGATGAGGTTCATTCATTGCAGGATTTCTGCTTAAACCCATGGTCTGGTCACCCGTTACCATGGTTTTTAATTCGTCTGCGCTGACATATATACCCAGTTTCTGGTAAGCTTGATCCATGATGGTTTCTCTAACAAGCCTTCTCCATGTCTCCTGCTGGATCTGTTGCTCGATCTCGGAATCCAGTGACTGACCGCCTGCATTGAGCTGGTAAAATTCACGGAGGCTCTTTTCCCGATTGAGATAATCCTGTACCCCTACCGCTTTCCCGTTTATTTCAGCAACTGCTTTCTTACCGAGGGTAGGAGCCCCCGATCCCATCAAATCGCCGAGAATAAATGCAAAAAGTGCCAGTCCGATAACGACGGCTATCAGTAATCCCGCTTTGTTTCTAATATTCTGTAATGTGGCCATTTATTAATAATGATTAAACCTATGTGAGTTCCTTAAAATTTGAGCGTACGAATATAGTAATAATTAGAGGTTTAATAAAAATAGCATGAACGAAATTCAACTTGTTAGGAATGGATCACTTTCAGCTCTACCTCTTCAATGCGGTTTGAGCTTACATCGGTAATGGTTATCAGGAAGTTATCAAGTTCTAACGTGGTCTCTTTTTCGGGGATGTTTTCGTAATGGTAGATGATGTACCCTGCCAGGGTATCATATTCTTCCGAGTTGGGGATGGTCAGGAAATATTTGTCATTGAGGTAATCAATCTCATGTCTGCCTGAAAGCAGGTAGTGATTTTCGTCCAGCAACTTTTCTATCAGGTCGCTGGTGTCATGTTCATCTTCGATCTCACCGAAGATCTCTTCGATGATGTCCTCAGTGGTAATTAAGCCTGATGTTCCCCCGAACTCATCCACCACCAGTGCAATACTTTTTCCCTCCTTAATGAATCCGGTCAGCAGTTTATTAACGGGCAGTGTCTCAGGTACGATGTGGATGGGTTTCAGTTGCGATTTGATTTGAGCGGGTTTTTTGTAAAGATCCTTTGAGTTGACATACCCGATTATATTATCAATAGTGTCGCTGTAAATGAGGATCCTGCTGAGACCGGTTTCAATAAACCGATGTGTCAGATCATCCAGCGAAGCATCAATTTCGAGTGCGATCACCTCGGTCCGGGGGATCATGCAATCCCGAACTTTCAAGCTGGAAAACTCAAGGGTATTCTTAAAGATTATCAAGTCTTCGATCTCCTCGCTGCCGGTTTTTTGCTCGGGCTGGACAGTGGTAAGAAAATGGTTCAGATCCACCTTGCTGAACACCGGCTCAGCCGTTTCTGTATTGGGTCGGACCCGAAGCAGGTATTTCATGGTAAAATTGGAAATACCGATCGTAAGCAGCGTAATGGGATAAAGGATCACGTAAAAAGCCATGATGGGTACACTGAGCAGGCGTAGAAAATTGTTTGGATTGAGCCTGAACAGGGTTTTGGGTAAGAATTCGGCTGTGAGCAGGATAATTAATGTGGAGACCAGGGTCTGGATTAGCAACAGGGCTGCATCGGAGTTACCTCCAAGCAGGGTCTTAATGGGTTCCTCCAGCAGCATGGCGAAGGCGATCCCGTAAATAACCAGCGCAAAGTTATTTCCCACCAGCATGGTAGCAATGTATTTGGAAGGGTGTTTGGAGAAAAAGCTGACAATGCGGGCAAAAATCTTCTTTTGTTTCTTATCGATTTCAATCCTCAGTTTGTTGGCCGAAATAAAGGCAATTTCCATTCCTGAAAAGAATGCCGAAAAGAGGATGGAGATCAGAATAAGGAAGATCAGTATAATGTTTGACATGGTTTATCGGCGTGAAATTCGCATTCTTCTTCTGAAAAAATACATGATAAAGGCGAGAATTGAAAACAGATAGTAGTACCAGCCCCCTTTGATTCCATTGCTCATAGTTACATCTACAGCGATGAAAAGCATGAGTCCACCCAGTACAAACCAGACCACTTCAAATATGCCCGAAACACTATTCTTCATCCTGGATATTTACAGTTCCGCTGGATCCTATCAAATGCCAGTTGGACAGGTCCTGGTGCGATTCGAATCCCCGTTTCCCGTAGAGGATGCCGTCCTTATTCTGGACCCTGGTGAAGGCACTTGAATAGATGAACTGTTTTTCTTCATCCCAGAACAGCTCTTCCGTATTCAGAATGTCCCCGTTATCAAGACGCCTGGCCACCACATTTCCGGTGGCATGCCATAGCCTCTCCTGGGAATAATAGATGGCATAATTTGCTCTGATCTCCGATTCAATTTTCAAGGAATCATTGTAGAAATAGACCTCCAGTCCTTCGGGGAATTCCATATAAGGCCGCTTCACATCGGGGAATTGCCTGAAGGCCGGGGTCAGTATCTGGACCTTTACCTTGGCTGAGTCGCTGTAAATGACTTCTACATTGTTGCCTTTTATCTTTGGCGTCTCATCTTCATCTGTAAGCATATTGATCCGTTCAATGTCATTCTCACAACCTGCAGACAGAAGTGCCAGGATGAATAAAGCGCTGGCAATATTTCTAAATGACTGAATCATACCACAAAGATAGAAAAAAGGCCATCCCTTTCGCATGTATTTGAACGCAACGTGGTTATAAGCTCCGCTGAGCTCGCAAGCTCGGTTGTCTTCGCAAAAATCCCAGGTTGCTTTTCAAACACATCCTCAAGGGTTTGGAACCTTTTACTTATCGACAGGATGTTGGATGAGGCAACGGTTGAGTTTCTGGAACAAATAAAAAGGCGGTCCCTGATGAAGCCGCCTTTCTGATATGATGAACTGTAGAAGGATTTATTTCCTGGATCTTACAGTGGTATATTCGTTGATACAGCCCTTCACATGGTAGGAATCCCCGTCCTTCATGTCCCGGAAGAAGATCTCTTCATGGTTGGGATACTGAACGGAATAATCGTTGAGTTTCTTATTGGCATCAGCAGCCACACTGAGATCTACGGATTTGGCCTTGGCATACTTATCTGCAGCCACCCAGAATGCGGAGCGCTGTTCAAAATCATCACCCAGGTTATCGCGGGTGGCAATGATTGCATCTCCCATCACAATATAAGCTTTTCCATAATCACCCTTCAACCCAACAGCTTCACGTGCATACCTGATGGCGTCACAATAATCTTCATTGGCACTGGTTACAATGGCAAGTTCATAATACCATTCTGCCTTCGTTGCATTGTCAACACCGGTACCCCGCACTGCCTCCTTTAAATAGAGTACGGCTTTATGGAAATCATGTTTTGCAATAAAAAGGATGGCCAGGTTGTGGGCTGACTCGGGACCTGGTTCAATTTCATACATTTTCTCGCTTGCAGCTACATAAAGGTCTGACCGGTCACATCCTGTGGCTGTATAGAAGGTAATTATCTTCTGGAGGAATTTCTGATCGTCCTGGCTTGCCTGGAATTGCGGTTCGAAGTATCCGTTCAGGGCTTCGCAGGTAAGCAGTCCGCTTTTAAGCATATTATCGTCAATGCTGGCCTTGGCTCGCGGCCAACGGGAGCTTTTACCCAGTAACTTATCAATGATTGCCGTTACCATAAAATAATCGTCAATCACCTGGTTGTCTTCTATTTTACCTGCCTTATTCAGCGTGATACTTGCTGAGATAAAAGTAACTATCACCGCATCCCTGGACTTGCTTTTTTCCAGATCAATGCTCTCTTTGAGGTACCCGTATGCTTCATTCACAGCTTCAATATCCGCCCTGCGGTAACGCAACAAATCTATGCCCTTACGGCCCCAGATGTTCCCTTCACCACCAAAATATTCAGCCCGCCTGTTGTAGATGAGCAACATGGTGTCGATCAATTCATCTTTGCGCTCGGGTAAAGAGGCAGACTCAATGAAACTACGGTACATGGTGATCCCCTCCACATACATCCGTTCGCTGGCTTTGGGACACTCTCCAAATACCGTTTGCCATGGATCAAGGGCATCTTTATAATTACTGTGTTTAAAAAACTCCCTGTAAAGTGAAAGGTTTTTGATGCAGTTGATGCTATCCTGACCTTTCCCGTATTTAGATCCGTCCTCAATTCCTTTTTGTGAAATTACAGGTAGGACAAACAAAAGGGACAACACTGCCAGTAAAACTGATTTGAGGGCTTTCGTTTTCATACCATTCAATAATTTTTCCAGGTTTAATCAAATCTCCGTTTCCGGAACCATAGGTCGTGCAAAGTTACATTAAATGTGACAATACCATAATTTTCCTTCACTAAATGATATTCGGTAGTACCCCTGGTACCCAGCGTGAAAGCCACATTAATGGTTGACTTTACCGTCCTCACCGGTAAACCTAGTCCAAATGTTATGCCATAGTCTTCAAGCTGGTGTCCGTTCACCTGGAGGTAGTAGTTTGAGTAATACCCACCCATGCGGTAGGTTATGAGCTTATGATAGCCCCGCAGGGCTTCAGCATCGGGGGTATATTCAGTACCGAAATGCATGGATGAGGCATTGGTCAGGTTGTAATTTTCCCCGGAAAGGGTTCCCGTCCAGTCCTGCATGTAATAATCGGCCGTGATGGTCAGTTTGTTAGGGATCCCCAGTGCAATTCCCACTCCGACCTTTTGCGGAATGATAAAATTTCTGAGGGTGGTATCCTGGGCCAGTATGAAATTCGGATCTACTGTCACAGAGTCGTTCAATTCGATAGACTCGTACGGGTAAATGCTGTTCACCACATTGTACTTCAGGGTTGCACCCACATTGGCTTTCAGGTCATATACACCGCCAAGGGTAAAGAAGAATTTGTCTTTTATGATCTTTTTATATTGCAATCCGAAACTGAAAACCGGGTGCCTGAGATCAAAGTTCTCCAGGGATGAAACAGGTGAATAAGTGGGATTCACCGGGAATTCAACCTTGCGTTCTCGTGTGAGCCTTCCCATCAGGTAGTTCATGGTGACACCCAGTGAGATCTGGTCAAAGAATTTTACAGAGCCGCCCAGGTAAAAGTTCATGATTCCTCCGTCTCCTTTGTAATATGTATCCATGGCCGCCCCGGCCGAAAAATCGTCATATTCCTGTTTGATGTTGTAGCCGATGCTGCTATAAGGAACGATCCCAACAGAGAAACCCAGGTATTTTCCCATGGACGAAGCAAAGGCCACGTGGTGAAGGTTCATGTTCCACCAGGTATTGGAAAACTTCTCTGTCTGGTATTGGTTATGAAAGGTGTTGGCACCAAAATCAAAATATACCGATGTGCTGTCAAGCGATGAGAAAGAAGCAGGGTTCAGGTAATTAATCCTGTTGCCTTCATGGATAGCAATCCCGGTACCACCCATGGCATGGTTCTGTCCAAATCCATTCCTGGCCAGGTCACCCAGTCCGAAACGTGTATAGGGTGAATAGGTATTGAACTGGCTGTGAAGTGGAATTGTGATGAAAAAGATAATGATAAATAGACTATATTTCCTTATCTGCATTGTGTTCCAGTATTCTGTTAAGTCCGATCAGGTTCAAATTCAAGTTCACAAAGATGCTACTTTTTAGCTTTCCTTCAAAGTATTTTGCATCCCCTCCGGTCAGGACTACCTGCAATTTAGGGTAGTGCTGACTTATCGCCCCAATAAATCCATCCATTTCGAACAACAATCCGTTCACGATGCCAGATTGAATGGCCTCCCTGGTACTGCTCCCCACAAGCATTGGCTTCTCATCAGGCCGTTCCAGGTGTGGCAGATGGTTGGTATATTTATTCAATGATTTAAACCTTATCTCCAGACCCGTGGAGATATTTCCTCCCACAAATTCACCCTCCGAAGTGACAATATCATAGGTGATGGCCGTTCCGGCATCTATCACCAGAACGGTTTTTCCCGGGTAAATAGTATATGCCCCCACTGCTGCAGCTATGCGGTCATATCCCAGGGTGTCGGGTGTCTGGTATCTGTTTTTCAAAGGTATGGAGGTGGCATGATCCAGCTCAATGCAAGTACTGTAAAGGTTGCCCAGATAATCAATAATTTCCCTGGAATAGTTCACTACCGATGAAATAATGGCTCCTTTTAATTCGGTGTAGCGGGTATGGAAATAGGCGATCTCCCTGCTGGTTATTTTGTCATAACTGGCAGACTCAATGACACGGATCCCTTCGCACACAGCGATTTTCCCATAACTATTTCCCAGGTCAAGAACAAGGTTCATTTGCGCTATCCGTTACTCAGTTTCTGCAATATTTGAAATGCTTCATGTACAGAATTTACTTGATCACTTCGCAGGCTCAGCTTCTCCTGGTTTTCCCGCATACGGAATACCCCAGGATGTGCCTGGATGTTCCCGATCACCTCCCTGAACTTTTGAGAACTGTAGAAAGGTGATTCCGGATTATTTACAAAATACGTGATTAGCGTGCTCTTTTTCAATACAATTTTTTCAACACCGTTGCGCTGAGCCAGCCATCGAAGCTGAACTACCTTCAATAATTCTTCCGATGGAGACGGAAGCGGACCAAATCTGTCTGTAAGCATTCTGCGGAATTCCTCCAGCGCTGATTCATCCCGGATAGCATCCAGTTTCCTGTATAGTTCCACACGTTCACTGATGCTCGAAACGTAGCTGTCCGGAAACAGCAATTCCAGGTCAGTATCTATATGGCAATCAGAAAGAAAGATGAATTCCTCGGTGATTGATTCAGCTGGTTTCTCATAGAGATCGCTAAACTCGGTTTCCTTCAGCTCCATAATGGCCTCATTCAGGATCCTGTTGTAGGTATCAAACCCGATATCTGCAATAAAACCACTCTGTTCCGCACCAAGCAGGTTACCAGCGCCACGAATATCAAGGTCCTGCAGGGCAATGTTGAATCCACTGCCCAGTGCTGAAAACTCTTCCACGGCTTTTAACCTTCTTCGGGCCTCGGGTGAAAGGAGGGTGATGGGGGGTGCAAAGATGTAACAAAAGGCCTTTTTATTGGACCGTCCGACCCGGCCCCTTAGCTGGTGCAGGTCGCTCAATCCAAAATTGTGCCCATTGTTAATAAATATTGTGTTGGAATTGGGAATATCCAGTCCCGATTCAATGATGGTGGTGGCGATCAGCACATCGTAGTCCCCCTGCATAAAGTCAAGGATGACCGATTCCAGCTTCTTTCCCTCCATCTGTCCGTGTGCCACAACCGACCGGACCCCGGGCAACAGCCTGTCTATAATTTCTTTGATCTCTATGATGTTTTGAACCCGGTTGTGGATAAAGAAAACCTGTCCCCCGCGGCTCACTTCATACTCAATGGCTTCCCTGATGATATCTTCATTGAAAAGATGCAGTTCGGTGATGATGGGATGTCGGTTTGGTGGAGGTGTATTGATAATGGAGAGGTCCCGTGATCCCATCAGGGAAAATTGCAGGGTTCTGGGAATGGGGGTGGCTGTGAGGGTTAGCGTATCCACATTCAGTTTTATCTGTTTCAGTTTCTCCTTCACACTCACCCCGAATTTCTGCTCCTCATCGATGATCAGCAGTCCAAGGTCTTTGAAAGCCACCTCTTTACTGACCAGTTTATGGGTTCCGATAATGATATCGATCCCTCCATCCTTCAGTTTTCCGGTGATGCGTTTCTGGTCGGCATAACTCCTGAACCTGCTCAGGTAGTCCACATTGCACGGAAAATCCTTCAACCGCTCCCTGAAAGTATTGTAATGCTGGAATGCAAGAACAGTGGTGGGGACCAATACAGCCACCTGTTTGCTGTCGGTGACCGCTTTGAATGCTGCCCGAATGGCTACCTCGGTTTTTCCAAATCCCACGTCTCCGCAAACCAGCCGGTCCATGGGGAATCCTGCCTCCATCCCAGTCTTCACATCGGCAGTGGCCTTCAGCTGGTCGGGTGTGTCTTCATAAATAAAAGATGATTCCAGCTCCTGTTGAAGGTAGGTATCTGTGGAAAAGGAAAATCCTTTCTGATCTTTTCTCCTTGCGTACAGCGAGATCAGCTCCCGGGCGATATCCTGTACTTTTTTCTTTGTGTTGCTCTTTAGCTTTTGCCAGGCACCGGTCCCCAGTTTATAGATCTTTGGAGGTCCGGAGTCTTTCCCCTTATATTTTGATATGCGGTGCAGGGAATGAATGTTTACATAGAGGACATCTTTGTCTTTGTAAACCAGCTTGATGGCTTCCTGGATTTTTCCATTGACATCGATCTTTTCCAGTCCCCCGAATATCCCGATTCCATGATCTACATGGACCACATAATCGCCGGGATTGAGCCCGATCAGCTCCTTGGCCGAAATCGACTCTTTTTTACTGAACCTGTCATGGAACCGGAACTTGTGGTAACGTTCAAAGATCTGGTGGTCGGTATAGAAAGACAGTTTCAGGTCATGATCCATATAGCCCTCATGGATGGTATTGGATATGGCCTGGTATTGCAGTTCGGGATCGATCTCATCAAATATGGTTTTCAGGCGCTCCAGCTGCTTCTCACTCTCCGAGAGGATGTAATTGGTATAACCTTCAGAACTTTGCTCCTTCATATGGGAGGTAAGCAGTCCAAAATTCTTATGAAAGGCAGGCTGCGGAGAGGTTTGGAAATTCCACGTTTTCTGTTCTTGTTCCTTTTCCCTGGTAGTCACACCGAATATCACTTTTCCGAACTGGTTCATCTGGTCCGAGATCTCATCACCCGGTTTAAGGAATCTGGCTTTGTCGATCTGCACTTCGGAATCAGAATCCAGTTCTGTCCGATCATACAAAGATTGTATGCGGTCGGTGATCAGATCAGGATTGTCGACCCACAGGGTAGTTTCAGAGGGTATGTATTCGAGAAACGAAATGCGTTTTTCTCCCATCTCGTTTTCCCACTGGATGTTCGGAATGATGATCACCTTTTTAACAGTTTCCAGGGAACGCTGGGTGTCGGTATTGAAGATACGGATTGAATCCACTTCATCGTCGAAAAAATCGATGCGGCAGGGGTGACTTGAAGCATAGGAGAACACATCAACAATCCCTCCCCGGATGGAAAACTGACCGGGTTCATAAACAAAATCGACCAATTGAAAATCATAAGTTTGCAACACTTCTTCAAGAAAGGCCATGTCGATTTTCTCACCCTGTTTTACCTCAAGGGTGGTCTCACCCAGTTGTCGGCGGGTAACCACGGATTCTACCAGTGCTTCTGCATAGGAGATGATAAAACTTGCCACCCTGCGTTCCGAAAGGCGCCTGAGGGTCTGAGTCCTGGTAATGATATTGGCTTGATCGGTCTGATTGTACTGGACGGACCTTTTATAGGAGGAGGGAAAAAAAAGGATTCTGTCGGGGGTTCCATCCAATGTGACCAGGTCGGTATAAAAGTAGGCTGCTTCTTCCTTATCATTAAACAGGATCAGATGCGGACCCTTCAATTCGTTGAGGCAGGCATGGATCAGGGAGGATCTGGAAGAACCGGATAGTCCTTCAAGGTATTGAACCTGTCCCCCCTCATTCCTGAGTGCCTTCGAAAGTTCGGAGAACAAGGGGTGAGATGGATATGGATTCCTGATCATGATAAGTTGCGTGGGCAAACATAGCAAAAATCATTTTACAACATTCCATTTCCGATGGTATATACCAGGATCATTCCGATTATGCCAACAATCAGCCCTACAATGGCCATGGGGATCAGGTTCCGTTTGATCAGAAGGCCCTCTACACCCACAAGTCCAACCGTGGCACAGGCAGCGATCACATTGTGAACGCAGATCATATTCCCTATGGCCCCCCCAATATTCTGAAGACTCACGATCAGAATCGTAGAAATGCCCAGCTGATCTGCAATGGAAAACTGGAACAGAGAGAACAACATGTTAGACACCGTATTGGATCCAGCCATAAAGGATCCCAGCGCACCGATAAAGGAATCTACGAGTGGCCATGCACCCTGGAAAATATTGGTCATGGCTGTGGCCATGGCGATGGGCATACCCATGATCCCATCCGGATTGTTTCCCGATTGCATCATAATCCGTACCATGGGTACGGCAAATACCAGGGCAACAAGGGGATTCTTGATCCTTATTACGGCTTCCTTCCAGGCAGCCCCCACCTGTTTGGTTTTCATTCCGAAGAGGGGGATGCATAACAGGGCTACCAGGATAAATGGCATGATACCCGGATTGTACAGAGGATCGATGGTCCCGCTCACCGTTGTTCCGTAAAGATCAGAGTATCCAATACTGACCGATTTCACCCAATCACCGAAAGGCAATGACCTGACCCGGGTCAGGACCAGCAGCAAACCAATCATCAAATAGGGGATCCAGGCTTTCAATATTGAGATCTTACCGGTTTTCGATTTGCTTTCCATGCTAATGGTACCCACCCAGTTTTTTTCCCAGGATGTCTTCTCCGGGAAATCCCAGGTTTTTTTTGGAACCAGGAAACCTGCTTTGGTGGCAGGAATCAGGATGGCCAATCCAATCAGTCCGCCCAGCAGGCTGGGGAATTCAGGTCCCAGGAATACAGCCACCAGCGTGTAAGGTGCCACAAAACAAAATCCTGCGAACAGGGCATAGGGCCAGATGGCCAATCCCTCACGGATGCTTCTTTTTTCGCCAAAAAAGCGGGTCATCATGGCTACCATGATCAGGGGAAGGATCAATCCGGGGATGGCATGCTGTGCAGCCGTCCAGATACCGATCTGTTGTATATATTCTGCATAGGTGATTCCGGATTCGCTAATGATCTGCTGAACTGATGGTATGTCAAGTGAAGATTGCACCCCGATAAGGGTCGGTGTACCTACTGCTCCGAAAGATACCGGGGTCACATTGGCAATCAGTGCCACCATGACTGCTGCAAGTGCCGGGAAACCCAGGGAAAGCAACAAGGGAGCAGCCAACGCAGCGGGGGTTCCAAAACCAGCCGATCCTTCAATGAATCCGCCAAACAACCATGCAATGATAATGGCCTGTACCCGCTTATCTGAGGAGATGTTGGTAAATCCCCTGTTGATGGCCCCAATGGCTCCGCTTTCACGCATGGAGAATAACACCAGCAATGCTCCAAAAACGATAAAGAGGATCTTGAAGGCGATGACAAGCCCGTTCACCGTGGATGCAAAGATCCAGTTGAGTGGTGTTTTCCAGATGGTCAGTGCGAGAATGAGTGCAATGAGAAATGCCATGGGCATGGCCCTGGTGGCGGGCCACCTGAATCCTACCATAAATAAAAAGATGGCCACGATGGGCAGTGAGGCGATCATGGCGAGTAATCCTGCAGACATGATGAGGGTGTTTTAGTTGGTGAGATTAAAATATTTAAAATATTCCAATCTGTGCCGATTATATTAATTTTATTGCTCATACTTTTTCAAACAATATAAAACGATTATGAAAATTTTAGTTGCTCCCGATTCATTCAAGGATTGCCTGAGCGCTCGCCAGGTGGCCGTTGCACTCAGTAAGGGAATGAAGAAGATCTCCCCGGAAACAATTTTCGACATCGCTCCCATGGCCGACGGAGGAGAAGGAACCGTTGAGTCGGTTGTAGATGCAACACAGGGAAAACTGGTTCAGATTCCTGTTATGGATCCTTTGATGCGGGAAACATCTTCCTTTTACGGGATTACCGGTGATGGGACCACCGCAGTGATAGAAATGGCAGCTGCCTCCGGGATTGAGTTACTGGTTACATCTGAAAGGAATCCCTGGGTGACTTCAACATTTGGAACCGGTCAGCTGATTCGTCATGCGCTGGATCGGGGTTGCAAAAAGATCCTGCTGGGAATTGGGGGTAGTGCTACCAATGATGGAGGAGCCGGAATGGCAGTTGCGTTGGGGGTGAAGTTTACGAACCATGCAGGAGCCTCCATCGGGCCGGGAGGGGGTGCATTGATTGATGTGGCCGGGGTTCATATGGATGGGTTGGATCCCAGGATAGCCAACGCTGAAATACTGGTAGCCTGCGATGTTTCCAATCCGCTTACCGGCCCCAATGGAGCTTCATTTGTTTATGGACCTCAGAAAGGAGCTGATCAGGAAATGGTGGAGAAACTGGACAAAAACCTGAACCATTTTGCTGGTGTAATCCAGCAGCAACTGGGAAAAGAGATTTCCCATCTACCTGGAGCAGGAGCAGCAGGAGGACTGGGTGCCGGCTTGATGGCTTTTCTGGGAGCCAGATTGATGAAAGGATTTGATATGATCGCAGAGACGGTTGGTCTGGAGGAGAAGATAAAGCGGGCTGACCTGGTGATTACCGGTGAAGGTAAAATTGATGGACAGACCCGGTTTGGGAAAACCCCTTTCGGAGTAGCCCAGTTGGCCCAAAAGCATGGGAAACCTGTAGTTGGAGTGGCGGGAACTGTTGAGGCGGGGGCCGATTTGTTGTATAGGGAGGGATTTCATCTGATCATGCCCATCATGGAAATGCCTTCGGATCTGGCTTACGCCATCACGCATGCAGAGCAACTGCTGGAACGAACCGGGGAAAGGATTGCAAGAATGCTTAACCTGGAAATTTAACCGGCTTTTTCTACAGTAACATTTTCTCCGTCGGGGACCCTTCGAAGGTTTTTCAGGTCAACTTCTGAAAGCTTCCCGATCACATTTACCGGACTTGCAGCTTCAGGGGTATCCCCGGTGCTGGCGGGTGTGGGACCAAATATGATACAGAAAGCGGGCATGTTGGGCCAGTATGCCAGGTCACCTACAGACATGGCCGACTTTGCATCAGCTTCAAGGGTGGTTTTGACGGGAATCTCAAAATAGATTTCATCTCCCCATGTATTCACATTCCGCTGCAGGGGCAGTGCATTGTAAATAGCCTGACCTGTAGGTGTATCATACAATTCTGCCTCCACCTGGTAGGTTGCAAATCTGATAATTATCTTCATGGTGTTTTATATAATCATCGCTATTGCTATTTTTGATCTACAATTTACGAATTAAAACGGTTTCAGGATGTTTGTATTCAAATTCGGGGGAGCATCGGTAAAAAGTGCTGAAGCAATCAGGAACATTGTGGCCATTCTCCAGCGCTATCAGGAAGATAAAATTGTGGTGGTGGTGTCTGCCATGGGAAAGACCACCAATACCCTGGAGCGGATCATAGAGTGCTATACAGGTAAAAAAGAGGAGGGCTTAAAAAAAGAATACAAACAGTTAAAGGCTTACCACCTTGATATTGTGAATGGACTTTTCGAAGATAAAAACCATCCTGTATTCGTTGATGTTAATGACCTGTTTGACGACCTTGCGGATAGGCTTACCAAGGATCCCACACTGAATTATGATTTTGATTATGACCAGTTGATCTGTTATGGGGAATTGCTTTCCACCACAATCATCAGTCATTTCCTGAACCAGTCGGGAGTGGACACCATGTGGATGGATATTCGGCGGTCGCTCAAATCTGATAACAATTGGCGTGAGGCCAGGGTGGACTGGGAACTGTCAACCCGCCTGGTCAACGAAAATTTCATTTTCAATGGTGAACGGATCCTGATCACCCAGGGTTTTCTGGCATCCACCATCAACGACCAGACCACCTCCCTGGGACGGGAAGGATCGGATTATACGGCTGCCATACTGGCCTATATGATGAAGGCTAAAAGTGTGACCATATGGAAAGATGTGCCGGGGGTATTGAATGCGGACCCCAAGTATTTTGATGATACACTGCTGCTGGAGCGGCTTTCTTTTCTGGATGCCATCGAACTGGCCTATTTCGGAACCAGTGTGATCCACCCCAAAACCATTAAACCACTCCAGAACAGGAACATCAATCTTCATGTGAAGTCTTTTATAGATCCTGATGCACCGGGAACACTTATTGGAAACATCTCCTACGATAAACTGATCCCTTCTTTTATTTTTAATATGGACCAGGTACTGATCCGTACATCGCCACACGATTTCTCTTTCATCAATGAGGACAACCTTGAGGAGATATTCGGGATCCTGAACAAGCACGGAATGAAGATCAACCTGATGCAGAATTCAGCCATCAGTTTCCTCTTGATCGTGAACAATGACAAACGAACGCTGAGGCTTGTGGTGGATGAACTGGAGGAAAAATATAAAGTAGCCCACCAGACCGGACTGGAGCTGATCACCATCAGATATTTTGACACATCGACCATCGATCGGGTCATGATCAACAAGGAGCTGATTATGGAACAGCGTGGTGTTCAGAACATCCAACTGCTGGTCAGGGACTTGGGATAAAGAGAGTAATTAGGGCCAGTTACCTTGGTCAAAATGGTTACATTTGGATTAAACTACCTTTTCCTCTCAGGAATGGTTATTTAATATGGAAATGAGGTACACCTTTACACTCCTGTTTTGCCTGATTATTATCATTGTTCCAAATGAAAGCCTGACTCAGGATCATATCAAATCGAATTCGAAGGATCAATTCAAAGGGATCTATACCATCAGGGATGATGGTTTTACTATCTGGAACGGAAGGGAATATATACCGATATTGATCAAGGGTATCAACATGGGGGTTTCGGTCCCCGGAACACAACCGGGACAACTCGCTGCCACCAGGGAGGATTACAGGCGCTGGTTTGACCTGATAAAAGAAGCCGGATACAATACCATCCGGCTCTATACCCTTCATTATCCCAGATTTTATGAGGAATTGAAACAATATAACCTGGATCATCCGGGAAATCCCTTGCTTGTGATCCAGGGAATCTGGCTTGAGGAGCAGGAGACGGCCAGAGACTTATTTGAGCTGACCCCGGTTTTCAGTAATGAGATCAGGGAGGTGGTAAGTGCCGTTCATGGGGATATCACCATCGACCAGCGGTTCGGAAAGGCTGATGGGATCTTTTCTGCCGATATATCTTCATGGGTGGCAGGTTTTCTTATAGGCCGGGAGATATTCCCTGAAGAGGTCTCCCTGACAAACCAGAATCATCCCGGAGAAAATGTATACCAGGGCGCCTATTTTCAGCTTTCAGGCGGCGGAGACCCTGTTGAAGTATGGATCACCCAGCGGCTCGACAGTTTGATGATCTATGAGATGGAACAATACAGGACTGTTCGTCCTGCCGGTTTTTCCAACTGGCCTACCCTTGATCCTCTGTTCCATCCAACAGAGCAGCTCGTGGATGGCAGCCAGGAGGATATTGAAAAGATTGACCTGGCCAATGTGGTATCCACAGATTCTTCCGGTGGATTCTTCATTGGCTTTCATGCATATCCTTATTACCCCGATTTTATAATCCAGGATCCCTACTACAGTGTCGAGACCGATTCACTGGGGCCCAATGGATACCTGGGCTATTTAAAGGACCTGAAACAGCACTATGATGGAATTCCTCTTGTGGTTGCTGAGTTTGGAGTGCCTTCCAGCTGGGGAAGCGGCCATCACTCCCCTACAGGGATGCACCATGGGGGTCTTACGGAAGAGCAACAGGGAAGGTATATCATCAGGATGCTTGACAATATTGTTGAGGCAGGCTGTGCCGGCGGTATACAGTTCTCCCTGATTGATGAATGGTTCAAGCAGACCTGGATCACCAATCCATACTCCAGTAAAGAATACCGGCATCTCTGGCATAACATCACCTCACCGGAACAGAATTTCGGAATTCTCTCCTACGCTTCACCTCCTGAACCTTATACCGGGTCGGGCTCGTTTCCGGATAAATCCATTTCACAGATTAAAATTTCCTCTGACTATACTTTCTTCAGGACACGGATCTACATGGATGTGGAGAATCACCAGGGTGATACCCTCTGGGTGGCCTTTGACACCTATGAGAAGGATCTTGGAGAATCGGTCCTCCCGAACGGGATTTCTCTGGGCGGTGGAACGGACACCCTGAGGGCAGAGTTTGTGCTTTGCATACCATTGGATGGAGAGAGGGCCGATCTATACGTGATCCCGTCCTATGATGTCTACGGAATCAAAAACCGGGTCAGGGTTGATACGGTCATTTCCACGAGAAGTGACCTGGGTGACTGGAACCGGGTCAGGTGGAAAACCAATTATCATTATAACATTACACAATACATCGGGGAACTCCGGATCTCCGAACGGAATGATCCTTACCAGTTTCTCAATGCTGTAACCCTCTTTAAAGACAGCCTGGAGGTCAGGATCCCATGGACCCTGATCAATTTCCCGGCTCCTACCGTGCGCAGGGCCATGCACTATGTGTCCCGTAAAGAGGGAAGCGATATTGTCATTGAGCAGGAGGATACCCTGTCTGAAGGAATAGCCGTTACTGCAGTGATGAATAATGAATTGTATCAGTCAGAGAGGTATTCCTGGAGCTTCTGGGACTATGAGAAAATAGTGATGGACCCGCCCATTGAACGAAAAAAGCAATCTTATCATTATCTGAAACAGCAGTTGCCGCTGTTTAATTCTCCGCCCATAGGCTTGGCGGATACGTTTGAAGTAGAACCTGGCAATTCTCTGGATATAGGAGGGAAGGAGGGACTGCTGGCCAATGATTTTGATATCGACGGAAATGAATTATCTGCATCCCTTTCATTTGGGAACGGCACAACAAATGGAAATTTGCATCTTCACCCCAACGGCAGCTTTAATTACATTCCGGATCAGGATTTTATCGGGAATGATTTTTTCATGTATTACCTTCACGACGGATATACATATTCAACACTGGTCCCGGTTTACCTGCAGGTCGGTTTTTCATTGAACCTGGAAGAGAACCACCAGAATTCCTACAATCGTTTTTTCATTTTCCCAAATCCGGGGAAGGAGCTGTTCTATATCAGGACCACGGAATCTTTTGGGAGTGCATCGGTGCATGTAGTGGATATGATGGGCAGAGACATTGCATTTGAAACACTGGAAGATAGTGATTCCTGGATCAGGCTTGAAGACCTCGAACCGGGAGTGTTCATATTCAATATACAATTTGATAACAATTTAGAGCTGCATCGTATAATAATTCAATAGCTTTACGGAAAAGTGCTCCGGAACCGATGAGAATACTTGTGTGTGAAGATAATCCAATAGCCCTTAAAACCATCGAGTTTACGCTTAAGAAGGCGGGCTACGAAGTGCTGAAAGCTGAGGATGGCGAGCAGGGGATTGGTATTTTGGATGAACAGGAAGTCGACCTGGTGATCACTGACATTAATATGCCGTATACCAAAGGGCTTGAGCTGGTTCGGTATATCAATACAAAGCTGGAAACAAAGATCCCAACGATCATCATTTCCGGCATTAACCTGGATGAGACAATAGATCATGCCAAGGAGCTTGGAGCAGAGGGATACCTAACCAAACCGTTTGATCCGAAAGCATTGCTTGATCTTATACAATCCCTTTTCGAAGAAAATTAGCCATTATATGCGAATTGTAACAGCACTGATCATCCTTTCGGTTTTTTTCTCGTATCAATTATCAGCTCAGGAATTGCAAAAAACATATGATACTCCTGAAGACGGATTTGCCTTGATGAGGCAGCATGCGGCGGCTAACCAGTATGCTGATGCGAAAAATATCGGGTACCGTTTGCTGGTGGAAAATCCAGATTATTATGATGTTTCCCTTTATCTGGCCAGAATATTTGGATGGGAAGCAGCATATGATTCGGCCCATTCAATTCTGGAGCAAGTTTTATTGAAGGATCCATCTCATTTCGAAGCCCATGAAGTCCGTGTTGATCTGGCCTACTGGGAGAACGACTGGATCAAACTTGAAGAATATGCTGGTGCAGCACTAGCATTGAATCCTGATTCACCTGAGATAAAAAGGAAATATTTGTTGGCGAAATCTCAACTGGGATCAACCCAGGATATAACAGAGATCCTGGTATCCTATTCTTACGACCACTTCCGGAAGCCTTATCTCAGAAACTGGCATATGCTTTCTGCAGGCGCCATCATTCCTTATAAGTTAGGTTCCTTATCACCTTATCTAAACGGGGGCTATCATCCAGGAGTTGAGGGCACGTCCACAGACATTCAGTTGAATCTGGATACCTATTTTCATCTGGGTAAAATGAATTATGCAATGGCCGGGTATGGCATCTCACCGGGCGGAACGATCAATTATTTACCGGATCACAGGGCTGCCCTGGAGGTGTGGCAAGTGCTGCCGTCCGGATTTGCCATATCTGCCGGAATGCGCTATTTCTACTGGGATCAGCACTTTACTTTCCTGACATTCTCAGGAGAAAAATACACGGGTAATTTTTGGTTTTCTTTGAGAAATTACCTGTTTTTCAAAGAGTATGGCATTTCGGGATCCTATTACCTTAGCGCCAGGAGATACTTTGCTGACAGATTTAATTATCTCAATATTACACTGGGATATGGCACGGCTCCTGATGAACCATTGGTGGTTGTTTCAGATCTTGAAAGATTGAATGCACTCTCTTTCAGAGCGGAGTTTTCCAGACAGGTCAGGTATAATTTACGGCTGAATGTAATGGCGGGATATGCCTATGAGGAATTTGACGATCAGCAATTCCGCAACCGGTTTGATATGAGGATAGGATTATATATCAGGTTAATGCAGTGACAGCACGGGTTAAATACATAGTCCTGTTTCTTTTGTGGGCCCTCATTCCAATCAGTTTTTACACTGTATTTGCCCGGGATGCCAGCGCTCCAACCGGACAGGATTCAACCGAATTGGTCGGGATTCCGGCTCCTCAGATATTGCAGGATACAGCAGTAACACAGCAGGCCCAACCTAACAGTTTTCTGAGCCGATACAGAGGGCGGATCCTTGTCAGATTTGACAAATCCCCCCTGTTTATTTCCATTCTTTATGTGGTGATCATCTATTCGATTATAACACTGATCACGTTGTTGATTATAATTCTGTTAAACAGGGGCAGGATGCAGCGAGAGGAGAAGCTGTTGGAATATCTGAATAATGAGTATCAGCAGAAATTAATGGATTATCTATTTGAAGAGGAAAAACGAGACCGGGCCCTTAAGGATTTAGAAAGGGTTGCTTCCAACAGATTCAACCGTCAGATCCTGATCAATCAGATGATCGATCTGAGCATTAACCTGAAGGGTGAGCTCAGGCTCTTGATTAAAGAGCTCTATCTGTTGTTGGGTTTAAAAAAAGACTCCCTTGCAAAAGCCTACAGTAAGAAATGGCATGAGAATGTGAAAGGATTCAGGGAACTGGCCTTCATGAATATCCGGGAAGCGAAAGAGAGGATCCTGGACAGCCTTAATTCCAGCAATGAGATCGTAAGAATGGAAGCCCAGATCGCCATGGTCAGATTATCAGATGATAATCCCTACCATTTCCTGCATTTCATGGATAAACCACTGGCAGTCTGGGAACAGATAACTCTTCATGAACTGCTCATCCAGCATAACCTAAAAGTCCCGGCATTCAAGCAATGGTTTGAATCAAAGAACCTGAGTATAGTAATTTTTGCGCTGGAGATGGTTTCCTGGTTCAAGCAGAAAAGTGCGGGTAAGGAGATCATAAAACTTCTTGAACATGAGAGTGATGTGGTCAGGCACACGGCTATCAAGGTATTCGGAGATATTCAATATAAAAGTTCATTGCCTGTCCTTAAAAAGATTTATGAGGGTGAGCCCTACAAGAACAAATTGGAAATTTTGCTCACATTTGCCAGAATCCCGGATGAGAGGTACCTGAATTTCCTGAAATCTGTGCTGGATATGGAGGAGGATGTCCAGCTCCAGATCCAGGCCACAAAAGCGATGGAGAATACAGATGAACCCGGTATATCGATGCTTATCAAACTAATGAAATCAAAATCTGAGTATAAAAACTATCAGATCATCATCAGGCATGTGCTTGACGGCAGGATCTACTAATTATGAATAGCTTGTTTGAAATATTAAAGTTTTTTTTGTTACATGCGGTTTTTATAATTACTGCATTGATTTTCAGTACATATCTGCTGCTCACTGTTTTCTCCGCAATTTCCTTGCGCAAGTACCTGAGAAAGAATAGCTATGTAAATTATAACTCCATCGTCTCCTCTCCGCTGGCTCCTACACTTTCAGTCATAGCTCCGGCCTTTAACGAAACCCGTACCATCATCGACAATATTCGCACCCTGTTGTCGCTCTATTATAATAATTATGAAGTGATTGTAGTCAATGATGGCAGTTCAGACGATTCCATGGAAAAGATGATCCAAACCTATGAACTGGAAAAGGTTAACTACTATTTCGATTATCGCTTGCCATGTAAAAGGATACGGGGAGTATATAAGTCCCGGAACAGGTCTTTCAAAAAGCTTACTGTGATTGATAAGGTGAACGGGGGTAAGGCCGATTCTTTAAATGCCGGACTGAATGTTTCCAAGAATGACCTGGTGGTAAGTATTGATGCTGACTCTATAATGGAGCCCGATGCCCTCCTTAAGCTGGTAAAACCATTTATGGAGGCCAAGGAAAAGAGAGTGATAGGTGCCGGTGGGGTGATCAGGATAGCCAACTCATGTGAGATCTCTGGTGGTCATATTAATAAAATACATCTTCCCAAGAAATTCCTTCCAAGAGCCCAGGTGATGGAATATACCAGGGCTTTCCTGATGGGCAGGATGGCATGGAGTGAGTTGGATGGTTTACTTCTTATATCGGGTGCACTTGGGATGTTTGACCGGGAAATCGTCATTCAGTCAGGGGGCTATCGGACAGACACTGTTGGGGAGGATATGGAACTGGTGGTGCGGATAAGACGATATATGGCCGACAATAATGAGACCTATGATGTAGTCTATATCCCCGATCCTCTTTGCTGGACAGAGGTGCCATCTACTTTAAAAATGCTGGCCAGGCAACGGAGCAGGTGGACCCGCGGAACCCTTGAAACGCTGATCACTCATCGAAAATTGTTTTTCAACAGGAAATATGGAAAACTCGGAATGCTTGGTTACCCCTATTGGCTGATGTTTGAATACCTTGCACCCATTATTGAGTTCCTGGGGATACTCTGGTTTATATTTCTGGTGATCACAGGTAATTTGAACTGGCCATTTTTTCTTTTGCTATTAGGATTTGTCTACTTTTTTGCTGTTTCTTTATCCATATGGAGTGTCCTGTTTGAAGAGGTAACATTTCATAAATATGAAAAACGAAGGGATGTGTTAAAACTGATCGGAACAGCATTCATGGAACCGGTCTTCTATCATCCACTGGTCATGTTGATGTCAATCAAAGGCAACATTGATAAAATCCTGAAGCGGAATACCTGGGGCAAGATGGAAAGAAAAGGATTTAATAAAACCTGACCCTACACCTTTAAAAGTACACTTTCAGACCTGTTACCCGCATGGTCTACCGAAACCACCCTGTATGAAGATCCCCTGGTGGAATCTTTGAACCCGAAGGGCTCTTTCGATATCTGCGGTTCATGTGACACCAATGCAATCCTCTTCTCTTCTCTGAATACCTCGTAATGGGAAAGCGGAGCATCCGCGGTGTAAGCTGTATCCCAGGTAATCTCAACTTCATTCTCTACTTTGAGTATCACATTATTGGGAGGAGAAAGTTCCGCTCTTTCAAGCTGGAACCAATTGGTCTGTCCATTTTTCACACTTCCGGTCTTTTCTTCCAGCTGCAGTCTTTTCTTTTCGCTCATTCCGTCGGGCGCGATCTGTGCGGCATAATAGTTCTGAACCAGCTGGCACTTCAGGTGATCGTCAGAAATCTGGCCTATACCTATGATGGCGGTATGGATCCCTGGCGTGGTTAGTGCATATTCCACCAAAGGTTTGCTTGGAAGCTCAGTGGTGCCTACTGTCCTTACCACATCTTCCGGTGTTCTCGACCAGCGCGCTTCCTTGTCATACATGGCACCATCGGCAAATACCTTCATGGCGATGATGCCCATGTTTTTAGCTTTCGCAACAGGGATAACGTTGTACTGGTGGTTCAGGTAACGTTTGTCATTGGGATTAATGGCTACAAGCATTCCGTCCAGGAGATCAAACCGGTCCCTCCGGATCATTTCCATCATGGCAGGAGAGTTCAGGTGTCCAGAAAATCCGATGTGCCGGATCAGACGCTCCTTGTTCGGATTCAAACCTGTAAGGTTGGTACCGTCCCTGAAATCCTTCATTGCTACCAGGGTTCCGAAGTTCTCATTCTTATCCAGGGGTGTCTCCAGTCCCTTATAGAGAACATCAACCTCGTCGGTGTTATTCAGGCTGTGCATCAGGATCATATTCACATAAGCTCCTTCCGGGTAATTACCTTTCCCATCCCCGAACATTTGCGAGAGAGATCTTTTCAGGTCTCCCACCGCACCTTTACCATGATCACCCTGTGTCCAGTTCCCTACTCCTTCAATGTCCGGGAAATCGGGCTTTGCCCATTTGATATGGGTTTTGGTAGTAAGGAAAATGGACTCACGCAATTCCCTGTCGTAACCTGGCCGACCGGGTAACAGGTTCAGCTTTTTAAATGCTTTGCCAAAATTTAGCTGGCTATCCGCATATAGATTGGAAGTGTCAAAGTAGTTGATACCCATTTTAAATGCTTTCATGATGATGGGGACAGGATCCACATCTTCGGGGGTCCATTGCAATGAGGCCTGTCCACCGAGCCCCAACGTGGTCACTTCGAAACCGGTCTTACCGAACATTCTTTTCATCGGTATCGGTAGCTGGTCCAGCCCAAAACGAAATCCAGGTAATACAGTCAGTCCGGCGGCGGCGGCAGCAGAAAGTTTTACAAACTTCCGACGGGATAAAGTATGATGCTTCATAGTAACTTTTTTAAGGTGTGTTGCGTCTAATAATAAATAACCAAGTTAGCTCAAAAGTGTTGAAAAATCCACTGTTCACATTCGTACATCCGTGTCCGAAAACGTGCTATTCAGCAGGGGAATAAAACTTATTAAATATCAGATAGCCAGCAGTTAAGAGCGAGTGGCATAGTTTCTGTAAAAACGAATGAAAACCTAAAACATATGTGGAAGAATTTTTTAAGGGTCACGATCCGGAGTATAAACAGGAACAAAGCATTCAATGTGATCAATATATCCGGTCTGGCCATTGGTCTGGCCAGTTCCATTTTCATCATCCTCTATATCATCAGTGAAACAAGTTACGACCGTTTCCATGAGCGGTCTGCTGATATTTACAGGCTATACCTTGACGGTAAAACGGCAGGTGAAGAGTTTAAAGGTGCCTGGAACAGTCCCATATTCGGACCCACATTTAATGAAGAGATCCCTGAAATAGAGAATTTCTGCAGGTTCGATTTTGCCAACAACCGGCTCATGTGGGCAGATCAGGAAAATAAGTTCCTGGAGGGCCATATCATGTATGCCGATTCGACCTTTTTCGAGGTATTTACCATCAACCTTCTCCAGGGCGATCCAGCTACCTGCCTGGATGAACCCAATACCTTATTGTTATCGGAAACCAAAGCCAATCAGTACTTCCCGGATGGCGATCCCATGGGTAAGTCCATTGCCATGAACAACGACTCCACCCTGTACCGGGTTACCGGTATAGTGGAAGATGCTCCGAGGACGTCACATTTTTACTATGATTTCATCTGTTCCTATTCCACCTATGAGTCGAGCCGGAGAACTAACTGGTTCAACAATCATATGCAGACATATATATTGGTGCAACCCGGTGCGGATCAGGCAGCCCTGGATACAAAGATTAATGCATCTTTGCTGGAGAATATACGTCCCCAACTGGAACAATTTATGGGGATCTCACCCGAAGAATTTGCTGAAGCCGGCGGAAAGTATGGGGTCTTTACCCAGGCCCTGCTGAATATCCATCTTGATACAGAAATTGAGGTGCCCAGTGATATCGGGTTCCGCCCCATCGGGAACCGTACTTACCTGATAATTTTTGGGATTATTGCATTCTTTGTCCTGGTCATTGCCTCCATCAACTTCATGAATCTCAGCACGGCCAGGTCATTGAGCCGGGCCAAGGAAGTGAGTCTGCGAAAAGTTGTGGGATCAGGAAAAAAACAACTGGTCCAACAATTCCTGTTCGAGAGTGTCTTTCTCAGCCTGATATCCCTTGTGATCGCCCTCCTGCTTGTGGTTATCTTACTGAATCCCTTCAACAATCTGGTGGGACTGAACCTGGAATATGGGGATATATTCCGTTGGTACATGATCCCGTCATTCATTATCCTGGCCATACTTGTGGGATTACTGAGTGGCAGTTATCCTTCCTTTGTGCTGGCCTCCTTCAAACCCATCTTTGCCCTGAAAGGGAACGGCAACCAGAAGAACGGGACCAACTGGATGAGGAATGTCCTGGTGATCATCCAGTTCTCTATTTCGATCGTCATCATCGCAGGGACCCTGGTCATCTACTGGCAGTTCCGGTATATGACCAACAAGGACCTGGGATTCGACAAGGAGCAGCTGGTAGTGATGGAAAGGATACACCCGCTGGGACAGCAAATTCAAACTTTCAAAGATGAACTTACCAACCATACATCGATCCTTTCAGCCTCCAATTCCACGGCATACCTGGGAGCTCCCAATAACAACAATGCATATGGGATCAAGGGAAGACCGCTGGAGGAAATCGTACTTTTCTTTACTTTCTGGACTGATGAAGATTTTATGGATACTTATAAGTTTGGATTGGCTACTCCGGATAGCAGGTATTTCTCAGAAGACTTCGCCACAGACTCGGCAACCTGCCTGATAAATGAAGCTGCTGTTCGTAAATACAACTTGGAGGATCCCCTTAATCAATCAATCATGCATAGTGTGGGGGACAATGAATTAAGGGAATTAAGGATTATTGGTGTGATGAGTGATCACCATTTCCTTACCCTGAAACATGAGGTAGGTGCGCAGATTGCTATTCTTAAAGAAGAATCATGGAACTGGTCTGGATACCTGACTGTCCGCCTGGCTCCAGGCAAGGAGAATATTGAAGCAGGCCTGAAGCATATGGATGACAAATGGAAAGAATTTACCGACGATCAGCCCCTGCAGTACTTTTTCCTTGATGAGGAGCTGGAAACCTATTATGCAGAGGAAAAGCGGACCGGTGCTGTGACCATGATTTTTTCTATACTGGCTATCTTTATTGCATCACTGGGACTTTTTGGTCTTACGCTATACAATGCACAGAAGCGGATACGGGAGATCGGTCTGCGGAAGGTACTGGGCGCCACCGAGACAAACATTATCACTGTGGTATCAAAAAGTGTGATCTTTGCGGTAGGGATTTCTATTGCCATTGCCATGCCTGTAGCCTACTACATGATGCAGGACTGGTTGAGGGATTTTCCGTATAATGTGGGATTCCAGCCTCTGCTCTTTATTGCTTCAGCGCTGCTGGCCATTATCATAGCCATGGTAACAGTAACCATTACCTCATTGAAAGCTGCCCGTATCAATCCTGCTGCTGCACTGCATTGCGAGTAGCATTTTTACACATCTCCAGGACATTCAAAACGGGACTGAACCAGCTGCTTCGCACCTGCTAAGGTCCCTTTTTTAAATCCCCCAGCGCTTTCTCTTTCAGTATCCTGATAAAACCGGCATCCATCCAGTAGATATCTGCATTGCCATTTCCAGGGGAGTTATTGAGCGCTTTCAGGTTTTTATAATTCCAGTCCTCCGGCTCAATCTCACTGGTCCGGGTGGCCATAAAGAAAAAGACCTTACCATCGGGGGAAACATAGGGCGACCATCCCCTGGCATTGTCCAGATTCACCTTTTCACCCATATTTATGGGTTCCGACCATTGGTCGTTCATATCACGGAATACAATATAGTAATCTACACCGTCGTAGGCGTCTTCCATCCCAGCCGCCGGAACGATCATATAACTTTCATCGGGTGAAACGAAGGCATTAAACCGGTTGGTGCCACAGTTCACCTGCTCGGGCAGAAGTTCGGGTTCCTGGAAGGCCCCGTTTTCCCACCTGCTGCGGAAAAGCTGGTTGAGCTGACTGCCTTTTTCATTTCTTGTAAAGTAAAGGGTTCCATCCTTAGTAAGGGAAGGGAAGAACTCTCCACCGTCGGTGTTCACAGGCTCCCCAAGATTTTGAGGCGTGCCCCAGCCATCCGTTGTTCGATCCACGAACCAGATATCCTGGTCGCCCATCGGTTCATCTCCGTCAGGACGATTGGACAGAAAATAGAGCCTGGATCCGTCTGCTGTTAGCACTGGTTCAAGATCCATCACTCCCGGACCGCCTGAAAAAGGAACTATTTCCGGAGGCAGCCATTTGCCGTCCATCTCTTTCGAATAGAGGATGGTAGAGTAAGTATAGTTTCCGATGGCCACACAGAAGTAAATCTCTGTTCCATCGGGAGCAATGGCCACATCACGGGTAAATATCCCAGTGGACACAACTCCCCGGGCAAACAGCCCGGGAATGGAATCAGGCATAGGCTGTCCCAGGTAGGGACCTGAAAGTTCAGGGAAATTGTATTCAATGTCTGACTGTTCTCCGGTTCCGCTGCATCCAACTGCAGCAAGGATCAGGATTATTAAAGCAGAAATGGATAAAAAGGATTTCATTTCCGGATTTATTTTGGGTTCTATATATTATTATGATGCAAGGCCAGGAGTTTACCCTACATAACGATAAATTTTCAGCATTATTTTTTGTTTGTGCACCATGCTTTCTCCTCCACTCCAAACTTGAAGATGGTCTGGGAGATGAACTTATCTCCCGGTTGCAGGATGGTGGTGGGGAAATCAGGCTGATTGGGGGAATCAGGAAAATGCTGCGTCTCCAGGCACATACCATAGTTTTTCACATAGGTAACATCTCCCGAAACAAGCGTTCCATCCAGGAAGTTTCCAGTATAGAATTGAACACCCGGCTCAGTGGTAGTCACTTCCAGGAACCTTCCACTTTTGGGATCCATCAGCTTAGCAGCCAGCACTTTCTCTTTGGAGGTCCCATCCAGCACTTTCTCTTTGGCGGTCCCATCCAGCACAAAGTTGTGGTCATAGCCACCTGGATCACCCGGAACTTCATCAATTCTTTCGCCGATAACAAAGGGCTTCCTGAAATCGTAAGGAGTACCTTCCACAATAGCCAGTTCGCCGGTAGGGATCAGTTCATCATTGACCGGGGTATACCTGGATGCATTGATATAGAGAATATGATCCAGTATGGTCCCTTCTCCTGCCAGGTTGAAATAGGAGTGGTTGGTAAGATTGAGCGGTGTTGCTTTGTCCGTTTCAGCCTCGTATGTGATGAATAGTTGGTCCTTGAGCAGTTCATAGGTAACAACTACCTTCAGGGTACCTGGGTACCCCTCTTCCCCGTCGGGACTTACATAGGTAAGTTTCAGGGCAGCGCGTTCATCACATGAGATGACCTCCGGATCCCAGAGCATTTTGTCAAATCCTTTCAATCCTCCATGAAGGGTATTGTTCCCATTATTGACAGCCAGCTGGTAAGTCTCTCCATCCAGGGTGAATTGTGCTTTGGCAATCCGGTTCCCATAGCGGCCGACAATCGCCCCGAAGTAGGGATGGCCTTCCAGGTATTGATCCAGGTTATCAAATCCCAGGGCAATGTTGCCCATTTTTCCATTCCTGTCAGGCGTAAGGATCTCAGTGATAATACCACCGTAATTTGTGATCTTTACCACGTAGTCTTTGTCGTTCTTCAGGGTAAACAGCATCGCTGAATCTCCTTCAAGGGTTTGCCCGAAAAAGGATTTCTCCACTTTGTATTTCGGATTTTTCTGTTCGGTGGACCTATCTCCCCTCTTGCCGGAATTACATCCCGCCATTAACATGATCAGAGCTACGATGATTGAAATCCCACTGATCAGGGGATAATTCGATAAGGAAACAATTGTTTTGTTCATGGGTGTATTATTTAATGTTAGTATGCTCACTGCATCCGCGTTATTAGTTAGAATCAAATCTTAGACCAGCTTCATTTTTTCAACATTGGAAACAACCTGAGTATCTCTTCTTCATTTGGTTGTTTTCCATATTCACAAATTTCAAATGCCTCGGCATGTTTGGCTATTGCAGCTTCATCTCCATACCATTTCTTCAAGCACTCCCGGACTGATGCATTTGGTGCAAAGGTTCTCCATTTGGCTAATAATTCCAATCTGGATTTCTCATCCTTTGGCACATTATCCAGATTCCCCGAAGTCCATGGAAGCCATTCGAAATACTGAGATTCATGAGCGGCCATTCCAAATATTTTCTGATCAAACACTTCATCGATGATCACGGCAATGTCAGGTTCAAAAGGATTTGGTTTTTGAAACCTGTCTTCTGCAAATAAAAAGACCGGGTTTTTTTTCAGTGCGGGAACATCGGGTGCAATATTCGGGACAATCACCAGATAAGCAGCATCCTGCATTAAAATTGCGGTATTTCTGTGATCGGGATGATAATCATTGGTCCTGGGCCCAATGACAATGTCGGCATTCCATTTCCTGATTTCCCTTATAATTTTTAAACGGTTCTCCAATGTGGGCATGAGCTCACCGTCATGGTTATCGAACACCATATATTCTACACCAAATCTATTCCCGGCTTCCTGTGCTTCTGCAACTCTTCTTTTTGCTAATGCACCACCACCCATGGCATAATGACCCGCATCTCCATTGGTTAGGGATATAAATTTCACGTGATGACCCATTTGTGCAAATAGTATGGCTGTACCTCCCGCATCACCATCACAGTCGTCCGGATGGGCACCAATAACAATCACATTTATAGGGTTCTCTTGTGCAACTATAAATACAAAACTAAAAATCAGGCAAAAGGTGAACAATAACTTTTTCATCTATTCGAATCTTATTTATTGGATTAAACTCATTGATTCAGGATCCCATTTTACAGGTTTACCCTGGTTGTAACTTTCATTGGCTAAAAGGGCGGCTCCTGCAGCACGCAAACCAAATGTGGGATCTTCTATGATCTTCTTCTCTCCCCGTATTCCCTGGAAGAAATTATAAAAATGATCATAATGACTGCCTTTGTAATCTGTTGGAGCTTCATAGATTGTCTCACCGATATTGAGATCTGAGGATCTTTCCCCCGCATTTATTTGATCATATTTTGCTCTAATCTTTTTCTGAATTTCTTCGGTATATGCGATCAATGCATAATCTCCTGGTTTCATATCCAATTTTGAACGGATTAATTTTACGCTGTTTGAACTCACTTGCATCTCGCCTTCGGTACCAACCAATCGAAAACCACCTCCTCCACCGTTTCCGGCGATGAAATTTACCCTGAATGCAGCATTGAATGCAGCGTGAGTTTTTGTTTCCGGATAATCATATAGTGTCATTGTCACATCAGGAACATCTCTGCCATCTTTCCAGTATCTCAAACCTCCGGTTGAAAGCGCCTTGTTCGGGCCATTTGAACTTAAGATGAAATTCAAGGTAGAAAACGCATGAACAAAGAGATCACCAGCGACTCCAGTGCCGTAATCTTGGTAATTTCTCCACCGAAAAAAACGTACTAATTCGTAAGGAACTCTCGGGGCATGACCTAAAAATGTATCAAAATCAATTGTATCCGGATTGGCATCAGCCGGTATCGGATATTGCCAGGCACCTTCTGCGGAATACCGATCATTAAACATATCCAACATCACAATTTGCCCGATGGCACCATCCTCATACAATTGTTTGGCTTTTTCGTTTCCCAGTGATGACATGCCCTGGCTGCCAACTTGCATCACTTTGCCTGTTTTTTTCTGGGTTTCTATTATTTCCTGGCCCTCATCAAATTTTTGCACCATAGGTTTTTCACAGTACACTGCTTTACCTGAATTCAGGGCCTCAATGCTGATTTTCTTGTGCCAGTGATCCGGCGTAGCAATAATCACTGCATCAACATCCTTTCTATCAAGAATCTCACGATAGTCTCTGGTAACAAAAATGTCATTACCCCATAATTCTTTTGCCCTGTCCAGACGACCTTCGTATAAATCACAAGTAGCTACAAGTTTTACTCCTGGTACCCGAAGTGCAGAGTTTGTATCATAGATCCCCTGTATGCCAGAACCAATCAATGCGAGATTGATATTATCATTTGCTGCAAACGCTGTTGATGCATAAGATCTTGATTCCATCAACAACCGTTGATTATATGTCCTGGAAAATAACAACGGAGATGAAGAAACAAGAGCTGTACCCAGAACGGTTTTTTTAATAAACGATCTTCTGGATTTGTTGCTGTCAATTCTTTTCATAGGAAATATTGAATTAGTGATATAATAACTGTTATCGCATGAAAGTAGCATCGGGATCTGTCTTGGATAGATTATTGCGATAACCAATAATCCCTAACTACTAACTTTTTCTATCAAACTCTAACCTTTCTCCCCGCACCATCTCATTGAACAGGCCATCCCTGTATACCAGTTTCCCGTTTACCCAGGTATGAGATACTTTAGAATGAAAGGTTTCTCCTGTGAAGGGAGACCATCCACACTTATAATATATGTTCTTATTGGCGACTGTCCATTCTTGTTCCATATCCACAAGCACAAGGTCAGCCTGGTAACCTGGCTCAATGAATCCCCGTCCTTTTACCCCGAACAGCCTGGCCGGGGCATGACACATTTTTTCAACCACTTTCTCGATGGTCAGTTTATTCTTGTGCACCAGTTCAAGCATGGCCACAAGTGCATGTTGCACCATGGGACCACCTGAAGGTGATTCAAAGTATTTACTCTGTTTCTCCTCAATGGTATGCGGTGCATGATCGGTTGCGATCACGTCAATTTTGTCATTCAGCAGGGCTGCCACCAGGGAATCGCGGTCATGCTTGGTTTTAATGGCCGGATTCCATTTGATCAGGGTCCCTTTTCTTTCGTAATCTTCATCATGGAACCAGAGGTGATGAATGCATACCTCGGCGGTAATACTCTTCCTGTCAAAATCGGTACCCTGCTCAAACAGCTCTAGTTCCCTGGCAGTGGAGATATGGAGTATGTGCAATCGGGATTGATGCTTTCTGGCCAGTTCAACTGCCAGTGAGCTTGACAGGTAACATGCCTCTTCGCTCCGAATCACGGGGTGCATGTGCACTGGGATATCCTCACCAAAGCGTGCGCGTTGTTCATCGGTGTTCTTTCGTATGGTGGTCTCGTCCTCGCAATGGGTGGCAATAAGGGTGGGCGATTCTGCAAAGATCTTTTCGAGTGACCTGCGGTTGTCCACCAGCATGTTTCCAGTGGAAGATCCCATGAAAACCTTTACCCCACAGTTTCTCCCTGGCTCAAGCTTTTTAATCTCATTGATATTATCATTGGTAGCCCCCAGGTAGAAGGAGTAATTGGCCATGGAGACTTCTGATGCCCGGTCATACTTCCTTTCCAGTTCTTCAATGGTGGTTGCCTGGGGCTTTGTATTGGGCATCTCCATGTAAGAAGTGACCCCTCCGGCCACTGCCGCCTTTGATTCAGTGGCTATCTCAGCTTTATGGGTCAGGCCAGGCTCACGAAAATGCACCTGATCATCAATAATCCCCGGGATCAGGTACCTGCCATCGGCATCGATTACTTCCGACTGATCCTGCTCCACTCCAGGATCTCCTTCGGCAACTGCCCTGATGACCCCTCCACGAACCAGTACAAATCCGTCAATGATGGCACCGTTGTTTACGATCTTGGCGTTCTTAATCAGATAATTATTCATCATTTAGCGACTGTAGTTATTAAACCAGCTGTCCACCTTCAGCCTTATCACTCCCCAGATCGCTTCATTTACGATCTTTCCTGACATTTTCGAAGTGCCTTCCCTGCGGTCAGTGAAGATGATGGGCAGTTCCACCACATTAAATCCATACTTCCAGGCTTTGAATTTCATTTCGATCTGGAATGCGTATCCCTTAAATTTGATCTGGTCCAGATCGATCACTTCAAGTACTTCCCGGCGGTAACAGACAAAACCAGCCGTTGCGTCCCTGACCTTCATTCTTGTGATCATCCTCACATATACCGATGCAAAATAAGAGATTAGCACCCTGCTCATGGGCCAGTTCACTACATTCACACCCGATATATACCTGGACCCGACTGCCACATCAGCGCCGTCATTCTCGCAGGCGTTAAACAACCCTGGAAGGTCATGGGGATCGTGTGAGAAATCAGCATCCATTTCACAGATGTACCGGTATCCCTTTTCCAGGGCCCACTTGAATCCCATGATATAGGCAGTACCCAGTCCCAGCTTCCCGGAACGTTCCAGCAGGTGGAGGGTGTCTTTATGGGTGGATTTTAATTCCTTGACCCGCCTGCCCGTTCCGTCGGGCGAGTTATCATCCACGATCAGCAGATGTGTTTCGGTAGCGAGGTTCAGGACCACATCAATGATCCTGTCGATATTCTCAATCTCATTATATGTAGGTACGATGACCAGCTGTTCACTCATATGCAATTGTCGAAAGCAACAAAATTACACCATTTTTTGTAGAATTTGTTAGGCCGGGAAAAGGAAAGAATATATATTTGCGGGCCATTTGCAAAATGAAGTTCTTTCAATCATGTTCTATAAAATTCATAATATCAAGCAGGTGGAAAATATTATAAATAAAACCGAAAGAATGTTTGGAGATTAGAATTTAAAGTCTTTATCTTTGCATCCGCTTTTTAAAAGCAATGTTCTAAAAAAGATTGAACCGAAGCTCGCTCACAAAGTGAGCAAATTGTGAAGAAAGATTTTGGACGGTTTAGATAAAGTTAGTATCTTTGCAGTCCGTAAAAACGGAACATAGTTCTTTGAAAATATTGAAGTAAGAATTAGGTAAAGAAGTCACCTGAAATTCCAAATTGAAAATTCAGGAGTGAAGAATCCTTGAGCAAATTAAATTTTTTCTACAATGAAGAGTTTGATCCTGGCTCAG